>JANNUT010000096.1:0-21322 GCA_031395565.1 Acidobacteriota bacterium | reverse complement strand
CCAGCCGAGACCTACCTGTACGACGCGTCTCGACTGCGCACGGTCCGGCACCGCCACAGCGTCAGCAGCAACGAGACGGCCAGCGATAAGTACGTCGAGATCACGTTGCGCGGCGGCAGCGGCGAGGAGCTCTCAAGGTTCATCTACAAGCCGACGCTGGGGCGGGCGGTCTTGGACAAGGAGTTTGTGTACGGATTTGGAAGACTACTGGCAGAACGAGACGTGACCGAGCAGTTCACGACGGCGTCGGCCGGGACCACGGTGAGATCGGGAAGCGACTGGAATATGTCCACCAGCTCGGGTGCTGGAACCTACATCGGAGACGTCACGACGGCGGGAGGGGCGGTTACCTACTTGCCGTCGACCTCGGTAGGGACAACGGGCAGCTTCACGATTGCCGAGTCGTACCTGACGCCCGGGACAACCAACATGCTTCGACTGAAGAAGGAGAGCGCGGACGATCCGGCGTACTCTGCGCCGGTGGCGCTGTACTTCACCAACTCCTTGACCTCTTCCTCACCGAACCAGGTGCGCGGGATCACGGTCAGCCGCTCGGGTAATACGATCTCGCTGCGCTGGGATCTGCAAAACACCAACGGCAAGAACTTCGTGTTGAAGTTCAAACGCGCCGACACCGGGGCGGTCGTGACCTTGACCCCGGTCGGCCTCGGGTCATCGGTGCGCGAGCTATCGCTTACGTCGCAAGCGCTGGCGTCTCCTTGCGGGAGTTTTCACATCAGCCAGTACCAGCATCCGAACATCGGGGTGTTGACCGAGCCGACCGGAGACGTCGATCTGCCAAACCCTGAGGGCGGGTCAGCGGGTCGGTTGCCGTGCGGCGGCGGCAGCGGAGGAGGCGGGGGTTCACCTCCGCCCGTCTCGTACACGTGGGTCAATCGCTGGCATCACCGCGACCATCTGTCGAGTCTGCGCGTGGTGACGGCGGAGAGCGGCGCAAAGGAAGAAGGGAATGACTTCTATCCCTATGGACTGGAGCTGCTGCCTGCATCCGGTGTGATTGGAACGAGGAGCTGGGCGAAGTACACGGTACATACGAGAGACAAGCAGACCGGGATCGACTACATGAAGATGAGGGAGAAGGCGGGACGCGCGCCGCAGTTTCTGAGTCTGGACTTGGTAGATGATAGAGCACTAGGTAAGCCGTTCACGTGGAACATGTATGCGTTTGTGCGAAGCTCCCCGATAAGTTACTTCGATCCTACGGGGCTAACCTTCACGTTGGTGTGCTTGGATGCCAATGGCGATGGCGATACGGACGATGAGGGAGAATGTAGCTTCGTGCAGTCCGAAGAAACTGTCACCGGTGATGAGCCAGATATTACAGCATTCGTGTATTTCCTGAACCATCTGCGCCGGAACTGGTGGGGTGAGCGAGAGCGCTTGGCTTTTCTCAAGGGCATCGCGACGTCTGCGAGAGACGATGTGAAAGACGAGACTGACTGCGCGAAACTCGCGGCGTTGGCAGCGGCAGCAGCCACGCTAAACCCCAACGGTGCCACAGACTTCTCAACGGACCGCACGCTCAAGGATCTACTCAGAGTGTTCGTTGGAGATGGCCTGACGAACTCTGAAGGTAGAGGACGTGGCGAGTTCTTAGTCAACGGCTTTGGTCAGTCAGGATTCAAGAGCGGATTTCAACAGGTGTATAGTGCTAATCAGGTCCAGCACGCTGCTGGTGGAATGTACCTCGCATATCACTACGGCTCCGTTGGAATAGCCTACGCGAAAATACAAGATGCGAACGATGCAGACCCAGGTCCCGATGCGGCGTTGTGGGACGCCAGCGCAGCGGTTGTATCTCCATACATCTCCGACATAGCGAAAAACACGGCGAACGTCCGGTACGGCTTAGAGAGAAGCAATGGCTCGCCATTGGATTACTTCAAGAGGATCTATTCAACCTTATGCAACTGAAGCGCCTTATGAAGCACGCAGCCTGGATCGTCGGGGCGGTCATCACAGCGGCAGGGCTGTTCGTAGTATTCGAGAACGATAGGTGGACGGTACCAGCGGCGCTCGCACGAGCAAAGCAGGAGTGCCGGAGTAGCCTGCCAGCCTCGACAGGTGTCTGTGAACGGGTCTATGACATGGAACCGATGCTCTTCACGTTCAGAGTCGTGTTCTCGTGTAGTGATGGAGAGGATGTCGTGGTCTCGCTCGCAGCGAGGTGGCGCATCTACATCGTTCCACTGAGCTGGCGCGAAGACCAGTTCGACGTAGCGGGTATTTACATAAACCCGCACGTGGTTGAGAACCCTTGCGAGTGATGAGGATGAGGACGAGTGGTCTTCCCCCGATTTTATGGACACTAGCGCGCGACTCGTCGCGATCGCGGTTGAACCGCCCCGGATTTCTCGCAAGCCCCAGTTGTTCATGAGTCCGCGCGGCAGAAGACCGATGTTTCCTGGCGAGGAAGACAGCCGAGGGAGTGCTCCACCGTCCCTCGACCTCTTCCCCTGCCGCTCATTCTAGTGTATCATAAAGGACGTTATGTTACATTAGATCGGGCGCGAGGGGACCGTGGCGGACGAAACCAAGTTACCGGTGAGACAGGACCAAAACGCCGTCGCGGACACGCGCTCGACGGCTCCCGCGCCTCCGGCGCTGATCCTCCGCGGCGGGAATAGCGCGCGCTTTGCCTGGGACGAGTTTTTCGCCTCGATTGACAATGCCAACACCAAAGCTGCCTACCAAACGGCGTGCGAGCGGTTTCTTGATGCGTGCGCGACCCGCGGATTGACGCTGCAGACCGTCAAGCCCTCGGACGTGCGCGCGCACATCGACACACTGAAAAACGTCAAGCCCAAGCAAGACGGCGAAGCACTCGCCAAGCCTTCGAAGAAACTCCACCTCGCGGCGATCCGCGGGCTCTTCGATTTTCTCGTCACGCGCCACGCCGTGATGTTGAACCCGGCGCTCTCCGTCCGCGGCCCGAAGTACAGCGTGACCGAAGGACGGACCCCGGCGTTTACGGTGAAACAAGCGCGCGAGGTCGTCGCAGCGATCGACACTGGCTCCGCCGTCGGACTTCGCGACCGCGCGATCATCGCGGTCTTGATCTACACCGCGTGCCGCGTGGGCGCCGTCGCGAAGCTACGCGTCAAGGACTACCGCTCCGACGGCACGCAACGGATGCTCCGCTTCGACGAGAAAGGCGGAAAGCATCGCGAGATCCCAGTGCGGCATGATTTGGAAACGATATTGAACGAGTACCTTGCGACTGTCGGTGCCGGCACCGCCGAGAGCGCGGCACCTTTTTTTCGCAGCGCGCGCGGCCGGTCCGGAAAACTCGCGTCTAAGCCAATGACCCGCACCGACATCTTCCGCATGGTCAAGCGACGTGTGCGAGACGCTGGTCTCCCCGCATCGCGCTTCACGCCGCATTCATTTCGATCGACCACGGCGACAGACCTTCTCAACCAGGGGGCTGACATCGAGGACGTGCAGTTCCTGCTCGGGCACTCCGACATCAGGACGACACGGTTCTACGACAGACGGCAGAAAGCGGTAACGAGAAACCTGGTGGAACGGATCAGTATTTGATGCCGTTGGCCAGCGTGGCACCACCCGCCGTTGGCGTCTCGATCGATGGCGTACGGTTATGTTCTTGATCTTACGGTCCTAACGTACTGCATTGCTGATTCCGCGCTCAGCGGATGAATCATCATAAATGGGTTGGCAAGATCGAAGATAACATCGTCCACGATCTCTGTACTGGACAAATCCTCTCGGCACTCCACCATGTTGGCCCACCGATCAACATCTTCCGCAGTCAGCTCGCCTCCGATGAACCGCTCCAGTACGGCAACCACGTGCTCCGACGTGAGATCGACGATTGCCGGCTCTGTATGAGGCCAAGCAAATGGCACGGTCTCCATAAGATTCGACAAGACGTTGATTGGCTCATCAAACCGCACGAGTTTCAACAGCGTTGACTTGCGTTCTTCGAAATCCACCAGCGCTCCTACCAACGGAAGGTGCACCGTTTTACCGGCCGCCTTGAACCGGACGCGGTGCCGGCCCCTTTGGGTGGTTGTCGCGAACCGATCCGTCGGCGTTGTACCTCGTCTTATCCATTAGAATGGTCGCCCCTGTGTTGTCAACTTGTTTTGTATACTCAACCCATGTGCCCGGCTTGTGAGTGGGCAGACGTGCGGGTTCGTGCGCAACAAAAGCCCGCAGACCGTTCGGCAACTCACGGGACTGAATCTCCGTCGCGTTCTTCTGTTTCTTCCGAAAGCGCTCAAGCGCCGCCGCCTGCTCGCTTGTTCCTCGCGCCTCCGCAACTCTCCGAGCCGCAATCTCCTGCCGCTCATGCGCGGCTCTTGCCTCTTGCGCACGCTTCGCCTCTGTGGCCTTCTCCGCCTGGGACTGTCTCGCGGCCGTCTCTCTCTGCGCTTGTTCTCGCTGCCGCGACTGCTCTACAGCTTGACGCGTTCGTTCCTGTTCTGCTTGACGCCGCGCCGACTCGCCACTGTCTGACACGTTGCTGTCCCCTATGGTCTGAAGAACTCGCTGTGCAGCGACCCGTCTCCACCAAGCGGCAACTCCAAGAGCGCCGGTTGGTCCAGTGTTTCCTCGAACACCACGAACTGGACGCGGTCACCCTCCTTTGCGCGCAACGTGCTGACGAACTCCTTCTGCTCCGTGGTGAACCGCATTGCCTCCCCTAAGTACTCGCGGTCATCACGTGACGTCAGTCGTAGCATGATCTTGAGGTTGGTGTTCTTGATCGCATCCGACACAAGTTTCGTTGGGATCTGCTCCACCACAACAACTCCCTGACCGAGCGCTCTCATCTCAGCGAGCATATCCACGAACAATGAAACCGCGGTGGCTCTTGCATCGCGCCCGGAATAGTCACCTCCGCGTTGCCCACCACTTGCGCTCAACAACCGGTGAGCTTCTTCGAGTACAAGCACGTGCTTCAGCGAACACCTTCCACTCGCCCCATCCGCGGAAGCGTCCCGAGCCGCGGCTTGACGTCGCTCCACCAAGAACGTCGTCAAAAATGCCATCACGAGTGCCTTCTGCTCCGGATCGGTTACGCCTTCAAGCTCCAAGACGGTCGGGCTGTCCAGACACGATCCAAACGGCTCCACTGTCTGGCCCCGGCTCGCGATCGTCACGTCGTCCGCAAGCCGGCAGGCTTCGCCGAACGCGCCGCCCAGCAGCGTCTGAAAACGACGGCGAAACATCGCCTTGTGTTCCGCCGCTTGTTGCGACGCACTCGCGGCATCCTCCCGAAACACTCGGTCCAGGTAGCCTGCACCATTTCCCATTTCAGCAGCACTGTCGGTCCCGCTGAAGTACTCAACGAACGTCCCAAGCGATGGAAACACCCGCCGTGCACCGTCATCCGTTTCTACGCGCTCAAAACCAGAACAGCCTTCCGAGAAGAGGTCCATGCCACATCCACCCATCTCCCGCGGATCAACGTAGTAGTCTCGGATCCCTCCTTCAAGAATCAGCGCGAGCCACGGCGGCATAGCAAATGCGGCTTCGAAGCACGACTTCAAATAGGAGGCGTGCCGCGACACAGAAACGCCCTTCTGAAGCCGCATCGGATCGAAGGCCAGGTAATCGCGTGAGCGCTTTCCAGCGTCACCGTCCAGACAGAATCGCTTCAAGCCACGAACCGCTTGGAGCCCGTTCCAGTACTCGGCCTTCACCGGCTCGACCACCAGGAACGGAACTCCGGCGCGCGCGAGTTCAAGAAGCATGAATTTCGTCGTCACCGTTTTTCCAGAACCAGTGCTTCCTACAATGAGGGCATGCTTCGTCAGCTCATCGGCGTCGATCGAGTGCCAGAAGTACGTCCCCGGTTCGCGCCAATCCAGTTTCTCCGACACGACAGGGCTGCGCCGCACCATTCCGACCCGCAGTCGCCGCCCTTCCGTGGGCACCGCTGCCTTCCCGTCAGCGGCGTAGACCGGCGTCCGGGCTTGTGCGGGAGGGTGAAACGGTGCGACTTGAGCAGTGTCGAGCCCGGCAAGCCCCGCGCTGTCCGCCACAGGCAGTGAAACAAGCGAGGCGATCTCTTCAAGCGTGTACATGTGCGGAAGTCGCGCCAGGAATCGCAAATAGACTTCATCAAACGGCTCTGCGATAGCTTCCCGCGCAAGCCGCTCACGCCAGAACTGCAATGAGTTTTCCCAGTCCTTCTGGGACCAAGTGTCCTGTGGAATATCGAGCCCTGGTCTCGCTAGCCAGGATGGCGCTCCCAAAACCTCTTTTTCCGGAGGAATCACCTCAAATCCGCGCGTTCCACCAAGCCGCGCGGCGAGATGCTGCGCGACGCCAACAGCACGCGCTCCGTCCTGAGCGGCAACGCGAATACTCGCGTAGGCGAGATAGCGATCCGGCAGCCAGTACCGATCGTAGACGGCTCGCATCGACGCCCCATCAGCAAATCCGGCGTTCGCGGCGCCTAGCGCAAACAGCTCCACGAAGCGCCGCCAACCAAGCGCGACTTGCCGATCTTCCCTCAGTCCCGATTCACTAACAGGGTGCAGCGCGATCGAAACAACCACCGGTGCAGCAAACTCAATCTCCTGAAACATCCGCTTCGCGTTCCGGATGTGTTCCGCAAACGCTCCGAGCACAGGCACGCAGAAAACTCTCCCTGAAGCGAGTTCGGCACGTGCGTCGCGCATGAACGCATCTGGCAAGTGCCTGGCTAAGAACCAGGACTCGCTCCCCGGGCCTTCCGATCGTTCGTCACCAGCCAGCTCGTTGACGCCTCGCGCCAACCCGGGCTGCGTCTCGTTCTCCGCCTCCGGGAGAAGTCCGCCTCGAAACAAACCTAACTCGCGTGGAATGCTCAGAAATTCTGCACGACGCACCACTCTGGCAACTCGCCACGAGCCGCCGATCTTCTGGGACTCACTCGCTCCGGCTGACTGTTGCCTCACCCAGCGATACTCTGGTGGCAGGAGTCGCTCGACCGCTCCCACCGTGCGCGCCACCTCGGGATGCGCGCCGGTTTCGCTTGACCCGAGCAACAGGAACAACCGGGTTTCCGGTGCGCCATGGCTGTCACCCGCACCTGGCATCGCCTCGAACCTTATCTCAACCGTTAGCTTCGTCGCAGAGACAACTTGTAGTTGCACTGCGTTCCACAAGCTGATCTGCGAAAGAAGGTTCTCAACCATCCCGCCAGCAACACCCCCAACCGAGATGCGAGGAATTTGAGTCGCCTCATACCCCCATAGGTAACGCATGAGCTAGACCGGTGACTCGTGCTGACGATCTTCTAGTCCCCGAGCGACCTCCGGCGGATCGCTTGTCCTTCCCAGCAGAATCCTCCGGACATCTTTCGGGATGATTCGGTCAATCGGCGTCTTTTCCTTCATGGCGTTCTTGACTAATTCAATCCACTCCTTCTCAAGCTGTTTCCACTCGTCCGCCACTCCCGGATCAAATCGACCAGCTGTCATGATGGATTTCTTGACAGCATCGATCTTTTGCTTCAGTTCTTCCATCAGTGGAAGGAAGGCCACATCAACCTTCACGACTTCGAACTGCACCATTCGGCTAAGCACAATGAAGCTCTGCTCGTAGCGAGCCTTCTGTCGATCGGAGTAGTCTCGAACCAACGCGCTGCGAAGCGCCTCTTCGCACCGATCGTTCAGCGCCTGTTGCGCGCTTCTCAACGTCTCCTCGTGGGCGAGAAGTTGCAACTCGACTTCCATGAGAGCCCGTTGCGCGGAGGATGCGCTCTCCCATCTTCCAAGTGCATCCACCATTCGAAGACTGAGACTGCCTCTGGCGGTCTCGATCCCTGCCTGCAGTCGAGTGTCGACCGCGGAAATCACCTCGTCCGGCAGCCCCGGAAGGGCGCGCCCTGTCTCGACGGAGAATTTGATCTCGTCACATCGACTCATCAGCCTCGCGACCGTCGTTGGGCTGCGGCCCATCCATGAGCGCAGGACTTCGCTCATGCCCAAGGCCATCGCTGTTAGTTCACCTTCACCGCGTTTGAAAACAACGTGCACAAAACGCCGCACAGCAAGTCCGGCGAGCACCAGTCCCTCTAGCTCACCGCGTTCGTAGGACTCCTCTGGAGGGCTGTTCCGTACGAGCATGTTTATCGTCAATCGTGCCTCTTTCTGCGGCGTTTCTACTGCGAACGTCATCTCCGGCATCCGATGCAACCCTGACAAATTCAGGATCTCGTAGAGTCGATCGATCGGGAAAATCACTGCCCGTGGTCCACAAACCGAATAGTCGTCCGAGTCATGGTGCTCCAAGACAACAACACTGTCGCCGCCTCCGTCAATGACGAAACCCAGCGGGGGTGCAAGTGATCGCCGAAAGTCCGGAAGGACCTGGTGAAGCTCCCGTCCCGGGCCGCCACACTCTAGTACTCGACGTTTTGAAGTCTCCCAATTGTCGGCCGACAGCGAGAGCACCACAGCCATGGACAGCGCCACGATACCAACGCACCACCAACGCACATGCTCAAGCGGGGAACCGGCGATGGACCCGAACATCCCGTCGGCTCCACTCGCTCCGTAGATCAGCCCACCGAAAACCAACCCAAGTCCGGTGGCGATCCCCACGATCGCGCTACGGTCCCGCGCGATACTTGTCATGATGGTGGTCCCAACCCAAGAGATGAAAAGAGCGAGACACGCGAGAAGAATCCGTACCGCAACTGGCGCGACGACAGGGGTCGGGAGCGACACGTAGAGCCCTTCCAGAAAACCCCACGCATAGAACCAAACCGCTACCTGAACCGAAAACATCAGCGCACTACGCAACGACAACCGGTGACGCTGCGCGAACCCCCCAAACCGGAACTTCCTCAGGTCTTGGCGAACACCCGCGGAGCTCGCGGCTCGCAGTAGTGCGAGAGGGCTGTTCTGCCGCAGTGCTCGACGAAGCCAGGCGCTCCACGGCGAGCGTCGTAAACACGCTGATCCAATCAGTAGAAGGACGAGCTCAAACAGGACAATCGCCAGTCCCGCAATTGATCGCTGGCTAAGAATTCTCTCGGGCGCGCGCATGCCCTCAAGCGCGGCCCGGAAAGCAACGATCGTTACGCTTCCGGAACTGGACGCGACACATATCGCGTCACCTAGCGCCCACACGACGAGGCACCAGCCGAGAGTCGCAAGCCCACTTTTACCGCGCAGAAATTCGGCCTGGTATTCCGCAAGTCTGTTTCCGAGTTGCTCGACCCGAAGGTTGTCGAGCGGTCCCAACTTGGATCCAGCACTCATTCTCCCCTCCCCAAGTGAATGTGGAATACGGCGCCGAGGCCGCACCACCTGAGCGGCGACGCGGCGCCTGGCTCAAACGCAATCTCTCTCCCATAAGGAACCTCTAGGTGCGCATTCCACCAGGTTCCTGGCCCGCTGCTCGCAATCGTTACTCCCCGTGTCCCCGATGCGTTCCCCCCCCCTACCAGCGGACCGCTGAAGATACGAGAAACACTTCAGATAGGGGAGCAGATTCCTGGCCGGACAAACCAGGCGGTTTGCGGAGCGTGTTCTACCTCGCGCGAACGATGGCTAGTAGACTTCGCGGGTCCAGGGAGACCTGCCGCTGGGGCGCTCTGCACCCCAACCAAAAGTCGGCGCACTCCCCCCCTGCCGACCGCACCGCTCCAACGCGGACGGTTTCCCCTGGACAATTCCCGTGGCGCTGGTTCCGAAACAACCCAAAGCGCGCTCCTCAGTTCCTGAACCGTGAGACCTGACTGACGTGTTTCTTCGCCGTCGGCGTGGCTTCGATCAGCGCCCGGAGGTCCGCGCCCGCTTCCGCTCGGAACACCGCGAGTGTTTCGGCGAGACGCTGGCCGTCGACGAGCTGCACTCGCACGGGCCCCGTCTGCTCCAACGACGCTACGGCACACTCAGCGGAGAACCGCGACGACGTGACCAACGCGCCCTCCGCGAGGCCCTGCTCGGTGAGTGCTTGAACGAAAGTGCCCAGCTCCTCGGCCGTCACGTCCGCACCGCCATGACGGACGAGCAGTCCCAGGGACCGAAGGCGGGAGACCTCCCAGATGCCGAATCGAGGAACGTGGCCTGGTCGGAGATTTCGTGTGAGATAGCCCTTTTCGCGGAACGCGCGACGCACAAGCTCCTCGAGCATCGTGAGCGGAAGGTCCGCGATCACGCGCGGGTGCACGCTTGCGAGTTTGGCCAACTCCTCGGGCGTGCGCTCCAACCCGGCAGTGTCGGCGAGTGCGCCGAGGCAAACGGCGCTCGACTCGCGCGACTCCCGCTCCGAACCGCGCTCGTAGCTTTGCTCGCTGGAACTGTGAACGAGCGCGCGCCACCACCCGCAGGCGAGACAGAGCGAGAGATCCGCCGATTCCGAACTGCCGCTCCACACGCGCAGCCAGAACTGACGGAGTTCCGTGAGCGCCGTCCCACAACCTGGGCAGTCCACGGCCTGCACATCTTCCTCGGCAATCTCGGAGTGAATCCGGCAGCGCCAAATCACGAGTCCTCCCCGACCACGCAGCCCGCTCTCGGAAAACGGCTATGAAGCAAGATGCGATCCGCTACCAAGATAGTTCCGTGCACTCCTTCGACCCGGTATTTCAGCGTCGTGCTAACTACTGGAATCTTGACGATATTCACAAGGCGGGGAGCTTGGACAACGTGAAAGGCCGCGCGATGTGGTTCAACGCCGAGATCCCGGAGTCCTGGGAGGGGCGGGAGTTTCTCCCGAAGCTCGAGCGCCACGAGGCGGATGAAATCGGTCTGGCCGACTGGGTCGATGAGCAGATTCTCGTGAGCGAGCAAAGTTGAGCGCGCGATGCAAAACCTGACCCCGCGAATGCGAGCGCCGTACCGGCGCGAGCGACGGTTCCATTGGAGCGGCGCGAAAAAGAGCCCTTCCGCCTGGGGGACAAATCGCGCAGCCGGTCACGGGGCTCCGTTGTGAGGCTCCCGCTAGCCGCGCAGGACAGGCCCCCGCAATCGGCGGCCCAGACAGGGCGGTCCGGACCGCGGGAAAACCCAAACGCGGGAATTCTCAGGGTTAATTGTTGGACTGGTCACGCCGCTTTGGTGAACGCACCGAGCAAGCTGGCTATCAGATTCTCGCGCCCGCCGTCGACCCATCCGGGAAAGGACCATTGTGCCCACGTTGGCGACCAACAAGACCAACTGATCACCACCGCGAGAGCCCTTAAATCCCGATAGGCTGGAACAAGCATCCCTATCGCAGCCAGACCGTGTTTGCGGAACAGATCCGCGGCGTCGCGCTGCGATCGCGAGATGCTCAATGGAAAGCATTCCTATCGTGCGAGAATTCTGAGGACTTGAGGAATCCATGACTCTCGCCCAGTTGATCGCGACACACATCAATCAGGAGATGCCTAGCTTGCGTGCGCTCGCGCCCGAGCAACTTCTCGCTCGTTCCTGGTCGGCAGTCGGCCGTCAAATCTCCGGCGATAGCTTGCAAGCCACACCTGATCTCGGCCGCATCAAGCAATGGGTCAAGGACCAGCTTCTCCCGGCGTGCGAGGCCGCCGAGGCCGCCGGTCGGGAAGTTTGGGATGCGCTGCACGATGAGGAGACCCGCCACCAGGTCGAACGCTTGTCGGTTTGCACCGCCTTCCTGCTCACTCATTTTTTCGGGGCAGACAAGGCGCCTGTCCACGAAGTCGCTACTTTCGCGATGCTGCTGGTGAGTTTCCTGAGCGCAGGAACTCCGCCGCGTAAAGATGCTTGAGGGTTATCGAGGCGATCGACGGCTGGCCTCGGGATACGCGCTCTACCACCCGGATTGTCTTTTCCTGGACCTCGGCCGCACACGACAGGAACTCATCTCGATCGATGCCGGAGGATCGCTCGCTCGCGCATTGGCTCACTCTCAACCAACATCATCACGGACCGAAATTTTCGGCGCATTGCCTTTGTCCACGAAGCAGTTCGTCGCCGAGATCGCTCACGAGCACGACCACCTTCGCCGCATGTTGGGGACAACCTACGGGCTTCTGACACATCGGCTACGGACAGAGTCGGCACTCGCCTTGTTCCAGCTCTTCGACGCCATCGCGGAGGCTGGTCCTCTGCCAATCCTGCCCCTGCTCTCCGACACCAGCGCTCGCGGCCTCGCCCAGTCGCTCCGGAGTTGCCGAGCGCTCACCGCTCGTGAGGCAACGTTGGTGGACTACCTCGCCCCTGCCGCTGCTCTGACGGCGCTCGCGTCCGCCCACGACGAGTCCTCTTTTGTGATTGCACGGCACCGCTTGGCACCGCTCTTCGGCACCGCTATCGAGTCGGTCGACGTCACCGTTCCGTTCTCGAATTCCTTCTCGTGTCCCGGACTCCAGTGTTTCGAGATCGCAGGGACGCCCGTTCCCTTCACCTCCGTCGAGCTATTCGAGTTCAGTGCTGTGGCCGAACAGGGGAACGCCCTGTTGCGACTTGGCGATCCGCTCGGGCCGGTCGAAAGCCTGCTAACTGACGGCACCCGGCACTACAGCTTTCTTTCGCTCCTGTGGAACCAGATCTTTCCGCTCGGGCCCTTCCCCAACCCGCTCGAACAACCACGCTCCGACGACGAACTGGTCATCGACTACGCCCGCCTCTATCCCTTTGAACTACATGTCCTCGTTGACCTCGCACTATGGATACCTTGGGGCCCATGCGGGCTGATCGCGCGAGATCGTGCGCTTAGGTGGAGCGACATCAGCCCCGCGTTGCGCTTCTTGCGACTCGTCGAGGTGCTCCGCGGGTTGGGCATCACACCAACAGCGATTCCGCCCGACTCCGCCTCGAAAAACAAGCTCGCACGCGTGCTGCAGGAGACGCTTTGCGAAGTGCTTGGATGGCCGACACCCGAGCAGTTGATCGACGCCTGGCTGCCCACACTGCGAGCTGACTCCGAGGAGACAGGTCTCTTTGGTTTCCCGCAATCATTCCGAGCGCGTGCGATTGCGAGTCTCTTCTCACTCCAACACGACCGCCCAGGCGATTTCATCGTCGGGAACCTCGACTTCAACGCGCTCAGTGCTCCGAGGGCCCCTGGTTGGTTCTTTCGATCGGCACCCGGATCCGGCCAGGTCGAAGCGACTCTGATGCGCGAACCACAGGATGCTGTCGGAGTCCTCCAAGAACTTCTCTTGTTCAAGGGAACGCGGTACCTGGCGCTCGGCGACGAACGGCTTTCCACATCGTGGGAGCCAAACCTCCGACGCGCTGCCGCCGAGAGTCTTTCCCTCATCTATCAGGTCACCGGCGGCCGCCACCCTGAGAAGTTCGACGCGGCAGTCGGCCGCAAGCTACGCATTTCCTAGTCGTCAGGCCGATCGTCGTGGCCCAGGATGCCGAGTCGCTCAAGTACCGGCAATGCGGCCGCCTTCAACGCATCGTCCGGCGAGTTCTCCAGCTTCAGCATCGTCAGCCTCACCGTTTCGAATTCCTCCTTGCTGAGAACCCTCGCATCTCCTCGGAGCTGGCATCCCTGGCGATACTCCTGATATGCGGTCTCATCTGTTCGCGACGTGGGCGTTCCTTGCTCAATTGTCGGTTTCATTATTCCTCCATCTAAAATCTCTCTCCGCCAATCTCCGCGACACGCGGACCTCACGTGACGTGCTGCAACGCGCGAAGAGCCGCGATGAGCATCGCTCGCGGCCGCGTCTGACAATCCCAGAGCACCACCACTCGCCAACCGAGATGCTCTAGCTCCGACGCGACGCGCTCGTCACGCAGCACGTTGCGGATCAGTTTCTCGTGCCAAAAGGCGCGCTTCGCGCCGTCCTCCGGGAATGGAATCCGTTGCCCGGCGCAACCCGGATGCGAATGCCAAAAGCACCCGTTCACAAACATCGCGGTCTTCAACTCGTCGAAGACGAGATCCGGCGAACCCGGGAGTTCCTTCACATTCACGCGGAAGTTGAGCCCCAGCGAGCGCGCGGCGCGTTGTACGCGAAGTTCGGGACCGGTCCCCTCACTTCGCTGCGTCGCGCACCGCGGATCTCGCGGCGCTTCTCTGGTCAACCCGCTCGACGCCTGCACGGCGCGATCTCGACCGCAGCGCGATTGTCGGTGACGCGATCGCCGCGTTCGCCAACCCGAGGGGCTACTCAGGCGGCCTCCTGCTCGATCAGCTCTGCTTCAAAGACTTTCACCGATTTCCGGTGCAGCCGGATCGCGCGGATCGGGACCGGCTCCAGGCTTTGCTTGGCCCGTGCTTGATTCACCCAATGACGAAGCTCGAGCAGTTGACGACGGATCGCGGCGTATGGCTCGAACGGGATGCCTTGGAATTCAGCGGCGAGTTCTTCAACGCTGCGTTGGCAGGCGATCCCGAGCAGGTACGCCTTGAGGCGTTTGAATTCTTCGACGCTGATGCGCACGGCGACGTGCCACCGGCCGTCACGCCCTTGGCGGTAACTGATCGAGTACCCGAAAGCATGCAGCGGTTCCCGCCTGCAATCCGTCAATGGTTCTTCGAGCCATACCTTGTGCGCGCCCTTGGTCGCCATAATGACGAAGAAGCTTCCGTGACGGAGGTATTGGGCGTTGCCGAGCCCGGCGAGTTTTCGGCGGTAGCGCGCCCACTTCGAGATCGCGATTGAATAGCGGCCGATCAGCTTTGCGTCGACCCGCGCCTTGACCTTTCCCTCAGGAATGATTCCCGTGACGTAGAACCAGTACCCGCGCTGCACGTACAGCGTCGCCAGCTGCTGAATGAACGCAGCCTGGCTCACAGCCTCGTAGTGGTACTCCCTCCCCTTCATCGCCTACCGACAAATGTGGAGCCTGTTTTCCGTGCGGTGGCACAGGCTCCCAAAGCTCAAAACACTCAGTGCCTCCTTCATCCTCGATGCGCGAAACGCACCGGTTGAGAAGCGGCGAGAAAAACCCCGGTTGCTCACAACCTCGCCCTTCGCTTGAACCCCAACGACGCACGCACCGTTGTCGCTGCGCCTGCTGGCGGTAGCCCAAAGTCCCTGTCATGCCGCACGCTTCTCCATCCCGGATGAAAGCTCTCGCTTCCCCCGTTATGGGCGTGTGGCTCGCCCGTGACTCCTGACCGCCGCCAGTTTCTTCTTGCAGTTGCGCAGCTACATACCAGTAGCGCCTGCCTCTAACCTCACGTCGCGCGAACACACGTCTCGCGCGACGTCGCCATTCCGCTGAAAAAAAGCACTTCCCACCCGGGAAGTCCTTTTCCCCCGCGTTGGGCATCCACCCAGGATGCCGGCCCCGTGAGGCTCCTTGCCTCACGGGGCGTTTACGCTTTCTGTCAAGAACATCGCTCGTCAAGCCTTTCGTCCTCGTCTAGCCCCGGCACCACCCGTCAGGCCACGAGGGGGTTCCGACTGCCTTGCCGAAATCACCCCGGAGCGTTCCCGCTCCTTTCTACTTGGCTCACACTCCCAGGCTCAGGCGTTTGAAGCACCGCTTCGACCGAAGCGGCACCGGGGCATCACCCCCGGCTGCCTGAGCCCTTCCCCGCTTAGCGTTCACCTTCCAAACGAAAGTCACGTCGCTAGGACCTTTGTGGGGTCCGTGGGTTCGGCGGTATGTGCGCGGGTTCCCCCGCGCCAAAGTCGCCGCGCCTCAGACTGAGGCACGTTTTCTGGGGCCCGAAACTGGAAGACGCCCCCTACCCATCCGCCGATGCCCGTTCGCACTCTGGCTCGTCTCTTTCGTTCGTTACCAGCAAGCCGTTGCCGGCCTTTCATCGTTGAGCTTTTCACCGCGGGCTTTTATCGGCCCGTCGCCGAGGAGGTCTACTCCCCGGATGTCGTCGTCACCGACGACATGCTCCCGACGCTGGCGCACGTCAGCCGAACCTTCGACTCTTGCAGCCGTCTCCCGATCTACGCGGGCTGTGGTCCTGCTCCCGTGGGGGGATTTGTCCTCATCCTTGAGAACGCACCCACTTTGATGCACGCGGCCTCGCCCTGACGCGAGGTCTGTCGCGGTCGCCCGCGCGGCAAGTACCAGCTCACCGCGCGGATCCTCATTGGGTAGAACCTCGGGATTGGACTTCGATGAAGTCTTTAGACCGAGGAGCCCCCATCGAGCCGGACGAACCAATCTCTTGGTATCCGGCTCTACGAGCCGAAGGCCTTCGCGGGAGATGAACCCCGCTCCCTTTCTCGCGGTTGGTGACCGCGCTACTCCGGGCGGCCTTCGCTCAACAGAAAGTCGTCAGTCAACCGTTTGGGGACATGTACGACCACAGGCCGTCAAGCCTGCGAGGCGACCCTACCGCGATCACGAACCGGAGTCACGCTGAATCAGGTGACCGACAAGATCGACATGAGCCAGGAGCAGTGGTGTCCACGCCGGCGCTCGACTTCTAGCCTAGAAAGAGGGTCGATTCTGGTGCATGATTGGGTGTCTGCATCACAGGGGGGGGCCCGGTGATACGACTCGTCTTAGTATCGTTGTTCGTTTCAACATACTGCGCGTGCTCCGCACCTCACTCCTCCAACCACGCGAACTCCAAGCAAACCGGTGCCCTAGCCATCGCTGTCGTCGGCGATGGTGTGCCAACTGACGGTCCGCGCAACTGTCCATCCGACACTACACCGCTGAACCGCGCACAGGGCGAAGACATGTGGCTAGGCGTCAACGCGGCATTTCAGAGCGCGCCCATCAAGCTAAGAGAGCGACTCTACCTGATTCGAGATGATGATTGCGCGACGCAGGCCGACGCCGTGCGGATCGCAAACACGTTGAGACAGAATCACGATCTTCTAGCCGTAATCGGGCATGCGACATCCGCCACCACCAAGGCCGCGATCCGCATCTACAACGATATCGGTGTTCCCATGCTGACCCCTATCGCCACCGCGAACAACATCGTTGACGAACTCCCGGAGCAGCACCCGGGGGCTTTCCTCCGACTACCACCGGCCGACGATCCGACGCAAGTGCTTGCCGTCCTCAACCAAATCGATTCGCTGAATGCCACCCGAGTCGTGATTGTGCGAGACAAGTCTCGCGACGCGGCGGTCTATTCAGATGTGATCACTCGCAAGCTTGTTTCGAGACTTGGAAAGCGGGTAGCTGAGAAGCTCGAAATCGATAAGGACGAACTCGCGCTTGAGATGACCGTTCCAGCAATCATCTCAGCGCGCCCTCAAGTAATCGTATTCGTCGGCTACGGAACTTCCGCCAATCACCTTTTGCCTCCTCTCGCGCGCGAACTGACGGCGAAGGGCGTTGCAAAGCCCTCACTCATTCTCACCGACGGCTGCCTGATCGAGGATCTCAACCCCTGCGGACTCACGGCATACCTTACCTTCCCGGCTCCCTAACTCAATCGCGCGACTTGCAAAGACACCGAATCCCAGTCGCTCCTCGCGGCTATGCCTACGCGCCCTGGCCCCTCGTACGCCATCTTTGGCTACGATGCAATGCGCGTACTTGGGCAGGCTTTTGCGAACTGCTCACAGGGCGATTCGGTCACCCGACTCTGCATCAAGCAAGAGATTGGTATACGCGATGAATTTGCAGGCGCATGCGGTGTTACGTACCAGTTCTCTAGAGGGGAGCGTGTCAACGCAGGTTACTACGTCTATGCGGTGGACCCCGTTGACGGATCAGGTCCGCGGTTCAGGCAACTCCATGTACTTACAAACTCCGACCTGCAGGCTACGGCACGGATGCATCCAGAGGGCGCTCGTTGACGCTGCGAGAGACGGGCAAGTTGTTTTTGCGGCTAATGCGGATCGGGTACGTCTCCGGCACGTTCCTCGCCGACGTGCCTCTGTTGCTACTTGCTTTCGCCGACGCCTACCGATATCGAGCCCTCGACTTGGCTCTGTTGCCACCGGTGTCGTCAGCGCTCCGCGGCGAACTCCCAGTCGCAGCGTATGGTCTCGCGGTGAACGCGTTCCTACTCCTGACCGTGGCTATTCCCGCCTCACTTGCATATCTCCGTGTCCGTCTTCATCGCCCTCTTCGTATCCCACTCATACTGCGAACGCGCGGAGCTTCCGTAGTTGCCGCCCATGTCCTTGTTGCGCTGCTGATCGCCGGTGCGGTCGTCGTCGGTGCCGCAGCCGAGGGACTCTCGGGCCCTGGTTCTAACGGCCGCCTCGCTGATAGCTTGTTCTCGTCATGGTTGCTCGCAACGGTCGACAGCACGGTGGTGCGATTAGGGACCATCGTTACACTGGCGGTTCATGCGCTAGTCCACATCTTCCTGCTCTTCGAGTTCGAGGGTAAACAGCTGGCAGGCGGTCTCGGGGCCCAGTTCGCACGCTCCGCGTTCCTAGCGGACATACAAACCAGTCTTCGTGCCCGCCACGGCCGCTCGTACGTAAACGCAAACGCAGCGTCGCTCGCTCCCGAGATGACACTAACCGCCTCGCTATCCGATCGGTACGTGAGAGCGTATCAAGAACGGGTCCCGGGTAGCCCTGCTGCTCGGAAATACTTGGAGACTCTTCTCACAGAGTCCCGCGCCGAACTCCATGAGCTTTTCCCCGACGTCATCTACAGTGAGAGGGGCCTGTACTTTTTCCCTGGCACGACTAGGGCGGCCGAATTTGCTCTGAGTAGCCTTTCTGCCCAGGTGGTTGTCCTCTCACCTTATGAGCATCCCTCAGTCGTGCGAGCCGCGACGATTTTTTGCAAACAGGCGAATGTGACACTCGTCCAGATCGCTTGCGAACCGGCGTTCGTCCTCAATCCGTGGGACGCACAATTCGCAGAACTGAAGAACCGATTTTCTCAACTGAAAGCGCAGCTGACTCCACCGACCGAGGCGAGCGCTCAAACGGCACGCCGCCAGAATTCGCGCAAGAGTGACGCTCGCACCGCCGTTTCGTCACAACAACGAACAGTACTTGTCCTAAGCGAAGTCTGTTGGCGCACCGGTTGTCAACTCCCGATCGCTGAGATCAGGGGCTCTTTGGTCACCGCCGCCGGATCCAACATCCACTTACTGGTCGACGCCGCTCACGCCCCTGGGAATGATGCAGCTTGTGATGCAGCCAAATCCGCGAACGCCTACGTCTTCGGAACTCACAAATGGCTCCTTTCGCCTGAGCCATGCGGAGTTCTCGTTCTGCCCGAAGCGCTCCGCGAGGATCAGATCCCCTACGACTGTTGTGGTGAACATCTGCCGCTCGCCACGATGCCCGTTCGCGCGCTCGCAGGGCTCCGAGCAACCTGCGAGGTCCTTCGCGAATGTGGGACAACTAACCTCGCGCAAAGGGGCAGAAGCGTGCGCATGCTGTTTGAAGAGCTTCTTTCCGACCGGTTCACCTCCGCCCATCAGCTCAACGGACTCCCCCCAAGCAATTTGGTCTGCATTCTTCCAGCCAAGGGTTGGGAGTGGACTACCGACGCCGCCAGTACGGAGAAGACCCTTTTGAGGGCTCGCATCTACACAACGATCGTTCCGTTTCTGGAAACGCCGCTGAAGAATTTTGGCCTGCGGATCGCTTTTTCACATTTCCTCGATGAGTCCGATATTCGACACATAGTTCGCACGCTTTTTTCGTTGATCAGACCCAACAAAGCGCTACGGCCCCCCCACTAGTTTTCCACTGCGTGGCGCCGTATTGGCCCCATGTCCGTTGAGGATCGTCCTTCAAAACCCGCGGTTCAGCATGGATCGAGCTACTCCAGTTGCACCAAACCCGAAGAGCGAGCACGCGGGACCGGGGTTTCCATCCTCAGAATGTCGATATGTAAGGTCTCGACCAAACCCCTCTTTTCAATGCGGCTCAAGGGCACATCGATCAAAGGCTGCTAGTTTGTCGGGCTAACACTCCCCGCTAATCGTGTTGAAGCGTGAAAACACCTGGCCTCCGACTACCACCTTGGCAGAACGCATCGCACAACCGTTCCGACCGCGCCTTCGGATAAACAGGCTCGCACGCTTCGATCGCCGCAGTCATCTCTGCTCCTTCAGGTTGACCATCACACCGCCGCACGGACAACGGAGCGTGTCAGACGGGCCTCGGTGCGGGGAGACATAGCAGTCGGACCCACAAGTGGCGCAACCATATTCGCTGAGAAGTGCCTGAAATGCGCCCGCGACTGGCTTGAAATCGTTCACGTGGAACACCGCCCACTCATTGAAGTGCACGTTCGGGTTTATCTGCCACCGCTCTGCCTGCGTCAGCGCAAGTGCAGTGTTGAACTTCATTCGTCGAGCGTGGAGCTGCTCGACAAGGTCGCTCTTACCCCAACTACTCGCTGCCTTTTCAGCCCGCTTCAGTAGCTCGATCCAGCGCCCGACAATCGCCGCCAACAGATCACCCAAGTCGTATTGGGCGTCTCCTTGGTACGGAACTTTCGCTTTGAGGCCATGACAGAGTTCTGCAGCTCTGTATTCCAGGTAGCGGCGAAGCGTCGAGGCGGCATCATGGACCTTTCCGAGCCCCAACATCAAATCGATCTCCTCCCAGACGGTCTTGTGGTCCCAGACAGCAGGCCCCCTGTCAACAGCCCAACTGCGAAACTGCAACGACGAACCAGCTGCGAGGACCTTCGCTGTCTCCATGTGCTTCAACCAGATCGGGTCGTGTGTCGTCAGAATGAACTGGGTGTTTGGAAACTCCGTCCTGAGAAGACTACAGACCTCGCGGCGATGGCCAGAGTCAACCGACATCAGTACATCATCAAGGACAGCGAACGTGAAACGCGGCCCCAACGTGTGTTTCATCAGCGCAAGGTACAGGCACAAGCCCATGCCATCCTGGTGGCCCTCGCTGTGATACGCGCCAGGTGGGAAGAAACCGCGGCCGTAGAAGTCAACATCGAACCCGAGCTTCCCCTGCGACGGCGTCAGCCGCCCCTCGAATGTCGCCTCGTCTTCCCGATTCACGGTTCGATATAGTCTCGCGAATTCATGCTCTACAGCACGATAGGTGCTCGTGAGTGTCGCAATACGCGCCTCGTTGAAAGCATCTCGCACGGCGATCGCTTGGTCCGACTGTCGCCGGAGATTCGCCTCTGACTTCTTCGACTCCCGGTACGTTTCAAGACGGTCCTGAGCGATCAGCAGTTCGCTCCTAGCCTTCTCCTGGTCCGATGGTTCCGGCAGTGCGCACACGACCGCTTCCAAAGAGTTCAGCACCATGTCGCATTGTGAACTCGGCCTCGGCACACCCTCCAAGAGCAGCGCAATCAGCTCCTTCGGCGCCTCAAGTGGTCCTTCCACTCGTCCTTGAAAAGTGCTAAACGACGTTCGCAGATCGGCAAGCTCCCGTGCCGCATCCGCCTGTTTCAGTGCGACGCAACACGAATGTACGTCGTCTATCAACGTGGCCGCACCGCGCAGGTGGTCGCGCAACGCCTGCGTCGCTGCCTCGAACTGCAAGAGAAGTGATCCGGCCGCATCCGCC
>JANNUT010000095.1:0-11728 GCA_031395565.1 Acidobacteriota bacterium | reverse complement strand
TATACCGTCCCCGAAACTCGTCCCCGAAATTCGTGCGGGTTACTTTTTCTTGGGGACGTGGACGCCGTGGCCTAGGGCGACTTCGGCGGCTTCCATTAGGAGCTCGCTGAGGGTGGGGTGCGGGTGGATCGTCACGGCCAGGTCTTCCAGCGTCGCGCCCATTTCTAGCGCGAGTGCTGCTTCGGCGATCAGGTCGGAGGCGTGCGGGCCGACGATCCCGGCGCCCAGGATCAAGCCGCTTTCCGGATCGCTCAGGATCTTGGCCTTGCCATCGGTGACACCGAGTGTCTTGGCGCGACCCAACGCCATCGCCGGAAAACTCGCAATGCTCACGGCGCGATTGGCCTGTTTGGCCTCGGTTTCGGTGAGCCCGACCCACGCGACCTCCGGGTCGGTAAAGACCACAGCCGGAATCGCCACGTTGTCGAACGCCGAGTTTTGTCCGGCGATGACTTCGGCCGCGACCTTCCCCTCGCGGCTCGCCTTGTGCGCGAGCATCGGCCCGTGCGTAATGTCGCCAATCGCGTAGATGTGCGGTACCGACGTGCGCTTTTGCTTGTCGGTGGTGATGAAGCCGCCCTTGTCGACAGCAACTCCGATAACGTCCAAGCCAATCGCCTCGGTGTTCGGTTTGCGGCCCACGGCCATCAGCACTTGATCGAACTCGAGTGTCTTGCTAGCGCCGCCCGCCTCGACGGTCACGTGAAACAGTTTGCCGTCGTGCTTCATGCCGGTGACCTTGGTGCCCAACATGACCGCGTCGAATTTCTTCTGCGCGCTCTTGAGCACCGGCTGCGACAGATCGGTGTCGCACCCTGTCAGCAACTGCTCGAGCACTTCCACCACGGTAACCTTCGACCCTAAACCGGCATACACGAAGCCGAGTTCGAGTCCAATGTAGCCACCACCAATCACCAGCAAACACGGCGGTACCGAAGGAATGTCGAGCGCCTCTTTCGAGGTCCAAACCGGCAAGCCCTCGGCCATCGGCAATCGCGCGACACGCGAACCTGTGGCCAGGATGCAGTGCTTGAACGTGATCGCGGAAACGTCGGCCCCTTCCAGCGACAACGTGTGCTTGTCGGTGAAGCGCGCGCGGCCTTTGATCACTTCGACGCCGCGGTTCTTCATCAGCCCGGCGATCCCTTTGGTCAGGCCATCGACCACCGACTCTTTCCACTTCAAAAGACCCGCGGGATCGACCTTCACATCGCTGAACGACAACCCCATCTTCGAGGCGAGTTCGGCTTGGTGCTTCAGCTCGACCGCGTGAATCAGCGTCTTGGACGGAATGCACCCTTCGATCAGGCACACGCCCCCCAAACGCGGGCGCTCCTCGATCAACATCACTTCCTTGCCCAAGTCGGCAGCGTGCAACGCGGCGACGTATCCACCCGGACCGGCACCGATCACCACGACTTCGGTTTCTTGGCTCAGCGATCCCATCACCATTGTCGTTACCTCGTCATCAACCAAAAGAGCGGATCGGACAAGCGGCGAACGATCTCGTTCATGAAGCGCGCGGCGTCGGCACCGTCAGCGACGCGATGATCGAACGCCAAGGTCAGCGGCATGATCGTGCGAATCACGATCTGTCCTTCACGCACGACAGCACGCTGTTGTGCCTTGGCCATGCCGAGGATCGCTACCTCGGGGTAGTTGATCGTCGGGAACAGTCCCGTTCCACCGAGTGAGCCGACGTTGGTGATGGTAAACGTCCCACCGCGCAGATCGTTGACCTCGATCGAACCCGCACGCGCCTTGGCTGCGATCGCCTCGACGTCCGCCGAAACTTCCAACACCGACTTAGCGTCGCAACCCTTGATCACCGGCACGATCAGGCCCTTGCCCGAATCGACGGCGATGCCGAGGTTGTAGTACTTCTTGTAGACCAGTTCTTCGCGATAAGGATCGAGCGAAGCGTTGAACATCGGGTAGTTCTTCAGTGCCTCGACCACCGCTTTCATCACGAACGGCATCAACGAGATCTTGCCGCCCGGCTTGCCCTCGAGCTCTTTGCGCATGCGCACTCGAAACTCGTCCAGTTGCGTCACGTCGGCTTCGTCCATGTGTGCGACGTGTGGCACCAGCACCATCGAAGTGACCATTCGCTTGGCCACTTTCTTGCGAATCGAGCGCACCGGCTCGCGCTCGACAGGACCAAACGACGCAAAGTCGGGCATCGCTTCCAGCTCGAGATACGGAATCCCCGAGACGCTGCCCATCGAGGCTGGTGTCGAGGGTTGATCGATCCCGGCGTCGTCTGTCACCGACTCACCCGCACGCGCGGCACCACCACCGCTGGCGAAGCTCTTCACATCGTCGACCGAAATGCGGCCGCCCGGACCAGTTCCTGCCACGGTCTGAATGTCGATTCCCAACTCTCGCGCGATCCGCCGCGTGGCTGGCGCCGCGACGACCGGTCCACTCGCGCGCACCACCGCAGGGGCGGGGGGCGCTGCGCCGGTCGCGGAAGCAGGCACCGCCACAGGCGGCGCCGCAACGGGAGTCTTCGCAGTTCCCGACGAAGCATCGTCGATCACCACAATCACTTGCCCCACTTCGACGGTATCGCCCACATTGCCGGCCAGCGAGACGATCTTGCCGCCGCGAGGTGAGGGGATCGTGACGGCCGCTTTGTCGGTTTCGACATCAACCAGCGGCGCATCTTCTTTGACGGTTTCACCCACCTGCGCGTGCCACTTCAGAATTTCGCCCTCGTGAATGCCTTCGCCGAGGTCGGGGAGTTTGAATTCGAACACGGGTGTGCCTCCATGCTTGTCAGTTCTGCGCCCAAAGACTGGTCAAAACGCCAGCGTCTCGGCAATGCCGCGCGCAATCACTTGCGGCGACGGAATGAAATGTTCTTCTCTCCCGAAGTACGGCGTTTGTACGTCGTAGCCGGTCACGCGCTTCATCGGCGCTTGCAGGTACATCAAGTTGTGATCGTTGGCGCGCGCCATGATTTCGCTGGCGATGCCGAACGAGCGCGGCGATTCCTGCACCACCACCACACGACCGGTCTTGCGAATCGACGCGTCGATGGTGGCCACGTCCAACGGCGACAACGTGAGCAGGTCGATCAACTCGATCTTCGCGCCCATCGCGTGGTGCAGCTCGGCGACAGCGGTCAACGTCGGGCGCATCATCGCGCCCCAACTGATGACCGTCACGTCGGTGCCTTCCTGCACGACATGCGCCTTGCCGATTTCCATCACTTCGGATTGTTCCGGCACCTCCTCGCGGAAGGCGCGATACGACCGCTTCGGTTCCATGAACACGACAGGATCCGGATCGCGAATCGCCGCCACCATCAGCGCGCGCGCATTGCGCGGCCCCGACGGTGCCATCACCTTCAGGCCCGGCATGGCGGTGTACATCGACTCGCGGGCTTCGGAGTGATGCTCGAGCGCGCGAACGCCACCGCCGTAAGGAAAGCGCAACACCAGCGGCACCGTGAGCTGACCTTGCGTGCGCTGCCGATAGCGCGACGCGTTGCCTTCGAGTTGCCCAAACGTGATGTACGAGAAGCCGTCGAATTGAATTTCGGCAACCGGGCGCAGGCCGGCGATCGCCATTCCGATCGCCGTCCCCATGATCCCCGACTCGGCGAGCGGTGTATCCATCACCCGGCGCTCACCGAATTTGTGAATCAAACCGGCAGTGACACGAAACACGCCCTCGTCCAACCCCACGTCTTCGCCCATCACCACCACCGAGGGGTCACGTTCCATCTCTTGATGCAGCGCCAGGTTGATGGCCTGCACCATCGTCATCTGCGCCATCAGGCCTCCTTCGACAGGTTCGCCAGATACTCGGCGCGTTGTTCTTCGATCAACTGGTGTTTGGTGCCGTAGACGTGGTCGAAGGTGCTGTCGGCTTTCTTGGGCAGCGCCATCGACGCTTCGTATTCCTTCACGCCAGAATCGACCTCGCGCGCCACTTCCTCGAGCAACTTCTGCTCGGCCTCCTCGTTCCACAGACCCTTGCCGGTGAGATAGGTGCGAAAGCGCGGCAGTGGATCTTTCTTTTCCCACTGCTTGACCTCGTCGTCGCTGCGGTACTTGGTGGGATCGTCGGCCGTGGTGTGCATGAGCAAGCGATAGGTGACGCACTCGATCAACGTCGGTCCGCCGCCGCTCTTGGCGCGGTCCATCGCTTCCTTGGTGGCTTGGTAAACCGCCAGCGCATCGTTGCCGTCGACTTGAATCCCAGGAATGCCGGCCGCGACCGCCTTCTGCGCCAGCGTTTGCGCGATGGTTTGTTTGCGCAGTGGCGTGGAGATGGCCCACTGATTGTTTTGGCAGATCAACACGGTGGGGGATTTCCATACCGCCGCCATGTTGAGTCCCTCGTAGAAGTCGCCTTGCGAGGTGGCGCCATCGCCAAAAAAGCAGAGCACCGCCGCGGCCTCGTTGCGATATTGCAGCGCATACGCAATGCCGACGGCATGCGGCACCTGCGAGCCGACGATGACTTGAATCGGCAGCGTGCGCTCGAGTCCCGGATAGACGTTGCCTTCCTCGAAGCCACCCCAGTACGTGAGCACGCGCGCGAACGGCACGCCGCGCATCAGCATTCCGCCCAACTCGCGAAACGCCGGCACAAACCAGTCGTTTTCATCGATCGCCATCGTGGCGCCGCATGAGGCTGCTTCTTGGCCTGTCGCGGGGCTGAAGGTCCCCATCCGGCCTTGGCGCTGCAGCTTGAGCATTCGATCGTCAGCGACGCGCGCCAACACCATGGCGCGATACAAGCGGAGCAATTGCTCCGAACTGAGCTTGGGTTCGAGCTTCTTATCGACCTTCCCGTTCTCGTCGAGGATCGACAAGTTTTGGATCGAGAAACTCGCCGCTTCTTTTATCGGCATCAGGCACTCCTGGGGCGTTCGTGCGGCGCACGTAACGCGAAAGTGTCAACGAGGAGGAAGTGTGATTTCCCCTTCAAAACCGCCGAAGGCTACATGCGTTTGATGGGGGGAGCCATGGCGGAAGTAGAGCGAATAAATGAGCAGCAAGTCCGACGGTCGATCGGATCGACAGCGACGAGCCGTCCGACGGCACGCGGCGCGGACGGTCAGTCATCGGCTTTCTGCCGAGAAAGTTGTCGAAACCAGATTCGCGCGGTACACCTTCGCGTCCCTGGAGGGGTCGTCGATGCGAGTTGGCTTCGTGGCAACGCTGTGCGTGGTGTGTTCGTTCGTCGCTGTATCCGCCCAAACCTTTGTCGATCGCGCCCAGACCGTGGCCATCGAAACCAAGCGCGGCGTCGATAAGCGGGTCGATTACGCCTCGCTGGTCAAGCTGGGGCCGTGGGACGATCGCAATTACACGCTGCGGCTCGAGGACCTTGCGTATCTCGCGCCCAACGAAAGCGAGCAGCTCGCCGCGATTCCAGCCTTTTTCCGTGTCGAAATGCGCAAGGCACAGCCGGGGATGTCCCGCACCGGGCCTGGCCAGTACCCGCGTCACGCGTTCCCGATCTTCATGCAGATGTTCCAGGGCTACACGATCAACGGCACCAAGTACCGCCGCGCTGAACGCGTGGATGATCGCTACGTGGTGGAGCTCGATCCTGCGGCAACGCCGCTCGAACCGGATGCAGGACAGGATTTCGTATCCGGTGAAGTGCGCATCACCACGCCCGTCGGCGCCGCCGAGTCGGCCATCAAGATCAGCCCGGTCGATCCAAACAAAGTCGTGGCCGGCACGATCGGTCCCATCACGAATCAAGACATGTGGTACTCGACCAACGGCGGCAGCACCTGGACCCGTGTGTCGTTGCCGCTCGGCGGATCGGGTGGCGATCCGGCGGTCGACTGGTCGTCCAACGGCGGCTTCGCCTACGCCACGACGCTCGGCAACTGTGGTTTCAGCGGTTGCCAAGTTTGGTTTTATCGATCGGCCAACGGCGGCCAAACCTGGACCAGCCTGGAGTCGGTAACGCCGGGCGATCCACGCCGCGAATTCGGCGCCGGTGCCGACAAGGAATACATCCACGTCGACAAGGCTGCGGGCTCGCCGTTCAAGGACCGCATTTACATCTGTTGGCACCAGAACAACGTGCAGTACTTCGCGCGTTCCGCCGACTCAGGAAATACGTTTACGACCTCCTCGTTTCCCACCACCAGCGACGAGCGCGGCATCGGCAGCGACATCGTCACCGGCCCCAACGGCCACGTCTATTACATCTGGCCCGGCGTCAACAACAGAACGATGCGTGTGCGCAAGTCGACCGATGGCGGCGCGACCTTCAGCGCCACCTCGACCGTGATCGCCAACACGCAGGACTCCTACGACTTCGCGCTGCCGGCGATGGATAGCCGGCGTGCCTTCATGTATGTCGCGGCCGACGCCGACCTCAGCACCGGCAGCTTCGGCGGGAGCATCTACGCGGCGTGGACCGACAACACCGGCCCCGAGCAAGGCTCGCCGTCCGCCAATCACGGCCGGATACAAGTGGCGCGTTCGCGTGACGGCGGTGCGACGTGGGCCGTCAGTACGCCGCACTCCACCACCGATCAACTGACCGTCGATCGCTTTCATCCGTGGATCGGTGTGGGATCCAATGGTGTCGTGCATGTCGTCTATTACGACACACGGCGCGATGCGAGCCGCACTTCGGTCGATCTGTTCTATGCCTACTCCACCGATGGCGCGGTCACGTGGTCCGCGCCGTCGCGCGTGACGACGGTGCAGTCGCCCAAAATCAACGACGGTTTCGAATGGGGCGATTACAACGGTCTGGACATCGTGCTCAACAACCTGATCGCGATCTACACCGACAATCGCAACGAAACCGGCGTGGGCGATTCTGTCGATGTCTACGGCGCAGGGATCACGCCTGGCGGTGCGGCCGTTTGCGGCAACAACGCGATCGAGTCGGGCGAAGCGTGCGACGGTTCCAACTTGGGTGGCCAGTCATGCGCAACGTTCAGTTGCACCGGTGGCGGCACGTTGAGCTGCAACGCTGGCTGCACGTCGGTCAATACCTCGGCTTGCTTGGGGTGCCCCGGAACGGGCGCGGGCACAGTACCCGACGGCCGGTTTACGCCGGGCCCGCTGCTCAACGTCACCAAGGCCGCCGGCAGCAACATTACGTTGACGTGGGGCGCAGCCTGCGGTGCGAGCAGCGACTACGCCACCTACGAAGGGAACCTCGAAGCCTCCAACAGCTTGCAGCAGCGATTCTGCTCGAGTGGCGGCGCGACCACGGTGACGTTGGCGCCGAGCGCCGCAAATCGGTACTACCTGGTGACGCCACTCAGCGGCGGTAATGAAGGCTCTTATGGCAAGAAGAGCGACGGTACCGAGCGCTCGCCGGCAGCCACGGCCTGCGTGCCTCAAATCGTAGCCGTCTGCCCGTAGCACACTGGCGCGGTGAAAAACAAAGCGGTTTCCGCCCTGACTCGGGCGGAAATTGCTGCGCAGTGTCGGTATCGTGCCCGTGGCGCCAAGCGGACCGTGCGCCGAGGGCCAACGTGATCGTCCCGTCCGACCGGAAGTCGACAGCTGTTGTGATACGGCGCTTGCTCGAGTGTGCGATCTGCCTCTGGTGGTCGATCGCGAGCGTCGCCGCGTCGACGCCACCCTTGAGCGTCAAGCGCTTTTCCACCGACGACGGACTGCCGGCCCATACCGTCAACGCGATCGTGCAAACCCCCGACGGCTATCTGTGGCTGGCAACGGCGGGAGGCTTGGTTCGTTTCGATGGCCTGCACTTCACCGCCTTCAACACGCAGAGCGGTCTGCCTGCCAATCGAATCGATGCTCTCGCCGTGTCGCCCGACGGTGCGCTTTGGTTGAGCCCTGAAGAGGGGTACGTGATGCGTCGCGACCCTCAACGATTCACGCAGATGGCACGCGGGAAGAGTTGCCTTCAGTTGACGTTCGATCGCAGTGGCAAGTTGTGGTGCGGCTACGGCCGCGCTCTACAACGTCTGGACAAAGACTCGTGGCTCGACGCGACGGTCACGTTGACCGAAGAATCGCAAATGATGGTCGATGGTGGCGGTGTGGCGTGGGCACTGCTCGCCGATTTGCATCCGGCATGGCTCGAAGACGGAAGGATTCAAGCCCACGCGTTTCAAGGCGACCCCACGACCCGTTTGGTGCGATCGCTGTCCGATGGCGCCGTTGCGTTTTCACGCGTGGCTGCTGGCAGAACCGAAGTGGTCGATGTCGAAGGGCGTACCCGTTTCTCGATCCCGCGCGCTGAGGGCACTCGCCCCTGGCTGATCGATCGCAATGGCGCGTTGTGGACGACCACTGGTGAGACGCTCGAGCTGTGGCTCCCGGCTCGTGAGCCGCCGCTGTTGCAACTGGCACTCCCCGAAGCCGGGCGCGTGCTCACCGCCTTCGAGGACAGTGAACGCAATGTCTGGCTGGGCAGTGCGACAGGCGGGCTCTATCGAGTCCAAGCCAGTGCCATCCGATGGTTCGGCGCTGCCGATGGTCTGCCATTGGAGCGCGTTTGGTTCGTGCGCCAGTTGTCGCATGGGCCGGTCAGCGTCTCGCAGGGCAAAGCCGTTGCCTATCGATTGGAAGACGATCGATTCGTCGTCGACCCAGACACTCAGATCGAACCGAGGACCATAGGTTACGACGTTGGTCCGGATGGGACCGAATGGCGCGGCACCGTCAGCGGCGAGGTTCTCGTTCAACGCGCCGGTGCGATACAACGCTTTGTCTTGTCGCCCCCAGGGAATGCACAGGCCGTCGGCATTGCGGCCTCGCGTGCACACCCCGGAGTCGCGTGGGCAATCACCACCGATGCGTTGTATCGCGTCGAGCCGACGGCTCCGCTCGGTCAGGACGTGCAGCGTGTGCTCGACGGGTTGGAGGTGACTCACTTCGTTGTTGAAGACAAACAGGGCGATGTGTGGATCTCGACCCAGAGTGGGTTGCACCGCTGGAGCAACGGCGCACAAACGATGTTCGGCGTCAAAGAAGGCGTACCGGCCGATCCGCTGCTGCAGATTCACGCCGACTCCAGTGGTGCCGTTTGGATCGGCAGCTACGGCGGCGGTTTGATTCGCCACAAACAGGGCCGCTTCGTCGTGCTTGGTGAGCGCGATGGGCTGCACGAGGATGTCGTCTCGGCCGTGCTCGAAGACGATGCCGGCAACCTGTGGCTCTCCGGCAACCGCGGCATTCAACGCGTGAGTTTGGCGGAGTTGAATGCTCGTGCCGAAGGTGCCATCGCGCGTGTGAATGCCATCGCATACGGACGAGACGCCGGCTTGATCAATCCGGAAGGAAGTGGTTATCCCGGTTTGAAATCGAGCGACGGGCGGTTGTGGTTTCCGATGCTCACCGGCCTGGCGGTGATCGACCCGAAGCTCGCGACGAGCTTGGACTCGAGCGCACCACCGGTGGAGATCGAGCGGCTCGAGTGCACACCCGAACGCCGCCTCGAAGTGGAATATGCAGGACTCAGTCTGCGCGCCGGGGAGCAGTTGAGGTATCGCTATCAACTCGAAGGGTTCGATACCGAGTGGATCGATGCCGGGTCGTCACGCCGCGCGATGTACACCAATCTGCCGCCGGGTGACTACACGTTTCGCGTGCAGGCGGCGGTGGGTGGCTCGGCGTTCTCGCGCGAGGCCGCAGCGCGGCCGTTCTCGATAAAGCCGTTGTTTCGCGAGACTCGTCTGTTCTACGTGCTGTGTGGCCTCACGGTGTTGGCGGTTGCGCTGACAGGCCTGCGCTGGCGCACCAGCGCGTTGCGCGCGCGGGCTGCCGAGCTCGAACAAGCGATGCAAGAGCGTGGCGCGCCACCCGTGGTCAGTCATGAGCGTGCGAGCGCGATCTTCGTCAACGTGCCGGTCGCTAAGCAAACAGCGGAGAAGGCCCCTGGATTTGCAGAGCTCACCCAGAAGCTGCCACTGGAGCGTGGCACCGGTGCTGCCAGCGTTGTGAGCGATGAATCGCTGCTGCCTGCAGCGGTGGAGACAGTCGCGCCGCAACCGCCGGCGGAATCCAGCGAGAGCTTGCCCGCGGAGGCTGCGCCGGTCGTTGAACCCGTCGCCGAACCCGCCGTTGAACCGGTCGTGACTTTCGACGTCAGAACCGTGCTGATTGTCGATGACAACGCCAACCTGCGCGCGTTCTTCCGAAGCCATCTCGAGCCGCGCTTCGATGTGCTCGAAGCCAGCGATGGTGAAGACGCGCTGCGCGTCGCACACGACCGCCGGTTGGAGATGATCCTGACCGATTCCGCCATGCCGATGATGGATGGATTCGCTCTCTGCCGCGCGCTGCGTCACGACCCGGACCTGCGACATATCCCTGTGATTTTGTTTGCCGACGCGCCTGGTCCCGACACAGCGGAGGCGGCTGCGAGCGGCGCCGTCGATGTCGCAGCCGACGCCTATCTTCCCAAACCGTTTCAACCGAGTGAATTGTTGGACTGCATCGACGAGGTGATCAAGTCTCGTAATCGGCCCGCAACACGCTCGCAAACGAACTGAGCGTCGAGTTTGCGAACGGGCTGAAACACGCGGTTGTAGATTGCCCGGGCCTATTGCCTCCCTCACGAAATGGGCGTATGAAAGTGATCGCCGTGGCGTGCCCGCGCGCGGCCGGTGCGAAGCCGCACTGCAACATCACGAGGGCAATGCCATGAGAACGAAAGGAAGAAGGCCTAGGACCGCAGTTCGATTCAGCATGGTTTGGTGTCTTTCGGTCATCGTGGGGGGGGTACTAACCGGTTCGTCAGCTCTCGCTCAAGTTGATCGATTTCCCAACCAGTGCTTCAACCAGCCAATGAACACCAGTGACTTGAGTAGCAACGTGTTTTGGTTGACGGTCTGCGTGCCACTGAACCGTGAGTGCCACGGCCCCGCGGCTCCGGTACTCGACTCCGACATCAGCAGCGACAACCTCCAGTCTCAAACCGTACTTCTCAAAGCGACCAAACCAACCGACTTCGATGCCGACGTCGTGATCTGGGAGATCTCCAAATTCACCGGCTCTGCCTATCAGAAGCTATACGAGTTCGCCTCGCGCGACGGTGTCCCTTCGGGCCTGCCGGCAGCGACGGTGCGGTACGGCGCGACTGGGCTCGAAGCGAACAGCGACTACGCAGCACGAATCACCTACTGCAACGAGTCGTCCCCCGGAACGATCGATAAGTGCACCTGCCGCTCCGGGTATGGGGGGTTGTTCACGACCTCCAGCCTCGATGGTGCCGCACCTACGTCACCGTTGGTGCAGAAGGTCGAGGATCAGTTTCGACGCCGGAGCACCAACAAGTCGATCGATGGGGGCGAAGGGATCGGGCCGCCTGAGGTGTGGTTCGAGTTGAGCAGCGGTTCGACTGGCCGGCAAAAGATCATCGACAACGAGCGTGTCGCCGCTGCGCACTCGGCACCGATCGTCTACGTGCCGAAGGCGGCGGCGACGGGACATACCTATGCCGCAGTGCTCTACAAGCGAAGCACGTCCTACACCGGATCGGAGTTCAACGTCGACGCGATCGCACGCGTAGCACTGGCGGCAGGGACCAATCAGCTCAAGGCGTATGCGGTGAAGTTGGTCAACGAGCCGGCCGCGTTGCAGCTTTCGGGGTCGGGCGCCGAACTGCAGGTCAGGCGATTCAACGCCTCAACGAACTCCGGGTACGTCGGTGGCTACAAGGTCGCGAACCTCAGCGGCACGAACTGCGGTGCCACAATCCCACTTGGCACGAACGGCTCGACTGAGCCGGTTTGGGTGAGAGTTGAGGT
>JANNUT010000094.1:0-20504 GCA_031395565.1 Acidobacteriota bacterium | reverse complement strand
ATCGGGATACTCGCCTCGCGATGGGAGGCCCGATGACCAAAACGATGACAACCAGATTGGCAGTCCTGATGGCCGCGACAGTTGCAGCGGTTTCCTTGCAAGCCGCCGTGGTACCGGCTCGCAAGGCAACTCTTACGGTGCATGTGTGGGAGAGCACGCAGGGGAGACGCGAGTCGATCCCTGGCGCAACCGCCGAGCTATCCGACCCGAAGAACGCATTCCCAAAGCGAACCCTCCAGACCGATCTCGATGGTGTTGCGATTTTCGACGGTGTTCCGCTGGGGCAAGGCTACGTGATCACTGCCGCCGCCACGCGCTACGTGCCGTCGGGAACACGAACCGTCCCCGTGATCGCAGGAACCAACCCGATCGTCGAGATCGAGTTGCATCCCACACGGCAGGAGGCGATCGACGTCGCTGCAAGACCAATCGTTGAAGTCGCCAAGGCGGAAGAGACCACCGTGCTCGGGAAGGAGTTCTACAACGACCTTCCGGTCTACGGCCGTGACTATCGAACTGCGTTGGTGCTCGCGCCGGGAGTCGTCGACGCCGACGCCGACGGCAACGTCACGGTGCACGGCTCGCGCGCGCGCGACTTCAAGGTCACGGTCGACGGAGTCAGCAATGTGAACCCGCTCACCGGAGAGCGGCTCACGAGCACTGGCACTGAGGCCTACAGCCATCGCATCGACAACTGGTTCGTGCCAGCGCAACGAACTCCACTCTCGACATTCTCGATCGACGTCGATACCGCGTCGTACACCAACGTGCGCCGCTTCTTGAACGACGGGGAGTTGCCGCCGCCCGACGCCGTTCGCATCGAGGAACTGCTCAACTACTTCCGATACGACGACCCGGTACCGGTCGCGGGCGAACCATTTTCTGTCGCGACCGAGTTGGCCGTGTGCCCTTGGCAGCCCGGCCACAAGCTGCTGCGGATCGGCTTGCGGGCCACACCGATTCACTACGTAGAGCGTAAGCGAGGCAACTTCGTGTTCTTGATCGACGTCTCGGGCTCGATGGACGAACCGGACAAACTACCGCTCGTGGTCTACGCCCTGAAGATGCTGTCTCGTCAAATGTCTCGATCGGACAGGGTCGCGATTGTGGTTTATGCCGGAGCGGCCGGCCGCGTGCTGCAATCGACAACCGACCAGGTGGCCATCGAGGCAGCCCTCAACAGATTGCAAGCGGGCGGTTCCACCGCGGGAGGCGAGGGGATCGACCTCGCCTATCGGATTGCCGCAAACAACTTCATCGCAGGCGGCGTCAACCGCGTGATCCTGGCGACCGATGGCGACTTCAATGTCGGTGTTTCGAGTGAAGGGGAACTGGTTCGCCTGATTGAAGAAAAGGCCAAGACCGGAGTGTTTCTGAGCGTGCTCGGCTTCGGCACCGGCAACCTGCAGGACTCGAAGATGGAGCAGCTGGCCGATCATGGAAATGGTCAGTACGCATACATCGATTCGGACTTGGAAGCGCGGCGCGCGATGGTTGAAGAAGCAGGCGGTACGCTGGTTACACTGGCCAAGGACGTGAAGATCCAGGTGGAGTTCAACCCTGCGGCCGTCGCTTCGTACCGCTTGATTGGGTACGAGAATCGGATGCTCGCAGCCGAGGACTTTCGTGACGACACCAAAGACGCTGGCGAAATCGGCGCCGGCCACTCGGTGACGGCGTTGTACGAACTCACGCCGCCAGGGACCGAGAAAGACGCGCGAGCGGTCGATGCACTCAAGTACTCGCGTCCTATCACGGGGCCAGGCAGCAATGCTTCCGAGGTCGCCACCGTCAAGCTGCGCTTCAAGGCACCCGACGCGGATACCAGCGTCGAGCGCAGCGTCGTCGTGCCGAATCAGCCGGCGTCGCTCTCTGCGGCCAGCAGCGAACTGCGGTTTGCGGCGGGGGTTGCCGCATTCGGCATGGTGCTGCGCGATTCACCCGAGCGCGGCAACGCGAGTTTCGAACTGGCCACCCAGTTGGCGAGTGCAGGAGTGAGCCGCGACACGAGTGGCCGTCGCAGCGAGTTCTTAGCGTTAATTGGGAAAGCGGCGGCGCTCAGGCCGCGCAAGTTCTAGCGCTTGAATCGGATCGCCACCTCGTTATTGGACTCGTTGCTCTCGGCAAATTCATTCGCTTCGTCGATCACCGCGATGAGGTAGTTGCCTCTGGTGGTTCCGGGAGGGAGTTGCGCCTGAAAGCTGAACGTCGTGCGGTCGGTCGAGGACCACTCGAGAGATGAACTGGAGGAGAGCAGGACGCGAGGAGCGCCCAACGTCGGGCTCTTGGCGAGATAGATCCGGAGCTCGACCCAGGAACCAACCTGCGAGTTGCTGCGGGTTACTTCGAACTCTCCCAGCGCCAAGCAGACGCTTCCGCAACTCGACTTGCGATTGAGCCAACGCCCGCTCAAGTCAACCGCGTCGACAGGGTCCGCTACGCTTATGACGACGGGCGCCGACCAACTCGACATGATGTTCTTCGGCGTTCGAACTCGCGAGCGTACCGGGTACGTGCCCGAGCGCAACCACACATGACTCGCCGATCGCAAGCCGTAGTAAGGAGCATCGCCGGTCAGCGAGCGCGTACCATCGCCCCACTCAACCTCGAACCCGATTGCACCACTCGAAACCGTACCACCGGTAATCGAGAACATCGCGGACTTGTTGGGATGAGCGAGTGCATCCACCGACGGAGGGTCTGGCGGTGTGGCCGTTTCGGGTGAAGTGACTTGCGAGAAGCGGATGTCATCGACAAAAACGCGCGGGGCGGTGGACTGGTAGTACGAGGTTTCGCTGAATGAAAGGCGTCCAAGGCGACCGCTCGGATTGTGAAATAGGGTGGTTCGTTGCTGCCAATCGAGTGAGGACTTGTCGCTGCACACTGGTTCGTTTTCGAGCTGTTCCTCGTTGGAAATGTTGTGACTATCGGACCAGAGCATGGACGAGCCAAACGTCGACGAGCAGTTGGGCGGTTCGCTCGACCGAACCTGTCGGTAGTAGCGAACTTCCCACTCACCACCTGCAGGCAAGTAGATCGGAAGAGACAAAGTCGTCGAGTTGTAGGGGACGCCACCGAGATGGGCCATCCAAGATCCCGAATTGGGCGCCACGGGAAGGCCAGGGGTGAGTAGTGGTCCGTCGACCAACGGATGATTGCCGCCCCGCTCCGTCCAGCCTTGATTCGGACCAAGTTCGAAGTCGAGACTTACGGCATGCACGCGATCGGGCATCGTCGAGATACCTAAAGAAGGCACCGAAAGATCGGTCATTCCTGCGCGCAACGCATCGAGTGCGTCGAGTGCGCCGAGTTCTGGCTGTGCAGAGCGAATGACGGCGATCGAGCCACTGATGTGCGGCGTCGCCATTGACGTTCCTGTGAATCGAGTAAAACCGCCTGGGGGGATCGACGAAAGGATCTGGTTGCCGGGCGCGCGCATGTCGGTGCAGTTGCGCGGATAGTCGAGGTCCATCCGCCCCACGGCGACGACCTGCGGTAGACACGCCGGATAGGCGTGACACGCGTAGCCGTAGTTTGAAACCGCTGCGACGGGCACCACACCTGCGTTCACAAGCCGCTGCATCACGCCCAACAATGGCCCGCCGCTGTGGCAGTCATCCGCGCTCATGAGCCCGAGGCTCAGGTTGACGGCGACGATCGGCGCTCCGGCCAATCGTCGTCTTTCGACGAACTCGAGTCCTCGCAGAACATCGGACGTAAATGCTGCGGCGCAGGGCGTGCTCGCATTGCCGCCGCACGCGCCCGGATCGTTGATCAAACTGAAAACCTGTACGGCGACGATCTCCGCGCCTGGAGCCACGCCGGAAAGAATCGAGGAGTGGCCCGCCGCGATCCCCGCCACATGCGTGCCGTGATCGCAACCTTCACCTCGGCAAGGCGCGGCTGATCCTCGTCCCGTCATCTGCGTTTTGTTGTTGGGGCAGGCACTGCGCAGTCGAAACGGTTTCCACTCGGAAGAAAAGCACGTCTCGTCGACGATCCGTCCGTTGAAGAAGGGATGATCTCGCTCGACACCGGTATCGAGAATAGCGATCTGAGTGCCGCGGCCTTCATACCCCGCGGCCCAAGCCTCTGGTGCTCCGATCAACGCCGCGCTGTGGTCGAGGCTCGTGCGCATCAACACGTCTTCCCAAACGCCCACGACGCGACGATCGGCGGCCAGACGATCGAGCCCAACAAGATCGACATCGAACAGCGCGATCGCAGGATCTTCGAAGCGCTCGAGCCTGGCGAGGTGTTCATCGTCTGCAAGGTCGGTGTTGACGCCCGCCCGGCGGATCGTCTCGTCGTCTTGTTTGAACTCGACCAGAGCGCGAACGCGGCCGTGTTGTGTTACCGAGGCGCGAAGACCGGCGATGGTCGGTGGCTCGGACTCGACAGGTCTTGCTGCCAGGCTCGACGAAACAGCACCCAATAGGACGGACACAGCACAGAAGAATCGGATCGTATTGAACGAGGTCGCCATACGCGTCTCCCCCAATGAAGACCGGCGAAGTCTAGGCCATTTCGGGGCGTTCGTTAAGCCGTCAGTGCCTGACAAATGTTGGCTCGCTTTAGGGTAACCCCCCCCGCAACGGCCCCACGCCCGTGATGGAAAGCTGCGCCCGTCGCACACGCTCTGCCCCTGGCGCGCGGTGTCGCCGCTAGCAGTTCGGTGTCAGGCTCCCTCCGTGATCGAGCGACCGCAGCGCCAATGAGGGCGTTGTCTGTCGTGATTGCACGGGAGGGTTTTCATGAACAAGCAAATCAAGAACTCGTGTTTGGCAATTCTCGGAGCTGTCATCCTGCTGAGCAGCGCCTCGGCCATGGCCCAGTCGTGGTCGCCCGAGCAGCAAGAGATCTGGAGGTTCGAAGAACAGCAATGGCAAATGTCCAAGGACAAAGACGCGTCGTGGATCGACAAGATGGTCCACACCAACATCAGCCTTTGGGAGACGGGCGAGTCGATGCCTCGCAACAAGGCCTCGCTGACGCGCTGGAACCGATATGGCAGCAGCAACGCGACCGTGCTCGAGCAGGAAGTGTTTCCAATCTCGATCACGATCACCGGCAATGTCGCCGTCGTCCAGTACTACTACCGCGTCGCGCGCGAGGACTACAAGAAGGAACGCGAGACGGTCGGTGGCCGCTATATGGACGTTCTGATCAAAGAGGGCGGTGCCTGGCGCTTCATTGCGTGGGCTGGTGGTGACGATCCCAAGAAGTAGTCGCACCGGCGAATCAATGAGTTCCTCGACGCGCTCGTAGTTTCCACGACGGGCGCGTCGTTGCATCGGAGCGGTTCGTACAACGCCAATCGGCGTGATCCACTGGATGAGTGCATGACGGTTTGCCCTCAATCGTTGTCGCCCGGCTCGACACTCGCACGGCCAGGCTGACGTCGATCAAGTCACGACACTCGAATCGGCAGGGCAAGTTGTGCAACGCGTGGAGAAACTCATCACATCGTGACTGAGCGAGAAGCGCTTGAAGGGGAACAGTCAGCGCGCGACATTCCACGTCACTTCCGGTTGCCTCGAGGACAGCTGGGCGTAGAATTTCGCTCGATCGACCTCCCACCCTCCAGCAATCACCTCCACACGGAGGGCGTGCGTCGCGGGGGTCCGCCATGCAAATCGGACACGGTCTGTCTGTGATGAGTGCGTCGCCACGCTGCTCGCAATCTGTCGCGCGGCGTGCGGTGCGAGCAGTGCTCTCGATTGGCCTCGTGACAATCGCAATCTCCAGTGCGAACAGCGCGACGATTCGCGTCAAGCCAACCGGCAACGACAGCAACTCGGGCGCCGACTGGGATCACGCCAAGGCCACCGTGAACGCGGCGATCCAGGCCGCGCAGGCAAACGACGAAGTGTGGATCGCGGCGGGGGTTTACAGAGAGCGCATCGCCAATCGGGTGGTTGCCGGTGTCTCCGTCGATATCGCACTCTACGGCGGGTTCGCGGGGACCGAGACAAGCCGCGATCAGCGCAACGTTGCCAACAACGCCACGATCCTCGACGGCGAGGCGCTTGGGTCGGTGGTGACGATCGACCACAACGCGTCACGTGGAATGCGCATCGACGGGCTACGCATCCGCAACGGCGACAGCGCGCAAGGCGGCGGAATCGCCGTACTCGCGTCGGCGCCAACCATCGTCAACAACGATGTGCTCGGCAATCAAGCCGATTTCGGCGGCGGGATCATGGTTTGGGGCTATCGCGCGCTCGCGCCGTCGGCGCAGGCGCTGGTCGAATCCAATGTAATCCAAGTAAATCATGCATCAGACGGAGGTGGCGGAATCGTGCTCGTCGGTTCGTCGGCCGAGATCCGTAACAACACGATCGTGGGGAACACGACGTATGGAAGGGGTGGCGGGATTGGTGTGTGGATCAGCGAATCAGCGCTCGTGGCGCGTCCGGAAATTATCAACAACTTCATCTACGAGAATGCGTCCAACGTGGCGGCGAGTGCCGAGTTCATCGGCGGTGGAGGCATCTTCGCGACCGAGCGAAACCTGGCCGACGAACCGCTGGGTGGCATCTGCGCGCCGCGCATTCGCAGCAACATCATTGCCGCTAATGCGGCGGTCGCCAGCGGCGGCGGCATTGCCTTCATCAACTCCGAGAACGAAGCCGCGCAAATCGTCAACAACACGATCTTCGCCAACAGCGGTTCCGGGGTGTTTTGGGGGAACTCGGCTCCGACGATCGTCAACAACCTTGTCGCCAAGAACACTTGGGGGCTGGAAGAGGACATCGGCAACCCGTATGTCGAGACGATTCGCTTCAACAACGTATGGGGCAACGAGGTCCACGCGCGCGCCACGAACTACTTCCAGCTCTCGGATCTGACCGGCATCGACGGAAACATCTCAGCCGATCCCAAGCTCGTCGACTTCGGCAGCGGCCGCCAGCACATACAACTCGACTCACCGTGCCGCGATAGCGGTGACGATGGCGCAGTGAGCGTTGGCTGGACCGACATCGATCGCGAACCGCGCATACAGGGCGCACACGTCGACATTGGCGCCGACGAGTCCAGCAGTGCCACGTGGCCCGACCTTCCGGCAATCCGCTACGTGCGCCCCAGCGGCGACGATCAACTCGATGGTCAGAGCTGGGCAACCGCGAAGAAGACCGTGCAGAACGCAGTGAGTGCTGCTTGGGCTGCTGGTGGTGGTGAAGTGTGGGTTGCCGAAGGGACGTACGCCGAGCATCTGACGCTCTACGGTTGGGTCCATCTGTACGGAGGCTTTGCCGGCACTGAGACGCTCCGCACGCAGCGCGACCCAAGGGCGCACCTCACGGTGCTCGATGGGAGCGAGGTGCCACCCGTGGTCAACTGCGGTCACGCTGGCTATCGCGTTGCCACGCTCGACGGCTTTCGAATCACCCGAGGCGGCAAGTACTTGGGAGGCGGGCTCCCATCGGGCAGCATGCCGACCGGGCTGGGTGGTGGCATTCGCTGCGACACCAGCTCGCCGGTGATCAGCAACAACGAAATCATCTACAACTCGCTCGGCGACTGGGCCACGCCGCCCCTGATACCAGGGCAGGGGGGCGGCATCGGATTGCTTGGATCGCACCCATTGATCTTGGGGAACACCATCTCAGAAAACGAAACACTCCACTTCAGCGGCGAGGGGGGCGGTATCTACTGCGAGCTGTCGATGGCCGACATCTTCTACAACGCGATCTACCGAAATCACTCCAACTACGGGTCGGCCGTACGTTGCACGCTCTCCCGGCCAATGCTCTACAACAACTGGATCGAGCAAAATCAGCACTACTACGTTCCGCCGGTGTACATCGGACCCGGAGAAAGCGCGGTGTCGTTGCCATCGTGCTTTGATTTCGAACTGGACTACAACTACTTCGTTTCCAACACCGGCGAAACCGGTGGCGCGATCAACGTGACGGGGGCCGACCGTGGAACGATCACCAACAACCTGTTTGTCAACAATCGCGCCTATCAAGCGCAATTGGGGACCGGCGGGGAGGGCGGCGCGATTTGGCTGCTCAGCAAACGAAACGCTCCCGGCACCGTCTCGATCAACGGCAACACCTTTGCCGGGAACACGGCGACGAGCTTCTATGCTGGCGAGCAAGGCGGTGCTATTGCGGTGCTGCCAGACACCGGCGAGATCGTGATCGCCAACAACGTGATGGCCTTCAACTCGTCGGGGATCTACAAGCGCGCGTTGATGCCGCTCAACCCGACGCTCGTCAACAACCAAATGTGGAACTGGACCGGTGGGCTCAACAAGAACTACGTCAACGTGCCCGTGGGTCCGACTGATCAGCAAAGCGATCCGCAATTCCTCGACCGCGCCAACGGCAACTACCGGCTGGCGGCGAGTTCACCGGCGATCGACACCGGCAGCGACGCGCACTGCGCGATGACCTACGACCTCGATGGCGCACCACGCATCCAGGATGGTCACGGAACCGGCACGGCGCACGTCGATATCGGGGCGTTCGAGTTTTCACCCGACTTCGATGTCGACGGCACTCCCGATTGGAAAGACCCGGATGATGACAACGACGGTGCGGCCGATATCGTCGATTGTGCGCCGCACAATGCAAGCGTGTGGAACGCGCCGAACGAGGCCGCACCGTTGACGCTCACGAAGAGCGCTGCAGTGACCCTTGCATGGACGATGCAAGATCCGGGAACCAGCTACGACATCGTCGATGGCACGGTGAGTGCGCTGCGTGCCGATGGCAATTTCTCGCGCGCCTCGTGCCGTGCGCAGAATCTCTCGGCGTCGCCGTGGGTCGATTCTTCAGCGGGGCCGAGCGCCGGTGACGCGCGCTATTACCTGGTGCGCGCCAAGAACGTGTGCGGTACCGGATCGTGGGGTCGTAACAGCGCCGCACAGCAGCGGGTGATCGGAGCGTGTCCGTGAGAAACGTCACGTAGCGAAAACGGTTGTGATGCAAGAAGTGCACGATTGCAGTCAGAGACGCCTTGTCCGGAGCGGAATCAGCACGTCCCGCTGTGATCGCAGTCAAGTGTGCAGCCTTACCAGGCGCGCACTGTATGCGCGGGGAAGTGCGTAGACGGTAGAGGTGAACCATGAAGCACTCCATGCGCCTTGGCGTGTTCACCGTTACAGCAGCTGCGATCGCACTCTTGGCGATAACAGCAGCGGCGCGTGGGCCGTCGGGTTACACCGTCGTAGGCTGGAACAACCTTGGGATGCATTGCATGGACGCCGACTACTCGGTGTTCTCGATCTTGCCTCCCTACAACGTACTCAACGCACAAGTCGTCGGGCCCAACGGCGCGGTCATTACCAGTGACACATCGGTGCACTTGACTTATCAAGCCGTAGCCGATCCGAGCGGCTCGATCAACACCACATCGAACCACAAGACCAACTTCTGGCAGTTCGCGCAGCCGCTGTACGGAGCAGGCCCGGCCATCGATGTCGGGTTGGCGGGCGCCAAAATGCCCGGACTCCAAAACACGCCGCAACCGATGACGTTCGATGCGACCAATCACTGGTTCGTCGCCGACGGCGTGCCGATCACCGCCTACGACGACGCAGGCCACAAGAACGCATACCCCATGATGCGCGTGGTGGCGCGCGACAATGCCGGTGTAGAACTGGCACGCACCGATGTCGTACTGCCTGTGTCGGACGAAATGGACTGCAGCGCCTGCCACGCTTCGGACTCGGTTGCGGCGGCGCGCCCTTCCGGAGGCTGGGCACACCACCCCGACAAGCAGATCGACTATCGCGAGAACATCCTGCTGTTACATGACGACTTCGAGGGCGGACGCGCCTCCTTCCAGGCGGCGCTCCTGAGCGCGGGTTACGACCCAGCCGGACTGTGGGCCACTTATCACAACGTCGGCACCCCAATCTTGTGCGCGCGTTGTCACGCGTCGAATGCACTGCCGGGCACCGGCCTGGCCGGCATTCCGCAACTCACGCATTCGATGCACAGCGCTCACGCCACCGTCGTCGACCCGAAGACGGGCCTGACACTCGGAAACAGCGCCAACCGTTCGGCGTGCTATCGCTGTCACCCCGGTTCGGAAACACGCTGCTTGCGTGGCTCGATGGGCAAGGCGGTAGCGCTCGACGGCACGCTGCGCGATGCAGTGTCAAAGCTGCCACGGAACGATGGCGCAGGTCGGTTCGATTGCGCGCACCGGCTGGCTCGACCAACCGCGCTGCGGCAATTGCCACACGGGTGATGCGCTCAACAACGGCGGGCAGATTCGCTTCAGTTCGGCGATCGACGCCGGTGGTTCGAGGCGTGCAGCCACGCTACCGCTGTTCGATACCAACAACGCGGCGCCTGCCGCGGGGTTCTCGTTGTATCGCTTCTCGTTTGGGCACGGTGGTGTGGCATGCGAAGCGTGCCACGGCTCGACACATGCCGAGTACATCAGCTCGCACGTCAACGACAACGTGCAGAGCACTCAGCTGCAAGGCCATGCCGGCGTGATTGGCGAATGCACCGCGTGTCATGACCGGATGCCCAACACGATTTCAGGTGGTCCGCACGGATTGCATCCGCTGGGCGCTGCTTGGGTCGACGCGCATGGGGATGCGGCCGAGGACGGTGGTGCGGGCAAGTGCCGTGCGTGTCACGGCAACGACTACAAGGGCACCGTGTTGTCGCGAACCGTTGCCACGCGAACGTTTAGCACCGAATTCGGCAAGAGAAACTTCTTTGCGGGCGCACAGATCTCCTGTTTTGCCTGCCACAACGGACCAAGCAGCGAGTCCTCCACGACGAACCATGCACCGAAGGCCACCGATCGGACGCTCTCGACCCGGCCTGACACGCCGCAATCGATCGATCTCACGGCTACCGATGCCGATGGCAACGCGCTGGTGTTTCGGATCGTGTCGCAACCTGCGCACGGCACCGTAGGATTGTCCGGCAAGCGCGCGACGTACTATCCCGAGAGCAAGTATCAAGGCGCAGACAGCTTCACGTTCGCGGCCTGGGACGGAAAGATCGACTCCAACTTGGCGACAACGTCCGTCACCGTGCAGGCCAACAACTGCATCCTGACCTGCTCGGCCAACGCGGCCACCACGGGAGCCGAGGGAGCAAATCTCTCATTCTCGGCGAGTGCGACCGCCTCGGGCTGCAACGGCGCCACGAGCTATGCCTGGTTGTTCGGAGACGGTGCCAGCGCGGCAACGGCCAACACGACGCACACCTATGCATTCTCAGGAACCTACGCCTGGACGATGACAGCCACCGCCGATGGCACCACCTGCAAGCGCGATGGCTCGATCGTCATCGACGCGCTGGCCCCCAGCGTCACGAAGGTCGTGACGCTCAAGAGCCCGTTCCGCTTGCGCTTGGATGGAAGCAACATTCACAGCACCGTCGAAGTCAAGATTGCCGGCGCGCCCTACAGCAACGTCGTCTGGCGCACCTCCAATTCGATCATGCTCAAACAGGGCAAGCCCCTCTCTAGCCTTTTCCCCACCAACACCTGGGTCCCGATCCAACTCACCAACCCCGACGACGGCCGCTCCACCACCATCGAGTACAACCGCACCCTCCAGCAATTCCGCTAACCAATTCGGGGACGGTATACGTAATACCGTCCCCGAACTTCGCTGCACATCTCCACACACTTCGGCTGCAGGGTGCGAAGCGTTTGGCTTTTGTCAATTTCCCGGGCCGGCCCGGCATCCCAAAAAGCGTCCGCATGCGGCGGCAAAATAATCTCCCCGCGGGAGGTGATGCATGACACTCAGGAGCCTGGTCCATCGCCGGCCCGAGATTGATGATCCCTGGGCTCAGTTCCCACAGTTGTGGGACACGTTGTTCGACGATGTGCGCAATCGGTGGCCGGCGTTTCGTGCCGATGTAAGCGGAGAGTTCGTTCCGCGCCTGGACATCTGTGAGGACGAGAAGGGGTTCGAGGTGACCGCCGAGTTGCCCGGACTGGAGGCCAAGGACGTCGAGTTGAGCATTCACGAAGGCACACTGACCATCAAGGGCAAGAAAGAATCCGAGCACATCGAACATCACAAGAACCTATTCCGCAGTGAGCGCAGCTATGGCTCGTTCCAACGGCAGATCGTGCTGCCCATGGAGGTCGACACCGAGCGTGTCAACGCGATGTTCAAAAACGGTGTGCTGACGGTGCTTCTGAACAAGACGCCCGAGGCACAGCGCGCGGCGCGAAAGATCGCGATTCGAACGGAGTGAAGTCGGTTTGGGGCAGGCGATCACGCACCGCGGGGGCGGCGCTCAGGGCGCCGCCCCTCTTCATCGCCCCGCTGAATTTCGTGGACACCTCTGAAATGCTGCGCTGCGGTGACGCGGACTTGCCAGTTAGGGCAGAGGACTCTCGCCACAACTCGGGCTGAAAGCAGTGACGAGGTAGTATAGCGACGAGGCTTCGGCAATCGCACCGAGGTCCTTGCGTTGAATCCCTGCCGAACCCGGGTCCTCATCGGTGACACCGAGCGAACGCGGCGCGCCCCACAGTGCGCGATTGGGTTGCGTGTCGCGGTACACCTTCCACGTCAGCCCCGCGATGGCCGGGTCGTCCCATGAGAGCAAGGCGTCGGCGCCCTGTTTGGCGACGGTCAGCCGCGTTGGATCGGCCGGCGGCGTGCACTGCTCGCGAATCGTGAGGAAGGTATTCACCGGGACGTACTTCCACTCGGTATATCCCAGGGGTGTGCTGGGCCAGCGCACGCGGATCTTGTCGATCATTGTCGCGCTGCCAGCCCGACCGTTTCGGTGAGCGGTGCTTGCGGCGCGTGCTGCCCTGGGCCCGCGTCGACCTCGCGCGTCTGCGTGACGCCTCCTGCCGTGATCTCGATCCGCGCGCCGATCCCGGCGCGATTGGCGTGACCGGTGGTGCCCGCACCCGCGAGTGTGATCGACGTCCAGTTCTTGGCGGTTCCGACATCGTTGCGCCACAACTGCACCCCGACGGTGTCATCGGCGAAGGCGACCAGTAGATCGGAGTCGCCATCGCGATCGTAGTCCATCGGAATCAGATCGTAGACCGCCTTGTTGAGCTGATTGATGGCGGAAAGGCCCGACTCGACCGTGACCGGACGAAAGCTGTGATCGGGGTCTTGTTTGAACAGAAAGATTTGGTTGTTGGTGCCGTAGAAGCACTCATCGATCACGTAATCGACCAGCATGTCGCCGTCGAAGTCGAACCAGGCGAGCTGATGGTCGCCGTCGTGCGTGACGTCGGTGTCTTCGCTGGCGCGGTTCTTCACGCGCGAGAAGTCCCATGAAAACACGCCGCCCGCGTTTCTGACCGGCCCCGAGAATTTGCCACGCGCCGTTCCACCGTGAACGTAGATTTCGGCGAAGTCGATCGAGCCGTCGTTGTCGTAGTCCATCGGCATGCTGCCGAAACTGGCCACCAGCGACGAGTGCGCAACACCGCAGTTGTCGTTGTAGTGCGACGTGTCCTGTACTTGCGTGAAGGTTCCGTTGCCATTGTTGCGCCAATGCAAACAGGTCAGGCTCGAGTTGAGATAGTCGTAGAGCGGGACGAACAGATCCATGAACCCGTCGTTGTTCCAATCGAAGGTCGAGAGCGCGTAGGCGACACTGGTGCGCGCTCCAATCCCCGACGGCCCGGTCACGTTGGTAAAGCCGCCGTTGCCCTGTCCTCGATAGAGTTGCTCGGTCGTCGGCACGCCGTTGAAGTAGTAGTTGCTGATCGCCAGATCGATCGCGCCATCGTTGTTGTAATCGAGCCACGCGCCGTCAGTGGTGTTGTAGATCGGCTCGTTGTGAAACGTCGACGCGGCGGCGTAAGTGAAGTGCCCCAAACCGTCGTTGAGCATCAGGTCGCTCTTGCCTTGGTTGAGCGTGTAGGTCTGGTGCACGTAGACAAAGAAAAACGCATCGAGATCGCCGTCGTTGTCGACGTCGGCGAGCACCACTCCATCGGAGAAGTGGCCCGACGCGGCGCCTTGCCGTGTGGCACGCACACCGGACGACGCCGTGACGTCGACGTACTTGCGGCAGAACGGATCGGACGAGCCATCGCACGCTACGTTCAGGTAGACGTACTGCTTGTTCTGCACGTCACCCGTGTCGTAGAAGCACTGACGGTGAAGGAGCAGGTCGGGATAGCCATCGCCATTGATGTCTGCCACCGCGCTGCGAAAGCCGATCGCGCCGGTCAGTTCTGCAGTGGTGGTGACGTTGGTGAAGTAGGGGCCTGCCAGCGTTGATTGCTGCGCGAAAACGAAACCGGGAAGCGCAGTCGCGAGAATGAGAGCGCGCGGTAAGAGGTACTTGACGATCATGATTTGCTCCCCGTGTCGTGGCCTGCAGCCCCACGGACTCAGCGAGCATATACGGCGGTGCGGTGCGTCGTGGCAACCGCATAACGGGGCAACCGATTACTTGGCCTGAGAGAACTCGACCGATCCGAGAGGGCGGGCGGGCGATTCAAGGCGCGCTGTGCCGGTCGACAACGGGATCCACCAAAACGTCATCCCGTTGTACTGGTACGGGCGCGGGTCTCCAAACGGACTTCGCGGAACGACCCGGGGCTCGTTGGGTTGTTCGAACGAGAACGGCATATTTCCCGGCGGCTCGCTGAGCAACGGCGAGTTCCGGTCGATGACTCCGGGCGGGAGACCCGGAGCCTCTTTAAGGGCATCGAACTGCTGTGCCAGCGCGTCGATCTCGTTTTGAGGTTCGCGCACACGTTGTTGTCGTTGAACCATCCGGTCGCCGTCTGGTACTGCAGCTGCGACTGTCGGTTGTTCGGCGGCAACGGTGATGTTGATGAGGAGTAAGAACACGGCGGGGATGAGTACGAGCCAGCATCGCTTCATTGCAACCCCTTTCTGTGATCTCGAACGCGATGAGAGCCTATGCCTGTCAGGACTGTGATTCAACCCGGTCGCCGCGTTACCCCGCGTACAGGACTCGATAAAACGAAGGGCCGGGAGGATTGGCGTCGAACCACGCCGAGTCGGCGGTGATTCCCAGCACGGTATACGTCGCGAAGCTGGCCGAACTAGACCGCTGCACCTCGCACGGTCCCGAGAAGTAATGCGACCAGTACAGTTGCGTCGCGCCGCCCGCTTCAGGATAGACGGTGAGATAAGCGCCACTCGTCTGCAGATCGAGATACCGGTAGTCGTATCGGCTGTAGTTCATGCGCGTGGCATCGAAGACAGCGCCCACCGGCAGCGGGATCGTCTCGTGCGGGCCGAGTCCTTTTTGCTCCGCAATCTGCAGGTAGCGTCGTGCCCAGGGGCGCAGCAAACCGCAATCACCGTCGTTCGCCGGCTCTGCTTCGAGCAGATCGAGCATCACCGAGTCGGCAGCGACCACGTTGTCGGCGACGATCAAACAGTTGGGCCACTCGCGACGCCAGGTTTGCCACGGGCGCGGCGTGTGATCGAAGTTCGAACACGGTTGGCCATACAGCATGTCGCCCACCGTGAGCACCGTCTTTTGTGCGATCGAGCGCACGGCAGGATCGCCCGGCTTTTGCGGGCTGGCCATCACGTCGGCCAACAGCGACGCCGTGGTGACGTCGCTCTCGACCCACGGATGCAGTCGATCGCAACGATCGATCGATCCGAAATGATTCTTGAAACCGAGCGTGACGTTGGTGGCGCAATGGCGCTTCACGAGCGGGACGTTGACCAAGTAATCAGCGTCGAGCACGATCTGCGCGACGCGCGTGCGCGGCGGCGTGCTGACGTATGCGGGATCCCACGTGACATGCGTCGCAGCATCGTAGGGTTGATCGAGATACGTGCCGGGTGCCGAATCGCCACCGCCGGCCGCGTGAAACTTGGCGAATGGAAACCAACTTCGAATCGCATCGCAAAACCAAGTGGCGATGAAGCGCGTGGGGTCGGTGTTGGTGGCGTCGTATACCGTCACGTTGGCGTGATTGCCGCCCGCCAACACGAAGCCGCGAATCACGGCAATGACGGGCTGAGGCAGTCCATCGATATCGTGCCGTGCGCCATCTGTCGCCAGCTTGGAGTTGTTGAGGTTGACCTTGATTACCAAGCGTCGTGTGGCGTTGTTCGACAGCGCGAAGACGGCGCGCCAGGCAGCCACAGAGGGGAGCCCCTTGAGCGCCTTCACCGCCCCATCCAGCATCTCGGTGACCATTCCCTGCTCGACGTGCTGGCGATAGTAGCTTCCGTCGCGTTGCCATCGAGCGGCACGACCGTGATGCACGTGGATCACACGCGGGCGAGGCCCCTCCGCGCGCGCTCCCCTGGGGACCAGCACACCCCCGGCGGCGAGCACACCGGCTCGCAGAAAATCTCGCCGATCCCAGCACTGGTCTCGCAAACCCGCTCCCCTCTGAGGTGCGGCAGTTTTCTACGGTGAGGCGTGGCTGTGGGCATTTGACATTTGTTGGGTCGGGGGCGGGGTGCCGCAGGGGGCCCGCTCCGATCGGGCGTTGCTGCAAAGATGTCACGCCGCCTGCGCGCTACAGGCAAGCGCCGGGGTCTGAGTTGATGCGCTCTAGGCCTGCGGAGGTAGCGCCCCACGAGCCGTTGCCGCCACAGCCAGAATCGATGCCGCGCACGAGATAGAAAAACGAGTTGCCAATCGGCGGTGACTGATCGTCGACGAACTCACCGTCCGTGGCGTCGGGATCTCTTGCGGACTGACAGAATCCGAAGGAACCGGGGGCCAGTTGTGTCACAAGACCACGGCTCACGTCGTAACGATCGGCGCTCGGCTGCAGCGGCCACGAGAGTCGCGTGAGTCCGAGTGCCCTGTTGTGATCGACCGCGACTGGGCCGATTGAGGGAGGCCGGCCAGCGTCCCGGCTGTTTGCGGCGCAGTCTGATTCGTCTGGAATCGCGTCGCCGTCCCAATCGAGGGCGCAGGCATCGCCGCGAAGATCGCCGTCGGAATCGAGTTGGTCGCTGTTCGCGACGAGCGGGCAGTTGTCGGCGAGTTGGCTGAACCCATCGCCATCGATGTCGACGGGGCTGATCAGGTAGACATCGCTCAGGCGGCCGGGGACAGAGTAATTACCGCGGACAGCGATCTCCTGAATTCCATCGTTGTTGATATCGGTTGTGAACTTGGAGCTGGTGATGCCGTCTTGTTGAGCGGCGCCGTAGATCAAGATGTCGTAGTCACCGTTGGCGAGCCGAATATCGGTGGGCAGTCCAACACGGCCGAAGACGGTCGCGCATTCACCAGCGTGCCAGCGTGACTCGCCCGGTCCGCCAGCATCGCTAGCACTGCACGTCAGGTCCGGCACGCGATCGCCGTTGACGTCTCCGAGATGGAATCGATTGCACGTATAGTCCTGGGTGTCGACTCCATAGAGGATTCGACTGTAGGTCGTTCGAAGATCGATCGTGGGAGGCCAGTTCAATCCCAACTCGACTGACCTCATCTCTCCCACATCCGAGATCGTATTGGTCGGTCCGTCGGCGCCTGGCCCCCCGAGCAAGAGATCAGGGGTCCCATCGACATCCCAGTCAGCGACTCCCATGCTCGCCCGGCCAAACCCGTCGCCGGCGTCGGCACCAAAGATCAACAGGTCAGGTTGGCTGCTGGCGAGGTTGATCGACGAAGGCCAGGTGGATCGGCCCCGCCAGACATAAACAGAGCCTGATGAAGACCGTGTTGTGCCCGGTCGATCGCTGCCCGGTGCGTCGACGATCAGCTCGTCGGTTCCATCCAAATCGATGTCGCCCGCCTTGAGCTGAAATCCGAAGTTGTCGCTCTTTGTCGATCCGTGAATCGTCAGGTCGCTTGCGGTGCGCAGGTCGATCGACGATGGCCAATTCGCTTTTCCAAACAACACGTGGACCTTGCCGGCTTGAGTTTGGTTCGTGGGTTTGTACGTCGCGTGAGACGCATCGAGCAGCAGGTCAGGCCGTCCATCGCCGTTGATATCCCCGGTGATTAGCTCGTCTCCTAGGCCATCGAAGTCTTCGGCACCGTAGACAGTTGTCCCTTGCGGCTGCGCGAGGTCGATGAGTGAGGGAAGCGAGGCGGCACCGAAGATTATGTGAACCTGTCCCGCTTGATCCCGCGCATTGTTAAGGCTGTCTGCCTGCGTGGTTCCGCCTGCGATATCCGCGAATCCATCGCTATTGAGGTCTGCACATGCAACCCCGGTTCCGAACGAATGGAACTCCTGTTGGCCGATGATCCGAACCGCTGCCACGTCTTGAATACTTCGCGTGCCCGACCAGCGCTTGCGCGCACCAAGCACAAGGTAGACCTCGCCAGCGGCGCCGCGTGAAAAATTCACCCCATCCGCGATCGGTGCGGCGAGCACCAAATCCGTCAGCCCGTCGCCGTTGACATCGCAGGAGATGATCTCGCCCCCGATCCCGTCCTGTTGCTGCATCGACTGGACGTGCAAGGCGTCAGGGTAGGTGGCCAAGTCGACGATCTGTCCGGCGAACGCGCTGGGCGCTGTTGCCAGCGCCCAGCACACAACTGCTTGTCGAAGGATCACGGCCAGGTTCCTGCTGATGTATCTCCGAAGCGAGTCCACTCGAGCTTGTACAGCGTTCCTGGATGATGGCCAAAGATCGCGAACCGGCCGTTGACTTCTAGCCGGTCTGGATCGGCATCGCTTTTAGCTAGACAGCAGACATTGCTGCACTTGTAAGCTGAGCCCGTGCCAGCGCTGCCGCAGTTCCATCCCACCGCCGCGACAAGATCTGTCTTGCTTGAATTAATGTTCTTAAGCGCCGATATCTGCAGCACTGCGTAGTTCACGTCGCGATTGATGCCTGTTAGCAATGGCGGCGTTCCAGTGCACTTGTTGACCTCCTCGCCCGGACAGTTGCTGCCAGGCGCCGATCCAGTGAGTTCGATGTAGTCAACACCGGGGGTAAGTTTCGTCCAGTCGATTGTCTGGTCGGGACTGATCTGCGATTCCTTGATGAGCAGTAGCGTCGGGTAGGTACGTCCGAGCTGAATGTAGACGAACTTGGCGGCGTAGAACTGCGACGACACGCCATCGCCGGTGTATCGAGCCATCAACTCGATGTTGTAGTCAGGGGCTTTGTCGGGTGTCGTCGCGTTGTTGGTTACCCAAAACCGCATCGCGCCGTACGAGTCGGTGCTCTTGGCCGGCCGCGCATAGCGCGCCAGGCCGTTGCTGATCACAGCGTTGTCACCGCTGGTATCGATGTACGACCCTTCGAGTGTGGGAGGATCGAAACCATCGAGCCAGACGCTGTTCGGTCCAAGTCCATCCCCGCCGTCGCCCGCCTCGTTGGGAGTGGTTTGCGTCGTGGTGACTGGGCGAACGAATTCGTCTTCCAGCTTGAGACTCGTTCCGGTAGTTTCCGGTGCGCCGTACGGCAGCGAACTGCTGAAGCCGACGTTGGTCGTATCGACCAGCGTCTCGGCGGACCAGCAGTTGCATCCCCTCAGGCCCGGATAGGCAGTGATGTTTCGGCAGAAGGCGACGCTCACCCAATGCTTCGTGTTCTTGCGCAATCCAGGAAGCCCGATTTGCACGGTGCTGCCTGACGTCGGGAGGATTGCCGTGGACTTGGTGGAGTAGTAGTCCACCCTGGCGCCGCCAACGACTTCTTCGCGCACCTGCACGTGACCGATCACGGCTTGGTAGCCCGACGGAATCGTGGCTTGAATCGTCGCTTCTTGTGCCTTCACCGAGCCGACGATTGTCGGTCCAGCTGGCACAACACAGGGATCGCTCGGCGGGGGCGGGCACTGGATCGCTGGGTTTCCGTCCTGTGGCTGCTCCGAGACGGCGACCACGAACTCCTTGGGATTGTTCAGGACGCACTCAGCGTACGACACTCTTGCGGCGCAGAAACTCATCGCCGTGAGTACCGACAAACTGAAGAGAGAGAGAGAGAGTTAGCCGCTTGGTGTTGCGATTTGCTGCTCATCGATTCCACCCGTTCTATCCACGCGGAAGGAGCCACTCGATCGGACCTCGCATCGGGCCGAGCCTGCGGATGTTTCAGGTCTCTGCGGGCCTGGTAGCGATCGTGGCTTCCCCGCACTGAACAGGGTGGATGTACGCCGATGCCGGACGGATGTCAACGACGAAACCGTCGCGTAAGGACCCCGCAACCGCCCAACCTAATTCGGGGACGGTTTACCGAATTCAACGCTTGCGATCGCGATGTCCTACGCCTGTCGAGGGTTGATGTGTGCGGTGCCGAGTTCGCGAGAGACATTGCTACGGCTTGGTTCTTGGCGCGGCGCGGTTCTCGTTAGGGCGAGCTCTTCGCTCACGCGTTGCCTTACATGCCGCGATGCTGAAAAGACTAGCGATGCGCAGGTGTGATTGCTGATCTCAGTGTTGATTCACGATGACTTCGTTATCTCGCAGAGTCGCTCGTGTGGTCGTGCGTCATCGCGGTGTTGAGCATTCTCACTCGTGCGAAATATTTCTGTTCATCGTGCACACTTTCGGTTGTTGTTCGCGTGTCTTCCTTGTACATTTGCAACACCTCAAGGAAGCAGCGTGTCGCGTTCATCGATTGGTTCAACACAACACTCATCAAGCAGTTTGTGGCTCGC
>JANNUT010000093.1:0-23314 GCA_031395565.1 Acidobacteriota bacterium | reverse complement strand
CATCGGCTAATTCGGGGACGGTATACCTAACTCCTGAGGCCGGACCTGTCGAGAAACTCAGGGTAGCGCTACCACCAGAGTGACTCTGGATACTTGCGATCGCCGCAACATCGCTTGCGTGCGGTGTGTCATGCCGCTTCGCCGCACGGAAGTTGCCAACAGACCCGCGCGGCTTCCGCCAACCGAGGCCCTTTCCCCGGCCTCTGTGCTAGCGTCTCGCCACATGACACGACTCCTGCTACTGGCCCTTGGCGGTCTTGCGCTCGCGGCATCTGCGGCAACCTCCGCCGAGGCCGGCGACCCCTATCTCTACAGCGAAGCCAAGCGCGCACTCGACCAAAACGACGAAGGACTGGCCAACGCCAACCAAGGCGTCGACGCGTACAACGACGGCCGATACGAAGAAGCGATCGGTCATTTCAAGCGTGCCGAGCAGCAGTTCGCGAATGCCAAGAACATCGCGAGTAGTCTCATCTGGAAGTTCAATCCACAAACCGAGTACGAACAAGCGAAAGGTATGATCGAACTGAAGAAGGTCGCGCAAGAGAACGAGACCCAAGCCATCGTGTCGATCGTGAGATGCGAGGAAGAACTCGAGAAGCTCGAGCCGCCAGAACCACCGCCACCACCGTCGCCGCCGCCGATCACGCTCTCACCCCGTGCAGCTCCACCTGAAGCAGGATCGACCGCCGGTTACGACGATCCCACGCGACACGCGCTGAAAGACCTCGGCGCCTCCGTGCTGTTGCCGGCAAGTTGGACCGACGACACCAAGCCCGAGATAAGCGCGTACCTTCAGTCGCACGACAAGAGCTTGGGCTGCGTCTATCAAGTGCCCACCAACCTCATTTCGACGACCGATCCCAACGCATTCCCGAGCGATGTGTGGGAGCTGTATCGGCTGTTCCAAGCCTACGAGGACGACGCAGCGGTGCTGGAAGTGCGACACCTCGACTCGCTGCTGCTCGACGGCGCCCGAACCCTACTGGCCGACGTAATCGCCAACGCCGACCCCAGCGACCCGTCACGTCGGGAGCTGTTGGTGGTGCGCGCGACGCCGGGCAAGCCGCTCCTCGCCGGTCGCTGCGTGTTGGGCCCGCCGGCGATGGCAACGCGGCGCTCGCGATGATGTCGAGCTTGCGCTGGAACGGCGAGCCAACCGTGGGCACCCGTGCACCAGGCGCCGCGCTCGACCCCAACTCAACGCGCCGCAAGCCAGCGGGTTTCTCGCCGCGCGCGGTGACGAACGCAACTCATGGCTTCAGATTCAATCTCCCCTCGGATCAATGGCGCGAGTACAGCAGTGAATCGAAGAGGGTGGACTATCAGCACCGGTTCGCCGAGAGCCTCGGCTTCATCGCCGTCGGCATAGGCAAGGCGGCTTGGACCGAAAGCGACCTCACGCGGCCACTCCTCGAAGACAAACTCGCCAACCTCGACTACGTCACTCGCGACGCAACCGTCACGCTTTCCGAGGACACGATCGACGGCGCGCGCGTGCGTATCGTCACGTTTCACGGTACCAGCGCGGTTCCCAATCGCCTGCCCAAGCGCGGTGCGTACGCGATGCGCTACGTCAGAGGCAAACCGCCCGTAGGAATTCTGTGCCTGACCAGCGCCGACCCTGCTTTCACCGACGAGCAGATTCTCGCGACGGTGAAAAGTCTACGCTGGGCCGATGAGGGCGCGACGAACTAGCGGCAAACCTGCGAGATTCGCGGCGTCACGTCGATCTAAATCGGCTACCATCTCCGCGCACCTACAACGGGAGGAGCCTCCAACATGATCACGACGCTACTGACAGCCGGTGCATTCGCCGTGGCCGCACTGAACAGCGCCACCCCCGCGCAAGTTTCCAACAGCGTGACCTCCACGAAGGTCGTCACCCTCTCCTGCCCCAAGACCTGGCGCGGTTCGGCCGGCGGATCGTTTGGCGGCGTGTCTTTTTCAGTATCGTGCGCATCGAACAACGACCTTGTGATCCTCGAAGGCGTGGTCGGCAACGACTACTCGGTGCGCATGGGATCGGAGCAATGGGCCGCCGGTGCGTTCGACTGCTTTTGGTCCGGCAGCGGTGACTCACTCATCGTGAGGTGTGGCAAGGTTCGACTCGCGATTCGTTGAAGCAGCCCGCGTAACAGAAAGCAATCGGCGCTCTGCTCGAGTTTCCGCGCAACGAGCCGCTACGGACCGCAGCGCTTCATCCCCATGTCCTCGAACAGCTTCGATGTATACGCCACGCACGCCGGGCAAAATTCCTCGTCCGGATCCTGCATCGAACAGTCCTGGGACGCCCTGAAGTAATCGCACGTGGAATAAAACGCGCCCTGCCACAACCCGACCCCCGGTAGTTCCGCCGGTTGCTTCACGGTCGGGCATCTCAACACCTGCGCGCAGCCAGCCGCACCGCACAAATCTTTCCACGGCGGCGACACTCCCAGCTTGGCAATGTTGCGATTAGCGTGAAACACCGGCGCACCCGACGCATCGGGATACCCGTCTTGATACTCGTCGAGTAATCCCAGCGCATGTCCCAACTCATGTGCCAACAATCGCCCGCGCGTTCGATCGGCGCTCACGCCGTTGAGCGTCACCACCGTCAACGGCGGGTTCATATCGGCCGCACCGCCACCGGCCCAATCACCGGCGTTGACCACGATCACCACGATGTCGAACGCCGGTGCACACGCCGCCAAGCGCCAGGCTCGTTGCAGTCCCGCCGCCGTAGGCCAGATCACGCGACACGATGTCGCCCCCGGCGGGCAACCCTCGGCGTCGAGCGCCAGCGTCAAGCAGGCCGGCGCGGACGGATCGCCCATCGGCGTGCCGCGCGGCGGCGGCGCGAGTGCTGCGCATTGCGCGGTGCGATCGGCGTCGCTCCAGACCGGCGGCGTGCGAATGCACGATGCGGTGCCGCAGCTCGCCGGTGGCGAAAAACTGTGAGGCGTCGCCAGATCGATGCGCCAGGCGTTGATCGAACATGCCCAACTATCGAAAGGTGGCCGCGACAGCATCGACTGCAGCGTCAACGCCACCCCGCAGCGAAACACGTCGAGCTCGCTTTCCGTAAATCCAGCGGGCAGAAACACGATATCGAGCGCGTGGTCCGTGGGCACATTTCCATGGATCGAATAGACCTGCGGACAACTCGTCGCCGCAAACGGCTTGTCTCGCCAGGTTGGATCCTCGGCACAAAGCGAGGCCGCCATCGCGGCGGCAGCAGCAGCAAGAATCATGGCCCCAACTCGATCGTGCCCGCGGCTTGACCAGCCGTGTTGTAGAACACCACGCGGGCTCCCGCGATCTTCGGCACGCGCAGTGCCACCAACGTCTCGGTGGTCGCGGACGAACCACCGTGCGCACGAAACGCTCCGTTATCGGCGTGTGACACCCGGACCTTCGGCACCGGGTCGACCGGTAACCACCAACTCGGTTTGTTGTCGGCGGTCACCACGACAGCCCACATCGGCGGCTGTGTATCACGACGCGACGCGAGGGCGCGCTCGAGCGCCAACGTCTCGGCAGGAAGCGCTAACGGTCCCGCCGACTTCGTGATCGTCGCGCCGTTCAGGCGCACCAGATACATCACAACCAGTGTGCCCTTGGGAAGCGCCTCGGGAAGCTTCGCAGGATTGTGTGCGAGGTCGGTGAGCAGCCGTTGGACCGGCGGCTCACCGCACCCGGCGAACACAAGCGCGGCGGCCACTGCCGTCGCACGCAGCATCACTGGAACTTGATCTCGACCGAACCAAAACTGCTGAGCGGTGCTGAGACGGAGGTTGTAGAACCCGATGCCGTGTAGGAGAAGTTGGTCCCCGCGGTGGTCGTGATGTTCTGCAACCCGGTCGGCAGCGTATATGCGTTGCAGGCGTCAGGGCACAGCGTCAGGCTATTTCCCCCCAACGACCAGGCGATGACATTTCCGCTCCCTTTGGAAATGGTGAGCGCGCCGCTGCTGAAGGCTATCGTGACGCTGGTCACATCGATCCTGCTGGGTGGCGTGGTGAGCGACAGCTTGAACGAGCTGATAGTCCCGAAGGCGGCGCTACCGAGGGAGTTGCCTGCAATCACGGGAGCGTTGCCGTCAAGCGTGAATCCACCAAGTCCCAGATTGATGTCCGGATCGCCCGGAGGTTCGGGGGCTCCGCCAGAGACCGGCGGGGACGAAACCGGTGCGGGAGGCTGCGTGCCACCACCACACCCCACTAAAAGCACGAGCACGACAAGGGAGCTGAGCCACTGATGCAGGTGCCGTTTGTTCATAACCCTCCTCCTTGATAGCCGCGACTATACAGAGACCAAGGCCATCGGTGGGCCGAGACGTGCGCTAAGCTCAACACCAACCCAGAGCCGCCCTGTGACTGAACCCGAGGACCCAACCCGCCACGAATCGCTGAATACCGCGCCGAAAGCAAGTCCCGCACGGCGCGACGAGGGTGCGAAGTCTGCCGGCGAGTACATCGGCGGCTACCGCATCGTGGGCCGGCTCGGTGAAGGCGGCATGGGTCTCGTTTACGAGGCCGAGCAAGCACTCCCCCGACGACGTGTGGCACTGAAGATCGTTCGCGGTGGCGCCTTCGCCGATCCAACTCACGCGCTCTTGCTCGAGCGCGAGGCACAAGCGCTGGCCCGCTTGCGTCACGCCGGAATCGCCGCAGTCTACGAGGCCGGGCGGACTGATGACGGACTCGGTTTCTTCGCGATGGAACTCGTGCAGGGACCAACACTTTCCGCGTACCTCGAAACCCAATCGCCAAAACTGTCGCCTGCCGAAGTGCGCCGCCGATTGCAGTTGTTCCGCCGGATCGCCGATGCCGTTCACTACGCTCACCTGCGTGGCGTGATTCATTGCGATCTCAAACCTTCCAACATCGTGGTCACCAGCGAAACGGTGGCGGAGGGGAAACTGCCCGAAACAAAAATTCTCGACTTTGGTTTGGCACGCGTGATTGACGCCGAAGCGCGTGACGCTTCACGAACGACAGAGCTTGGTGTCCTCTCGGGCACGTTGGCCTACATGAGCCCCGAGCAAACACGCGGGAATCCCGACGAGATCGACCTGCGCGCCGATGTCTACGCGTTGGGGGTGGTGCTGTACGAGATGCTCACTGGCGAGCGGCCCTATCGCTTGAGCGGACTCTCGCTGCACGAAGCGTTGGCGGTCATCGTTTCGGAATTGCCTCGACCACTTCGCCAAGCGTACCCGGGGGCCGGCACACTCGACCCCGACATTGCGACCATCGTTCACACCGCACTCGAGAAAGACCCAACGCGACGGTATGCGAGTGCGGCGGCACTCTCCGGCGACATCGAGTGCTTCCTTACGTCACGGCCAATTTCGTCGCGACCATCGACGGTTGGGTATCGGCTGCGCCGCTTCGTTCAACGCAATCGAATCTTGGTCGGCAGTGGTGTCGCCATCTTCCTCACGTTGGCGGGCGGCGTTGCCGTTTCCACGCGATTTGGACTGCGCGAAGCCGAGCAGCGCCAGATCGCCGAAAGAGCGCGAGACGATTTGGGCACCGTCGCCGCATTCCAGGCCGAGATGCTGCAGCGCGTCGATCCCGAGGTGGCGGGGAGAGAAATGCTGCGTTCGTTGCGCGCGCGGTTGGAGGAATCTGCACAGCGCCAACAAGGTGCGAGCGCCGCGACAGCCTCGGAACTGGCGGCGCTCGATCGTACGCTCTCGGCACTCAACTCCACCGATCTCGCCCGAGACATCTTGGACCACAACATCTTGCAACCTGCGGCTGAAGCGGTAACCGAGAATTTTGCACAGCGTCCGGCGATCGAGACGCGCCTTAGAGAGTCACTGGGCCGAACCTATCTGAATCTGGGGAGCTTCGATCAAGCCGAGGGCCAGGCCAAGCGCCTGCTCGAACTGCTCGATCAAGGGGCGTCCGAGGATCCTCAAACAAAAGTTGCGGCGCTGCGGCTTGGCGGTCGTGTCGCGGAACGGCTTGGAAAGTTCGACGAGGCCAAGTCTAGATTCGAGAGAGCTGCGAGCGCAGCGGGCGTGTTTGGCCAAGAGTCACCCGAAGCGTTGGCGGTCCGCACCGACCTCGCCTCGCTGGCCTGGAGAGCGGGGCGTTACGACGAGGCCGAAGCGATTGCCACCCCAACCCTCGCCACCTGCGAAAAGGTGCTAGGCCCCGACAGCCTGACGACACTCGACGTCTTGAACGTCAGCGCCACGCTGGCGTTGAGTCGCGGCCGGTTCGAGGAGGCGGCGCGTGCCTATTCGCGTGTACTCGAAACTCATCGGCGCGTACTCGGCCCCGACCGGCGAGAAACGGTTGGCGTGATGAACAACCTGGCGGTGGTGTACTGGCGCATGAAGCGCTACAGCAACGCCGAGACGTTGCTCACCGAAGCGATCGAAGTCCATCGGCGCCAGCTCGGAGAGGATCATCCGACCACACTCAACGCGCTCGGCACGCTGGCACTGGTCTACAGCGATCAGGGCCGCCACGCGGACGCGGCCGCGTTACACCGTCGAATCCTCGAGCTGCGGCAACGCTCGCTGGGCGAGGCCCACCCCTCCACCCTGCGCTCGATGAACAACCTCGCCGTGGCGCTCACCGGCCTGAAGTCGTACGAAGAAGCGGCCGCGATCTTCGCGCGACTGATTGCGATGTACGTACAACTCCAACTTCAGAACGATCCGGGATTCGCGATCGCGATTCACAGCCGCGGCGAGTTGAACATCGCGCGCCGTAACTGGAGTGCGGCACGCGCCGACCTCGAGCGCGCCTGTGCGGTTTACGCCAAGCTCGGCCACGCCAACCTCGAGCAGGCGAAGATGCAGTTGGCTGACGTAGTCTCGAAACTCGAGCGCTGACACCGACCGGCGCGTTGAAACGGCGTGACACTCTTCCCTATGGCTCGCGCTTCGGCAGCGACGCACCGATCCCCGGTATCCCATCGGCCATCAAGACGTCGGTCTCACTCCAGCCTGACGACACGAACACGCGCCCGTCCACCTGCGAAACAGCGAACGACTCGACTTGAAGCTTGTCGTCGCTGCCCAACAGCAGCTCGCGCTGCGCGTTGGTGTTGACGCCGGGCACGATCGGCTGACGGAAGAGCGCTTGACCGCGCAGTTTGTCGGCACCGTAGAAGACGAGCGTCTTGCCGTCGGGCATCCAGCGGCTGCGGCCTGCGTTGCGTGGTAGGCCGGGGACGATGACGTCGGCGATGACGGCACCGTCCTCCAGACGAACGATATGAATTCGCGCCTGGTTGTCGGAGCTGCCGTCATTGACCGATGCCGCCACCCAATTAGTTCTTGGCGACAGTTCCGGCAATGAATAGGCACCGCGCAGCAAGTGTGTCGCGTCACGTCCATCAGGACGAGCTTTCCAAATGCCGGGAGCAGCCGGATTGGCCGACGAGTAAACGATCCACGCGCCATCGGCGGAAAGTCCAGGATTCTCGGCATCGACTCCATTCGAGGTAACTTGCTGGGCGCCCGCACCATCCGGCTCGGCCATCCAGACTTCGAAGTGACCGCCGCGATTCGAACTCCACAGCAGATGCTTGCCGTCGATGCTCCAGTGCGGATCCCAATCGTCGGCGACATCGAAAGTCAGCCGGCGCACGGCGCGGGTCGACAGCTCGATTGACCACAGGTCCAAGTTTCCCGAACGATCGGAGGTAAAAACCACGCGGCGGCCATCGGGAGAAAATGCCGGTTGCCGATCGGTTGTGGGGCCGCCGGTCAGCGCACGGCCGATCGTGCCATTCGCGGCGACCTCGAACAGATTTTGACGGTTACTAACGGTATCGAAGACCAGCGAGCCTGGACCGGCGAGTCCGATCCGCACAGGCAACGACGGAAACGAAAACAGTGACTGCGGTGTTGGCGAACCAATCGTCAGCCGCTGCAGCAACACCTGACCGCCTCCGGCTTGCGAGGGCGAGAAGGCATAGAGCACAGCGTCATTGCCGTCCCAAATCGCCGTGCTGAATCGACTGCTGGCCGGCATGCGAAACAGCTCACGAGTTGTTCCCGAAGCAATCTCGACCGCAACCAATACGGTTGTCGCAATGGTGTTCACTCGGCCCGCTTCGTACATCAACACCCGCGTCCCGTCCGGCGACCAAGTGACGCTGTCCAACCTGCCCTCTCGCTTGACGATGACCTGCTCGGTCCCGCCATCGGAGGAGATCACGATCAATCGGCTTGCGTCACTCTCGTTGCGCGCGAAAACGACGCGCTTGCCGTCGGGCGACCAATCCGCCGAGATTACGTTGCGAGCCAGTCGCCGCGACTCGCCCCCCACGAGCGGCACACGAAACAGGTCGGTTCCGTCGTCGGCGGCACGCAAGAACAAGACCGAGCTCGAGTCCGGTGAGATACGTGGTTGCCTGTCTGGACCCTCGGTAAGCGCCACCTCCTCGCCGGTCGCAAGCTGTTTGAGCCAGATGCGCGAGGTACCGTCGCGATCCGACTGGAACGCCACGTTCTTTCCGTCGGCAGAGATGCTGGGCCACTCGCTTCCACCCGAGTAGGTCAGCGTGCGCACGAGAGGCGGACGATAGGTGGGTGTGCTGAACAAGATGCCACGCAGCGCAACCACCGTCAGCGCGCCGAGTGCCAGGCCGGCCGCGAGCCAAACCAAACGCATCGGCCACGCTGTGCCACGTGCTGCGTGTTGCGGGTGATCGTGCGTAGCGGCAACGGCATCTTGCGTGTCGCTGCGGCCCGCGAGCAAATCGTCGATCACGATTCGTGCATCAGCAATGTCGTGCAGACGATTTTTCGGCTTGCGCTCCAAACACCGGCGCAGCAGTTGACGCACCGCCGTGGGCGTCGCCGCCGGAAGTTGACCGAAGTCGATCTCGTTCTTGAGCACGCTGGCCAACGTGTCGGAAACGGTTTCACCAGCAAACAACGCCGTGCCGCTAAGCATTTCGTACAGCACCACGCCAAACGCCCAAATGTCGGCGCGCTTGTCGACGGCGGTGCCTCGCGCCTGCTCGGGTGCCATGTACGCAGCAGTGCCGAGGATCATGCCGAGTTGGGTCCCGGCGTGAATCAGTGTCGGTGATTTAGAAAGCTGCGATGCCGATGTGGTCGCACCGCCGACTGGATCCATCGCCTTGGCCAGGCCGAAGTCGAGCACCTTGACCTTGCCGTCAGCTGTCAGCTTGATGTTCGCAGGCTTGAGATCGCGATGAACGATCCCCTTTTCGTGCGCTTCTTCCAACGCCTCGGCGATTTGGTGTGCAATCGAAAGCGCTTCATCGATCGCCAGCGGTCCGCGCTCCAATCGCTCGGCCAGGGTCGGGCCGTCGACCAGTTCCATCACCAGCGCGCGCACACCGTCTTTTTCTTCGAGGCCGAAGATCGAGGCAATATTCGAATGGTGCAGTTGCGCCAGCAGTTGAGCTTCGCGTTCGAATCGCGCGAGACGTTCTTTGTCCGCGGTGAACGCTTCGGGCAAGACCTTGATCGCGACATCGCGTTTGAGCCGCGTGTCGGTGGCGCGGTACACCTCGCCCATACCGCCCTCGCCAAGCTTGGCGGTGACTTCGTAAGGGCCCAGTTTGGTGCCAATCGACAGGGGCATTGGGGGTCGGCTCTTTCCGCTGCGGCGACGGCGGCCTCGGTCGCGGCGTGTGCGGTGCCGCGCATGCTACCGCACTTGGGCGAGCGATTTGGCGGTGAGTTCGATTCCAGCGCAGTAATCGGCGCGTGCGTCGCGCATCGATCGTGCGCGCCCGGGCGTTTGGCTCCGCGGCAATCATCGATGTGCCGCCGTGCGTCATTGGACTCGTCCCTATTTTCTGAACCTCTCACCCCAAAGAAACGGCGTCGACTGCTCCCATTGATTCGCGAAGCTCGGCCAGCCTGCAGCGGCGGCTACTCGGTCATTTGCCGAAGTACGAATTGACCGAACAGAGGCACCGCGAACGAATACCTCCCATGACGATTCTTGTAGACGAGGCCGGCGCTGCCGAGACTTGCGAGCATCTGGCTCACGTGACTGCTGCCGAATGCCTTCTTCAGTGCCTGCTTCGATTTCTCGACGACTTCCTGCACGGTGAACTCGTCATCGCAGTTTTCCAAGGTTGCGATGACTAGCAATAGGTCACGTTGCCGATCCGTGACCCGTGCCCATCGTCCCGCAAAAAAGTCGCTATCGAGCTTCCGCGTGATCGCATCACTGGGCACGACGCCTGGCTTTCCGTTCGCGCGCAGGTTTGCGAGGAAACTGTCGTAGACCTCGCGGCCGATAAACTGGATGAAATATGGGTACCCGCCGGACGTTTGCACGATGAGTTTCAAAGATCTTTCACTGAGCCGAACCGGACACGCGCTATCTGAAATGGGCTGGAGAATCGCCTCCCGGCTCTCCGCTTCGGATAGCTTGCGCAAGAACACCACTCGAAACATGCGCTCGGCAAATGTTCTTGCGTCCACCAGATTGGGAAATAGGGTTGGCAGCCCCGCGAGGACCAGCATGAAGCCGATGCCCTGCTTTTGAATCGACTGGAACACGTCGAGGAGCAGAGAAAGCGGGTACTGCTCCTTGGCAGCCTGATCCGAAAGATTTTGTGCCTCGTCGTATGCGAACACCATTCCCTTGGCGGGGTGCTTTGTGCTCGTGATGGCCTTCCAGGCCAGTTGAAGCACCGCTTTGAGTTTGTCGGCAACCAGTCCGGGCGTTTCTTCATAGACCTTCAGGAGCACTCCGTAGGTCAAGCTGAAATCGCTCGTTCTGCTGCTTGCCCCGAAGCCAATCGACTGCTTGGTGATCTTGTTGAGCACGATCCCCGACGTCACCGTTGCGAGATCGGTGATCAGCCGCGTCGCAATCGTCGCCTCGGAAACACTTGTCGACTCAGAAAGGTCTGTCCCAACCCAGAGCCAGTTCCCTCTCTGAGCGATCGGCTTGAAGGTATCAAGCAGAACGGTCTTGCCGACCCCACGTAGTCCTGTAAGAACCATGTTCTCGAGCAGCACGGGCTGGCCCAAAAGCCGCTCGAACTCCTTCGTCTCTAGCTTCCGCCCCGCAAGGTAGGGCGGCGGGTGGCCTGCACCGGGCCTGAAGGGGTTAGGGAAGTCGTTCGAGGGCATCGTGAGTTGCAGTTAGGATATCGACTAAATGTAGTCCGTGCCATAACTATCACTGTTTTTCACTGACGAGCCGAGCCCCCTCGCAGCCAGACCTCGGATGGTTGAGTTAGTCCGTGGTCCGCAACGCTCGTGCTGCATCGGTGTCAGCGCGGATTGGCGCGGGGCCTCGAGTCTGTCAGCAGTCGTTGAAGTCGGATCCCAAGTCACTTACCCCGACCACGCAGCTTGGCGCGACAAGTCAATGGGCAAAGTGCGCGGACCTCACTCAGCCCGCGAGCATCACGACGGTCGACCTTGATTCGCTTGCAGCGTGCCGCGTGCATTGGCAGATAGTTGGGGTCCGCGACCACCACCTCGTGACTCACCTGCTCCAGACACTGCGCCACGTACTCACTCTCAGGCGACGTATCGATCTGGCTTCGCGACGGCCCACGTCTTCCCAGCACCGCTGGTGAATCGTACTCGCTCGGTTTGGGTTCGTCAGTCGATCGGCTTACTCAACGTCGTGACACTGCAGATCTGCGATTCAGCCTTGCGCACGTCGATGCCGATGTACTCCACCGTCGACGCCCGGCCCTCTGAGCCAACGTCGGTGAGACGCTCAGCTCACGCCGCGGGCAGGCCGATCGGCGCCAGGCAGAAAGTAAATCCAGGGAACACAACCGGGCAGAAGCTGTCGTCATTGCCGGAGACGCTGCGGACGCGGTAGACGTCGCCGCGTAGGACGTACTCCTCGATCGAGCGCGCGGCGACATCGACGAGCCAGTAGTGCGCAACGCCGAAGCGGGCGTACAACTCCAACTTACGCAGGCGATCAAGGCGTTCGGTGCCCGGTGAGAGCACCTCGACGCACAGATCGGGGGCGCCGACGACGTTGGCGTCGCGCAGAATCGAGGCGCGCTGATTGGAAACGAAGAACAGATCGGGCTGCAGCACGACTCGATCATCGAGGATCACGTCCAGCGGCGCGATGAACGCCTGACCCAGCTCGTGTGCACGGATATGCTCACGGATCTGCGCGTAGAGCTCAGCGACGACGACTTGGTGCCAGCGCGTCGGTGAGGTCGTCATGATCAACTCCCCTTCGACGAGCTGGTAACGGTGCCCATCGTCGGGAAGCGCGGCGTATTCGGCGTAGGTCATGCCCTGGCCTCGTGGCGCATCGTCTGGGGTCAATCCCGACATTGAATGGCACCTCTGTCGAAGAGTGGGGGGCGATCGTGTGCGGGGCGACGTGTCGCGTGCATGACCGTCCCGCGCTGGGGATTATCGGCGGATTGTAGACCGCGTGGTGGCGTTCTACTCACGAACTCCAAGACCCTTCATGACCCCCGCCCGCGCCTCGCTCGACGTGCCGAACTTGCTACCGCAGTCACGCCTCCGAGCGGAGGGGCTTGAACGACGGCCATGCTGGGATTGCGGCCTCGCAACGGATAGTGCGTAGCGGGCTACCTGCGTGCGTGGTTGAGGTGTACATATTCCCGCACTCAACGGATCGTCACCGCTCGTCGCGAAGGATGGAAGCTGTGCCTGCTGCACCTCGAGTCGAGCCGCGGTCGAATCCAGGAAAAACTGATAGCGCCGGCATCCGGTATGACATATGGTCATACCGGAGATCAGCCATGGGCACTTCCAAGATCGCGATCAGCCTCGACCAAGAGCTGCTCAACCGACTCGATCGACTCGTCCGCAAGAAGGTGTTTCCCAGCCGAAGCCGAGCGATTCAGGACGCTGTCGCCGAGAAGATCGAGCGGATCGAACAGTCTCGGCTGGCGCGCGAATGCGCGAAGCTTGATCCAGCCTTCGAGAAGGCGCTTGCCGAAGAAGGACTAGCCAAGGATCTGGACGAATGGCCCGAATTTTGAGAGGCGAAATCCGTTGGGCCGATCTCAACCCGGTCCGCGGAAGCGAGCAAGCCGGTACTCGACCAGTACTCATCCTGAGCGCCGATGTCTTCAACGAGCGATCGCGAACCGTGATTGCCGTTGCTCTCACCAGCCAGCCACAGCGCGCCGGCTTTCCGCTGACCCTCGAACTGAGTTCGAGAACGTTGCAGAAGAAGGCCTGGGTCAAGATCAGTCAGATCCGCACGCTGGCGATCGAGCGGATCGGAAAACGGCTCGGTCGACTCGCACCAGAGGAGCTAGCGCAGGTTATCGAAGGGCTCAACGAGATCGTCGGAGCGTAGCAGTGGTCCGGTGCGCATCGCTGCGGTTGGACCAGCTTGCGCAGGCTCGTCGGTTTGGTGGGCACCTCAATCCTTGATGCCGTTCTTCTCCTCCACCGGCCGCTCGTACTTCTGCTCGGTGTCGGTGGCGAATCGATGGCACTCCGAGTATTCGACCACCGTCGACTCGCGCAAGTTCTCGTCGTCATCGGTGGCGCCGAGCCGTTCGCGTACCGTTAGCTCGGCGCGGCGCGGCAAGCTTTGACCTTCGAACTCGAGTCCGTAGATCACGGTCATGCGTCCCGCCAAGGCGCGCTTCGCGGTAGAAATGACCCAACCGAACAGATTGAACTTGAAGGCGGTTTGCCGGCGCATGCGCCGTGCATCGATCGTGCGCGCTTGGAAGTTTGGCTCGGCGGTTATCAACAAGGGAGAGCCGTGCGATGTATCCCACGTGATTTGTCCTGACCACGCGTCGTGTCGCGACAAGTCGAGCGGCGAGTTTGTCGATTGCCATTCGATCACGCTCTCGTCGATCGAGCGGCGCGTCACCTGAAAGCCCAACGATGTGCGACGAGGCTCGGCCAAGACCGCCCACCACAACATCGGCTCGGGCATCCCTTTGGGTCCGGCGTTGGTCGACTCATGTTGCGCCCCCGGCTCGAAGCGCAGCGCGCGCAGTCCCAATGGCCCGTACGGATCGCTGACGAACATCACGTCGTACAACTCGTTGCGTTGCGTACGCTCGAAGCCGTTGCGAAAGCGCGTGTGCGTGATTCGCTCGCGGCAGAGCAGGCTGGGTAGGAGCGCTTCGAGTTCGGCGACGCGTGCGTCGACCAGGGCGCACAGTTCGGGGGCGAGGGCGTGGTCGGGGATGGCGAAAGAGGGGGCCGCGGCGAGGGCGGCCGCCAGGGCCCAGGCGGCGGGCCACACGCTATTAATACGTGTGCTGTCGAGCCGGCTCATTGCTTCGCAGTGTCCCTCAGGATTGCCGTTCTGCAAATCGGCAGTCACCGCTCGGACGCTGTTTGGCCCTGCCTCCACTTCTGACTGCAACGCGGGCTCTTGGGTCCATCCCTCGTGCCTCCCACCAGCAGGCCATGGCGTTCGCTACCAGACTCCCGCCATGTGCCGACGCTGCGGGCTATAGTTCTGGCGACTCGTTGTCGTTATCCAGATGACTTCATCTTGCCAATGCCGATGCGATTCGCACGAATCTCGTCCTCTCGCCGCGGCCGCAGCGAGCACTGCAGCGCGTGACATCCGCATTGGCACGTCTGTGGAGGGCGTGGCGTGGCGAAGCTTGCTGCAGGCCGCGACTTGGCGAGCTGACGTGAGTGCACGCGTGCTACAGGCCGTCAGCTTGGCCTGAGCGACGAACGACTCGCCAGCGACCCCGCATGCAACCGGGGCCGGTTACTTCGGATCACTCGCGCTTCGGTTTTTATCCTGTTTTTCTCGGCCTAGTTTCAGAGCGAGCTTCACAGATACCGGCGGGACGGGAAACTCGGTATCCGGCACGAACTGCCCTTCCACAATCCGCCAATCCAGCCCTTCCGGTTCGGCAAGGACTCCCGTGAGTACCTCCTTTCCGCCGCGTTGGAAATAGAAATACAACCGACCGGAGCGGTATTCCCAGCGAGAAATCAGGACGATCCCTTGGATGACGTTGCGAACGCCCTCGGGAGGTCCCAGGCGTGCAAGCAAGACGGAAGAAGACTCACCAAGGCAAACTTGTTCCGCTTCGAAGCTCGCACAGGCTGCCGAAACGTGGACGGGGACCTCTCCGCGTTTGCTGCAAGCTAGGCCCGCGATCACAAACGCGGCGGCGAAGACACGATGACATTTCATGAGGGTCGAAGAGATGTTCTGAACAGTAGAAACCAGGTAGCGCCCCTTCATCGACGTCTCCGCCGCACGACCAGCGAGATCAATGCGTTTTCTCTATTGAATCGTCAAAGATGCCTTGTTGTTCAGTAGGTTCTGCTCGGTCCAGTTCTGTGGAGCCAATTCGGAATCGATCTTATCGCCTCCACTAAAAATTGCCTCCAAGAATAAGTTCCATTCGATCGTGGTATCACACAGATTGCATCTCGCCATTTCTTCCCCGCTGCAGATGGAACCGGTATAGCAGGTGCCGTTAAAGACTGTGTTAGGACCGTACTGCTGGCAGTAGCCACAGGGTGCTAAGCCCATGGTCGGGTCGTAGACGCATTGGCTTCCGCACGACGCCATCACGCCGCTTGTTTGTACCGTAGTTGCCGAGGCAATCTCCGTACCTGCACGAATCAGCTTGGTCTTCACTTGATAGCTCAGGGCACCAGCGCTCTGTACCGCAGGGTCGGAGCAGTCGAGCGTGACATGTCCTGTAAGCGTGATCTTCCACAAGTTCCCGCCCAGATTCTGCCGCGCCACGCTCACCGCCTTCAGATCGTGAAAATAGGGTCCAACCGCGTGAGCTTGTACGCACGAGACGATCAATGCACAAGACACACTCACCGACTTAAGACCGAATCTCATCGTGCCTCCGATGGGGGTCGTGATCTCCCCCGCGAAAAGTAATAGCCTCAGGATTGTGAACGAGAGGGGGGGGGGGGCGTCAAGCCCTCGCAGCACAGCGTCTACTTCGATGAAACAATCGCTGGTTGAGCACCTCGTGCTATACATCGGCGAATCATTAAAGGGGCACTGGATGCATCTGATGAAAAGCGCTGCTGTTTTGATCGCTGTTCAACTCGCGTCGGGGTGCACCCCTGAAACACCCGGTTATCATCGAACCATCGCTCTGCCCGATTTCCAAACGAAGGACCTTGACGGTGTGCAGATCGACTCTGCAGCGATCTTGGACCAGAGCGATGTGACCGTGTTTCACTTCTGGGGAACATGGTGTGTGCCGTGCATGGAGGAGTTGCCCGAATTGGCACGTGCATCGCAGGTGTCCGACCCTCAGAAACTTCAGATCATCGCCATCGCGGTCACCGACGTGCCTAGCGAAGTCAGACGCGTCGTGCAGCAAACCGGTCTGCGCGCCCGCGTGGTGCTTGACCAGGACAAAGCGCTCACGACTCTGTTCAGGATCAAGGGGTTCCCCACAACTCTGGGCTTTCGTCGAGACGGACATTACTTGGGGTCATCGATCGGCGTCGAGGAAACTCCAGCGGCTCTGCTGGAGAGGTTTGCTCGTTTGGCTAAGGTGAACTGAGTCGACGGGTTGTCGCTCCTGAGTTGCGTGAATTGTGTCTGACGCGCGTGTCCGCGAGCCATAGCTGTCACTTCCTGATCGTTGCGCGGGTAGGTCGCCTTCGGCTTGCTGGATCAAGCGTCCCGCAAACCAGCAAAAAAACTGCTTTGGGGTCTTGATCTGATTCTATTTTCGCTCTATCTTCACTTCCGCCTCAGACGCCCTCCTAAAGGTCCTTTCAGCATGCTCTGTTCGGCCGGCACATCGTGGGGTTCGCCCCCGCTCGCTCCCGGTGTGCCGGTATTGCGTGGCCGTGGAGGTGGGCGGAGTAAGCAGGAGGATGACGCTCATGCAGCGGCGGTATCGCTCGATCCAATCGACCTCTCGGTTCTTGCGGTGCGCCGCTACAAATGCTCCCAGGCAGGAGCGTCGCTGCGCTCTCCCCATCTCCACGGCGTCACCGCCGTCGCCGCTTGCTCGGTTGTCCGCGGCACTCGTGCGGTTGTGGTCGTCGCTGCAATCCCAAACGGTGCTCATCGCGCGCTCGTACGTCAGCGCGTGGGCGACGTTCGCGCATGACCCTCTACGCCCCGCTGTGGTGCAAGTCCAACTTCTCGTTCCTCGAGGGGGCGTCACACCCCGAAGAATTGGTCGAAGCGGCGAGCCTGCTCGGCTTGCCGGCGCTGGCACTCACCGATCGCGACGGGGTGTATGGGGTGGTGCGAGCACACGTCAAAGCGCGCGAGTTGGGAATCAAGTTGGTGTTGGGCAGCGAAATCACCGTCGACGACGGCTCGACGATTGTGTTGTTGGCCACCGACCGTGCGGCGTACGGCCGGCTTTGCAGCCTCGTCACCGTCGGGCGCCGCCGCAAACCTAAAGGGAACTCGGAGGTCAGTTGGGAAGAAGTCGCTAGCTACAGCGACGGGCTCATCGCGCTGTGGGGCGGTGATCGCAGTCTGCTCGTGGGCAGTATCGAGCCGGTTGCCGTCGCCACACGTTTGAAGGAAGCGTTTGGCGATCGGCTGTATGCGCTGGTGTCGCGGCATCGGCGCGAAGCCGAACGCGAGCAAGAAAAGCGGTTGCGACGGCGCGCGGCGCGCTGGGATATACCGCGTGTCGCCGCCGTCGAAGTGCTGTATCACAGCAAGGCGCGGCGCAAATTGCAGGACGTGCTGGCGTGCATTCGGCACGGCTGCTCGTTGGGCACGGCAGGGCATCGCATCAAGCCCAACGCCGAGCACGAACTCAAGACGCCCTATGCCTTCGAGGCGCTGTTCGCCGACGACCCGCAGGCGGTGGCGCACACGCTCGAGGTCGCGCTGCGTTGCGACTTTCGTTTGGATCAACTGCGCTATCGCTATCCCGAGGAGCACTTGCCCTCCGACGAAACACCGTCGTCATGGCTACGCACACTCACGCAGCAAGGGGCACAGCAGCGCTACCCCATCGGCATTCCACCTGATGTGCAGGCGCAACTCGACAAAGAACTCACGCTCATCGACGCGTTGGAATACGGCGGCTACTTCCTGACGATGTGGGAAATCGTCCGGTTTTGCCGCGAGCACGGCATTCTGTGCCAAGGGCGCGGGTCGGCCGCCAACTCGGCCGTTTGCTACTGCCTCGGCATTACCGCAGTCGATCCGGTGCGCATGAACTTGCTGTTCGAGCGGTTTCTTTCCAAAGAGCGCGCCGAGCCGCCCGACATCGACTTGGACATTGCGCACGAACGGCGCGAGGAAGTGATTCAACACGTCTACGACAAGTACGGCCGCGATCACGCCGCCATGGTCGCCAACCTGGTGCGCTATCGCCCGCGCTCGGCGGTGCGCGACGTCGGCAAGGCGCTGGGGTTGGCCGAAACGGCGCTCGATCGCTTGGCCAAACTGCTGCCGCACTACGGCGAGGTGCCGCCGCATGTGCTGGTGCAAGCCGGGCTCGACCCCGAGGCGCCGGTGCATGAGCAACTGCTCGAACTCACCTCCGAAATTCTCGACTTCCCGCGGCATCTATCGATTCACCCTGGCGGTTTCTTGTTGGGCCACGAACCGGTGCACACCTTGGTCCCGATCGAAAACGCCACGATGGAGGCCCGCACCGTCATTCAATGGGACAAAAACGACGTCGAAGACTTGGGGCTTTTCAAAGTCGACTTGTTGGGGTTGGGGGCGCTGACGCAAATCGATTTGTGCTTCGACATGATCGACGCGCAAACCGGCGCGCGCTTCAGCATGGCCAGCATTCCACCCGAAGACCCCGCCACAATGGAGATGATCGGCAAGGCCGACACCGTGGGCGTGTTTCAAATCGAAAGCCGCGCGCAAATGGCGATGCTGCCGCGCTTGAAACCCAAGAACTTCTACGACCTGGTGATCGAGGTCAGCATCGTGCGCCCGGGGCCGATCACGGGCGGCATGGTGCATCCGTATCTGCGGCGGCGGCGCGGCGAAGAACCGGTCGAGTATCCGCACCCATCGCTCGAACCGGTGCTGGCCAAAACACTCGGCGTGCCGTTGTTTCAAGAGCAGGTCATGAAGCTGGCAATGGTCGCCGCCGACTACACACCCGGCGAGGCCGATCAACTGCGCCGCGACATGGCGGCGTGGCGGCGCACCGGCCGGATCGAAAAGCATCACGTGCGGTTGGTCGAGCGGATGACCGCCAAAGGCATTACCCCCGAATTCGCCGAACGCGTGTTTCAGCAAATTCGTGGCTTCGGCGAATACGGCTTCCCCGAAAGTCACGCCGCCAGCTTTGCGCTGATCAGCTACGCCACGTCGTGGCTGCGCTGTCATTACCCGGCCGAATTCGTCGCGTCGTTGCTCAACGCTCAGCCCATGGGCTTTTATTCGCCGGCCACCATTTTGGAAGACGCGCGGCGGCACGGTGTCGAAATGCGTCCGGTCGACATCCTGCACAGCGACTGGGACTGCACGCTGGAAAAACGCGCTTGCGGCGCGCGCGCCGTGCGCTTGGGGTATCGCTACGTCAAAGGGATGCAGCAGCTGGATGGACGGCAGCTCGAGTTGCTGCGTCCATTTGCCACGTTGCGTGAGGTCGTGCAGCGCACGTCGCTGTCCTCACGCGCGCTGTCGGCGTTGGCCGAAGCGGGTGTGTTTGAATCGCTCGGGCTCGATCGCCGCAACGCACTTTGGGAACTAAAGCGTTTGCTGCGCACGCGACATCACCGTTTACCCGGCGGCGACACAGCGCAGCAAGGCCGCTTGTTTGCGCCACTCAACATGGCCGAAACCATCGCGTGGGATTACGGCACCACTGGCTTGTCGCCACGCGGCCATCCGCTGCAAATCCTGCGCGGCGATTTGGCAGCGCAAGGCTTGCCCGATGCGCGCACGGTGCTGGACACGCCGCACGGCAGGCATGTGCGCTATGCCGGCGGCGTGATTGGCCGCCAACAACCAATGACCGCCAAGGGCACGGTGTTCGTCACGTTGGAAGATGAAACCGGATTTGTGAATGTGGTGCTGTGGAAGGACGTTTACGCGCGCCACTCGCTGACCATCAAAACCAGTTGGCTCTTGGGTGTGGACGGCCGGCTCGAAAAGCAAGACGGCGTGGTGCATTTGATCGCTGACAAAATTTTTGTGCCGCGCGTGCGGCCGCAAACCACCACCACGAAAAGCCGCGACTTTCATTGAGCACAGACCACACCATGCCGGGGAGCGATTCGGCACGACCGCGGTAGACGCGTTGCTGCGACTCGACTCACGCTTGGCTAGATCAGCCTCTGGTTTCGTGAAGGCAGAGTTGCACCCGCGTACGACTCAAACTACGGACACGCATTCGGATCCGCATTGATGCGCTCCACACCATCCGAAGTGGTGCCCCATGGTCCGCTTCCGCCACAACCGAGGTCCTGGCCGCGCACGAGGTAGTAGTACGCATCACCCACGGGAGGAGACTGAACCTCGTAGAACTCACCGTCCGCAGGATTCTGATCCATCGAGGTTCTGCATGCGCCGTACGACCCTGGGCCCAGAGCGCTCACGCGACCGCGACTGATGTCGTAAGTGTCCGCGGTCGATTGAAGCGGCCACGACAGTCGTGTCACCGTGAGTACCTTGTCGTGTGTTACAAACACCGAACCGACGGCTTGCGGTCTGCCTGAGGTGCGATCTGTGACGGCGCAATCAGCACTGTCGGAGATCGTGTCGCCATCCCAGTCGAGCGCGCAGGCATCGCCGCGCGCGTCGCCGTTGGAGTCGAGCTGATCGGCGTTCGCGACCAGCGGGCAGTTGTCGGGGAGTTGTTGAATGCCGTCGCCATCGGTGTCGTAGGGAGAGACCATGATGATCGACGGGAGCACGGTGGAAGAGGCTCCATTCACGGCGATCGCGAGGTCGATGAGCCCATCGCCGTTCAGGTCGGGAACGGCAGTACAGAATGCTCTCGCCTGCGCCGAGGGCCCGTAAATCAATAGGTCTTGCTGCCGACTCGCCAAGTCGAGTTCGGTCGCGAGATTGGCTGCACCTCTCACCACAGAAACCTCACCGCAGTCGCTACGACCCTCCGCGGGCCCATCGCCCCAGTCGGCGGAGATTACCTGGTCAACGAATCGATCTCCGTTCACCTCCCCGAGGCGCAGGATGACACCCGCTTGATCGTTCGTGCTCGCGCCCCAGATTGTCGAAGAGACTTGTGTTCGTAGGTCAATCTCCGGCGGCATCGTGGCGTAGGAACCGACAACCCTGACCTCCCCAGCCAGGCTCGATGCATTCTGTTTCCCGCTGGACAAGCGAATCCCGACGACCAGATCGGTACTGCCGTCGCCACTGACGTCGCCTAGCGCTAGGCCAATCACAGACCCTGCCTGATCATTCGGATCAGGGCCCCAAACCATCGTGTCGGCGAGTGAATTCGTAAGGTCGATCGTCGCTGGCCAGCTCGCGCGACCTTTGGTGACATAGATGTCCCCCGAGTTGGTGCGCGCATTGTTCTTTCCGTCGCCAAGCCGCGCGAGTGAAACGATCTCGGCTTTTCCGTCTCCATTCCAATCGCCCGCTGTCAGGCTTAGCCCGAATGACTCGGAGGGCGGTCCCAAGATCGTTACATCCGCCGTTGTACTGCGAAGGTCGATCACGGGCGGCCACATCGCACGATTGAAAAACGCGTAGACCCTTCCCGCGCGGGTACCAGGACCGAAGCCCAAGGCGTTGTTGTCCTGGACCAACAGATCGAGTCTGCCGTCGCCGTTGATGTCAGCAACCGCCGGCTGCTTACACAGTGCTCCTTCGTAGACCGTTCCCATGATCACGGTGCCGGGGTCGACGTTCAGATCGATCAAGGGTGGGAGATCAGGTCTGCCGAAGATCAGATGAACTTGACCGCTGGTCCAGGTACCGTCGCGATCACGGTCGGCGTAGGGTGCGCAGAGAATCAGGTCGTCGAACCCATCGTCGTTGATATCGCCGCAACCCACGCCGTTACCCAGGTCATCGGTGGATCGCTGGCCGATGATGCGCGTCCAAGAGGCATCGGTGATGGGTTGTGTGCCGGTCCAGGCGCGCCGCGCGCCGCGGATCACATAGACCTCGCCACAGTTGTTCTTGAGTCCGGTAGGTCCATTGGCCCCATCCGCGCCGATGACCAGATCCGAGAGCCCATCGCCATCGACATCGCACTCGGTGTTGCGGATCCCGGTTCGGTCGTCGAGCGCGACTCCAACGAACGTCGCCGTGTTCGGATCAGTCGCCAGATCAACCTCGGTGGCAGCTTGTGAGATCGACAAAGAAATCACCGCAACGGTGGCGCCCACCGCTGCGGTGACTAGAGTTGACATGAGACTCTTCCGATCACTCATCGAGAGCGCGCCATGCTTAGGGCGCCGTTCCATCGCCGCCGATGATCTCGTCGGGGACGTAGGTCTTCTCGTGGAATCCAGCACCCCACTGACCTCGCACGTCTTTCATCTCGCCCGGATCGCCTGCATCCACGCGCTGTGGCATCGTCGCGGTGCAGGTTTGCAGGTTGCCAGACGAGTCGTACCAATAGGCCTGGCCACGAATGATGGGATCGCCAGACGCAAGGTCATTCTCAACCTCGATCCGCATCCAGACCGGCTTGCTGTAGCCCGGCCGGTCGGGATCGACAACATCAAGCGGTGGTGAATTGGTGCAGAACGCACCCCCGATCGCCGGATCGATCACCTCCTGCCCGCCACTTGGTACACACCTGGCCACGCCATATTCGTCGGGCAATCGGAACAAGAGAATCGCAGCACTGGTGCAGCCGCGTGCGCCTTTGACGAGCTTGGCTGCGTACGATTTTTGAACTCCCGTCTGTGGATCTGGAACGCCAATACGGGCCTGGGCCTGGAGGTTGTAGGCAAAGCCAGAACCTCCCGAGAGATCAACGCGGAGCTTGACCTGCGCGAACGTCTTGTGGTCTGTCTCTGCCGCTGCCGCGTACCTGAACGACGAACTCGGGACCATCTTCGCTTCGGTGCCGTTCGAAGCGATTTGTGCCGTCTGCGACGCATTGAAGTAGTCGCTCGTCCACCACACGACACCTGGACCCAACCCATCGCCTGTCGCTTTGCCTGCCGTTGCATGAGCCGGATCGGTCGCCGGTCGATCGAACTCATCTTCGAACTTCACATACATTCCGCTCGGAACTCCGGGGCCGCTGGGCGAAAAGGCCGTGGTCTGAATGGTGGTCCACTGCGACCAGCAACTCTTCTTGTTGTTGGAGTACTCGATGGCCGATCTGACGTAGTTCGTTGCGTTTGGTCGAAGCGCCGTCAGACCGTAATGAACGATCATCCCGGAGGGATACCCGTTGGTCGGTTTGCCCTGAACGGAGCGATCAATCCACAGCCTGTTGTAGCCGGAGTCCGCGGCTTCCCACCAGATCGCCTTCG
>JANNUT010000092.1:0-21650 GCA_031395565.1 Acidobacteriota bacterium | reverse complement strand
CTCAAACTTCTGACCTCGCAGGGGAAGGCGATGCCAAGGGTGAGTCGAAAACGACACCCTCCAGCCAACCGAGACTGCCTGGGATCATTTACGTAACCGGCCATGAAGTCGAACTCGGCGGAGTATCGACCGGGGAGTGGCACAGTGCGCTCGAGTACACCAAGCCTGGACCGGGAGAGAAACCTGAAACCCGTAGTGCTGGTCCCGGGGGAGCATATGACTTGGTCAGTGGGAAGAACCGACCGTCGGATGCGCCGGAAAACAACTCAACACTGACCGTGGTCGATCCACCCGAAGGCATGTCATCAGAGGAGTATTGGAATGTTCTCAGGGTAGCCGACTCGAACTATGTGGATTCGGACTGGGACTATGACATGTACGGAAGTGACCCTGGAGAAGAGGGTTGGAATTGCAACTCTTGGACCGTGGGAATCATCCAAGCGACGGGCGGTACGATGAGGACGCGACTTGCTCTACTTCCACATTCATTCTCCGGGACCAGTAACCCTGTTCCGCCTCGTGCCTTCAAGCCGAAATGAAGAGTTCAGTTGCCAGAGGTCGCAGTTCAAAGGAGTCACCGTTTTTGGGCTTCAGAAAGCTGTTGGGCGCGATCACCTGTGCCCTAGCTATCGCGTCCTCATCTGGTTGCACCAGGTATAGTCGAGAGTACTGGGAGGTCAGGTTTGCTGAAAACTCTGGGGCCGAGGTGGTCTCGATGATCCAGCCATTCGAGATGCCGTTGGACACGCGAATCGACAGGGCGATCCCGAGTGCGTGGAGAGTCCACCGATCGGACTACGACCTTGAAGTACGCCTTCTCACAAACGACTGCTACCCGCGTTTAGTTATCACCGCTCGGGCGCGCGGAGGGGCAGCGCTCCAAGTCCGGGAGTCAGGGGTGCGTGGCGTGGGTATAGACTTCATAGGCATGCCGGATGGAGGACTCCTTGTCGAGGTCTTCGACGCCCCGCAAATGGAGCGTTTGCTCGACTTCATCGTCATGGACTCGAGCGGCGTGCAGCTCTCTCACGAGACATTGAAGGCGAGTCTTGAACCATGCGGTACCTGCTACATGGGAGAAAGCTGGTTTTGACGTGGGATACTAGCTGCGCCTACCGAGAAGCCCATCCAGACTGCCTAAGCGGGGATGTCGAGCGGCGGGTGTTCAGGAGACCGAATGGGGCTAGGCCTAACGCGGTCGAGGTACTGACTCAACGGTAGACTCGTGACTCAGCGCGGCGCTCTGTCCAGGCGATTGGTCGTCGCCGGGACCTTCAACACGCGGTTCCAACCAGTCCCGTAGTCGCGCGAGGTACCGTGCTGACGGCTCGTATCTTCCGCGCTCCCAAGCGTAGTAGGAGGTTTCAGCAACCCCAAGCCGGGCGGCCGCTTCGCGCTGAAGCAACCCCAGTTCGTGCCGCCGCTTCTTCAGCCGTTCCGCAAGCGTCTGTGGATTCGTGAGATAGCCGGGTTTGGCCGGCGCGTCGGTCCGCAATACCAGGCACCGCATGAAGGCAACGCAACCCTGGTGATTCATCGAGGCCAGCGCCAAAAACGTGGCGCGACCTCCAGAAGTAGTTTGCTATCCTGCCGAAAGCCACAAGCGAGCGCGCCGCGCCATCGACGCGCCTTTACCGGCAGGAGACCTCGATGTCGAATCAGCCCGCATACGCCGAAATAGAGGCCGAGACGCTGCGAGAGTGGCTTGAGCGTAACGATGTCTACCTCGTCGACGTGCGTCCGCCCGGCATGCATGAGGCCGAACGGATCGCGGGCTCGCGACCGATTCCGGTGGCGAACTTGGAGCTGAAAGATCTCAACGGGGTCGAGGGCAAGAAGCTCGTCATGCAGTGCCAAATCGGGGTGGCGTCGGTGCGCGCCTGCCACAAGTTGCGTGCGCAGGGCTGGCAAGGAGAGTTGTTCAATTTGGCCGGCGGAATCACTGAATGGAAGAAAGCCGGTCTGCCCACCGAAGGCAGCGGCGGCGGCGGCGGCGCGCTGCGCTCCTTGATCTCCAAGCTCCCGTTCGGGCGCAGCGACCCGCGATAGCGACGGTGCGCACTCGAGTGCTGTTGGCGGGCGCGGGGCACGCGCACCTCGAAGTGTTGCGACGTTGTGGGTTGACGCCTCATCCAGACCTGGAAATTACGGTCGTGTCCCCCGGGACGACTCACGTCTACTCCGGGATGGTGCCGGGCTACTTGGCGGGGCTTTATTCGTTCGAAGAAGTGAGCGTGGAAATCGAGAAGATCTCTCGCTATGCCGGTGCACGCTTTGTCTCTGACTGCGTCAGCGCCATCGATCGCGCGCGGCGCGTGGTGGTGACGGCTTCGGGCGACGAGCTTGCTTACGATCTGCTGTCGCTGAATCTTGGATCGCGCGCGCTCGGTGCCAACCAAACGGATGTGCTTCAAAACGCGATGGTCGCCAAGCCGTTTCACCGGGTACATGAGATCCGCGCGCGACTCGAGTCGCTTGCTAAAGATCGGAGCTCGTCTGAGCGATCGATCTGGATTGTGGGTGGCGGTGCTGCGGGGGTGGAGTTGGCGTTCGCGGCGGCAGCCGTGGTCAAGCGCCATGCTGCCCGCTGCACTGTGCGGTTGGTCGAGAGCGGCGAGTGCTTGTTGCGAGGCTACGAGCCAGGTATTCAACAACTCGCGCAGGCCACGTTGAAGCAACGCGGTGTCGAGGTAAGACTCGGGGTGAAGGTGACCACGCTTTCCGAGCAGCGAGTTCATCTCGGCGACAACACATCTCACTCTGCCGATTTGGTGTTGTGGATCACCGGTCCGGAGCCCTCGATCTCGCTGGCCGCCTCGGGACTGCAACTGGATCGCCGCGGCTTCGTGTTGGTGCGCGACACGTTGCAATCGGTCGACGACGAGCGAATCTTCGCGGTGGGTGACACCGCCACGCTGGAGCACGCTCCGGAGACCCCCAAGGCGGGCGTTTACGCGGTGCGGCAGTCACCCGTGCTTTACAACAACTTGGTGGCGACGGCGAAGGCGATCCGCGGGTTGCAGCGTTTTCACCCGCAAGCGAGCTACCTGTCGTTGCTCAATTGCTGCGACGGCACGGCGATCCTGCGTTACAAGTGGCTGAAGCTACGGGCCGGTTGGGCCTGGACGCTGAAAGACCGAATCGATCGTAGGTTCATGCGCCGCTACCAGTTGCCCGATCCTGGCCTAGGGACAAACGGAGCTCGTCCGCGCTGAGCCTGCGCTGGTCTGACCCCACGGCCCTTCGCCACAAACTGTCGCTCCGCGGGCCAAATACCAAACGGCATCACCAACCGCCGGCCTCGCGGGATCATCCGCGGTCGCGCCCGCGACATTCGAGGCGACACAACTCTCACCGCTGCCACCGACCGGCAACTGCGTCACAAGACCGCGCAGCAGATCGTGAGTCGTGCCGTTGCCCGCCGATGGTGCTGCCGAGTCCCAAGCCACCGTAACTTGATTCGCGAGCACGCGAAGACTCGTGACCTCGCTCGGCACGGCAAAGACGAGCGGATCGGCGGGCCGGCAGTCGCAGGCATCGCCGGCACGATCGCCATCTTGATTTTCTTGCGCGGGGTTGGCGAGGTCGAGGCAGTTGTCGAGTGAGTCGGTCACCAGATCCTGATCGGCGTCGAAGGGGTTCGTGCTGTTGATGTACTCCTCGAGGTTGGTGTAGATGTCACGATCCTTGTCGAGCCGGCCATCGGTTGCCGCGAATGGGTCGAGTCCGTAGCTCAGCTCCCACGCATCGGGCATGCCGTCTGAATCGGTATCGAGCGGCGCAAGACCTGGATCGTCGGGTGGAAAGAAGGCGCAACCCTGTCCCAGCGCTGTCAGCACTGCGCCCGTGTTGTTGTAGATCGAATTCGTGACGCAGTTGTCGACGGCATCGCGCATGGGGAGCGTCGCGCCGGCGTGATCGAGCACGTCGTTGCGCAGCGCGAGCGTGGCCGGTGTGGTCTCGGTAATCGGCGGCGCGACGTGCCGTGCACTCACCTCATAGTCGGCAAAAGTGCACGGCGTCGTGCTATTGACGTGACAGCCTGGAAACGTGACGTCGTAGCGATTGCAGTATGCAAACCACGGCACGCCGCCGTTGCCGGCGCGATACACCGCAATCCCAGGCCCTCCGGAAATCGGAAACAGCACCAGAGGGTAGTGACCAGGTGGTGAACTCGGGCCGGCTTGAATGTAGTTCGAGACATAGTTGGCCCTGATCAGCGTGGGCGTGGGTCCATCGCAATCCCAATCGGAAAGCGCCGATGCGTAGATGCCGGAGATATTGGCCATGACGTTGTTGACGATGTCCCACACGCCGCTTCCGCCGATCGTCGGATTGCGATCCCAATTGCTCGCGAACAGATTGTGGTGAATCGACACGCGCTCGACGCCCGGCGGATCGGCGAGCAGGCCGCCCTTTCCAGGGCACGAGCCGCCGCCGCAGCCGATGTTGAGCACCTCCGAGGAGATGGACCATTGAATCGAAATGTCATGCGCCGGCTGCGGCACACCGCCGAGTGCAATGTTTTCGTCGGTATTCCAACTCACCGAAACATGGTCGATGACCACGTTCCAAGCACCGTTGCCGATGGCCAGTCCAGTGTCGAACTGATCGGGATAGTTGCTGCGGTCGGTGCCGCCGCGAAGCCGCAAATGACGGACGACGACATCGTGGGTAAAGACGCGAAGCACCGTGTTGTTGGTTTGTCCAGAAGTGCGGGACTCACGCTTGATGGTGATTCCGCTTCCTGGAGCCGTCTGGCCTGCGATCGTCACCCACGGCTCGGTCAGCATGAGCGGTGAGTTCAATCGAATCGTGCCGCCGACTTTGAAGAGAATGGTGCGGCGCCCTGGTGTGTTGAGCACGCTGCGCAGCGTACCTGGACCGGTGTCGGCGAGGCTGGTGACGTAGTAGACCGCGCCGCCGCGACCGGCTTCGGTTTCGCTGCCAAATCCTTCGGCACCAGGAAAGGCGGAGACCGCGGCCCCGTAGCCAATGCCGAGCATCACGCTGGCAGCACCTGCAAGCAGGCGCCTCAAGACCACCATCCGCATGACACTGCGATACGGCGATCGGCTGCCCCACGCCAAGAAACAATTTCTCGTCGCTTCCGGGTGAGCCCTAAAGTTCCTCGCGCACCGTCCGAAGATTCCGAGGTGGCGACGGTACTCGCCACAGTTCTCAGGTTCTCCACGGGGTGAGGGCGAATGAAAGCAGCGTTGACTGCAAACGAACCGGCGCGCCTGACGGCTTTGCATCGCTATCGAATTCTCGACACGATGGCCGAGCGGGCATACGACGACATTACGCAGATTGCGGCGCACATTGCCCAAACGCCGATCGCGTTGATCAGCCTGGTTGATCTTGAAAGGCAGTGGTTCAAATCGAGAATTGGCCTGGCGGTTTCGGAAACGCCGCGAGAGTTCGCATTTTGCTCTCACGCAATCCTGACGCCCGACAGGCCACTCATCGTGCCGGATGCACGGCAAGATCAACGTTTCGCCGACAACCCGCTCGTCACCGGCCAACCAGACATTCGCTTCTATCTCGGGGCACCGCTGGTGACAGCTGACGACCATGCGCTTGGAACTCTCTGCGTGATCGACCGCTCCCCGCGCGAGTTGACGGTTGACCAGGTCAGCGCATTGACTGCTCTCTCTCGGCAAGTCGTTACGCAACTCGAGTTGCGGCGTCACGCCGCCGATCTTCAGCAAGCGGCTGCCGATCGAGAGGTGTACTTGGCGCAACTCGAGGCCTATCAACAAAAGTTGGAGGCGGCTAACGCAGAACTTCAAGAAGACAGCCTGACGGACAAACTCACGCGGGTCGGAAACCGCGCCGCGTTCGACCAGCGTCTCGCAGAGGAGATCTCTCGATCGACGCGTTACGGTTCGCCGCTGTCATTGCTACTGATCGACGTCGACCGGTTCAAGAACTTCAATGACTCGTTCGGACATCAAGCTGGCGATGCGGCGCTCCAGGCAGTGGCAAATGCCCTCCGCTGCACTCGCCCGAGCGATTTTCTCGCCCGCTATGGCGGCGAGGAGTTCGCAGTGTTGCTTCCGACAACGGGATATGAAGGAGCCTGCATCTTGGCCGAGCGGATGCGCAAGGCCGTGGCGGCTGCCACGGTTGAAGGACGTCAGGTTACCGTGAGCATTGGCGCCAGCACGCTTGCGCTCGATGGCTCGGATGGCTCGCTTCTGGTTGCAGCCGCTGACAAGGCGCTGTACGCCGCAAAACAAGCGGGGCGCAATCGTGTCGTCCACTCGGATTCTGTGCTGGTGTGACGATACTCAGCGACAGGCGAGGCCGATCTGGCAGTCGTCGAAGACGGTACGAAAACCTCAATTCGCCGGACGGACGGCAGCCACGCTGGACTAGACTCCCGTTGACGCGTAGCCACTGCTGCAATGACCGAGCAACCGCTACGTCGCTGGGGGGGATTGATGTCACGACCCGTTCTCCGTTGGCAGCCAGGCAGCGCACGTAGCCGCGTCTGCGATCGAGGCGCAGGCTGGCTGGAGTCTCGCGCTTCGGCAGCGAAATGAACACGCCAACCCCTGCACTGCGCAGTCACTGGCCACAGCGGGCCTTCGTGACGATTGTCACGCTGATTGGACTGGCGTGGGTGGCAGGGAGCTATGGGTACTACCGCAGCGAACTCGAAAAAGCACTGCAGGTCGAACACCAAACCCTCGATGCAATCGGCAGACTGAAATCGGCGCAGATCGAGCATTGGAGGGCGGAGCGCCTGGCGGATGCGACTCGGGTTGCGAGCAATCTCGCCTTGAGACAAGAAACGGAGTTGTTGCTTCGCGATCCCGCGCGTCAGGACCGCCTGGCCGAGATGCAGCAACGACTGCAGGTCGAAAAAATGGTGTCTGTGTATTCGAGTGTCCTGCTGATCGATCCGCGGCAACAGACTGTGTTGGCCGGTAGCGACATTCGTGAGCCATTCGTCGCTGCAACTCAGAGTCTGGTCGCGGCGGCCATCGCTGGCAACGACGCGGTGATCTCGAGTTTTTTCCGTGATTCCAAGGGCATCGTCTCGATTGACGTGGCAGTCGCACTGCGAAACGCTGGGCGAAAGCCGCTCGCGGTGGTCATCTTGCGCAGCCGCGCGCAGGACTATCTCTATCCGCTGATCCAAGCCTCGTCAGAGCTACGCTCGAGCGGCGAAACCCTCCTGTTCGAGCGATCACCCACAGACGTGGTTCGCCTCAGCGATCCGCGCGGTCGTTCAGGTCTGGCGCTATCGCAGCACATCCCGCTGTCTCGCACCGATGTTGCAGCTGTGCGGGCGGCTCTCGGCCAACAAGGCCGGTTTCAGGGTCTGGACGATCGTGGCGAGCCGGTGCTGGCAGACCTCCGATGGATCCCCGGCTCGCCCTGGTTCATGGTGGCCAAGTTGGATCTCGAGGAAGTCGTCGAGAAGACTCGCTACCAAGTCGCCCTCGTCAGCGCGATTGTCGGATTGTCGATCCTGCTGGCGGCGGGAGCGATCGCGTGGGTCTATCGAAAGCGACAGTCGGGAATCCTCCAGAATCTGTTCGAATCAGAACGCCAACAGTGGGAGGCTCGCGAGTTCTTTCGCACCACCCTCTACGGCATTGGTGACGCGGTCATTACCGCCGATGTTGCTAGCCGGCTGCGGGCGATGAACCCCGTCGCAGAACGACTCACGGGCTGGACCGAGGTCCAAGCACGTGGAAAGTCAGTTGCCGAGGTGTTCCGAATTCTCGACGCGGCGACGCGCAACGAACCGGAGTGCCGGATAACTTCTGTCCTGCGCACCGGGCAGACGTTGCGACTGGCCGACAACATGTTGTTGATCGCCAAGGACGGCACCGAGCGACCGATCGCCGAACGCGCTGCGCCGATTCGCGACCACCGCGGGGTGATTAGCGGAGTTGTCCTCGTGTTCAGCGAACAAGTCGAACCGCACACAGCGCGGCTGGCGCTCGGTGAACGCGAAGAGCGGCTGCGCCTGGCACTGAGTGCAGCGAAGCAGGGCCTTTTCGATCTCAATGTCCAGACGGGCGACGCGACGGTGAACGCCGAGTACGCCACGATGCTCGGCTTCGATCCGGCGGAGTTTCGCGAGACCCACGACGCGTGGATCGAGCGGCTGCATCAAGACGATCGAACGCGAGTAGCAGGAGTCTACGAGGACTACATTGCGGGCCGGCGCGAGGACTATCAGGTCGAGTTCCGGCAACGCACCAAGAGCGGGGAGTGGAAGTGGATTCTTTCACTCGGCAGCGTGGTCACGCTCTCCGCGGATGGCCGGCCGCTGCGAATGCTCGGCACACACACCGACATCACCGAGCGCAAAAGAGTCATCGAAGCGCTGCGGCAGAGCGAGGAGAACCTAGCGATCACGCTGCAGTCGATTGGAGACGCGGTGATTGCTACCGATCCGCAGGGCCGAATCACTCGCATGAACGACACCGCTGCGCGGATGACGGGCTGGTCGTTTACAGAAGCCGCCGGCCGGCCGCTCTCGGAGGTCTTCCAGATCGTCGATGCCCTGACGCTGAAACCGGTGATGAATCCGGTGCAGCAGGTGCTGACGCGCCAGGAGATCATCGAGCTCTCCAACCACACAACATTGGTGAGTCGCAGCGGAGCGCAATACCAAATTGCCGACAGCGCTGCGCCGATCCGCGACCAGGCCGGTAAGGTCGTAGGGGTGGTGCTGGTATTCAGCGATATCAGCGAGCAGTACCGGGTACAGCAGGCACTGAGGGATCGCGAGCAACGCCTTCGAACCATCATCGAGACGGAACCGGAATGCGTAAAGGTTGTTGACCACGATGGGACACTCTTGGAAATGAACCCCGCCGGCCTGGCGATGCTCGAGGCCGAATCGCTTGCCGAAGCCAGGCATCACACGCTTTTGAATTTCATTCTTCCGGAATATCGCCGTGCCTTCATTGCGCTACACCAACGTGTGATGCGAGGAGAAAGTGGGCAATTGAGTTTCGAGATCGTCGGACTTCGCGGCACGCGGCGCTGGCTCGAAACGCATGCCGCACCAATGCGCGACGCAAGCGGAACGGTCGCTATGTTGCTTGGGGTGACGCGCGAAATCACCGAGCGTAAGCGAGCCGAGGTCGAGAAGGAAAGATTGGAGGCTCAACTCCGACAATCTCAGAAGATGGACGCGGTAGGTCAGCTCGCGGGCGGCGTGGCGCATGACTTCAACAATCTGCTGACCGTGATCATCGGCCGGGCCGAGCTTGTTCTTGCAGACCTGCCAGAGTCTCATCCAATGCGGCCAGAGTTGCAGGAGATTCATAGCGCTGGCGAGCGAGCGGCCGCTCTGACCGGGAAGCTGCTAGCTTTCAGTCGCAAGCAGATCATCCAGCTCGAAGAGCTGGAGTTGAACGCGTTGATCGAGGGCCTTCAGCTCATGCTCAGACGCCTCATTCGTGAGGACATCGAACTGGTGGTCGTGCCAGCGGCCGGGCTGGGGAGAGTCAAGGCCGATCGCGGACAGTTGGAGCAGGTCGTGATGAATCTCGCGATCAATGCTCGCGACGCGATGCCTGGTGGTGGCACGCTCACGATCGAAACGCAGAACGTCGACCTGGACAAGGCCTTTGCCGTTGGTCTCCCTACCATCACGCCGGGGCCGCACGTGATGTTCGCGGTGAGCGACACAGGCATCGGCATCGATCAGGCGATTCTTGCGCGGATCTTCGAGCCGTTCTTTACAACCAAGGAAGTCGGTCACGGCACTGGACTCGGCCTCTCCACGGTCTACGGCATCGTGACGCAGTGCGGTGGCGCGATCGATGTCCAGAGCGAGCCCGGCAAGGGGAGCACCTTCCGCGTCTACTTGCCGCGGACCGAGAGCGAAACGCCGAAGGAGCCGGCCGATCGTATTCTCTCGGGCAGCACGGTGCCGAAGCCTTGACGTTATTGGAGCGTCACGGCGGACTTCATCAGTATCCCGTGCGCGGCGGAGGATCTGCGAAGCAGGGTGCGCAAAGTACTGGATGCGCCACGTCGCGGCCCATCCGTGGGCAAGCTGCGTTGAGAAGAGTCATGCCGAATCAATGAGCGGTTGACAGCAGCGCCACAAGATCCCAAGCGGCAGTGGGTATTCGAGCCAGTCCTCGCTCGAAGTGAGGGCTCTATGGAACCGACTTTCCCGCTTCCACTGCAAGTAGCGCTGTATGTGGCGTCCCTAGCGATTGTCGTAGGGACTGCCGTGTTGGTCGGCGTGTTGTTCCGGCTGCTGTCCAAGCTCGAGCGTATCGTCGAGGCGGTCGAGCAACTCAACCTCGAGATGAAACCTCTGGCGCAGGAAACGCGCGACGCGGTGCGGAGCGTTCACGATCTCTCCGAACGCGCGAATCACTGGGTGGGAGAGGTCGGTGACACCGTCGAGCCGCCCCTGTTCGCAGCTACCCGCAGCCTTCGAATACTCCGGAGCGGAGTAGAGACATTCATGCGTGTGCTGCTGGATCGAAGTCAGCGACAACACGAGAAAGCGAGACAGTCATGAGCGACGTCAATCAGGGCAACGGAAGTGGGATGAGTCCAGCGACAGCCGCACTGATCGGCGCGGCAGTCGGCGCGGCGGTTGGCGCAGGGTGCGCGCTGCTCTTCGCGCCGTGCTCGGGAAAGGAATCTCGTCAATGGCTCGCCGACCGGACTCGAGATTTGAAGGATCGAACGGCGAGCGCGCTAGAGCAGGGCAAGGAAGCGATCCGGCGCACCGCGAAGGAGGTCGAAGGCGAGGTAAGAGACCTCGCGAGCCGGCGGTAACGCGACCGAGTGGGCCACTGGACATCGATCGTACCCTTGCGCAGGCCACTGGATCGGGGTATCTACCGGCCCCCGCCTAGAAACTCCGGAGGATCGATGATGTCAGTTGTGCGGCCTTGGACAGTTGTGCTCAGCGGCATCTCGATTGCGCTCAGCTTGGTTTCGTACGCTCACGCCGGTGGTGCCACCAACGTTGGTGACGATCTGCGCACCGGCTGGTATCCGGAGGAAGGCTTCATTACGCCGGCCATCGTGAGCGGCGGATCGTTCGCGCAGCGATGGAACGCAACCGTCAACGGCCAGGTCATCGCGCAGCCGCTGTATTCAGGCGGCCAGGTGCTGGTGGCCACCGAGAACAACTGGGTCTACAGCCTGGATGCCGATACCGGCGCCGTTTTGTGGTCGACGAGTTTTGGAACGCCGTTCAGCACGTCGGAGGTTGGCTGCAATCAGGTGGCGCCGTCTGCAGGAATTAGCGCGACACCCGTCATCGACGAAGACGCGCGTGTCGTTTACCTCGCCAGCATGCAGTACGCGAGCGGCTCGTCAGGCGCTGTCGACTGGAACGTACATGCGCTGAGCTTGGATACCGGCGCAGAGATCGCTGGGTTTCCTGTCAAGCTGCAGGGAGCTGCACAGAATGCGCCGACGGTTACGTTCAACGCCTTTCGCCATCAAGCGCGCCCTGGACTGTTGTTGATGGGCGGCGTTGTGTATGTTGCACTCGGGTCTCACTGCGACGCAGGGCCGTATCAAGGCTGGATCTTCGGCGTTTCCACCACCGGTCAAATCAAGGCGCGATGGACATCACGCGCCGCGTCAGGAACGAGCGGCGCAGCGATTTGGCAATCGGGTGCCGGGATCATGTCCGACGGCCCAGGTCGAATCATCTTCGCCACCGGCAACGGCGGGGCGCCGACAACCGCAAGGGTCGGTTCGAATCCACCGACGAACTGCGGTGAGTGCGTGATGCGAGTCAACGTGCAGCCCGATGGGACGCTCTTGGCCCAAGATTTCTTCGCGCCGAGCAACGCGTCCAACCTCGATATCTTCGACCGCGATCTCGGTTCGTCAGGTCAAGCTGGACTCCCCTCGGCGTACTTCGGAACATCGGTCGCGCGGAACTTGCTCGTGCAGAGCAGCAAGGAGGGCTATCTGTACCTGATGAACCGCGACGATCTCGGTGGCGTGAAGCAAGGTCCAGGTGCCACCGACAAGCTCGTGCAGCGACTGGGGCCGTATCAAGGAGTTTGGAATCGTCCGTCGGTTTGGCCGGGAGACGGCGGCTATGTTTATTTGATCGGAAGCGGCGGCCCACTCAAGGCGTTCAAATACAGTGTCGATGGCAGCAACAAGCCGATGTTCACCAACACGGCCAACCCCACCGACACCTTCGGCTACGGCTCGGGGTCTCCGATCATTACCTCGGACGGAACGGCCAACGGCTCGGCACTCGTGTGGGTCGTGCGGATGAACGATGGCAGCGGCACCGGCGGTCAGTTGCGCGCGTACGACGCCGTGCCGAGCGGCAGCAACATGGTGCAACGCTTTTCTACACCGATTGGACTCGGCGCCAAGTACGCACCGCCGGGTGCCGGACGAGGGATGATTTTTGTCGGAACGCTCGACGCGCACGTGATCGCCTTGGGCGCGCCGCCGGCGCAGTTGGTGGTTACCAAGACAGCAAGCGCCGTCCATCTGGAGTGGAGCAGCAACGCAGCCCCCTACACGCTGCGCCGCGCCGACGACGCACGCTTCAAACTCAACCCAAGCAAGTTGGTCGACAAGCAGGCGGTGACGCAGTTCGACGATGCGGTGCTTGGTAACAGCAACAACTACTTCTATCTGGTCAACTAGCCCCCGCTTGCCGGCGGCGCTACGGCCGGCGCTACAGCGTGTCGCCATTCTCGAGTGTGCGCAGATCGGCAGCAGCCGGCGCGTACTCGGGATGAACCTTCGTCAACTCGCGCAGCAGATCGATCGCCGCCTTGCTCGACTCGAAGCGCGCGATGCGGCGCGCGCGCCGATGGACCAACAGCACTTGATTCTGTACCGCGGTCGCTGCGTTTCGGCGCGCTCGGTCGGCCTCGCTGATGCGGCCCAGCTTGGTATAAGCGTCCGCAAGCGCCAGCCACGAATTGTCGGCTTGCGATTCGAGTAGGAGATAGTGTTCCAGGCGTTGGACCGCTAGATCCGGCTGCCCGGCTTGCGCCGCGAGCATCCCCGACTCGCCCCAGATTGTCTTCTCGAACCGCGCAGCCGGCGCCGCAACACCCGTCTCTGCATCGCGCAACGCCAGATCGAAGCGGCCGAGTTTGGTCAACAGTTGCTGTCGCAGTCGAATCTCGCGCGTATCTCCCTGACTCAAGCTGACCGCGGCGTCGGCGTGTGGAATGGCTTGTTCGTAGCGCTGCAGCTTGAGCAGCGCGCGAGCCTGACAGGAGCGCACGATCCAATCGTCCGGTGCCGCCTGCCCGGCCGCGTCGAGTGTTCGCAGCGCTTCGACCGAATCAGGCTTCTCCAACAAGCGTACAAGCCCGGCGATCGCAGCCGAACGCGGCGAGGCGCCGCGATCGAGCGCCTCATTCAGCAGTTTCTTGACCTGCCGCATGTCGGCTCTCAGCCCCATGTTGGACCAAGCTAGATCGGCTAACGCGTTGGGATCGAGTGCGGGGCCGCTGCCGTTGGGAAGCCTCCACAACTCACCCGGCGCAGCATCGATCACACTGCTGACGTCGGGTGCATCGCGTCGAATCAGCCAGGGTGCTTTCAGTTCCACGTACATCGAGTCGTCAGTGTTGGCTTGCGCGGCTTTGGCAGCCCAGGCCGTGAGATCGGACGGCATCAATCGCAGTTGCGCGGCGAAGTCGGCCCAGTTGAGTACGTTGAGACGTTGCAGGTCGAGGCGCACGGCGGCCGGCACGGTATCGAAGCGGCGAAGCTGATCAACGGCCAACTCGCGATCGGTACCGAGCAGCAGCAGATCGTTCCATCCGCGACTGAAACTGAATCCGTAGACGTACTTGAACTCGCTGGTCAGCGATGCCAGCACCGACGCGACCGTTTGCTCGTCCATGCCATAAACCTGCAGCCACTGCATCAAGCGTCCGCCGTCGCGCAACGCGCTGTGCGCGGCCTGGAAGAACTCGCGCGTGAACAGGTTGGCGCAGCCAGCGACCACAGGGTTCGACGGCTCCGAAATGATCACGTCGTACTTGGCTTTGCTGTAGGCCAAGTGGTTTCGTCCATCGTCGAGGATCAGGTTGACCTTGGGCGAGTCGAGCGGCTTGCCGTTGATGTCGTCGAACTGATGCATCGCGCCGACGATTGCCGGCTCGATATCGATCACATCGACCTGCTCTGGGTTGTGGAGCAAGACCGCGCCGGTGGTAACCCCCGAGGCTAGGCCGATGACGGCGACTCGCTTGGCGTCCGGCGTGACCAACATGGGAGCGTGACCGAGCATGCTCTGCGTCGGCATGTCGCCGTAGGACGCATCGGGCTTGCCGTTGATCCGCAGATCGACACCGAGTCCTTCGCGATGCACCGAGATCGTCGCCGACACGCCGTCTTTGTAATAGAGGATCTCTTTGGGTGGTTGACCTTCGAGGTCGAGTGTCTTGACGCCGAACTCCATGTACTTGTTGGGGCGGTAAAACACACCGCGCGTGAGCGCATAGCGATCCCACGACGGCGGCAACAGCGCCATGCTCAACGCGAGTACGGCCGACACACCGGCGGCAATACGCGACGACTTCAACAGTGCCGCGGCCGAAACGGCAAACGCCAGCGCGGCGATCCAGGCCATCGTTTGCGCGAGGCCGATGCGCGGTATCAGCACGAACCCTGTCAGAAACGCACCCAACGCCGAGCCGATGGTGTTGGCGAAGTAGATGGAACCGAGCGCTTCGGCATCATCGGCGCCGCGCGCCACGCGGGCGCGCACCAGCAGCGGCAAGAGCGCGCCCAGCACCAAGGTGGGCGCAAGCATGGCGCCCGCTGAAAGCAGCAGCGTCGCCAGCGACAACGCGGTCGGTGTTGTGCCGTACTTTTGAAAGAACAGCACCGCCAGATCGGGCACGCGCTGCAACATCCAAAACGTGATGAAGCTGGTGAGCGCTAGCAACCCGACCCCTCGTCCATAAGCGGCCACCGGATCGAGGCGCTGTGGAAGCCATCGTTCGAGCAGACTGCCCAGACCGATGCCCACTAAGAACGCGGCAAGCATTATCGCAAACGCGTAAACCGACGAGCCGAACGACAACGCCAGTGTGCGGGTCCACGCTACCTCGCAGGCCAGCGAAACAAAGCCGACAAGACCGTACGAGAGCACCAGCGGGGAACGAAGCGAGTTTTGCGATACGGCTCGCGCCGCTTCGAGCCAGACCGGCTGTTTGGCCGCAAAGGTGACGAGGGCAATCAACCCGGCCGCGATGTCGAGTCCCGCACCGAATGTGTTGGAGGCCGACAGTCCCCAGTGCGGAAATGCGTAGAAGGTCACGAAGAGAGTTCCGCCGACTGCACCCAGCGTGTTGACGCCGTAGATCAGCCCCGCGGGATCTCGCGTTTCGGGAGCGAGTTGCCGGGCCACGGCAACCACGATCGGCAGTGTGGCGCCCATCAAGAGCGTCGGCCCGATCAAGACCACCATCGCCAAGGCGAACCGCATCAGCGCAGCACTCCAAAACGGCAGCGCCAAGATTGCGGCTTGCAACGCCGGCAGCGCGGCCAGGAGCAGCGGCACGCCGAGTGCCATGACGCCGATCGCGATCTCGATCACGGCATACGTGCGGGCACCATGCTTCAAGCGCGACGCAATTCGGCCGCCGATCAACCCGCCCAAGCCGAGCCCCAGCATGTACGCCGCGAGCACCGTACTAATGGCGAGCGTGGTGCTGCCGAAAACCAACTCGAGCTTGCGCGACCAGACCGTTTCGAGCGCGAGGCTGCCGGCTCCGGACAGCAGCAAACAAATCAAGATCGGCCAGAGGGCGGCAGAGCGGCCAGGGCTTTGGGTCGATTTGGTTGGGCGGCGCTTGGACATGAGCGCGGATTATGAGCGATCTATGCGTAAGTCATCACAGTTCTGATGGAAAACCATTCTCAGCCGTCCCGTGTAACGACGATGACCTGTGACAATCGCGTTCGAGCGGCCGTTCGATAGACTGCGCCGCGCATACTTGATGGCTCGGGAGCTCCAATGAGAGAAGCCTTGATTCTGGCGGCGATTCTGGTGGCGAGTTCCGGCATGGTATCTGCGCAGGTTCCCGACGAGGTTACGGCGCTGGTCCAACAAGGCATCGCCAAACACGATCAGAAGGACTACGACGGTGCGATCGAGTTGTACAAGCAAGCGCTCACCCCGTCTCCGAATGATTCTACGGCTCACTTCGAACTCGCCTACAGCTTGTACGCCGCGAAAAGATACGACGACGCGCTCGACCAAATTATGGTGGCGTTGGTCAAACCTGGAGCCCCCAAGGCGCTGCTGTACGATTTGGGCGGCACCATCCTCGACACTCAAGGCCGGTTCGTGGAGGGGGAGGGTGAGTTTCGCAAAGCCTTGCAACTGGAGCCAGCGAATCCGCGGATGATGTTCAATCTTGGGCTTTGCCTAGCGAAACAGAAGAAGTGGCCCGAAGCCATCGAGTGGTTTCAACGAAATCTCGAGAAGCGCCCTGACCACTTGGAGAGCTGGCGTGGGATTACGCTCGCGTCCGAAGAATCGCAACAACGCTTGCTGGCAATCCTGGCATCGTGGCGGGTCGACGCACTTACTCCTGAATCGAGCGAGGCAGTTGGGCTAACGGATCGTGCCTGGACGCTCCTGACGAAGGGTGTGACGCGTGAAAGCAAAGAGAACATCAAAATCGAGCTCGGTGTCTCTAGCGGTGACGACGACCTGCGCGCCGCCGAGAACTTGATGCTGTCGTTGACGGCTGCAGGCCGCTACGTCGAAGAACACGAGAAGCAAACCGACTCTGAGTTTCTTGTCGGGGCGTTGGAGTCGTTGGCCGACTTTGGTGCGGGATCGGCTGTGGCAGCGCCAGCCGATTCGTTTTGGAAACGGCATTTGTACGCCTACTTCGCAGCACTCCAGGAGCACAAGTTCACTCAAGCGATGGTCTATTCGGTGCGCGCGCCGTTGGGTGAAAAGGGTGTCGCAAAATGGCTCGAGAAAAACGCCGACAAAGTCGAGGCGTGGAGGAAATGGCAATCGTCGTGGAAACCGATCGTGGTGGATCTCGAGTCAACAGCGCCCGTCGAGCAGGATCACGAGCCTGAGCCAACACCGGATGGATCGGCCAATCCTTAGCGGCTGCCTTAGGCGCACGGTTCGAAACGTCGTCCCTTGACCGCTCCCAAGGTACCCACGCGAACCTGAATCGCCATCGAGCTGGACCCGGCTTGATCGACTCCGCGACCAGCGGCGTTGAGCCGCACGCTGACGGCAATTCCCGGCAACTCTTGTCCTTATATATATGTGCGAGCCCGGCCAGGGCGGAGGCACCAGGCTGGGTTTGCAGTGGACTTACCAACTGGTTTGAGTCTGCGGCGTCCGGGTTGGTCTGATGAAGCACGACCCGTCTGGCGGCTCGGTTTATCGCCGTCCGCCGGAGCGGTTGCGGGTACTCTTACGCTGGCCTGAGGGGTGTTGATGTCGAGTTGGCACTATCGCGTGGCAGCGTTGGTTTGCGTTGCGTGGTTCACGATCACCTCCGTGAACGCGGCCGACCCACCTGCGCAGTTGTTGATCGTCCAAGAAACCGGCATCGCGTATCGCCTCGGCGTGCGCAGCGGCGACATCATCGAAAGCTACGGTGCGTTGGCCTCACCGAGTTTCGTCGATGTCCTCAAACAAGAAGATGCATGGCGGCGCGTGCGGCCGGTGCGGCTCGCGTTGCGGCGCGGCGAGCAACGCATCGAGTTGGAAATGGCGGTGGGGGAACGCGGTTGGGAACTCGCACCGCTGTTGCCCGCCGATCTGGCTGCGCGCGTTGCCGCCCTGTTGCGGCGTGCGGCGCAGCTCGAACCTGTGAGTGTCGAGCAAGCGCAGGAACTTGATCGTGCAATCTTCTCGGTGTGCGGAATGCCCGCGCATTTGTGGTGGTTGGGGGCCATGAGTGCTGGCTGGCAACGCAGTGCCAACGATCAAGCGGCGCAGCCGTGGCTCGAACAGATGGACCGCGAAGCCGCTGGTGCATCGCCGTGGGCGCGTCGCAGTGCCTTGAATTTGGGTCAACTGTACGCGCGGCACGGCGAGATCGCGGCGGCCGAGCGCGCGTTGGCGCGCGCCCTTGCGGCGGCGCAAGCGAGTGAGCCAGCGCCGTGCGCCGTTGCGCCGCTCTTGGCTTCAGCCGACCTCAATCACTCGCGCGGTGAACTCGATCGCGGCGAGAAAGATGCGGCGGAGGCATTGCAGATCGCCGAGTCACTCGACCCGCAGAGCTTGCTCACGTCGGATGCCATCGTGATGCAATCGGTGTTTGCATGGCGGCGCGGCCAGTTCGATCGCTACCCCGCGACGGTGGCTGCTGCGCTGAAGATTCGTGAGCGACTCGTTCCTGAGAGCGTCGACCACGCACGGTCGATCAACAACTTGGGCGATTTGCGCTGGGCCTTGGGAGAGCTCGAGCCGGCACTCGAGTTGTACCGGCATGCACTTGCAATCCATCAACGGCTCGTGCCGGGAGGTATTGAGGAATCGCGCTCGTATACCAACTTGGGCAAAGCGTATTGGCAGGCGGGCGATTACTTGAAGGCGCGCGCGATGAACTTGAAAGCGCTCGAGATCCAGCGTCGCGTTGCGCCCGACGGCTTGGATATTGCGTGGAGCTTCAACAACCTTGGCCTGCTCGCCAGAGTGCTGGGTGACTACCCCGCGGCACGCCGCGATCACTTTCAAGCCTTGGCGATTCGCGAGCACTTGTTTCCGGGAAGTCCCAGCGTGGCGTACTCGTTGGCCAACTTGGGCTCCGTACTGCTGGCGCAAGGCGACGCCGAGGGGGCGCGCGAGCACTACAACGCTGCGCTCGCCGTGGCGGAAAAGCTCTCACCCGTGGGCCTGGATACGGCCATGTGTCTGGATGGACTCAGCTTGGCCGCGTCGATCGACGGTGATTTTGAAAAAGCGCGCTCGTTGCTGCGGCGCGCGCTCGTTTTGCGTGAGCGGCAGACTCCCGGCAACAAGCCCACACAAGAGGCGCACCTCGGGTTGGGCGCGCTGGAATTGGCCCTCGGCAACATCGACGAGGCCGAGCGCCACTATCGTCGTGCCGACGAAATTCAACAGCGCTTGGCGCCACAAAGCGCCGATGTCGCCAGTGCCTTGGACGGCTTAGCGCAGGTTGCGTTGGCGCGTGGTGATCTGGTTCGTGCTCAGCAGTTGGCGGAGCAATCAGAGGCGATCGTCAACGAGCGAATGCCAGGGCATCCGTACTTGGCCACAACGCGCTATCGACGCGGACAGGTAGCGCGCGCTCAGGGGCGCATTGCCGAGGCGCGCGGGTTGATGGCGTCGGCCCTGAAGATTTTCTATCGCGACCGCTTCGATGCCGGCGGTTTCACGGCACGCGCCTACTACAGCGGACAGGCTGCCGAGGCTCAGCATGCGTTGATCGAAAGCGACGTTGCCGATGGGGATACGGGCGCTGCGCTCGAAGCGCTCGAACAGGCGCGGGCACGCGGCACACTCGAGGTGATGGCGGAAGCGACCATCGACTGGGCCGCGCAGTTGCCGCCGCCGCTGCAGGCCCGCATCGATGCGTTGCATCTGGAACGGTCGCAACTCAACTCAGGTGCGCCGGCCAGCGACGGCTCGAGCGTTGCGATGCGACTGGCACGCCTGGAAAACGAGCAAGAAGCACTGCTTGATGACGTGCGCCGCGCGGTGCCGCGGTTTGCCGAGTTGGCGTATCCAGAGCCGTTGACGCTGGCAGCAATGACGGCGGTGTTGCCACCGGGTGGAGTGCTCGTCGCGTACTCATTGGGCGACCGCGAGTCGCTGTTGTTGGCGTTGCGTCGCGGTGCGAATGGCTTGCCCGAAACGCGCGCCGTGCGCTTGCCGCTTGACGCCGACACCTGCGCACAACGCGTCGACCTGATGCGTGGCTTGGTGGCCGACCCCACCAGCGGCGATCTCTGGCGTGCTCCGTCGCGCGCGCTCGGTGCGCAACTGCTTGGCCCGCTGCGCGATTGGTTGAGCACCGCGAAGCACTTGGTGGTGATTCCCGACGGAGCGCTGCATCGCCTGCCATTTGGTGTGCTCAGTTACGACGGTCAGCAGCCGTTGGTCGCGCAGTTGCCGATCACCGTCGCGCCCTCGATGACCGTGCTGGCTCAACTGCGTGCGCGACCCGAGCGGGCCGCCGGTGGTGCGTGGGTCGGTATTGGTGATCCTCACTACGATGCGAAGGAAGCGCCCGCCAAGAGCGCATGGCTACAGCGTGGGGGATCGTTGCAACCGCTCCCCGGGACGCGCGAAGAACTGACGCGCGTGAACCAGCTGCTGGATGGTGCGCGTCGTTTGTATCTGGGGCGTGCCGCCACCGAGGCGTGCGCGCTGGGAGCAGCGCACGATGCGCGCGTGCTGCACTTGGCGTGTCATGGCTTTACCGATGATCGCTTTCCGTTGCGCTCGGGTTTGGTGTTGTCGACACCGGTGCGCAGCGCTGACAAGGCCGAAGATGGGCTGCTGCAAAGTCAGGAAGTGTTGGAGCGCATGCGCCTCGACGCCGACCTCGTGGTGCTGTCGGGATGCGATACCGGTGGCGGCCGGCTGCAAGGCGGCGAAGGTTTGATGGGGCTCAGCCGCGCGTTTCTCGGCGCTGGTGCGCGCAGCCTCGTGGCCAGTCAATGGGCCATTTCCGATGCGTCGACTGCCACGCTGATTGAGCGCTTCTATGTTGGGCTGGTGCGCGGCCTCGATCGCGATGTGGCGTTGCAGGCAGCGCAGCGCAGTTTCCTCGATGAGGCCCAGTGGGCACATCCGTACTACTGGGGAGCCTTTCAGTTGATCGGTGCGCGAGAGGCGATACCGGCACTGCGAGCGTCGCAGCACGGGAGTTGGCGACTGCGTAGCGCTGCGCTCATAACTGCGATGGTGGCGCTGGTGCTGGGGGTTGTCGCGGTACGGCATCGAGTTCGTTCGGCGTAGCGCAACACACTTCGTCAAACGCTTCGACATCTAAGACCGAGTCATCGCCATGCACGAAAACAGTGGTAACTGACGGCACCGGTGGTCGTTACTGTTCGTCGGCGGCGCTGATGCGCAGGGTGTTCGCCATCGACGTGCTGGAACGTCCGCGCTGCCAAGCCGACCACCACCAATGGCTCCCGCACGACCCGATCCGCAAGAGCTCTTGCCGTTTGAATCCGATGAGGCCGAGCACCTGGAGTGACGACTCGCGCGTGTAGTCGTATGCGGGACAAGCAACACTGCGCTGACTCGGCGGTGATCGAGGCCTCAGATCGTGTCAGCGCTCTCGGCACGGTCGAGCACGGACTTCAGCTTGGACGACTCAGATACGTCAACATCCGACATCAGCTCATAAGTCGAGTTGCGATGCGTTGCCGGCTTCGCGGAACCCACTTCACATCGACTATCTTCACGACGGGGAGTTGTCGGCGAGTTGGCTGTGGTCATCGCCATCGATGTCGACGGGACTGATAGGGACAGAGTGCTTGCCGCGGATCACGTGTCACTGATGATGAGCACTCTCACTCGCGCGAAATATTTCTGTTCATCGTGCACACTTTCGGTTGTTGTTCGCGTGTCTTCCTTGTACATTTGCAACACCTCAAGGAAGCAGCGTGTCGCGTTCATCGATTGGTTCAACACAACACTCATCAAGCAGTTTGTGGCTCGC
>JANNUT010000091.1:0-2973 GCA_031395565.1 Acidobacteriota bacterium | reverse complement strand
CACCAGCTCGGTTTCGGAGCCGTTGAGACGACGGCTGATCGTCGACAATCGGCCCAGCGCGTCGTGACGATACAAGAGGTACTGACCCTGGCTTTCCTCGCGCTCGTACAGGAAGGCACGCGCGGCGTCGTAGCTCAGGCTCAGCGGCTTCTCTTTCTCATCCGATTCGATCGTGCCGTTGCGGTTGTAATCGACGCGTGTCGGCCAGCTGGTGTAGGCGTTGACGCTGTCGACCGGTGGAGCCCAATCCACACCGGGGGTCGAGTCCTTGTCGCTGTGTTTGTTCCAGTTGCCTTGCTCGTCCAGTGTCCAGTCGTGCTGCGCGCTCAAGGTGCCGGAGAAGGTGCTGCCGTTCCAGGGGCCTTGCTCGAAGTTCACGAGGCGGGACAACTCGTCGTAGCTGTAGACCTGCGCGGCGGTGCCGGTGACGGGGAGGCCTTTGGACCATTCGACGCGCGTGACGCGGTCGTCGGCGTCGTAGAACAGCGACTCCTCGAAGAAGGTGGTCGCGCCGGCGGTGACCTTAGCGCCGGTGCGCCGGCCGGCTTTGTCCCAGCGCGTGGTCGCTGAATCAATCGCCGCGGTCCAGAGCGAGCCGTCGGAATCGCTGCGCTCGATCATGCGTGAGCCCACGTACTGGAATGCCGAGACGGTCTCGTCGGGATTTGTGCCGTGCAGATCGTTGATGGCTGTGAGGCGCGAGAGTGCGTCGTACTCGTAGGAAAGCTTCGTCTCGTTCCAGCCGGCGCCGACGCGGTTTGCCAATCTGTTCTTTGGCCTGGTTCGTGTGAAGTTGCGGTCACGTGCCAGAGCGCTGCGTGGAAGTTCTCTTCAGACACACGCTTCGACAAGTGGCGCGCCGAGCAACGAGCGTCATTCGTGCGCGCCGTTGGTTTGGCCTCCCGTGGCTGCTGGCTTCGACGGTGTCGGTGGTTCGATGTGAGCGAGATACACATTGCGCGAATCACCGACCGCGAGCCGCCCCCAAGAGATCGCAATTGGCTGCCTTCCATACGCAATCGTATCTCCGGCTGGGTTCACGTTGAACCAGGTGACGTTGTCACCGGTGAACACCTTTTCCCAGTCTCCGCCCATCGGCATGCGCCAGATTGTCCGCACGCGGCCCTCGAGACCGATCCTCGTCGATGCATACACGAATCGACCATCACGGCTCCATCTGGCGTACATAAACTCCTCACCAGCCACCGGAAGGCTCGCGAGGATTCTGCGTGGGCCTCCGCCGGACGGAATCAACTCGAGTGATTTGCTGTCGGTTGTTACCGACAGTACATCTCCTTTGGCGTTGATCCGATAATCGTAATTCGTGGCGTGGTTGATGAGTGGAACCTGGGAACCTGAATCGAGTTCTAGGAGACTCAGCTTCGGTCCGTCTCGGCGATCCAGTGATATCTCGACAAGTATCGTTGACTCGTGCTGGCAATCGACGTCAAGGACCCAACCCTCGACTGTCATCGTTGTTTGAGTTGAACCCGGTAGCAAGGACCAACGAGTCACAGTCGATTGATTGCTGCCTGGTATGAGACGGGTATATCCCACGATGGGGCCGCATGTAAAGACAGATACTGTGTCGACCCGATCAACAGTGTGCCGGCTAACCGACTCGTTCCGCGTTGCGTCCCATACGTCTATGACTTGGCCGTCCGGAGTCTCGCTCAAAATCACCAGGTACTTTCCATCCGCGGTCCACTGTGCATCAAATACCTGACCATCTGCGCGATACTCGACCCCTAGGGCGCAACTCCCCGCCAGCATCAGAACGCATAACGACAGAACTTGGCGCATCGTTTCCTCCTGACACTGCGCGATCAGTAGAACACTGAGTATCCCGTGGCAACGACGCCGACCCACGAACCCCCTGGATCGCGCGTCGAATGAAGCAACCGCTGGCCTGCTTCGAGCATGTTCACAACTATCGATTTCCCTAGTCCATCGTCTTGGCGCTGCATGTGCCACTCAGCCTGCTGAAGGACACCTTCTCCAATCCTGAGCCCATCCTCAACGTACAGCGCTCTGTCGACTATCGCGTCAAATGTGTTGCGATCTTGAGGACTCATGTTTCCTCGTTGCTCTTGGACTTCCTTGCTGTCAAGTCCTTTGAAGAGAGACTCGTCATGGGCCTTCCAGAACGTGTCGTCGGTCGGATTGTTGGCAAAGCTCATCCATGACGAGACCGCAGGATCCTCCACGTCCTTGGGTGAGGTCCCCTTGTCTCGATGGCACTGAGCGTTCAGTACGTCTTGGACCATCGAGCGGTTCATGGCGTCCCAGGCATTGCCGCCCTTCAGCTTGTTGCCGTCTATGAGGTAGTTCTTTGTGAAGTCGACGACCGCCCGACCCTTGCCAGCATCCTGTTGCCCGTGCTCCTTCGCGATGCTTGTCATCGCATTCTTGATCTGCGCAAGCCGTTCGTCCGGTTTTTCGGCCGCGACCTCCGCCCCTTCGCACGCACCACTCTCCTGTTCGTCAGATGTCTCCTCGTCTGTTGCTCCGGAGTCGCCCGTCTCGTCGGCGTTGTTGCAGACGTAGCACGGAATCGGGCTACGCGGGCCTTTTGGCGAGCGATCGCTGTCGGAGAAATCGAAAATGCCATTGGAGATGTCTGGACTCCCGCCCCCAGTAACAGCCGAGCTCGATGCGTACTTGGGATTCAGGATGTGCCCTGGTGGGCCGACACCTTGCCATTTGAGACCCGTCGGATCGACCCACATCGTCGGTGACGACCCGACGTAGTTGTACAGATTCCAGCCGCCGCCTTCGCCGATCGGATCCAGCTCCACAAACCGGCCCATCTCCGGCGCGTACCAGCGCGCCCCCATCAGATACAAACCGGCCAAGGAGTCCCAGCGTGCGCCGGTGTAGCCGTACGGCTGACCAACACCGTCACCATCCCAGTTCGTGTTGGAGATGTTGTTGCCGTACGGATCGTATTGCGCGCGGCCGTGCATCGATGTC
>JANNUT010000090.1:0-13932 GCA_031395565.1 Acidobacteriota bacterium | reverse complement strand
AAGTCACCAGGCTGAGTGATGGCCTCGTCGACGAGTTCGGGGACCTGATCGATATCGGAAGGAAGATCAGACGCTTGCTTGAAGAGCTGCTCGAGTTCTTGCTCCGTGAAACCAGTCAGCGCCAGATCTGCGCCCGCCGTTTCCAAATCAGCCAACAGCTCGCCGAGCAGCTTCTCATCCCAGCTGCCAGAGATCCGATTCAAGGCCAGGTTCAGTTGCTTCTCTGACGGGTCATCAAGGTCAACATAGACCACCGGCAGTGTTTCCATTCCTTCAGCCAGCGCCGCCTTGACCCGCTGATGACCGCCCACGATGTTGCCGCTGCGCGAGTTCGCGACTACCGGCTCGACCACACCGAAGTACCGCAGCGATCGGCGCAGCGCTTCTAGGTCGTGGGCCTCGATCTTGCGGGGGTTGTAAGGCGCCGCCATCTCCGCCAGCGCCGTGACGGCCACCTGCACCACCTGCATCGGACCGGGTTCTCGGCTCATCGGCTAGTCCTCTTCCCCCCCCGTGCGAAACCTGCGGGTGAAGACGCAAAGCCGGGCGGGCGTAGTACATCAGGAACCACCAAAAAAACAGGGCCCCTACCTGAGGGAGACGGAGCTTTCGTCTGTCTCGCGTTGAGGGCTCTCATGGTCTTGGCTGAATGACAGCGGTGGCAAAGCCCCTGCAGGTTATCGATGTCGTTGCTGCCCTCCGGCCAAGGCACGAGGTGATCGACATGACGACTCGGAGCGGATCCGCAGCGGCAACAGACGGGATCGCGTTGCAACACGATTGTGCGTAGGCGAGGCCAGTCCGACCCGTAGCGCTGTCGTGTGGAGGTCACTCGGCCCGCGTTGAGTCGTTGATCGCGCAGCCGCTGATGAAGAACGCAACGACGTCCATGCGTCGCTGTGTTCCCGCAACCTAACTGCGAACAACCTCGTGGTGGTTTGTGCGCCATCTCGAACCCATCTGCTGCTACTCGCAGTGCTCGATTCGAATGATAGCGCCAGTACGACACACTCGCGTGTCGTTGCAACGACGTATGGCGGCGCTGATTTCTATGATTCACACCGCAGCCGATCTTCTCTACCATGAAGGCATCATGACGAAACAGCGCAAGAAGAAACCTGGCGATGGCAGTCGCAAATCCCTGGCGAAGAAGACCTCTCGGTCACAGTCACCACAGCTAGCCGCGACAACTACGCACCAGCCCAACCAAAAGCTGCCGCCATCCGCTCGCGTCGGGACGCGACGCCAGGATCTGCCGCTACAGGAATCAGAATTCGAGGTGTGGCAGACAGTTTGGGATCCGGCGACGGAGTTCGAGTCAGTCGCACCGTCGGCTGCAGCGGTGCGAGCGGTCCTGCACCACGCCCTTGCCGTCGACGTTGAGCAAGCAACGCATCCAAAGTCATGGCCGCTGGGTGCAAAGGTTGTAGACGGCACGCAGGTTCGTGAGTCCCACGCCGCACGCATCGCGCTTGCCCGTCGCGTCGAAGAAATCGACTCGACTCTCGGCGCACGCGCGGAGTCGCTAGTAGCGGGCGCTATCGATGTGTTGACTCACTCACCTTGGGCGTTGGCAATGCGCGCTGGGTTCGCGGAGCCCTCACTGCGGTCCTCCCAACGGGTGCGACTGCATCATTGGATCAACGGCTATCCGCGCATCGACGGTGTGCTCGCGCAGTACCTGGGGCCCGCGGCTCGCTTGTGCGCTTCACCAGCGGTCTCGCCCGAGTGGTATCTGAGGTGTCAGGATCGGGCTGCGCGCACAAGAGACGACATCGGCGACTTTGTGTTCGGAGGAACCTCCCACTACGAGCACCGCACACCATGGAACAGGTGGGAACTCTACGAAGACTGGATCTTGCATCTGTACCTGTTGGATCGACAGCACGCCAACCGCTCAGCAGGCCGGCTCAGAGCGCTCGCCAGCGTCGCCGCGTCTCGGCTTCGTGAACTAGCCAACGGCTCGGTGGCAGATCGGGTGGATGGACTCCTATTCGTCCGCCTGTGCGAGCCGTTGCGACGCTGTCTGTATTGGTACATCGCTGATCCCGCATCCGAATCGCGGGAGAAGAAACTCGCGGCGAAGCTTCTCAGTGACCTAGATCATGCGCTGCGCTCGCGCCGGCCCGCCAAGCAGGCGTATCTCGTCGACGACGCTCACCATGAGGCGTATGAGGAGATCAAGCGTCACGTCACCGAGGCGTGGAACGCAACGCGGCGCACTGGTGAGCTCGAGGCCCGCTTCGATAGACTCGTGGAAGTCTTCAACCTGCTTCGAGAACTCTCGGCGCGCTCGCAGGACACGAGTCGAGGCGATGTCCGCCAGCGCGCGTCGCGCGAGCTCCTTGAGATCAAGCGCGAGATTGGATCGATCGAATCGGTGAGGCCCTCGCACGTTGCAACTGTGCTACTGAAGCACCACTACAGGATGCCGCTCTCGATCGACGCACTCAAGAAGTCGCTGGCCAAAGCGAAGGACCCCTTTCGCCTCGAGGGTCGACGCGGCGTCATTGGATTGGACCCAGCGCTTGCCGCTTGGCAGCGTACGCTGTCATTTGAGCCCGACTGACAGCGTACGTTATGGGGTGGAAACGAGGCCCTTGAGCGTTGGAGAGTCCTCACTGCGGAGCACCACTAACCGCTGCGAGGATCGATTCCATGTCAGAGCCGCTCATCACCGCTGAAGCCGTTGCCGAACTCCTCTCGATCAAGGTCTCCACCGTCTACGACGCGGCTTCCAAGGGGCGGATTCCCTGCGTTCGGTTGTGGCAGGGTCGGCGCAAATGTCTACTCAGATTCCGACGCTGCGAACTTGATGAATGGCTGCGCGCGCGATCGCAGGCAGCGTCGACGATCTCCACTCCCGGTCAGCTTGACTCACCCAAGCGCTCCGGCCAGCACTGAAGTCCCTGGTCGATGCGATTTCAGTCATGGGTCCGATACGCGGGATCATCGAGCGGTTGCATGGCGTGCGGGCTGCAGGGGCCGGCTATATGGCGCGATGCCCGGCGCATGACGATCGACGGGCCAGCCTCTCACTCCGATCCGGAGCGGATGGGCGTGCGCTGCTCCATTGCCACGCAGGGTGCTCACCGGATGCTGTGCTCGCTGCGCTCGGTATGAGTCCACGCGACTTGTTCCCACCTCGAACGGAGACGTCGTCTCCGACCCGCAGCGAGGCGCCGCGGCTTGTAATTCCAAGTCTGCCGCTCACGCTGCCGGGAGGATGGGAGCTGGTGCAAGAGTATCGGTATGGGGCGCTCAGTAAGGTCCGCTTCGAGCGCAAGACGAGCTCTGGTGTCGAGAAGACGTTTCGCTGGTACGAACAGCTGGGGAGCTCCTATCGCTCAGGCTGCGGAAAGCACCGCGCTGGTCTCTATCGCGCGGACGAGGTGGCGAGAGTCGTTGAGTCCGGTGGAACGATCTATCTCAATGAAGGCGAGAAGGCAGCCGATCGTTTGAACCAACTCGACGAGTCCGATGCAGCGCTTTGGATCGCCACCTGCGGCCCGACTGGCAGCGGGTCATTCCTGAATGAATCAGTCGGTACTCTCGGCGCGCTTCATGGCGCGGCGGAAGTGATCGTGGTCGTCGATCGCGACGATGCCGGGCTCTCGTGGGCCGCGAGTGTCGACAAGGGACTCACAGGACAGGTGGGACGTCTGAGCTTCGTGTATCCGAAGCCCGTCGACAAAGCAGCAGACGCTTTTGATCACGTGGAACAAGGTCATCGACTCTCGGACTTCGTGGCCTTCGATCAACCGCTCGACAGTGTTGAGCTCGCAACCCACATAACAGCCCGCCTTGCTTCACTTCGATCCGCCCAGGTCAACCAGACCTACTCCATACCGCCAAACATCCGGGAGTTCCCGGTCGACCGGTTGTCGGAAGCCATCGACCTGGCACTCGACATCCCGTCCGATCTTCGGTCGTGGCGTGATGTACCCCCACCTGACTGGATCGCAGAAGGCGTCCTTCAGCCGTGCAGCGTCACGCTGCTCTCCGGTCGGGGCGGCGTCGGTAAGAGCCTGCTGGCACAGGACCTGATCATTCGCTTGGCGGCCGGCAACGGCGGCCGGTGGCTCGAGACATTCGCGCTGATCGCGAAGCCGACGAAGACGGTACTTGTCGAGTACGAGTGTGGGTCCGGTCGCTTGATGCGGCGACTCCGCGAGTTGGTCGAAGGCGGTGCGTTTCTCGCAGGGCAAGTCGATCTCGCGCTCGCCAACCTGACTGTTTTCGCGGCCGAGCGAATCCGCGATCGAGGCTTGCTCACGAGAATCCTCCCCGATCTCTTGGTCCGCTATCAGCCGACGCTCTTGGTGCTCGATCCATTGCGCTGCGCACTTCCGCCCGACCTCGAGTCTGAGAATGACAACGTCGCCGTAGGGCATGCGATGGACTTCCTCGTAGCGCTCGCGACTCAGCTCTCGTGTGCGGTGCTGGTGATCGATCACGACAGCAAAGCGGGTGCTGCCGCTCGCGGAGCCTCCGTCAAGCAAGACGCTGCAGCATTTGTCGCGCATCTGACCGCTCCTGCTGACAAGGATCCGACCTATCTCGAGCTCGAGTTGCTCAAACAACGTGATCCCGGCGGTGCGCAACTCGTCGCGATCCGGCGTGTCGAATCCGCTCGAACCAAGGCGAGCCTATTCCCTCTGCGCTTCGAGCGCTGCGCTCGCGCGGTCAAGGCCACGCGGGGAGCCAAGAAGGAACATCGGCGCGCTGAACTTGTGAAACTCGTGGACGCGCACTACGCCGCCACGGGTACCGGGCTCTCGGTTGGCGAGCTGCTCAAGAGACTCGGATGTTCGCGCCAAACCGTCGATAACGATCTCGCTCACCTCGGTGCGACCGATCGGGTTTCTTGGCCGTCAGCGCCCGATGGATCGCCGCGGCCGGTCTACCCGACTCATGCCAGTCGTGAGGAAGATCCGTGAACAGCGCGTGGTACCACCGTAATGATTCTTCGATTTCATCATGGTCATCATCAAGGTACTTAAGTTGTTGGATTCGCTGGGGGTTGCTGGGTCGCCCTGGCCTTTTGGTCGAACGGGTAGGCAAGGTGCGGACGGAAGAGAGGGGAACTTCAGGTCCCTCTCTTCCGGACAGCCGTCGTAACCCCCTTGATGATTGCTTTCTCTTTATAGTCATCAAGGTAGGGGGGTCCCGATTCGCCACGCGGGCGGCCGGTTCATGAGCCCGCGTTCCCCCTCACCCACGTGTTCGGAAGGTCTACCTGCACGCGAATCCCCACATCGCGGCGCAAGCGAGGCAGCCGCTCTGCTCGCTCGCGCCTACCTTCGGCTGGCAACTTCTCGGAATAGCGATGATCCGGCGATTGTCGCTGCCAGCAAGGCTTTTCAGCCCGAGAAAGGCTCTCTTTCCCTTGATGTTCCGGGGCACAAGAGCGTTCATGAACTCGACGCAACGGCCCCGTCGGGCCGCGGCTAGCGAGGCAAACATGAGCAGCAAAGCAAGTCGCGAGGAATGGCAGCAGCGGTGGATCACCAGCCGCGTGAAGGGCGCGCTCGACGGGCTCTCGATCGCCGCTAGCTCCGTCAGCGAACTGGCATTCGAGGCGGCTCGCGTGGGCAGCTCGATGACGCACAGCCAGTGCGTGGCCCTCAACGAGATCGAGCGCGAGATCGCGGCACTGACCTCACGGCTGCGCGCACTTTCGCCGATCGAGATTCCGGAATAGCAATGAGCGCGACGCCCAAGAAGCAGACCGCGCCGGTGCTGACGCAACTGCGCGACCTGCAATCGATGACGGTCAGCGAACTGCAGCTTCGTTGGCAGCAGCTGTATGGGGAGCCATCACGATCACGCAACCGGCAGTTTCTACTGCGTCGGCTTTCGTGGCGTGTGCAGGAGTTGGCGCACGGCGGTCTCTCAAATCGAGCTAAGGCGCGATTGCACGAGTTGATGAACGATGCGGACCTGGCTGACCTGCGCGTGCGCATTCCGAACGGGTTCGTTGCCGCCAATGCCGTCTCTGGCACAGCGACTCCGCGACGTGACCCGCGACTGCCTGCCGTCGGCAGCTTGCTGACCAAGGCGTATCGCGGCCAGCAAATCAGCGTCTACGTGCGCGAGGACGGCTTCGAGTGGAACGGCCGCAGTTACACATCGCTGTCCGCAGTCGCCGAGGCGATCACCGGTCAGCATTGGAACGGCCGGCTCTTCTTCGGCCTGACCAAGCGCTCGCGGAAGGCGTAGGATTTCCATGGCGCGCCGGGTCATGCGTAGCAGAGCGACCGATCCCGCCGAGTCGCGTGTGGTCCGGTGCGCTGTCTACACGCGCAAGTCAACCGACGAAGGACTGGAGCGAGACTTCAACAGCCTCGATGCGCAGCGCGAGACGTGCGAGGCCTTCATCCAAAGCCAGAAGCATGAAGGCTGGCGATTGCTCCCGGATCGCTATGACGATGGTGGGTACACCGGTGCCTCGATGGCGCGTCCCGCCCTGAAGCGGTTGCTGGCCGATGTGGAGTTGGGCCGCATCGACGTGATCGTCATCTACAAGCTGGACAGGCTCTCACGATCGGTCCGTGACTACCTGAACCTGCTGGCGGAACTGGATCAGCACGGCGTCGAGTTTGTTTCGGTGACGCAGCAGTTCAACACCACGACACCGGTGGGACGGATGACGCTCCGGATGCTGCTGTCCTTCGCGGAGTTTGAACGAGACATGATCTCGGATCGCACCCGCGACAAGGTTCGTGCTGCTCGTCGACACGGCAAGTGGACTGGCGGCCATCCGCCACTCGGCTACGACGTGGCGCCTGAAGGGCGCCGACTGGTTGTCAACGAATCAGAAGCCAACCAGGTGCGAGCGATCTTCGGGCTGTACCTCGAACGCCAATCGCTGATCGATGTCGCCAACGAACTCAACCGCCGCGGATGGCGCACGAAGACTTGGGTGACGCGTGAGGGCAAGTCTCACGACGGCGCCACGTGGAGCAAGACCAACGTCGCTCGCCTGCTCAACTCACCGATCTACATCGGCAGGCAGCTGCTCGGCGATGAGGATTTCGAGGGAGAGCACGACGCTATCGTGGCGACAGCGGTGTACGAGCAGGTGCAGAAGATCCTTGAAGACAATCATCTCTCGGGCGGAGCGACATCTCGCAATCAGCACGGAGCGCTCCTGCGCGGGCTTTTGCGTTGCGGCTCGTGCGACTGCGCGATGACGCATCTGTGGACGCAGCGCGGATCACGTACACATCGCTACTACCGCTGCCAACGTGCGCAGAAGCTCGGGAAGCACGCGTGCCCGACCGGATCGATCCAAGCTCGTGCGATCGAGGATGCCGTGGTCGAGCGCATCGCGCTGATCGGACGCGATCCCGAACTACTGGCCGAGACGCTGCGACAAGCCACGGCGCAGATCGCTTCTGAGAGACAAGCGCTGCTGCAGGAGGCCGCTCGCCTCGAACGCGACCTGACGCAGGCCCAGAAACAGACCAGCAAGCTCGCGGCCGCCGTAGCGAAGGCCAAGGGTCACGCCCAGGGCGCGCTGATCGCCGAGCTTGAGATCGCGCAGGGGAATGCCGCCAAGCTGCAGGCACGACTCAACGAGATCGCCCAGCGAGTTGCCGCGCTGAACTCCGCGGTGATCGATCCCGACGATCTGGCACGCGCCCTCTCTGACTTCACGCCGCTTTGGGATCAGCTTGTGACCGCCGAGCGCGAGCGGCTGCTTCGACAGATCGTGCGCAGCGTGAGCTACGACCGGCCGACTGAGAAACTGGTGATCGACCTTCGCGTCGACGGAATCGCTGGTCTCGCCGAAGACGCGGTCGAGGCCGCGGTATGACGGCGCTCACGAGCAAGGTCACATTCGGCGTCAAGCACCGACGCTTGACCGAGATTGCAGCGCCGCCATCGCGCCCGCCGCGTATCGCACGCCTGGTTGCACTCGCGCATCTAGTCGATGAGAAGGTTGCGACCGGAGTGCTTCGTGACCACACACATGCTGCCAGCGTGCTCGGCATCTCCTCCCCACGGCTGTCGCAGCTGCTGAACCTGCTGCACCTCGCGCCCATCATCCAGCAACAGATCCTGCTGCTTGAGCCCAACGCCAAGGGCAGGCAGCGCATCACTGAGCGCGCCCTACGGCCGATCGTCGCGTTGGTGGGTTGGGACGCGCAGGTCGAGGCCTGGAACGACCTGATGAAGGAGCCACGACTGTGACGACGCAGCCCCAACCGATACCGGCCGCCATCTCCCCTGATGACCGGCGCGTCGATATCCTGATGCTGGCCACCTACCGCCTGATCAACACGCTGGAGGGCTGGCACGCCGATGTGCTCGCGGAGGATCCCGTGCTCAAAGCCGCTGTTGACGACGCACGGCGCGCCGCGAACGCGCTGATCGACTGATGGCGTTCCTCGCACCACGGACACTCACGCAGCTTGAAGTCGACGCTGTGCTATCGGCGACTGAAGGCAACATCCGCGATCACGTGATCATCTCGGTGGCGCTCGGCACCGGCCTCCGCATCGGCGAGATCGTCGGGCTGAATGTGGGCGATCTGTTTCATCTGGACGGAACTCCGCGAAAGCGGTTCCAAGTTCGCGCCGAGATCGCCAAGGGCGGCCACGCTGCTGACGCCTTTGTGCCGGACCGGCTGCAAGCCAAGCTCGTACGCTTCCGGGAACACAAGCGCCAACGCGGTGAGGGCCTCGATCCGAACGATCCGCTGTTTTGCTCGCAGTCCCGCACGCGCCTCTCGATCCGACGGATCCAGGTGGCCTGGCATCGTTGGCAACGAGTCGCAGGCCTGGGGCGGACCCATCCGTTTCACGCGCTGCGCCACACGGCGGTCACAAACGTCTACCGAGCCTCGCAGAACCTGTTCCTCGCACAGCGCTTCGCTCGGCACGCTTCGCCGCTGACAACGACGATATACACGCACCCGAGCGACGAGGAGGCGTGGGAAAAGGTCCGTTCGTTGGAGTGTTGATCCGAAGCGCCACTCCGAAGCCACGAGCTCGGGGTACACTCTCAGTCGCCAAAATGGAAATGAAGAAGCAAAGAGAGCTTCACCTCGCGGGTCTACTAATCGAGCGTCTCGCGGAGTTGGCTGGTTCAACGCTTAGCCCTGAGGAGAGACCAGACGTTGTCATCTCCGTCGGGCCGCGACGGATTGGGCTCGAAGTTACGGAACTCTATCTCAATACAGAGGCGCGCCGCACGGAGGGCGAGGTCGCTGAGATTCTGGCGGCCGCGGAGCGGCAAGCGTGTAGCCGCGGAGTTCCTCCGTTGCAAGTGGCTGTCTCTGTAGTTCAAGGGACAAACCCGAGCAAGCGGCAGCGGCAAATGCACGTCGCTGAACTGCTGGAGACAATTAGCGTCGAACTGCCGTCCATCATGAGCCAGGGCAGGGCGCAGGCAGAGCTTGAGATCGCTCGACGTTCATCGCTGTTTCGGACAATCGACGTTTGGCGGTTACGAGAACGGGCAACGCCATGTTGGACGACCGTTCGAGTGGGGTTCGCTGCGACGGACTTTCGCGAGGCGGTCGAATCCCGGATTGCGGCTAAGGAAGCAAGGTACCCAGGGTATACCCGGCGCGATGCGACGTGGTTACTCATAGTACTTCCCGGAGAGAACGTTTCGTCGTTTGTTGACCTCGACTACCTCGACCTAGATGCGCCCTATGCCTCATCATTCTCAAGGGTCTTTTTGATGGAAGAGTTCTCAAGGGCTGTCCGAGAACTGCCGATCGAGATTGTCAGCGATCAGAATTAGGAAATGATGACGCGAGCAAAGGAACAGTCAGCGCTCTCCACAAGAGCAACCCCCGAAACGCAGCCACTCCAGACCGGCGCTCGCGGTCAGCGCGATCCCCGTGGCGCGCAGGCTGCACCATCGATATCGCCGCGTGGCTTGGTCAAGTCGACCCTCACTCCGACGCCGAGGTTGTGGGTCACGCTCGACGTCTGCCTGCGCGTTTCGTCGACGGACCGATTGAACTCTCGCGAACTCAGCACTCACGATCACTGGTGGCCAGCTCGCCGCCCAAGAACAAAGGCTGGTTGGCACTTTCCGGCGACGGGCTCACGCTATGGGTTCGCTCCTGTTTGGATGGGGTTTTCGGTAGGGACAATGGGGTTTTCGGTAGGGACAGCCCGCTCGATGTCGATACTGAGAATCGCCATATCAGAAGACGCTACAATCCCAACTCAGTCATTGTCAGCGGGTCTCGCGACGCCGCTTGGTATGCCTGGTTAAGCGAAGGGCGAAGGACGAGGAGCGCTGCGAGTCGCTGGACCATTGATCGGAAGTGTCGTTGCTCAGTCAGGGTCAACGGTCTGCCGTCACGGCGATTTGCTTGCCGATAGCCAAGCCACTTCTTCAGGACAGGGTACCCGCCGAGCTCGTATTGCCACACCTCGGCAGGCACGTTCTGGAAATACACGCGGTCGTTGATGTACAGGTCACCGGTTTCGTTGCAGGACTCGCTGGTCCGCTCCTCCTCTGCCGAGTAGAGCCGCGGCACCCACCGACCGGACGCGGCACCGAAGTAGCTGATGGTGATGCGCAGGTCGTCGGTCGTGATAGGTCGACCGTCCGATGTAGCGACGACTGCGAAGGCCCTTCCCGCCGCAGGAAATACAGCTTTGAGGATTTCCTCCGGTTCCGATTGGGCATCGAGAAGTCGCGCCACGGTCGCGCCGATCTTGGCGACAAATTCGAACGTGTTTTGCGCTCGCGGGATAGGAAACCGCGCCCAGTCCTGCGAAAGCGAATCGCAGTGCTCGCTCTCGTAGTCAGGAGCATTCATCACTGCGAGAGCAATGCGAAACAGGCGATCAACAGTTTCGATTGCGTCGCTTGCGTCGAGATCTCCTCTTAGCCGCCACTGCTTCTTGAGCGACCTCCAGACGGCCCCATCAAGATTCGCACACGGCTGCGATGCGGCTGGATCCTCGAACAGAGTTGCTTCCGTGCCGATTTTTCGCACCCGTTGCGGGAAACACACGGTGCCGCGGTCATGAACGTGGAGGTCTGCTAGCGTCCGGCAGAACATCGGCCGCGCTTCGCTCAGACGTCGCGGCTGCGGAACGGCTAACAAGAACTCGTTGTCCTGTAGGTTCTCCCAGAACTCGGGCCGACGCTCGTTAATCAGCTTCGCCTGCGGCTCGTAATAAAGGAAGCGCAGGTCCAGGGGAAACAGAAGGTAGGGCAGCACGCATTCAGCATCGAATCGTGATGTCTTCCGGAGCGATTCCCAGACCTTCCGTGGCTCGTAACGCGCACGTGCTTTTGCGAGTTCCGGCGATTGCTCTTGAACTTCTTCGAAGATCTGTGCGCCAAAGTAGGAGCGCATTCGTTTATGGAGAGTATCGGCGTCGACATCAACAATGCTGCCTTCCAAGCCGCGATTGGGGTTGACCCCTTGGAAGCTAGCCGGGAACAGCTCATCTAATGCCGGCCAATCCTCGTATCCGCCCGATACTGCGCGCGGCGATAGCAGCCAACGCGTCGACTCCGTCGGTCGAATCGACTCGTACTCTCTCGGCCCTTCCGGCGTCGCGGCAGCAGTACGTTTCCATTCATCGCGGCGCTTGTTCATGTCAATCGATTCGACAAGCGCTCGCCGCTTCGCATCCGCCTTGCCCCAGAACTCGCGGTAGTACGCCTCCGCACCGTCAGGTCTCTTTTGGTCGATACCGCCCCGCTTGAGTAGGGTCGTGATGGCTGTACCAACCTGGATTCCTCGGGTATCGACATCCGTGGTGAACACACTCTGATCGGAGGTTCCCTCGCCAGGAAGGCCCGTGGGGATGACCTTGCCGGTCTTGTACTTGTCCCCGTTCATGTTGTCGATCCACGCTCTGTGGAAGCGGGTCAACAACGACTCCCGCATTAGCGGATGGGAGCGCCCGGTCAGATATGAGGAGTTCGATATGAACGAAACGATCCCAAACTGAGCCTTCTCACCGATTTGCCGTTCCGCCAGTCGAAAGAACCTGACGTATAGATCATCGAGCAGGTGTTTGCGCACCCCCCAACGCGCATAGAGCGCCGACTGACCAATTTGACGGCCCACCGGATCTCGCGTGATCCCCTTGTAGTGGTCGGCAAGATCCGCCTCCTCCTCTAGCGGCACTCCGGCGAAACGGTTGTACGGCGGGTTGCCGAGAATTACGATAATGCGAGCTTCGCGTTTCACATTTTCGGCAGCGTCGTGTTCGGCCTGTAACTCTGGAAAGTTCAGCTTGATCTGTTCAGGACCGCCCCACCCCGTCAGCGCATTGGTCAGGTAAACCGCGGGGCGCTGACCTCTCTTGGCCGGAGCACCGAGTGCGCGGAGCAGCACCCAGAGTTGAAGCTGCGCGATCACGAAGGGCGCTGTAAGGATCTCGAATCCGATCACTCTCCGACAAACAGCTTCAACTAGGTGAGCGCCCAGAGTTGCGTCTTCACCTTCAAACGTTAGCTGGCGAGCGATGTGTCGAACCACCTCCAGCAAATAGGCGCCCGTGCCACAGCATGGATCGAGCACGACAACACTCTCGTCGGCGAGCCCGCGAGAAACGCCTAACTCCGAACGCAGCAGCTGATCAATCCGCTCGACCTGGTATCGGATGATCTCGGGTGGTGTGTACCAGACACCGAGTTGCTTGCGGAGGTCAGGATCGAAGGCCTCAAGAAAGGGTTCGTAGAAGTATGTGATCGCTGCGCCAACCACGTGTTGAAGTCGATCATCACCAGCCACGCCCGGGTCCGCCTCGAAGAAACGCAAGAAGAACGCATTTCGATCAACGCGCCGGAGTGTTTCAGTGGCGCGATCCAGGTGCGTCGCAAGGTGGAGTTCCTCAAGCCGATCGGGATGACGGAACTCATAGAAGAGTTTTCCGAGAAATGGAATCTCAAGATAGCGCTCTAGCCTCTCCCACTCGAATTCCGTCTGGTCATCCCTGAGATGCCAGACGGTCCATCCAGCGAAGAGACCATAGAACGCGGTTTGGATCAGCGATGATCTGAAGAACTCAAGTCCATCCTCGCCGTCAAACGAGAGGCCGAGTGCTAAACCATAGTCCTGAAGCAGGCCAGCCACTGCATCAAAACGTACCGGAAGGTCCGTTTTCGCTTCGCGCGCCTGCTGCGCTAGGATCGTCGCAAGTGTCGCCGGGTCACCAATCGGAGCAAATAGCGTCACGGCGTCCCTGACCAGCAATCTGACCGCCTCGCCTACTTGGTTATCCACCGAGGGTTTCTTCTTGAAGGATGCTAGCGACGGCCAGAGGTCCACCTGCGAACGTAAGCGCCGCGCTTCCGGAGGGATCGCCTTGCCGCGTTCCCGTTTCGCTCCCGGCTGGAGATCGACCAATCCAACTGATCGAATATTTGAGATGACCACCGCACCAGCGCTGGCAAGGTATCGTCCGATCTGATCGTTGCGCCCGGTTGAGACGGCGAGGTCTCTCAGATCGATTTCATGTGTTTTGACTTCAATCGGGATGATGAGGAAGTCGCCAGCAGGGGAGTAGACCGCGAGGTCGGGCCGATCTACACCGCCACTCTCGCGAGCCTCCGACGTGCCTGAGCGCACCTGGAAACGCAGGCCAGATGCTCGGATCATCGCGCTGACAAGGTCCCGGACCGCAGGGTAGAAGCTTTCCTCGGTCGTGGATCGCGAACGGGAGAGTTCCGCGACATCCTCCCTGTATCGCGTGAACGCGTCAGTCACCGCTCTTTCGACCATGACGTTGCGGCCCTCCGCCTGGCAGGAGTGGATTTTACACGGGGCGGGTCGGTGGAGACACGGCAACGACCGCTTGGGCCCTATTGCCGCAACCCCTCGGAGCAGTCGGTGTTAGGAGTTGGCGACGGGCGTCCCTACCGCGATTCATCCTTGTGTCCAGAGTCCTTGCGCCTTCGCCTGACACCGGTGCTCCCCGAAGTGTTTTCGCG
>JANNUT010000089.1:0-87627 GCA_031395565.1 Acidobacteriota bacterium | reverse complement strand
GGGGTTCGTGCACGGTGATCGTTGCCTGAGACCCCGGACCTATTCGGTATACCGTCCCCGAAATACCTATTCCGTATACCGTCCCCGAATTATCGCGAATGGGGGTTAGGGGGTGCGGGAGCGCTCTAGGAGGCCTTTGAGTTCCTCGACGGTGCTGTCGCGTTGGGGGTCGGTGAGTTTGAGGATGTCTTGCAGTGCGATGCCGATTTGAGGGATGTACTTCGTGATGTAACTCTTCTTTTTTTCCTCGTCGGCGTTGCGCTGACGCTTGCGCAAGAACATGCCGAGCCTGCGGCCGACGTCCATCAAAGCCAAACGAATCTCCTTGGAGATCTCGGGGTAGCCAGCGATCGCCTCCTTGCTCTCCGAGGTAAACGGCACCCATACCGAGGCGAGCTGCACGAACAAGACCACCGGCCCAGAAGGGGGCGCGCCGCGGGACTGCTGCAGGCCATACGCCTTCCAGTTCGTGCCCACGACAGCCTTGGTAATGACACACGCTCCCGACTGGTAAAGCAGCGGCACGCGGTTGGCAAAGCGCAACACCTCCATCAACTCTTCCGCCGGGAGCTTGCCGCCGTAAGCCAACCCCGCCTCGACCAAAAATGGGTTGCCGCGGTAGACCGCAGGCGGCCGGCTGCAGCTGGCGTAGAAGTCGGCATCAATCCGCGCACGCAGATTCTTCTCGATCAACTCAGCCCCGGTCGGCACCAAACAATTGGTCGGGGGTGCCAGGATCTTCACGTCAGGGATGGCGCGGTAGATCCGTTCCACAGCCCGCGTGTCGATCGTGGCGGCACTGGCCTTGGGAGAGACCTTCGCCTTGTCGCAAATCTCGCCGGCCACCTTGGGGGTGACGCGCGAGAAGCTGTGCACCAACGTGTCGACGACGCGGCGGTCGGTCGAATCGCGCAAGATCTTGAGCAGCGTCCCCAATTCAACGCCGTGCGGGTGCGGCTTGATCTCCTTCGATTCGGGCGGCAGCTCGTCCGTTACGCGTTTCCAAAAAAACGGTTCGGCCTTCGGTGAGCGATAGGTAAACGTGGCATGCGGGTTGGCGAGTGCGGTGAGTTCCAAGAACTCATCGACGCTGCGCTTGCCGCGCAGGAACTCTCCCTCCAGCGCGATCACCACTTCGGTCCCGCGCGCGAACCCCGGATCCTCGATCACTTCGTCCTTGATGATCTCGGGCCGGTTGCGACGCGTATCGATCGCGATTTCGTAGTGGTGCGCGGGCCGGCGCGGACCGGTGCGCGACGTCACCGCCACCGGCCGGCCGGTGGTGAGCAGACCGTACATCCCGGCGGCGCTGATACCGATTCCTTGTTGCCCGCGCGACTGCCGGTAACGATGGAATTTCGATCCGTACAAGAGCTTCCCGAAAATCTTCGGGATTTGCTCCTTGACGATGCCAGGCCCGTTATCGCGCACCTTGACCACGAAGCGTTTGTCCGACTCTTCGTGAATGGTGACCTCGATTTCGGGAATGATCCCCGCTTCCTCGCAGGCGTCGAGCGCGTTGTCGACCGCTTCTTTGACCGTGGTGAGCAGCGCCTTTCGCGGGTTATCGAAGCCGAGCAGGTGCCGGTTTTTGGTGAAGAACTCGGAAACGCTAATGTCGCGCTGTTGCGAGGCCATCGAGTGAGCGTCGACCACACGTCGCCCGCCGGCGACCTTCTTGCCGCGCGAGCCGCTCAGTTTCGGGGACGAGACATCGTCCTCGGGCTCGAGCAGGGCGACCGGGCCCACGTCGGCAGGCAACCCCACATCCCCATCGGCATCGAACAACGACGCTTGTTTGGCAGATTTCGCACTGCCTCTCGAAGTAACGGTCCCTTTCGCCATGCGCGAAAGTGTAGCGGAATTCACGCGGCGAGTTTCTCGATTGCCATGGAGCTTGCCGAAGAGGTCTTGCTGGTTAGAATACGCGCCCAGATGCAAACCCGCGGCCTGATCGAAACCCTGAACAATCTCTCCATGGGCGAGTTAGCCCTGGTGAGCCGGCGAGTCCGCGAGGTCCGCGACGACGTGCTCGCCATGGATCAGACCGAAATCGCGGCGATCCTCGACCAGTCGTTGGAGTGCCTGGCGTCCGGCGATCTGAAGATGTTCCGCAAGCGGATCAACACCGCGGTCAGCCGGCTGGGGCACCTCAAGCTTCACGAGTCCGAAACCGTCCGCTAGCTCGCTGGCCGGCCGGCCAATCAAAAAACAGAAAACATGTGCGCCCGATCGCGATATCTTTCGGCGCGCTCTGCGGCGGCGAACGCCGTGTCGCACCTGTTTTTGGAGGGGCTCTGCATGACTGGCACCGGCTATTGGCGTCGCAATTTGGCGATCTTCGTCCTCGGCGCGCTTTGCGTATCTCCGGCGCTGGCACTGCAGCCGCGCACCGAGCGCCTGCGCTTCGACAACAAAACGATCGATCCTCCGCCGCCCCTGGCGATCCGTGCGGCCAGCAGTCAAGAACTGTCCAGCTCCGACGCGTTACGTCGGGGATGGGACCGCTTTGCGCAGGACAACGGAGGTTGGCAGGCGTTCATCGATCAGCGATCCGGCCTCCCAACACTAGCAACCGGCCGCGGCCTTCAGTGGTTTCCCCTCGATTCCAGCCAACCGCCCTCGCTCGACTCGTTAGCCCAGCGCGCCCGCGCGTTCGTGGCAGATCACCAACTGTTGCTCGGCAGCTTTGGCGCACAGATGGCGCTCGACGATCAGGCCTCGGGGCCAGCGGGGGAGCGGGTTTGGCATGTCATCTTCCGGCAACAGGTCGACGGCGTGCCGGTCGACGGTGCGCGTTACGATTTTCAGTTGGTACACGGGAAGCTGGTCGCGTTTGGCGCCATGTCGTGGGGAGAGGTGAGGCGCAGCGCGCAGCCACGCATCGCCGCGGCGCAGGCCCAGGTTGTGCTCGAAAACTACCTGCAGCTTCGCGCCCCCACCGATGTCGAGTATCGCGGTGACGCCACGTTGCATTTGGTGCCGCGCGATCCACGTGGCGGCAGTGCGGGCGAATGGCGCGGACCGCGAGGCCGCGGGCTCGAGCACGACTTGGTCTGGCGCTTCGTGTTTACGGTTCCTGAGGAGCCGGCGCTGTGGACAGCCGATATCGATGCGACGACGGCCACGGTGTTGTCGCTCTTCGACGATACGCGTTACGAGCAAATCAAAGGCGGCGTGTTTCCACTGTCCAACGATGGTCTTGGTACCGAAGGGGTCGAGCAACCCGGACTGCCGATGCCCTACGCAGAGTTCACGATCGACAACGGTGGTGAACAGTTCTCCGACGATTTCGGCAACATTCAGTGTCAAACCGGAACCGTGCGCAGCAAACTCGCGGGCCAGTACATTCGCGTTTCCGACGCGTGTGGAGCCATCAACGAGGCTGGTTCCTGTGCGGCAGGCGTCGACTTGAAAACATCGCCTGGAACGGACTGCGTGGTACCCAGCGGTTCGAGCGCCGGCAACACGCACGCAGCGCGGTCGTCGTTTTATCACCTCAATCGCGCGATGCAGACCGGGCGAGGCTGGCTGCCCGATAACCTTTGGTTGCAATCGCAAGTTACCGACAACGTCAACATCAACAACACCTGCAACGCGTTTTGGAACGGCACCGTGAACTTCTATCGATCGGGTGGCGGTTGCCGCAACACCGGCGAGTTGCAAGGTGTGTTCGTTCACGAGTGGGGTCATGGCCTCGATCAAAACGATGGCGGCGGGTACGACAACCCCTCGGAGGCCTACGCCGATATCGTGGCGATCTTCAACGCACGCGAGTCGTGCGTCGGGCGCGGCTTTTATCAGAACGGCAACTGCGGCGGTTACGGCGACAGCTGCTTGAACTGCAGCGGCATCCGCGAGATGGACTGGGATAGCCGTGTGCGGCACACACCTGCCACACCGCAAGGATTCTTGACCAGCAACTGCGGTGGTGGTGGCGGACCGTGCGGCAAGGAAGTCCACTGCGAGAGCTACCCAGCCGCCGAGACGCTTTACGACTTGGCGACTCGCGATCTCCCCGCGACAGGCCTCGATATTTCCAGCGGCTGGCAAACCGCCGAGAAGCTTTGGTATTTGTCGCGCAAGGGTTCGGGTGGCAATGCCTACAACTGCGCACTGCCCAGCTCCGATGGCTGCGGCACCACCAGTTGGTATCACAAACTGCGGCTCGTCGATGACGATGACGGCGATCTGTCCAACGGCACACCACACGGCGCCGCGATCTACGCCGCATTCGCGCGACACAACATTGCGTGCGGCGCCGCCAGCGATCCGGCCAACCAGACGTACGCGAGCTGCGGCCCGCTGTCGCGGCCCGCAATCGTGCAGGCCAGCAAGACAGCGAGTTCGGTTCGTGTCGCCTGGACGGGTGTGCCCGGCGCGGCGCGCTATCGCCTTTATCGCAGCGACCTCGGGTGCGATCGCGGTCAAGTGATCGTCGCCACCGTGAACGCACCGACAACCGCGTATACCGACGAGGGTGTGCCCGACAGCTTCACCACCTTCTATCGCGTGCAGGCCTTCGGACCCGCCGAAGGTTGCGATAGCCCGGTCTCAACCTGCGAGACGCAACGGCGCCCCTTGACGGCACTCGTGACCGAACGCGGCAAGGGCTGGCTCACCGCGGTCGGTATCTCGACCGGGACGTTCTCGCCGTTGGCGACAGGTCTCTCGCAGCCGGCGGGTGTGTCGCTCAATCGCGCGGAGAGCCTGGCGTACGTCACGGAAGAGGGAAGTGGCGAGTTGTCGTCCGTCAACCTCAGTACGGGGGCCGTCACGCGAGTGGCGCAAGGGCTCAGTGCCCCACGCGGCTCAGCACAACTCAACGCAGCCGAAACGCTCGCCTATGTGGCCGAGGCCGGCAGTGGCGAGTTGTCGAGTGTGCAGTTGGCCAGCGGCACTGTGGCCACGGTGGCATCGGGGTTATCAACGCCCATCGACGTCGCGCTCGATTCGCAAGAGCGCACCGCGTACGTGACCGAATCGGGACGCGGTGCGTTGGTCGCCATCAGCTTGGCAACGGGCGCAAAGCGAGACGTCTCGATCGGACTGAACGGGCCACGCTTCGTGCATCTGGATGCCAAGGAACAAAAGGCAATCGTGACCGAAGGATCGGGCGGCGCCGTCGCACTGGTCGATTTGTATACCGGGCAAATCACACGTGATTCATCGGGATTGAGCGTTCCACTCGGACTGGATTTGAACTGCTCCGAAAACACTGCCTTCGTTTCTGAGAACGGCAGCGGCGAGTTGTCGGCGGTGACACTGAGCAACGGTGTTGCCACCGTCGTGGCGACCGGCCTGTCGCAGCCCAGTGGCATGGCGTTGAGGCTCGACGACCCGCAGACGCGAGCCATTCCGCACGAAATTCAAGCGCTGCGCTTTAGCGACAAGCACACGTTGACCTGGAACTCCGAGGCGCTCTACGCCGGCACCGGTATTAGCTACGATCTGATCGCGGGCGATTTGGCCGAGGTGGGAAGCTACGCCGCTCATCCTAGCGATCGCTGCGTGATTGACGATGGTCTGGCAACCAGTGCTGCGGATTCCGCTCTACCACCTCCGGGGACCGGATTTTTCTACCTCGTGCGCGGCAACAATGGGTGTGGTGCCGGACGCTATCAAACGGGGAGCGGCGGTATCGATCGCGCCGCGAGCGCGTGCCGCTGACGAAGACTCGACCTTGTGGCGGCGCTCAATCGTGCGAGCGTCGCCGCAAAGTTCTCCAGGACACGCCAGCTGGTTGACGCGACGCCAGCACCCAGACGCTAGCTTGGAGTCGCTTTGGACCGACCGTCGATCAAGCCTCGTGCGTAGTGCATGTCGCGCACGATGTGGTACGCCGCATCCAACGGCCGATCGGGCGCGCACCATTCCAACAGATGCACAAAGGCTCGCGCCGAGGCCAAGGCAGCGGGCGCGAGCGGTGCCGGCAGCGCACGCGACATCGAATGCGTGCGTGCGAGCCAGCGTCGGAAGCGATTGGTTTCTGCTGCGCTGGACATTCCATCGACACGCAGAAAATGGCGCACCCGTGGATCGTCGTACGAAGCTGCAAAAACGCAGGCCATGGCGCCGGATTCGAGATGCCGCAGGCAATGAGTGCGCCAAGTGACTGCGGCCGAGACATGCAGCGCGTGAAGGTCGTCGCGATAACTCAGCGTGACGCCGAGCCGCTCCAAGCGATAGGCCAGCTCGATATCTTCGAATCCGTAGCGCGAGAAGTTCTCCGAATAACCACCCGCGCTCAGCAGCGCAGCGCGTGAGATCGAGAAGTGTCCCGTCAAACAGTCGCTGAACGGTACGCTGACAGCGGCGAGCTTCAGACGCGCCAACCGCCGTGCTTCTTCGGCCGCCAGGAAACGCCCGAATCGGCCCCGGTACGCAGCAGGATCTGGATCGATGCGCGCGATGACGCCGTGTGGCGGCGCGCCGGGCGGATGCGCGGCACTGTGTCCAGCAAGTACGTCGGGGGCCACGCTCATGTCGTCGTCGAGAATCAAGATCACGCGCCCGCGCGCGGCGTTGACTCCAAGATTGCACGCGGCGGCGCGGCCGCGATTGGGCGTGTGACGCAGCACCCTCAGCGGCAGTCTGCCGACGATCGTCGCGGTTGAATCCAACGCGGGCGTCGAGCCATCGTCGACGATCACCACCTCGGCGCCGCCGGCCGGTACGCTGGCCTGCGCCAGCGCAGCGAGCGTAGCGGGCAGCCGAGTGTGGCCGCCATGGCTCGGAATGACGATCGATAGCTCGAGGCTCACGGGGCCGGAATCATACGCGCCGGCCCTGTGCTTGTGGTCAGGCTTGCGACGCTCTCATCGAATTCTCCGCACGATCGGCACGGCAGCGGGGCCTTCAGGGAATAAAGTATGCGGTCCCCAAGTCAACTCAGAGAGAACGATGGCTGAAACAGCACCGCGCGTTTTGTATCTCGTCGATGGCACCTACACGGTGTTCCGTTCCTATTTTGCGATCCAGCGCCTGAGTGCGCCCGACGGTACGCCGACCAACGGCGTTTACGGCTTTCTCGCGACGTTGCGAAAACTCGTGCGCGAGCGGAAGCCACACTATTTCGGCGTGGCGTTCGATTTGGAAGGCAAGACGCATCGCGACGAGGTCTATGCCGACTACAAAGCGCAACGGCCGCCCGCCCCGGAGGACTTGGTTCCGCAGTTCGCGCTTGCGATGGAGGCCTGCGAGGCGTTGCGCTGGCCGGTGTTGAGCGCCGAAGGATTCGAGGCCGACGATGTGCTCGCCACGCTCTCGCGCTTGGGGCGTGAGCAAGGGCTCGAGATCGTGATCGTCACCTCCGACAAAGATCTCTATCAACTGGTCGAACCGGGTGTCACCGTGCTCAACCCGTCGAAGGACGATCGGATGCTCGATCCGGCGGGTGTGTTCGAGGTTTTCGGTGTGCCGCCGCAGCGTGTGCGTGATGTGTTGGCGTTGATGGGCGATGCCGTCGACAACGTCCCGGGCGTGCCAGGGATTGGAGAGAAAACCGCGAAAGCGTTGGTGATGCGCTACGGCGCAGTGGAGTCGTTGCTGTCGCGCGCCAAACTGTTCTCCACGCTTTGGCAGGCGAAAGAGCGTGTTGCTGCCGACCCTGCCTCGTGGCCGCAGGTAGTTGCCGAGATCGGCGCACCCGCGGCGGCACTCGCGGCGTTGGAGCGCGACTTGGGTGGCGAGGAAGGGGAGTCGCTCGCAGTCAAGTTCGAAGCGTTGACCGCACTGGGTGCTGGTGACACCAAAGCAGCCACAAAGGCGATGAAGGGGCTCGAATCGAAAACGCAGCCCAAGGTGTGGCTCGCTCTGTGTGAGCACGAGGCCACGGCGCGGCTGTCACTCGACTTGGTGACAGTCCGCACCGATGCACCGGTGCCGCTCGATTTGCGCGCCTTGACGGTGGAAGAGCCCGATGTGCCGCGGGCTATCGAGTTGTTCACGCGGCTCGGGTTTCGCGGGCTGAGTCAAGAAATGGCGCAAGCGTCTGTCGACCTCAAACGCGTTGCGGACGCCTTGCAGGTCGAAGTGCTCTCCGATGCGGCGGCATTGAAAACTCAACTGACGAAGTTGATGAGCGATGGGATGTTTTCGATCGACACCGAGACGGACGGTCTAGTAGCGCGTCGCGCGAACTTGGTGGGGGTATCACTGGCCAATCGCAATGACGGCGGGGCGTACCTTCCGGTTGGGCATCGCACCAGCGATCCACAACTGCCGTGGAGTGAAGCGCTGGCGCAACTCAAGCCGCTCTTGGAAGACGCCAACGTCCCCAAGTGTGGTCAAAACATGAAGTACGACCGAGCCTCGCTGCGTCGTGCCGGCATCAGTTTGAACGGCCTGGCGTTCGACACGTTGATCGCCGCGCAGCTGCTCGACCCGGGTCGCAGCGTCTCACACAAGCTCGACGATCTGGCACTGCGTTGGCTCAACGAGCGAATGATCCCGTACTCGGAAGTCGCCGCTACCGCCGAAGGAGAGGTGACGCTCGACCACGTGCCGGTCGAGAAGGTCGCGCCGTACGCCGTGGAAGATGCCGTAGTGGCGTGGCGTTTGGTGGAACCGCTGCGTGACGCGCTTCGCGAGCAAGACCTCTTGGAGCTGTTCGAGACCATCGAAATGCCGATCGTGCCGATCCTGGAAGAGATGGAGCATTGGGGCATCGGCATCGATGTCGCGGCTCTCGGCGCGATTTCGCAACGGATGGAAATCGAACTCGAGCAGCTCGAGTCGGAGATCTTCGCGCTGGCAGGGCGGCCCTTCTCGATCAACTCGCCGCAACAACTGCGGGTGGTGTTGTTCGACGAACTGGGTATCAAACCTGCAGGACGCCGCACCCAAAAAACGCGTGAGCATTCGACTGGGCAAGAATCGCTGGAAGCGTTGGCATCGTCTCATCCGCTGCCCGCCAAGGTGCTGGACTACCGTGAAATCACCAAGCTCAAGAGCACCTACGTCGATGCGCTCCCCAAGCTCGTCGATGCCGAAGACGGCCGGGTGCACGGCAGCTTCCATCAACTCGGAGCAGCTACCGGGCGACTGTCGTCTTCCGATCCGAACCTGCAAAACATTCCCGTGCGCAGCGCGCTGGGCCGCAGCATTCGCGCCTGCTTCGTGCCCGAACCTGGCTGGCGATTCGTCGCGGCCGACTATTCGCAAATGGAGTTGCGCATCCTAGCGCATTTGTCGGATGACCCCGCGTTGATCGAAGCCTTCGAACGCGGCGTCGATATCCACGCCTATACCGCGTCGCTGGTCGACGGTGTTCCGCTCGACTTGGTCACTCCGCAAGCCCGGTCCCGCGCCAAAGCGGTCAACTTCGGGATCGTTTACGGCATGTCGGAGTTTCGTCTGGCTCGCGAACAAGGGATGTCGCGTGACGCCGCGCGGATGTTCATCGAAAACTACTTCAGTCGCTATCCGCGTGTGCGTGACTACATCGACGGCACGATCGCAGCGGTGCAACGCAGCGGTGAAACCAGGACGCTATACGGACGCGTGAGACGTTTTCAGGACCTGATGGTGGCCGATGGTGAGGCCGAGCGGCCGTCGCGCCCAGAGCGCGAGGCGCTGCTTCGTCAGGCCGTCAACGCGACGGTTCAGGGGACGGCGGCCGATATCGCCAAGCGGGCCATGATCGCGCTCTGCCGGCGGTTCGAAACGGAACGATCCCCCGCGCGCCTGCTCTTGCAGGTGCACGACGAGCTGTTGATCGAGTGTCCCGAGTCCGAAACCGACCGCACCATCGTGGCGGTCCGCGAGGCGATGGAAGGGGCGGCCCGGCTGTCGGTCCCGCTCAGGGTCGATGTCCGGGTCACAAGCGCCTGGGAGAAGTAATTTTAGGGACAGCCAGGGCTCGATCGGCACGCTGAGGGAACTCTTCAGTACCCCAGTGCCACAGAACCTCTCAGTCCCTATATTCCCGGCAGTGCGGCCAGGGCGGGGGCCGTCTTGGAGACGTGTGAAGATGCCGAATCCGGCTCGGATCCTGATTGTCGACGACCTGCTCTCGGTGCGGGAGGTCTTGCGCGCGGGCTTGGAATCGGCGGGCCAGGAGATCCAAACGGCCTCTTCCGCGGCTGAGGCCCGCGCGATGTTCACCGCTGGACGCTTCGATCTGGTGATTTGCGACATCCAGATGCCGGGCGAATCTGGGGTCGACTTGCTCGACTGGATGAAGAGCCAGGATGCCGATGTCGCCGTCGTCATGGTGACCGGGGTCGACGATGCGATCACCGCGGTCACGGCGATGCTGAAAGGCGCCTCCGACTATCTCACCAAGCCATTTACGCTCCCCGAAGTCCGGGCTCGCGCCGAGCAGGCCCTCGAGAAGCGTCGGCTCAAGCTGGACAATCGCGCTTACCAAGTTCGCCTCGAACAGCTGGTCGAGGAACGCACCACGGACCTGCGCGGCGCCATGGTTCGCATTCGCGGGCTCAACGAAGATCTGCGCACCGCCTACGACGCCACACTCTCGGCGTTGATGATGGCGCTGGATTTTCGTGACAACGAAACTCAAGGCCACAGCATCCGTGTCGTCGAGTACACCGAACGGCTGGCCAAACAGATCGGTCTCAAAGAGCCGGAGCTCACCGACATTCGTCGCGGAGCGATGCTGCACGATGTCGGCAAGATCGGTATCCCCGATGCGATCTTGCGCAAACCCGGGAAGCTGAACGCCGAGGAATGGGACTGCATGAAGCTCCACCCCAAGTTCGGCTACGACATGCTCAAGGACATCAAGTTCCTCGATCTGCCGTCGCAAATCGTGCTGTCGCATCAGGAGCGTTGGGATGGGACCGGCTATCCGCGTGGTCTGAAGGGCGAAGAAATTCCGCTCGGCTCGCGGATCTTCGCGGCCGCGGACACGTTCGACGCCATGACCAGCGATCGCCCGTATCGCGCCGCCATGACCTACGACCAAGCGCGCCAAGAACTACTCGATTTCTCGGGAAGGCAGTTCGACCCGCAGGTGGTCGAGGCGTTCATCCTCGTGCCGCAGGAAGAGTGGTTCGCCATCCGGGTCAGTGTTCAAGCCGAGCTCGCGGCACGTAAGGGTGGCGGTGCCCCCGAGCGATTGCTGCAAGCGGTCTCGATCACGATCTGACGGCGCGCGGCCGCACCCAACGGCTGGACCTAAGCACAAAAGGCTAGATTCCGAACTCTGCGCTGCCGCGACGGTGCTCGAATACGAGCGCGGTTTCGATATGCGCCACCTCCGGTCTTGTGGTGAACGCATCGATCGCCAGATCGCGAAGATGCATCGCATCGCGCGCCAGCAGGTGCAACAGAAAGTCGTTGGCGCCCGCCATGTGATAGACCGCCAATACCTCCGGTAGCGACTGCGCGTGAGCCCGGAACGATTCGACCTGCTCGCGCGCATGCTGCTTGAGCCGGATCGCGACCATCGCTTCGATGCCGTAGCCCAACGCCCGCGGATCGACCTCGGCGTGAAAGCCTTTGATCGTTCCCTCTTGGATCAGCCGCTTGGTTCTTTCCAGGCAACTGGAGGGGGCTAGTCCCACTTCGGCCGCCAGTTCTTTGTTCGATAGCCGAGCGTTCTTCGAAAGCCCCAGGAGGATCGCGCGATCGATTCGGTCAAGGGTGCGCATCTCGCCTCATTTCCGTAGTTAATTCGGCTGAAAGTTTAGGCTCCGCACCGGATACTTACTAGCGGCAAGGAGGTCGAATATGATGCGGCAAGAAGAGATCCCCCTCGGCTTCGACTCGAAAGCGGTTCACGCCGGACGCGAACAGTTCAATGCGCTAGGGGTACACGCTCCGCCGATCGATCTCTCGAGTACCTATCCGCTTCCCGATCTGGACGAAGCCACGGCCGACCTCGATGCACTCGTCGGCGGCGCGAACCATGCGCACGGCTCGGTCTACGCGCGTTTGCACAATCCCACCGTGGCCCGCTTCGAGGATGCTTTCGCGCCGCTGGAAAGCGCCGAGGCAGCGGTTGCATTCGGCTCCGGTATGGCGGCGATGACGGCGTGCCTGCTAGCCGCCGCGCAGCATGGCAGGCATGTCGTCGCCGTGCGGCCGCTGTATGGCACCTCCGATCATCTGCTCGCCTCAGGCTGGCTCGGACTGCAGGTCAGTTGGACCACTGCGGATCGAATCGCCGAAGCGATCCAAGCCGATACGTCGCTGGTGATCATCGAAACGCCTGGCAACCCGACGTTGGCGATGGTCGATATCGCCTCCGTGGTGGCTCAGGCCAAGGGCGTCCCAGTGTTGGTCGATTCCACGTTCGCGACGCCTGTGCTGCAGCGTCCGTTGGAGTTGGGCGCCACGTTCGCGCTGCACAGTGCGACCAAGTTCATTGGTGGGCACGGCGACGTGATTGCCGGGGTTGTCGCCTGCAACGAACTCTGGGCCCATGAACTTCGGCAAGTGCGAGTGCTCACCGGTGCGCTGTTGCATCCGCTGGCTGCCTATCTGCTTCATCGCGGATTGCCGACGTTGCCGCTGCGAGTGCGCGCCGCGCAGTCGACGGCGCAACTGTTGGCGCAGCGTCTGACGTCGCATCCCGCCATCGAAAGAGTGCGCTATCCGGGTTTGCCAGGCGGCGATCCAGCGGGACTCTTGGGCGGTCAGATGAGCGGCCCCGGCAGCATCTTGGCGTTTGACCTGCGCGGAGGACACGTCGCCGCGTCCGCCATGCTGCATGCGCTGACCTTGATCACCCCAGCGGTGAGCCTCGGATCTGTCGATTCGTTGATTCAGCATCCTGCCGGTTTGACGCATCGCGTGATGGATCCGAAAGATCGCGCGGCACTCGGGATTGGTGATGGGATGCTGCGGCTGTCTGTTGGGCTAGAGGACGCCGAGGACCTCTGGCGCGACTTGCAACGGGGTTTGATGGCCGCAGAAAAAGCGGGCACGAGCGTCGCCGGATCGCACCGGACCGTCTGAGCGCGGTATCAGCGGACTACTTGCCCAGCATCAGCTTCGCGATGGTCGCCAGTTGCATGTTGTCGGTCCCCTCGTAGATCTTGCCGATCTTGGCGTCGCGAAACAGCTTCTCGACCGGATAGTCTTTGACGAAGCCATAACCTCCGAACAGATCGACAGCGGTCGACGATGCGACCTCGGCGGCATGCGCGGCCCAGTACTTGGCGATTGCCGCTTCCTTCAAGAACGGTAACCCGGCTTCCTTTAGTTTGGCGGCGTTGAGCACCGACAAGCGCGCCGTCTCGGTAAGCACCTCAGCGCGCGCCAACTGAAATTGCACGGCTTGAAAGTCGGCGATCGGCTTGCCGAATTGCTGGCGCTCTTTGGTCCATTGCACCGCGTGGCCGATCGCACCCATGGCGAGCCCGACCATCTGTGCGCCGATCCCGATGCGTCCTTCGTTGAGTGTTTCGATCGCGACCTTGTATCCCTTACCGATCTCGCCGAGCACTCGCTCCGGTCCGCAGTAAACCTCTTCGAGAATCAACTCGACGGTGCTGCTGGCGCGGATTCCGAGTTTGTCTTCCTTCTTGCCGATCTTGAAGCCGGGGTCATCGTTGTGGACCAGAAAGCAGGTGATCCCTTTGTAACCGGCCGCGAGATCGATCGTGGCGAACACCAAAAATAATCCGGCCTCGTAGCCGTTTGTGATCCACAACTTGTTGCCGGTCAGGCGCCAACCGTTTCCGTCTTTTCGAGCGGCGGTGCGCAGCCCAAAAGCATCGGACCCTGAACCACTTTCAGACAACGCATACGCGCAGACCATTTCCGCCGCGAGTTTGGGAAGATAGGTGCGTCGCTGTTCTTCCGATCCCCAGCGCTGAATCGCGTTGTTGCAGAGCGTGTTCTGTACGTCGCACACAACACTGACAGATGGATCGACCTTGGCCAGTTCGATGATTACCAAGATTGCGTCGGTGAAACTCATCCCGGCGCCGCCGTAGCTTTCGGGAATCTCGATGCCCATCAGGCCCATTTCGAACATTGTCTTGAGCACGACCGGGTCGAGTTTCCCCTCGCGATCCATGTCCGAAATCCGTGGCCGAATCGTCTCTTCGGCAAAACGGCGGACCTCACGCAACAGAATCTCTTGATCTTCGGTGGTCACGGTCAGCGGTAGTGAGTGGCTCATTGTGGCGTCGTCCTGGGGCCAATGGCCCCGTTGAAGAAGTGCAAGAGACTACCCTATCAGTCGCTGTCAAACTCCCCGTTCTGTGCTGTTCGCCGTGGCGCGTGATGCTTCGTCTGGCAGAATGCGCGGGCCGTTGCGGGGGGGCAGGACCTAACGTCAGACAGTCGACGGTCTGAGTAAGCCGTCCTGAATGGAGTGAAGGAGTGCCGTCCAGCAGTCTCGATGAATCGGTTTCGGTGGAGATCCTGGCTCTGGACCAGCTAACGGCCCCTGTCCTCGAGGCCTGGCGGCGTTTGGCGCTGCTCACCGCAGCACCACCGATTGCGCACCCCGAGTTCTTGATTCCGTGGGCCCATCATCGCTTGCGCCCGAATGAGGACTCCGCGCTCTTGGTGGCGCGGGATGAAGGCGAAGTCGTAGGGCTGCTGCCTGTGATGTGGGGCGACCGGCGATTCGGCGGACTGACGGTGAGAACGCTCTCGCACTTGGGCCGCAACGCCCATGTGCCCGGTGTTACGGCGCTGATCGCGCCAACGAGCCCCGACGCGATCGATCTGCCACCGGCAGTCGCCAATGCATTGGCTTGCTCGGCACTCGATCTGAGCGAGTGGGACCTGCTCCAGTTCAACAGCTTCGCAGCGGATGGAATGTTTGCGCGCGCGCTCGGTGCATAGGCCGCGCGGCGCGGTTTCAGGACCTCGCCGATGGCGCACGAGTGCGGGGTGCGCGTCGATCTTTCGGGAGGTTGGGAGGCCGTTGGCCGCGGCACCAGCCGTCGCCGCAGCCGCCAATTGCGCCGGCTGGTGGTTTCGTTCACGCAGCAGGGTTGGGTTTCGCGCGAGGTCTGCGATGAGGCTGAAGTCCCAGACGCGATGAACCAGACCTTCGAGATTGCGAGCCGATCATGGCAAGGCCAACAGGGCACCTCGATCGCGAGCGATCATGCCGCCCGACTTTTTTATCGCGAGCTCGCGTTGGTCATGGCCCGAGCCGGCCGACTCAGCCTGTGGCTGTTGACACGTCAGCAACAGCCGGTGGCCTTCCTGTTTTGCCTGATCGATGGAAATCGCGGGTTTGCACTGAAGACCGGATTCGACAGCTCCCAGAAACATCTCGGTCCGGGGGTGCTCGTGCACGGCTGCGCTATGCGAGGGCTAGCAGCACGCGGGGTGAGCAACTTGGAGTTGTTTCATCCGGCGAGTGACGACAAACGACGCTGGGGTCCTGAAATTGCGCCTTACGATGGGATCCGGATCTTCGCGCCAACCCTGCGAGGCCGGATGCTGGCGGCTGGCGAGCAGGTCCGGCGACTCGTGCGTTAGGTCCGAACGGAGCCTCGTCTGGCGGCACGTCGCGCTCGTCGGCGCTAGACTGCCGGCCCAGTACAAAGGAGCAGCGATGAAGCGTCTCGCGAAGGGCGGTCTGTACGCCGCGATCTTGGTCCTTGGCATTGCCTCAGCCACGGCAGGCCCCGTGGTCACCGTTTCGCCCGAGATCAAGGCGGTTTTGGACCGTTTCGAGAGAGCCCAGCAAGGGATTCAGTCGCTGCGCGCCAATGTCGTCGAGACGCGGGTCCTGGCGCTCTTGGCCAAGCCCGAGGTCTTGCGCGGGCAGCTCACGTTCGACCAGGGCAAGGTGCGGTTTGAGTATCGCGAGCCCGAACTACGAACCTACGTTTTGAATGACGGAAAACTCACCGGCTGGATCCCCGCGCAAAACCGTGTCGAAGAAGCGAACGTGGCGCGCCGCGTCTCGCGCTTGAAGAAGGTGTTCGCATTGGGCCAAGCGTCGAGTGAGTTGATCAAAGACTTCACCATCACGCTTGCAGAGAAAAGCAGCGTCGCCGGTACTGACGAGCTAGTCCTGGTTCCCAAGTCCAAGCGCATTCAAAAACGAATTTCCGAAGTGCGCTTGTGGCTGGACCAGGAACTGGGGCTTCCCAAGCAGTTGCAGTACATCACCGGCGATGGCAACAAGATCACCTATCAGTTGACCGCCATGCAGTTAAACCCCGAGGTTCCGGCAGCGACGTTCGTTCTGAAAATCCCGGCCAACGCCAAGGTGGTGAAGGGGATCCAATCGCTCGGTGTGGTCGCCAGCGGCACCGACATCGACGAAGAGCTTTAACTGCCGATCCGAAAGGCCGCATGCGCAAGACGGTGATCGATGGCGTCGAGCTGAGTCTCGCGCCCCCCGATGAGATTAGGGGCGAGTGGGTCGGCCAGGCCGATCTGGTGCGGCAGGTGTTGGCCGCTTGGGTTGTCTTGGCCCCAGAAGATATGGCACTCAACCCACGCCTCATCGGGCGGCCTGGTGTGGGCAAGACCACACTCGCCTGTGCCGCCGCCAAGCGATTGGAGCGCGACGTCTATCTGTTTCAAGCCACGGCTGACACACGGCCCGAAGATCTGATCGTGACGCCGGTGCTGGCCGAAGGCGGTGGCATTCGCTACACCGCGTCGACGTTGGTGACCGCGATGATTCGCGGAGGTGTGGCGGTTTTGGATGAAGGCAATCGCATGAGTGAAAAGGCCTGGGCCTCGCTCGCACCGTTGTTGGACCAACGGCGCTACGTCGAGTCGCTGATCGCCGGGATCAAGATCCACGCGCATGCCGATTTTCGTTTCTGCACCACGATGAATGACGACGCCTCGACGTTCGATCTGCCGGAGTACATCTCGTCGCGATTGCTGCCGAGAATCTTGGTCGACTTTGCCGACGCCGAAGAAGAGCTACGAATTCTGGCCTCGAATCTGCCGTTCGCGCCGCCCGAGTTGCTGCGCTACGTGGTGGCGTTTTTGCAAACAGCCCATGAGGCCGATGCTCCGTACAGCGTACGCGACGGCATCAACTTGGCACGTTACGCGTTGAAGCGTGCGCACATTGCCGGCGATGCACCGTCCGAAGTACTGGCGCATCTGCCCGAAGCGATGCTGCAAACGCTGGGTGAGGACGCTGCCGACTACTTGCCAGAGAGTCCTTGATCAGGGCCTTGCATGACGATCCTTGGCCGTTGGAACGCGATCGACGGGTTCGCGCGCTTTTAGGATCGGCGATTGCCATGGGAGCATGAGCGCGATGACATCCCGAAACCGCCACTGGCTCGAAAGCAGTTGGTGAGATGTCCAGCCGCGACGATCTAATTTGGGACTTGTCGAATTGGCCTTGGGATCTCGACGGAGTGCGGCTGCTCCCGGTCTTGCATGAGCGTTTGGAGTTCGTGCGCGCGATTCGAGCACACCTGGATCATTTCGATCCCGACGCGGTGGTCGTTGAAATCCCCAAGTCCGCCTCCGAAGGTTGGCTCGCAGCGGTGACACGTCTGCCGGTGATCCACGCGGTGCGCCTTCAGCCCGCCGGTGGCGAACTGGCCTGGCTGGTTGTCGATCCTTGTGATGCCGCCGTGGAGGCGGCACGCTGGGCACTCGAACGCGGCCGCTCCGTGATTTGTGGCGATCACTGGGTTGCCGGCTATCCGAAATTTCACGATCCGCTCCCCGACACCGCGGTCATCCCTGAAATCGGCTACGCGCCGTTCGTTCGCGCGGCCCTCGCCGCCGGCATGCAGCGCACGCCACACGATGTCGTTCGCGAACAAACGATGGCAGTGTCGGTTGCGCACGCGCGCGCGACGCACGCGCGCGTGTCGGTGGTGCTCGGGCTCTCTCATCTCGAGGGTGTCATCGAAGCACTGCGCACCGGTTCGCCCTCGCCGATGGCTCGTGTAGCAAAGATCGAGACCGCGACGCTCCCCTTGGATCCCGCTTGCTTGGTAGAGGTGCTCGGGGAGTCGCCGTTCGTGCAGGCGGCGTTCGAGCGCGCTCGGCTCGGTCAACTGCCCTGCGCTTGGTCCGATCCGGGCGGCACACGCGCCGCGGCGGAATTGTTGCGTTTTCCAGGGGCGGCAGCGCTCGCCGAGGTTCGTTCCGACGCCGAACAGGAACAAGCAATCGAGGCTCGATCCGCGGCCGTCGATGATGACCTGCTGTCGCGGCCGCGACTCTTGTGCCGTTTGGTCGATCAGGCGATTCGCCAGGCTCGCAACAGCGGCAGCAGCGGGCCGAGCTTGGGTGAGCGGCGCGTCCTCCACCGCTTCGCGCGCAATCTTGCGCTCTTGGAGGGACGGCTTTGCCCCGATCTGTTCGAGCTCGCGGTCGCAGCACGCGGTGCCGTCGATGATCGCTTCGCGCGTGACCTGCTGCGTGTGGCCGGACATTGGCCGTGGCAAGGCCAACCCGCAGGCGCCGTTCGATTGACCGCGCAGGATTTGGGGCGCAGCACCCGTTTGATCACGTTGCGTCCGCGGATCGATCGGATTGCGCGTCGCCCTCAACTGCGACAGATGTTGCGTTCGGTCGAAGAGCGATTGGGAAGAGCCTCGACGATCTGCTCGCATGAGCCCGAGGATTTGGTGGTGGAAGCGCTTGGCCGTGAGCTGCGTGAGCGCGGGCGTCGTCGCGCATCACGCGCTGGCGAGCGGATCGTTCCGTTCACGGCCAGCTTGCTGGACGGGCTCGATCCGCGTGAAACACTGCGCCGCATGCTCACCGATGGCCGGCCTTGGGTACGCGAGGAAACGAAAGCACGTTCTCAGGCGGGCGCCGTTTTGGTGATCTTCGATGAGGATGACGACGAGCCCGAACTGTTCCCCTATCTGCAGGTCTGGCACGGCGAGCACGAGAACGAATCGGATCTCGCGTTTTACTCGACAGACCCTGAAGCAGGTGCGGTGGCACCAGGCATTCGGCGCGCCGACTACGGCGGACTGCTGATGACCTGGCCGCCGCGACGGTTGGGGGATCTGTGGCTCGACCCCGACTATCACGATTGGGCGCGCAACAAGCCGGAGCGTTTGCTCGTCGCCGCCTTGGACTACTCGCGTGAGCCGCTGGTGGTTGTGGCCTCGCGCACGTCACCGCGGCCCGAACTCCACGAGCTGGCGCGCCGGATCGGAAAACGAATCGTGCACCTGCCGTTGGGTGCCATCGCTGCTGAGAAGCTGCGACGCATTCGTACGTTCCACATCTTGTCAGGACGCGAGTTACGGCCGATCGCGCGCCGCTTGATCGATCCCACCCAGTGAGCACTCCTGGCGGCAAAGCGACCAGCGGAGAGTCGAACCTCTTGAAGATGTCGGCGCCGCTGGTGGTGTCGTTTTGGATGCGATCGCTGTTCACGTTCGTCGATACGATCTTCGCGGCGACCCTGGGCGATGCATCGGTCGCGGCGATCGGCCTGTCGCTCCCGTTCGAGTTCGCGATGATCGCGATTTGGGTTGGACTCTCAACGGGGCTCACGTCCAACTTGGCTCGCGCTTTTGGCGCGCATCAAAACGCCAAGATTCAACAGCACCTCGGCGTCAGTTGGAAATTGGTTTGGGCGATGGTGCCGATGTTCTCGTTGGCGGGCCTTTGGATCTGGTTCTTCGGTTCGTCGCTGGCCCCCGACGCGATCACGGGCCGGCAGTTCGCGATCTACGGATCGGTACTGGTGGGAGGATCGGCGTTCACCATGTTCTGGTCGGTGATTCCCGACTCGATCGTGAAAGCGCATCACGACACACGCGCCACGATGTGGGCGGGGATTTGGTCGAACGTGATCAACGTGGTGCTCAACACGCTCTTCACCTTCGTCTTCCATTGGGGCGTGTTCGGCATCGCCTTGTCGACGGTGATCGGCCGCTTTGGTGGGCTGATCTATGCGCTAAAAAAGGCGCGGGCGCATGAAACACGCCGGCTCGCCGAGAACGCGACAGGTCAACCGGGTCTCGATCCGGCCCCATACGCTTCGACGCTACAACTGGCCGTGCCGGCCGCCCTGGCGTTTAGCTTGATGGGCGCTGAAACCGCACTGGTCAACGCGCTCATGGCGTCGCGGCCGGGAGGGACCGAGGGTGTCGCCGCTTACGCCATTTACTTCCGCATCTATCAATTTGTGTTGATGCCTGCGATCGCCGTCGCCGTTGCGATGTTGCCTTTTTCGGCGCGGCGCTTTGGCGCCGGTGACACGCGCGGAATCGCGCGCGGGCTTCGTCAAGCACACGCGGCCAGTGCGCTCTACTTGCTGATCGCCACACCGATCCTGTTGTTTGCGGCGTCGCCGATTGCGCATGCACTGACGGAGTCTCCGCTCGCACAACAGTTGGCCACCACGGCCATCTGCTCGATTCCGCTGATGGCGTTGGTATCGCTGCCCGTGGTGTTGGTGCGTCCTGCCTTTGAAGGTCTGGGACAAGGCCGCCCCGGATTGATCTTGGCGCTGCTGCGGCATCTCGTATTGCTCGCGCCTTGCGCGGCAGCGGCCATTTGGGCCGCGGAACACTGGCGATTGCCGCCGCTGTACGGATTGCTGGGTGGCCTTGCTGTGGCCGCCCTGGTGACATCGTCGATCGCGCTGATGTGGGCGCGCCGCAACCTGAAGGCGGACTGAAAAAAACCCCGGCACGCGGGCCGGGGTTTGATGATCGATCAGCGAGATGCAGCCGGACTCAGTTGGCGGGAGCCCTCTCGCCACCCAGCGAGAAGCGAATCGCGAAACGGCGCGTGGCCTCGCGCATTGGAATCGTGGTCACACCCTTGATCGCGGTTTCGATTCGAATCCGGTCGAGTGCCGGACGAAGAATGCCGGCGCTGCGCTCGACCTCGACATCCGTGGTGGCACCTTCGGAGAGCGTGCCCAGCAGACCAGTCGTCGCCGCAGCCGCCAGCGCGTCGACGACGGTATCGTCCCAGTTGACATCGAACCGACGAGCCGGCGTCACGGTGTAGGTGCACGGCAAACAAACCTGGGCGCCACAAAGACCATCACCAACCGATGGCAGTGGGACGCTAACGCTGTTGAGAGCGAGCAGGCAGGTGCCGTCTTGATTGAAGGTCATGACGCCAGTGGCGCGCAGACGTTCGCCGTGGACGTTGCGAACGGCGGCACCGAACGGGCCGGTCACATTCCATGAACCGACAAGGTCGGCATTTTCAACCGCGAACGCTCCGGTGATGGTCAGACTCAGTGCGGCAAAGGCAAGGCTGCTACGAAGCAAAGTTTTCATAAGGTGATCTCCTTCGGTCGAGACCGAACGTAGTGCCGGTCGCACGGGTGGGCAACCTGCGGGCTGTTGTCGTGGGATAGGACGGTCGGCGCGGCCAAAGGTTGACTTGGATCGTCAGGGCTGCAGTTCCTCGTCAGGCGTCTGGATCGGGTCGGTAGGGGTACAGCCGACAACGCGGGGAGAACCGGACAATTTGGCCTCTCCGATCAAAACTGGACCGCCGAACTTCGTGTTGAGCAAGGCCAATTCCCCGGCAACACTCGAGGTACCGAGATCGGCACCTTCCTCGACGGTCGAACCAGCGATCTTGATGTTGCCGCCCACCGTGACCTCACCCAAGTAGATCTGCCCGGCGACTTTGCAATCGTTGAATGTCAGGGCTCCCGCCACGGAGCCTTCAGAAAAGGCGAGGTCGAGTCCCGAACTGCAGCCGTCCAGCGTGACACCGCGCTTGAACTCGCCTGCGAGCGAAACATCGTCGCGCACGGCGACGGCGCTCAGCGCGGTTTCACCGCCGACGACGAGTTCCAAGGTATCGAAGCTGCCGCGCAGGCCGACATGCTCGAACTTCAGTTCGCCGGAAATTTCGACGTCGTGCATCGAAGCCTCGCCAATCACGCTCGCCGAGGAGAGCGTCACCGACGCAGCTTTGGCGGGCGATAGATCCAGGTCATGCCCGATCAGCGCGCCCTTGATCGTGACCGCTCCGCCCAACCGCGCGCCGGCCAGATCGAGCTTGCCGAGAACTCGTAGATCGGTGGCCTCGATACCTTCGCGTAACTCCGCGTTGTCGAACAACAGATCGCCGGTGATCAGCACATGTTCGGCAAAGAAACCGTTGCCGATCTTCGTTCCAGACAATCGCAGCGAGCCAGTGATTTGCACGTCTTCCAAACGCACGCCGGCATCGATGATGCTGCGATCGATCAATAAATCGCCGATCACCACGACGCCTCGTAACTCGACCGCGCCTGCCAATCGAGTGCAGCTCAGCGAGACCGGACCTGGAACAACACACGGGGTGTCCGAGGGAAGATCGGGACAAAGCAGCTGCCGATCCAGGCTTGCCAAAACCGTCGATTCCTTGCTGGCCGAAACCGCGCGCTCTTCAGCCACCGCGCGACGCAAGTCGTCAATCCCAACGGGGCCGCCGCGTCCAGGCTGACAGACCGGTTCGGCGGTGCGTTGCACGGTCGCGCCTGCAGGTACGACGGGGTTGGGCGCTGCTGCATGGGCGCCCAGGCCGACGGCGGCGAGCACGAAGCCGGACCACAATCCGCGCATCATTTCAGCTCCTCGAAGACCGGGAAGACCTCGGTCGGCAGATCCTTGACACGTTCGATCGCGGCGCGAATACGGGCGTCGAAGTGCCCGTATTTGTCGATCAATCGCCCCGCGGCATCGTAGTCGCCAGCCGCTTGGATTTCGAGGATTGCCGCTGCAAGCGAACGCGCAGCGCCGGGCCATTTGTCTAGCTGCACCTTCCAGCGCCCTTCCTCGCTGACCGTCACAGCGCCTTGCTCGAGATACCAGTTGAGTGCCAGTGTCGACGCGTCGGCGTGCGCTTCGCCGAGCCGTACGTCACGAAATATTCCCGCCAACTCGGTCGTAAAGATCTGGCGCTGCAACTCGGGAGTAACCAGACCTTTCTCGATCAACAACGGCAAGGTGCAGAAACCGGCGACCGTCGCTTTGCACTCCTCCAGCGCCCCGTGACGATCGCGCAAGGCTTCGTTGATGGGGATCGCACGGCCTAGCTGCATGACGGTTTTTGGCCCAAACGCGTGCGCGAGTTCGTGCAGCGCGGTTCCATGCAAGTAACCGTCAGCGGTCACATCAACCAGTTGCGATGGATCGAGCAACTGCTCGGCAACGGGGCGGATGATCGCATCGACGCGCGCTGCCATTGCCGTCATGAAAAACAGTTTCCTCGTGCCGTGGTCTTTCTGGATCGATGGGTCGTTGGGCAGGTTGGTGGCGACGAACGTGTACCCAGAGTGCAAGGCGTCGCCGCTGCGCAAGGCATCGTGCAGTGCCACCAGGCGCGCCGTGATCGGCTTTCCGCCTTCTCGCGCCGCCCCCGCCCAGGGCAGCAGCGATTCCATTTGCGGCGCAAGTGCGACGTAGTCTTGCAATCGCGCCGTCGTCTTGTCGTCCACCAAACCGACCACCATTTGATAGGCCGCTTTGACTCCCCAAAACTCGTCTTCGTAAACCTCGTGCGGTCCGGCGATGACCTCGATCGGTGGATCTACCAAGCCAACCCACGCGACGTCGTTGTCGAAGTACGTGTCTTCTTCTAGCGCATTCGCTTTGCCACTGAGCCATGACGCGAGCGGCTTGTCTTGTGATGCTGCGGCAGCGCGCCGGAAGGCACTGGCGGCGCGTCGCACCGGGGCCGCGAAACTCTCGTGATACGGGATCGAGATGAGATACGGCCCGTTGCGGCGCACAACCGTATAGGGAGAGAGAAACGACGCGCGATCCTCGGGGTGTGCCGCCAGATGTTGTTCGAGTTCCTCTTTGGTCAGGTCTCGAGGGTAGAAATCACGTCCCGGCCGGCGCACGCCGTACTTGGGCAGCAGCGGCTTATTTGCATCCAACCGGTCCCAGGGACCGCCGTACGTGAACAATCGCCGCAACTCAGGATCGGAAGCCGATTCGACGAACCAACGCGGGGCGTCCAAGTGTTGCTGCAGCCAATACGCTTCGTCGAGTGCTTCCGACGCCTCTTTCAATGCCGCGAACACCGCGTGCTGCCATGGTGGACGATCGGACAACGTGTAGCGGAAAGGGATATCCACCAGCTTGGCGTTGCTGGCGGCCAACGATGCACGATCGGGTGTCGCCGCGACTCGGTCTTCGGGGCTGGACTGACAGGCCGCAGAAAGCACGCAACCGAGCAGCAGAGCTGATGGACGTCGCAACAAGAAACCTCCGGGGGCACACAGGTTAACGCGTCAAACGTACAACCAGCACACCGGGCACCGCGGCCACCGCGCTCTCGAGCGCCGCAAGCGTCGCTTCGTCGAGGGGCGTCCCCGACAGAATCACGGTAACTTCGCCACGTTCTCGATCGAGTTGCACACCGGCGATCGGACCGTCAGGAGCCCAGCGCGTCAAGTCGTGTTGGACGACGTGCAGCAGCGCCCTGAGAATGTCGTCGACCTGGATGTCGCCCATACGTCCGGTCTCCCAAGGCGACGGCTGGCAGGTAGGCCGCAGTGCGCCACGGAGGATAACGGTTGGCAGGCGACTCGGCGCGACCCACTCGCGCCAAAAGCGGATCCAGACGGCGGCGGCGCTCTCGCCGGCTCACCGTCATCGTCGTCCTTCTGCTGCTGCTTGGGGCGGTGGGCACTTGGTTCGTTCTTGGGCTTCGCGGTGCTGCCGACAGCGCGGCACTCACCCTCGCTCAAGATCCCGCCACGGCGCCCGTCGACGTCCTCGCCGCGCCGCGGCTGCTGCGTGCCGGCGAACCGTTCGATTTGAAGTCGGTACAAGGCGAGTTGACCAGCTTGGGGTATCGCCGCGTCACCACCATCCCGCGCGACCCCGGCGAGTTTCGTGCGCGCGGCAACGTGATCGAGATCTACCGCCGGCGCTATGCGGGTGCGCTGGGGGAGGTCGACGCCGCGTTCGTTGCGGTCCGCGTCGCGGATGGACGCGTTGAGCGCTTGGCAGGTGCCCGTGGAGAGTCGGTGCGTGCGGTAACACTCGAACCGGTGAAACTCGGTTCGTTTCGTGGCGATCGCTTGCAGGATCGAAAACCATTGCCGTTGTCTGGGTTTCCAACGCGATTCGTGGCGGCTGTGTTGTCGGCGGAGGACCCGCGTTTTCTCGATCATCACGGCTTGGATTGGCGCGGCATGGTGCGGGCGGCGCGCGACAACCTTACGGGCGGCGACAAGTTGCAAGGTGCCAGCACGATTACGCAACAAGTCTTGAAGAATCGAGTGGTTGGAACACAGCGCACGCTCGCGCGCAAACTCGAGGAGGTGGCGCTTGCCCCGCTTGTCGAGAGTCGAGTCGGAAAAGAACGGTTGCTGACGATCTACTTGAACGAGGTCTACCTCGGGCAGCAAGGCGCGGTGAGTGTCGTCGGGTTTCCGGCTGCGTCACTGTTTTACTTCGGCAAGGATCTGGCCGATCTCGATCTGCCGGAAATGGCGATGTTGGCTGGATTGATTGCGTCGCCTGGCCGGTTCGATCCACGCCGTCATCCAGCAGCGGCGCTGCAACGGCGAAATTGGGCGCTCGCCCGCATGGCCACGACCGGCGCCATTACCACTGCCGAGCGTGAGGCCGCCAGCAAAACGAAAATCGAAACCGCACCGGCGCACGGCAACAACGATGCCTCGGGCGACCTGCTCGATGCGGTTCATCGGGAGTTGGTCGATCGCGGCTGGGAGCCGCGCCCCGGTATTCAACCGGCCAGCGTGCACACCACGATCGATGCCGAGTTGCAGCGCGAAGCGCGCTTGGCGCTGGACCGTACGCTCGATGAGTTGGAACGAGACGACCCGAAACGCGCACCGCTACAAGGTGCCGTCGTCGTGCTCGCGCCTTCAACCGGTGACATCTTGGCGATGGTCGGTGGACGTGAAGGAATTCGCGGCGGATTTCATCGCGCGCTCGATGGACAACGTCAGCCAGGTTCTGCCTTCAAGCCGTTCGTGGCGCTCGCGGCGCTGCGCACCCGCGGCATGGGGCCGGCCACTCAACTCGATGACGCGCCGCTCTCGGTTCCGACTCGACAGGGCGATTGGACCCCCGAGAATTTCGATCATCAGTACCGCGGGATGGTCTCGTTGCGTCGCGCCTTGGAAGAAAGCCTCAACGTGCCGATGGCGCGTGTGGCGATCGAGACCGGGGCCGAGGAGATCGTCCGGACGGCGCATCAGGCCGGGATCGAAAGCAGCTTGCCCGCGACCTATTCCTTGGCCTTGGGAACTGGCGAGGTCACACCACGAGAACTGGCGGTGGCCTATGGCACGCTGGCCTCACTCGGTGTCCGGCGAGAGCCCAGCTTGATCCGAAATGTCGACGCCATGGAGGGGGACGTTGCGGTCTCGCTCCAAAGCCAGCCCCTCGCGGATCGCGTGTTCGATCCGGCCGACTGCTTTCTGGTGCTCGACATGCTGACCGGCGTTGTGGAGCGGGGAACCGGGCGCGGGATGCAGAGTGTGCTGGGTGGCCGGCGGGTCGCCGCCAAGACCGGCTCGACCCAAGACGGCCGCGACGCCTGGTTCGTGATGGTCAGCGGCAGCGCGGTGGTGGTTGCGTGGGTGGGGCGCGACGACGGAAAGCCAGCCCGTTTGACCGGAGGATCGGCGGCACTGCCGGTGGTCCGCCGGCTGGTGCAGGCCACTGCGGATCGACTGCTCGCGCCGTTACCCGACGCACCAGCCGGGATCGTGCCTGTCGAGCTTTGCAACGAGACGGGAATGCGGGCTGGTTCGAAGTGCCCCGAACAAGTTATCGAGATGTTTCGGGAGGGTCAGGAGCCAGAACTGTGTAAGGTTCACCTCTCGTTTTGGCGGAAGTTGTTCAAGCGCCGGTAGACGCCCCGCGCGAGGTTCCCGTAGTTACGTCGACGCAGCGCACCCAGCCTCGCCGAGGAGTGAATCGATGAAGAATCGCAATGGTCAGCGAGGCTTGACTCTCATCGAGATGGCGCTGGTCGTGGCCCTCCTCGCGATCATGACAGGCGCCGCATTGCCGTATGTCCATCACCGCTATCGACGCATCAAGGAAATACAACTCAAACGCACGATCACGGTCATGCGCGACGCGATCGATCGATACCACGACTACGCCGTGCAGGGCATGATCGAACCGTGGGATTTGGATTGGCAGATGTACCCCGAAGATCTGGAAATGCTGGTGGAAGGGGTCGAGGTCAAGCCGTCCCAGGACCAACAGCCCGTCACGGTCAAGTTTCTCCGTGAAATCCCTCTCGATCCGATCACGGGCGATCGAGACTGGGACTGCCGGGGGTACGACGACGATGTCGACGAGCGCTCCTCCAGCTGCGACAACCTCTACGACGTCTTTTCCAGGAGCTCCGAAGAAGCGACGGATGGCACACCCTACAGGGATTGGTGATTGATATCGGTTTGAAGCGCCGGACTTGCGCCGCGCGTTAGCATCCAACGTCCCGCGGGAATTCTGCTCGCGGATGGGTGAGAGCGATGGCCAAGAGCAAACAAGATGTCTTCGTGACTCGAGTTGTCAGCACCGCCGTTCAAGCGGCACTTCAACGCTATGCGATGCGCGGGCCGATCGAAGAGGTGCGAGCCCTGAGAGCGATCGTCGGACGCCTCGAGCGTCGCGTCGAACGCCTGGCGGCGGATCTCGATGGCAAGAAGCGAAAGAGCGGACCAGGGCGACCCGGAAGGCCGCCGCTTCACGACTGCTGCACGGTGAAGGCGTGCACCGAGCACCACTACGCGCTCGGTTTGTGCAGCAGGCACTACCAGCAACGCCGGCGCTCAAAGCGGATGCGTCGCTCAACGCGCTAACCGGCGCACCCGCGAATTGCGCTCAGACAGTGACGTTCACTTCCTTTGCGGCCAACGGCATATAGGCCTTGCGCGTGTAGTCCTGCACCATTCGTGCGGCCGAGAACCTCGGGAGTAATTCACCGATCGAGGCCTGCATTCGGCGAATCCACTCTTGCGGCAGCCCTTGTTCGTCCCGCTCGAAGAACATCGGCAGGACCTCTCGCTCGAGGATTTCGTAAAGTGACTGAGCGTCTTCTGTGTCCTGCTGGTTTTCGTCGGCGAGCGCTTCGAGCCGGCCGATCGCCCAACCGAGATCGGGACGATGGCCTTCGATCCACCAGCCGTCCAGCACCGATACGTTCAGCGCGCCGTTGAGTGCCGCTTTCTGGCCCGATGTTCCACACGCCTCCAGCGGTCGCCGGGGGTTGTTGAGCCAGACATCGACGCCTTGATACAACAGTCGCGCGATGTGCATGTCGTAGTCCTCGATGAACACGACCTTGCCACGAAAATCGGGACTTTCCGCCAGCCGGAAGATCTGGGCGATAAGGTCCTGGCCCGCCAAATCTGCAGGATGGGCTTTTCCAGCGAAAACGATCTGTACCGGGCGTTCCTCGTTGCCGAGAATTGCCTTCAACCGGGCCAGATCGCGAAACAAAAGTCCGGCGCGCTTGTAGAGCGCAAATCGTCGTGCAAAACCGATCGTGAGTGCGCGCGGATCGAGCAGGCGCTCGACCGACTGCAGGTCGCGCGGTGAGCGACCATGTCGTGCGTACATGCGACGCAACGTATCGCGCAGGGTGCGTACGAGCCGGCGTTTTTGAGCTTGATGTGCGCTCCAGAGATCCTCGGCCGGAATCCGTGACTGAAGCTGAGTCCAGCGATCCGGCTCAGCCACGTGTTCTTCCCAATGCAGTCCAATCGTGCGGTCGAGGAGTCCGCGCATTTCCATCCCGATCCAAGTCGGGGTGTGCACCCCGTTGGTCACCGCCCCGATGGATGGCACAACGTCAGCAGACAGATCCTTCCACATCTCACGACTCACTTCTCCGTGCTTCTCACTCACCCCGTTGGCAAAGCTCGCATAGCGAAGCGCGAGCGCCGTCAAATTGAAGGGTGCAGCGTCATCGTCTTGTTTCACCCGGCCGAGCTTGAGCAAGTCGCCAACGGGCACATCCAGACTCACGCCCCAACTGCCTAGGTACAGACGCGTGAGATCCGCGTCGAAGGTTTCGTTTCCTGCTTCCACCGGAGTGTGTGTGGTGAAGATCACGTTGGAGCGCACCTTCTCGTGCGCCTTCTCGAAGCGTTCGCCGCGCTTGACCTCCTCGCGCAGCCGCTCCAGCGCCATCAAGGCGACATGTCCTTCGTTGAGGTGCCAGACGCTGGGCGTTACGCCCAACGCACGCAAGGCACGCACGGCGCCGACACCGAGCACCAATTCCTGGCAAAGCCGCATTTCACGACCGCGCACATAGAGGATGTTGGTGATCGCTCGATCGGCTGGTTCGTTCTGCGGAAGATCGGAGTCGAGCAAGATCAACGGAACGCGTCCGACCTGCGCCTTGTAGGCCATGACGTGAACCTGACGATCGAGCATTGGCACGGCCACGACGAGCGGTCTGCCGGCAGGCCCGAGGATCGGTTGAACCGGCAAACGGCCGGGATCGAAGTCGGGATAAAAATGCTGCTGACGGCCTTCGGCATCGATTGTCTGATGGAAGTAGCCGCGACGGTAAAGCAGGCCAACGGCAATGAAGGGCAGGCCCAGATCGGAGGCGGCCTTGCAATGGTCGCCCGAGAGAATCCCCAAGCCACCCGAGTAGATGCCGAGCGATTCGTGAATCCCGTATTCGGTCGAGAGATAGGCGATCGGACCTGTACCGAAGTCAGGGAATTCTTTCCGGAACCAAGAACCGTCGTGGTACTTCATGTAGCGGTCGAAGGCACCAACCACCGCTTCGTACGCGGCCTGAAACGAGTCGTTGACCAACAGCGTTTCCCACTGCTGTGGCTCGACGTGCAACAGAACCTCGATTGGGTTGCGGTAGCGAGCCCACAACTCGGGATGAATGCTGGAAAAGAGCATTCGAGCGTCGGGGTTCCAGCTCCACCAGAGGTTGTAAGCGATTTCACGGAGCCTGGAGACATCCTCGGGAAGATAGAAGTCTGCGTTGGCGAGAGTGCGCAGTTCGGGAATGCCGTGCGAGGGGTGACTTGCGTCGGTCATTGATTGCGGGTCTCCGTATTCGTTCGATCTTGCAACATTACCCTTCGAATCTTGGGGCCCTGCGGCCACTCGATCAAGCTGAGAGCCGGTTTTCCGTTGCACCGACTGCAACCCCATCGTATCTCGGCGAGGTCTTTAAAAGAGACAACTGCACCGCAGCGCCGGGTGACGGACAAGTCCGACCCCCTGATTGGAACTCCGGCGATGCGGGGAGACGAGGGGCGAACCCCCTTTCTTCAGTGGCCGGATGGTCCGTCCCGTCCGGCTGCCTTGCAGCGTTATCAAGACAAAAAAAGGGCGGCCAGAAGGTCGCCTTTTTCTTGTAGCTCGATTTGCACTGTGGTGCCGAAGGCGAGGGTCGAACTCGCACGCCCTTACGGGCACATGGCCCTCAACCATGCGCGTCTGCCAATTCCGCCACTCCGGCGCCAGTCGTAAAAAACCGGCGGATTCTAGATCAGTTGCCCTTCGGCTGCGAGTCAGCAGGAGTTGCCGGCGCGCTTTCGGGTGGATTGGCGGGCGCTGTCGACGCTGGCGCCGATTGGACCGGGGGTGGAGCCGAGGCATCGTCCTTGATGCGGCTCGCACTCGTGGTTTGGCTGAGAATCACCAGCGCGATCGAAGTGACCATGAAGATCACAGCGGACCACTCCGTGGCCTTGGTGAGCACACTGCCTGTGCCGCGCGGCCCGAACACGGACTGAGAGCCACCGCCGCCCCCGAACGCGGAGGCGAGATCGCCGCTTCGGCCGCTTTGCAGCAAGACCACCATGATTAGGAAGAGCGAAACGATCACATGAATCGTCAACACTAGGTAATACAGCACGAGAGGACCTCCGGCGAAGCCGCGGGAAGGTACACCGGTGGGGGCAGAGAGGCAAACCGATCGCGGGGTATTCCCCAATGACCGGTGCTACCTCGCCCCCCCTGCCGCATCGATGATCTGACGGAAGGAACCAGAATCGAGGCTGGCACCACCCACAAGAAATCCGTCCACATCCGGCAGATCGGCAAGTGCGGGTGCGTTCTTTCCGTCCACCGAACCTCCATAGAGGAGCCGGCACCTCCCTGCAAGTTCAGGCCCCATGGTCGCCGCAGCGATCGAGCGTAAGAACGAATGAGCTTCGGCGACCTGGTCTGGAGTGGCCACCCGGCCGGTGCCGATCGCCCATACCGGCTCATAAGCGATCACGACCTGCTGCACGGCCGCGGCCGAGGTGTCGCCGAGTCCGTTGCGCAACTGCGTTTCCAGGACTCGATTGGTTTGCCCTGCATCGCGTTCCGGCTCTGTTTCTCCCACGCACAAGATCGTGGGGAGGCCGGCCTCGAGTACGGCGCTCAGCTTCTTCGCGATTCGCTGATCGCTCTCGCCAAAGATATGCCGCCGTTCGGAATGACCGACGATGACACCTTCGGCTCCGCAATCGCGCAGCATCGAAAGCGAAACCTCACCGGTGAACGCCCCACGATCGGCCTCATGACAGTTTTGCGCGGCCACTCTCACCGGCAGGCCCAAGAGTGCTCCCCGTGCCGGAGCGATCAGCGGAAAGGCGGGCGCCAACCAAACCTCGACCGCTCCCGCCCAAGCCTTTGAATCGTATGAACCGCGCAGCGCGTTCGCCCATGCTCCGAGCGTCGCCAGCGATCCGTTCATCTTCCAGTTCGCCGCAACCAAACGCCTGCGCGTGTTCATTCGCTCAGTTCCAACGCATCCACGCCGGGGAGCCTGTCTCCTGAGAGAAATTCGAGCGATGCGCCGCCGCCCGTCGAAACGTGGTCGTAACTCTCATCAAAACCGAACTGCGCCGCCGCCGCCGCTGTGTCGCCGCCACCGAGCACACGAAATGCCTTCGAGGTTGCCAAGTGGGACGCCAAGCCGCGGGTGCCTCCGTCGCAACCCGCTGCTTCGAACAACCCAACCGGGCCGTTCCACAACACCGTTTTCACGCCGGCATCAAGCACCTGCTTCCATTGCGCGAGCGTACGAGGACCGATATCCAGGCCGATCCGCCCAGCGGGAATTGCCTCGCTCGTGGTGGTCTGGAGGTCGGTCGGATGATGGCCAGTGAGAGCGGCGGCGGTAATGTGGTCGACCGGCAACAACAAACGCACCCCCTTGGCGCGTGCTTTTGTTTCCAGGTCGCGCGCAAGGTCGAGTTTGTCGCTCTCGACCAAAGAGGCGCCGGTTGCGACACCGCGTGCGGCGAGGAATGTGTAAGCCATCGCTCCCCCGATCAGGATCGTATCGACGCGCTCGAGCAGCTTCTCGATAAGTTGGATTTTGTCGGAGACCTTCGCTCCGCCCAATATCGCCATGTAGGGCCGGGCCGGATTGGAGAGCAGTTGGCCGAGTGCTGAAAGCACTTTTTCCATCAACAGCCCAGGGGTGCCTCCGCCCAGCACCGCCGGTAACACCGAGATCGAGGCGTGTGCGCGATGAGCGGCACCGAACGCGTCGTTCACATAGATGTCGACATTGGCCGCGAGAGCCTTCGCAAACTCGGCATCACCCGATTCCTCGGCCTTGTGAAAGCGTAGATTCTCGAGCACACAGACCTCGCCATCGCGCAATGCATTCACAGTCTCGGCCGCGGCAGGTCCGATGCAGTCGGTCGCGAAGGCGACAGGCTTCCCCAGGATCTGCGCTAAGCGTTCGGCGCACGGGCGCAGGCTCATTTCAGCAACCGGTTTTCCCTTGGGCCGGCCGAAGTGGCTCGCCACGCACAAGCGCGCTCCACGCGACAACAACCACTCGAGTGTCGGCACTGCGGCACGAATGCGACGGTCATCGGCAATTCGTCCGTCTTCCATCGGTACATTGAAGTCGACGCGGCAAAAAACCCGTTTCCCGCGCGGATCGAGATCACTCAACTTTCGGCGGCTCATAGTCCAGTTCCTTCCCATAGGCGCAGTAGATCGGCGATTCGTTGCGAGTAACCCCACTCGTTGTCGTACCAAGCGAAGACGCGTACGAGATGTGATCCGGCCCGTTCGGTCAGCGGCAAATCGACAACCGAAGAGCGAGGGTCGCTCGTGAAATCGATCGACACGAGCGGCGCATCGCTCGTGCCGAGAAGACCTTTCAGTTCGCCGTCGGCCGCCGCTCGGAAATGGTCGCGAATCTGTTCAACAGAATCCAGCGGGGCGACGGTCTGTGCGACGATTTGTACCAGGCTCACCGCCGCGGTGGGTACGCGTATCGCAAGGCAACTGATGCAGCCTGCGAGGGCGGGAATCGCCTCGACCAAACCGGTCACGGCGGTGGTCGTTGTCGGTATCATCGAGAGCAATGCGGAGCGTCCGCGTCGCCAGTCCGCGTGCGGTGCATCCATGGTGACTTGCGAGCCAGTCGTGCAATGCACGGTCGTGATGTCCGCAGCAGCGATGCCGTACCAACGCGCGAGCAGCGAAAGCGGTAAGGCCGCCGCGTGCGTCGTACAGGACGCACCCGAGATCACACGCGCCGAGCGTGGCACGTGCGCGTCGTGCAGACCCAAGACGACCGTTGCATCAGCGCCTGGGCAAACCGCCGAGACCAGCACGCGTCGAACGCCGCTTTCCAGATGGCCCCGCGCGCGGTCACCGGTAGCGAAACGTCCGGTCGCTTCGACGACCACGTCGACGCCGTGCGCTTGCCACGGAATGTCGGCCGGATCGGAGTGTTGCAGAAACGCCAGTGTGCGGTCGCCGACTTGTAGCGTGTTCGCGCCACATGCTGCGACCGGGAAAGGAAAAGGACCATGCACGCTGTCGTACTTGAGCAAGTGGGCGATGGTTGCCGCGTCGGCGAGTTCGTTGACAGCGACGAGGCTCACCTTCGGGTCGGTGCAAAGGTGTCGCAGGAGCGCGCGGCCTATTCGACCCGCGCCGTTGAGCCCCACGGTGAGCGACATTGCCTCTTCTTCTCCGGAATCGGAATAGCGCCGGAACGGCCGATCAGGTTAGGAGTGACTCCGCGGTCTTGTCAATTCGCGTACCGCCCAACGGCTTGTGCCGACGGCCCCCGTTGGTGAGCCCACCGATGATCTCGAGCAAGGCACGACGTTCGACCGGCTCGAGCAACGCCAGGTCACGAACACTGCGACGAATCTTCTCGCGTCGCACGAGTTCCAGAATGGTCTCGCGCAACGCGAGACGATTCACGCCGCGCGAACGGCGATATGCGCGCACCAGTGATGGCAGGTCGCGACGGATCACTATCGCGGCAATCGAGGCCGCCAATTCGGGTCGCAGTGGAATGGCACGATCCTCCAACAGCCGCCGCAGATCATCGGCGGCCAGTCGCGAGCCAGAGCGTGCGAGCGCGATGTGCGCGCTCTGGCGCAGGTCGTGCGCCGAATCCAAGGCCGGTTCTTGTGACAAGCGACTGACCAGCGCTGCAAGTCTCGACTGCAATGAGCGGCTGCCAGCCGTCGTCGCAACATCGATGAGTGCCGACAACGGGACCGCTTGCTGCACGACATCCAGGTATGGGCCGAGCTTGGCCAACTGTCGTGACGACAAGCTCTTGAGCACCAGCGTGCAACGTCTCACGTACTCACGATCATGCTCACGCGCGAGCATCGCTTGGACCACGGGCTCGACAATTGTCCCGCCGCCACGTGAGAGCAGCGTTACCGCGTGACTCCACACGGGAAGCCGGCCGGCGCCGAGGTCTGTCAGCAATCGTTCCACCGCCCAGGACTTCAGGCGTGCCTTCGGTGGCGAGTCGATCATTCGCTGCGCACGGGCTGCGACCTCACGATTGGGGTCGCTACACAAACGCGTCAAGAGTGCATCGGGAACCGATTGTCCTTCAACCGAGACCGACAACCAGGTCATCGCTGTGAGCGCTGCCAATCGCACCTTGGCGTCTTCCTGCGGGTCACTCAGGCGATCCAACACGGGCCGGAGCGCTTCGTCGTGGCCGGTCCGGATCATGCGCACCAACGAGCGCACGGCGGCAAGCCGCACTAACACCTCTGACTCACGTTCGAGCAGGCGTGAAAGTGCGGCGATGGTGGCGGCACCCGGGGTTCGAGCCAGAACTACAGCGGCTTGTTGCCGCAGGCGTGGCGAAGGATCGTGCAACAGGGCCACGATGCGGCGTGTGGCGGAACGATCTGCGAGTAACGAGAGCAGCAATAGTGCGCGGAGCCGAAGCCGCTCTTCCTCGCGGTCGAGGCAGCGCAACAAGTGGGGGAGCGCAGCGGCGCCGGCCGCTGCCAGGGCTTCTTCGGCAGCTTCTAGGCGAGTTGGATCGGCGTCTCCAAGCGCCTCGACCCATAGAGCCAGCGACTTCTGCTGCGATGGCTCGTTCACGCCCACCCTCCCGACGGCTCAAAGTTCAACAGAACCACCCGCGCACGCCCCACCCGCTCGCGGAACGGAACGCGTTGTCGAATCCCGGAAAAAGTATTGTCGCTCGCCGGTCCAATCCCACGTCCCAGCCAGAACCCGGCATCGCGAGCGGCGGAATTGTGGGCGTCACGTTCGGGGTGGTCAAGGGGACAATGGACAAGCACAGGTCTATGGACAAAGTTCTCCTGTGATGCTGCAGCGTCCGTCATTCAGAGCGAGCCTGATCCTGCTGGTGATAGCAGTATCCGCAGGGTGTGCCGAGCGCCGCGCCGAACGTGCGTTTCGTGCGGCGGTCACGATGGAAGAAACGCACCCGCTGCCGGAAGTGCGTGATGCGCTGCAAGACATCATCAAGCACTACCCCAAGACCAAGGCGGCGGGCAGGGCTCGTCAAGAATTAGAATGGATCGATGACGTACTTTCTGCGGCAGCACGCGGTCCGTTGCTTCGAGCCTGGGACGCCATACGGCAAGTCTCTTTGGCCGTGGAGCGCTTTCGCACGCGCGAGAAGCGCTTGCCTGACGCGCTCGAAGATCTGGTTCCTCGCGAACTCGCGGACGTGGTGCATGACCCCTGGGGCGTCCCGATCCGTTTCAGCAGGCGAGGCACTGGTTACGTGGTGGTCTGTTATGGCGCGGACGGTCTCCCTGGCGGCGGTGGAAACAACACCGACTTCGTCATCGAGAACGGGAAGTTCGTCTACGGTGGTCTGCGCTAGCCCTGGTCTTCGGCAAGCGATTCTTGTCGTTGGCCTGCTGTCGGCCTGGATCGGTTGTTCGGCCGCACCGCATTCTGTGCCGACCGTCGTTGCCGCGAGCCCGGCCCAACAGACGATCACCCCCACCGCAGTCACTCCGAATGGAGATGTAATCGCCCTCGAGTTGGCAATCGATGATCCGGCGAGACAACGCGGAATGATGGGACGCCGTGAGGCTCCCGCCGGCACCGGCATGCTCTTCATGTTCGACCACGCGGATCCCCACACATTCTGGATGTTCCAATGCCTCATTCCGCTGGACATCGTGTGGCTCGATGACTCGCGAACGGTGATTCACGTGGGCGAATCGCTTCCGCCTTGTGAAGGTCCCGCGGATTCTTGCCCGATGTACGGTCCCGATCGCGCGGCGCGGTACGTCCTGGAGGTCGCGGGAGGAACAGCCCGTGGTCTAGGGATCGTCCCCGGCGCCCGTCTGTTGCTAAACCTGCCGGCGGGACTGGAGGTCCGTTGAGGTGTGGTTCTCGTTTGTTCCTCCCATTTGTCGTGCTTTTTTTGTCGATCGTTCGGACGCTCGCTCAGGAAGCCGCTCCCGATGAATCCGACCGAGTGCCGTCGCCGATTTCGCCGCGTCAACTGCTCCAGGAAGTGCCGGCGCGCCTCGGTGGCGAGTTCATCAAACCGGCCGTCACGGGTCGTGACGCCTCGGACTCTGAGCGGCGAGCGGCGGCCGCGATGTGGTTGTCCGACGTCTTCGCGCCCATCGCGCATCCGCCCTGTGTGCCAGTGCTCGCCGCCTTCGGCCGTGACCCGCGCCCACCTGACGCCGCTGTGCTCGGAGCGATGTTTCCCGCTGGACGCCCGATTGCCATGCGCACCGGGGAAGCGCTGCTCGTACCGAGCGAACTTCCCAACCAAGTGGTGTCCGATGCGGAATACCTGAGTGCCACCGGGGTACTGCCCTTCGAGGTGGCGTTGACAGGGGAATGGGCTCGCTGCGTGGGTGCTGCCCGCACCGGTCCACCGGCACGCGATCCCTTGCTCCGGCTGTCGCGGGCCGCACGGCTTGAAGGGGTTGCGAGGCTCGCCGGGATCTTCGTCGCATTGCAAGGCAGCGGGGTTTCGCCGTCCTCGCTTGGATCGGCGCTCATGCAAGCGGATTCAGGCCGGTCTGGCTGGCCGCAGACCCCGCTGCGAGATGTCGTCGCCGATCCTGTAGCGCGCGCCCTGCTGATTACCTATTTCGAAGATGGCCTGCGCTGGGCCACCGTGCAGTTCCTATCGGGTCGCTGGGCCGGCTTGATGGCCTCATTAGAAAAGCCGGGAGTTGGCCCAGAGGCACTTTTGGGGGCCCGACCAACCGCGAGTTCCTTGCCCGTCACTGCAGATCAGTGCCGGCTCGGGCCGCGTGGGGCTGTAGCGCTTTTGGCGGCCACCGCACAACCCGGGTGGCTGACGCAGATCATCTCCGATATCTCCAGCGTTGCAGCGAACGGCGCGGTGCTCCAACTGCAGTTCGATAGCGCGGCGGCAGCTGAGCGCGCCGCCACAGAAATTCGCGAGTGGGGCTATCCGACTCAAAGTGACGGAACCGGCGTAACGGTTCGTCCGCGCACGCCGGACTCCCCAGCGCATGGATCCTGAGGTATCGTCGCGCCTCCACCGCGGTCTCGCCGTGGTGTGATGCCCGAGGAGTTTGGCGTGCCGATCCTGAGCGTAATTACTTTCTTGCCCACCGTTGCCGCGATTCTGATCGCGTTTTTGGTCCCGAAGAAGCACGAGTCGGTCGCTCTGAAATTGGCGACGGCGGCCGCATTCCTCACGTTCTTGGTGTCGCTGATCCCGTTGTGGAATTACGACGCCAGTAACGGTGGCTTTCAGTTCGTAGAAGAGATGTCGTGGATCCCCCGCTTGGGGGTCAGCTACAAGCTGGGGCTTGATGGTGTGTCGTTGGTGTTGACGATCTTGACGACGCTTTTGTCTTTCATCTCGCTGCTCAGTTCATGGACCTCGATCACCAGCCGAATCAAGGAATTCTCTGTCTGGTTTCTGGTGCTCGAGACCGGCATGTTGGGTGTGTTCGCGGCGCTCGATCTGTTTGTCTTCTACATCTTTTGGGAAGTGATGCTGGTGCCGATGTATTTCATCATCGGCATTTGGGGCGGGCCGCGACGGTTGTACGCCGCCATCAAGTTCTTCCTGTATACGTTGCTTGGTTCGGTGCTGATGTTGCTTGGAATCATTGCGTTGTGGCAATTCAGTGAGCAGCAGTTCGGGGCCGCCACGTTCGACCTCACCAAACTGCATGAACTCGGTGTCCACACCGCGGGCTGGGGCATCGGCACTTGGGTCTTCCTGGCATTCTTTCTCGGCTTCGCGATCAAAGTCCCGATGTTCCCATTTCACACATGGCTGCCCGATGCGCACGTCGAGGCGCCTACAGCCGGGTCGGTAATCCTTGCAGGTGTCTTGCTGAAAATGGGAACCTACGGTTTTTATCGGATATCGCTGCCGATCTTCCCGAAGCAAACGGCTGACAATCTTTGGTGGCTGTTGTCACTGTGCATCATTGGCCTCGTCTATGGCGCGATGGTGGCGTTGGTACAAAAAGACTGGAAGAAGCTGGTTGCCTACTCATCCGTGAGCCACCTTGCGATCGCCATGCTCGGGCTGTTTGCACTCAACATCACCGGCATCAAAGGCGCTGTGATGCAGATGCTCAACCACGGCATCTCCACCGGACTGTTGTTCTTGATCGTCGGAATTATCTACGAGCGCCGGCACACACGTTTGCTCTCCGATTACGGCGGCTTGGCCCGTGTCGTTCCGATCTTCGCAACGATGTTCATGATTGCGATGCTCTCGTCGGTGGGCCTGCCCGGCTTGAACGGCTTCGTTGGCGAGTTCACCGTGCTTGCAGGCTTGGCGCAGGTGAGTGGCAGCTCGTTCCAGTTCTTTGGCGGGCTGCCGGCATTCACTTGGACCGTGCTCGCCTCGACGGCGATCATCCTGAGTGCGCTGTATCTGTTGTGGCTCTACCAAAAGACGATGTTCGGCCCGGTCACCCATCCAGAAAACAAAGACCTGCGCGACCTCACCCTGCGCGAAGCGTGGACGCTCATACCGCTGGTGGTGCTCGCCGTGTGGATCGGTGTCTATCCCAAGCCGTTCTTCCGTCTGATCGAGGCTCCTGTGGCGCGGCTCGTCAATCAACAGCTCGCTCCGGCGCTGCGTGCGAGTGGCGCGGGGGTCGATATCCCCGAGAAGCTGCTCCCGCCTCCCTCGACCGCTGCGCCTGCCGCTATCGCGCACCCCTAGTCATGGACGACATCTCGGGCTCTGGTGACTCGAAGGGAAACCGGGAGCGGACGGATCTCCCGAGCGAGCTCGAAGAGACACAACAGGTAGAATCCGAGCACACTGTGCCGGTTGCGGGGGCTTACGGATCTGATAGCATCCGCAGCCCTGAAGCCGGTCCGCCGGTGCCTGAATCTACGAAGATTAGCGCCATCATCTACCAGGCCGCCCCGTACATGGGGGCTTCCTCAGTGATGACGGTGGCAGTGCTCGGAGGTGCTTTCGGCGGGAAGTGGTTGGATGGAAAGCTCGGTACTTCACCGCTCTTGCTGACGTTAGGGCTGCTTGGCGGTGTGGCGCTCGGGATGTACGAAATAGTGCGAGTGGCAACCAGTAGCAGGAACGATCGGAGATGAGCTGGGCCCAAGCCTTCGAGTTCTTGGCAGCGATGATCGCTTCGGCGGGTGGTTGCTGGTTAATGGCTCGAGGGGTGACGCCGCGGCCCGACACGCTGGCGCCACAAATGTTGCGCACAAGTGCTCGGGTGTTGTGGGTCTTGTTACTGATAACTCTGGGGATCGGCGTGATGAAACGCACTCCCTGGGCAATCACCGTCGGAGTTCTCGCCGGATGGGCCGCAGCGGGTGCGTGGTCCGAAGCGCTGGGAGTGCCGCGGAAGGGAATGCGCGAATGATGTCGCTCTTGGCCGCGCCGCTCGGGATGATTGCGGCAGCCTCACCTGAGGCCAGCGCTGAAGGTCACGGCGAGGCGCTCAATATTGGCGATGCCATCCTGCGCCACGTTGTCGATAGCGATCCGATCGCCTTTGGAATCACCAAGGGCGTGCTGCTGATGTTGCTCGCAGCCGTGATTGTCATCATCGGAATCCGCCGCGCCGTTGCCGGCTACGACCCCGATGGTGTTCCCCGCACACGCTGGTCACAAATGCTCGATCCTTTCGCCGAACACTTCCATCGCGATGTCGCCCAGCAGTACGTCGGCGAGAAGTGGGCCGCTAAGGTAACGCCGCTGCTCTTGACGTTTTTCTTTTTCATCCTGACCTGCAACCTGTTGGGCCTTGTGCCGCTGACAGAAGTCATCGAGTTGGGGTACTACGCAGCCGGCTCGCACCCTCCGGCGGTGTTCTTGGGCGGAGCGACGGCTACCTCGAATTGGAACGTTACGTTGACTCTGGCGGTGATCTCCTTCACCTCCATCATCATCTTCGGCAGCATGAAGCACGGCATCGTCGGCCACTTCTCGCACTTGGCGCCCAAGGGGTTGCCGGCGCTGATTCGTTGGCCATTACTGTTGCCGATCGAGATCATCTCGATGTTCGTAAAGCCTGTCGCACTCACGATGCGTCTTGCCGCCAACATGAGTGGCGGCCACATCGCGATCCTGGCCGTGCTGTTTATTCCGATATTGATCAAGTCAGCGATGGTTGGCATTCCCGGAATGGCGATTGCCACCGCCATCCTTATGCTCGAAATCATTGTTAGTTTCGTTCAAGCCTATGTGTTCGCCCTGCTCACCGGCGTGTTCATTGGCATGGCGATACACGTGCACCATTGATGAACATGACCGTGCGCCGGACCCAGGCGGGTGTACCGGCGGGAGGAATGAGAGAGATGAGCAAGTTTCTGAAGTTCGCTGGCCTGATGTTGATCCTGGGCGTTGTCTTGTTGGCCCCTGGCGCTGCGTTCGCTCAAGACGGCGGCGCGGCGGCTGCTGGTGGGAACGCGATGGGATACCTCGGTGCCGGAATCGGCGCCGGTCTCGTAGCGATTGGCGCTGGATTGGGAATCGGCCGGCTCGCTGCCGCAGCCGGTGAAGGCGTGGCGCGCCAGCCGTCCGCAGCCGCCAGCATCACGAACGCGGTGCAATTGCCGATGTTCTTGCTCGAAGGCACGGCCGTTATCGGATTGGTCGTTTGCTTGCTCATCGTGCTGATCAAGTAACGACTCGTTGACGAGCGGAGGTGCCATGACAATTTTGGCGACGCTTGCCCTCCTCGGGGCCGAGGGAGGCCGTAGTCCTGTCGAGAAGTTGTTGTCCGCGGAACCAGGGATCTGGTTGTGGACTCTCGGAATCTTTTTGCTGTTGCTGGTCGTCCTTTGGCGCTTCGGCTTTGGAATGATGATTGGCGCTCTCAATCGCCGCGATCAGGCGATTCGCGGCGCTGTCGAGCAAGCTAAACGCGAACGACTCGAGGCCGAGCGGCTGCTTGCGGAAGCAAAAGAGCAGGTCTCAAAAGCACGGCGTGACGCGGCAGAGGCTGTGGCGCAGGCGCAAGCGGAAGCGACGCGCGAGCGGCAAAAAATCGTGGAGTCGGCGCGCGAGGAATACGACAAGACGATCGCCCGAGGCCGCGAGCAAATCGCTAACGAGACCAAGGCCGCGCTCTCACAGATCCGCGGCGCCGTGGCGGGTTTAGCGCTCGACGTCGCCGGCAAGCTGATGCAGCGTTCGATGGATGCGCCGGCACAGCGTGACTTGGCCGAGAAGTTCGTCGCAGAACTCGAAGCGTCGAAGAAAGAGCGTCCTTCGGCCTGAACTCGAATCCTGTGAAAACTCGAACGGGGCGCTTCGCGGCGCCCCGTTTCGTATTTCGAATCACCAAGCATACCCAAACGAGAGTGTGTACTGCAGCGTGTCGAGACCGAGCTGCGAATTGGTTCCATCGCTGGCACTCCCGAGAGTCCGTCGAACGGCACCAGCCGCGTGCCAGCGCTGCGCGATCGACCACTCCACGCCAGCCTCGACGTACCCCAAGTTGTCCCCTTGATCTTCGAGTCGGAGCAGTCCCCCGGCCACTTCCGATTGCGTATCGACCCTTGTGAGACCGGCGCCCAGTCTGGGATGTACAGGTTTGTCTGCCCACGGCCGGTACGCGATACCGAGCGAGAACATCGTGAATTCAACGTTGATTGGGCCGAGGTCTGAGCAGGGAGTTCCAAGGCCCGAGGGACAGTACCGATCCTCCTTATCAAGTCGCTGGACACCGAAAGTGATCCGGACCGGCCACGAATCCGGCGCCCACTCGACCCGCACGCCAAGACCGTCGAGAGAGTCCAGCCCCGACCAACCATCAGCGAGCAACTCGGCCCGAGTGAACTCGAGGTCGGCGCTGCCACCGGCGTGACTGGATGAGAGTCCGGCTCCCAGTAAACCTACGCAGACCAAACAGGTCGCAACGACTGCCCGGATCGGTTTCATTGTGTCGCCTTTCTAACGCCCTCGACGTGAACCGGAAATTCTGCCGATTAGGGCAAAACGGCAGAAACCGCGCGGGCCGCCAGATAGGCCTCGGCCCGCTCCCGCAACCACGCGACCCAACCATCGATCGCCTGGATGTTCACATCGACCGGCACGAACAGCACAAACCAAAAGTCACGTGTCGACTCGGTCACGGAGGTTCGCAACGAATCGGCCGAAGGGTTGCCAAACGGACCGTCGACATCGGCGATGACAAGTGCCCCGTCGAGCTGAATCTCGGGCTTACGGATTCCGGGATACGACTCACCCGAACGCCCGCGCCGCACCGTCAAGGCGCCCTCTGGACTGATCTTGTCGACGTCGTAGAGCCCAACCGGCAGGCCAGATAAAAGCGCCCAAAGATTGGCCAAATCGACAGCCGGATGCACGCGCGGGAATTCATCGCCTCGCAGCAACCGGCGCAACAGTGCTTCGGGACTGGGCCGATGACGGGTCGGGTCGATCCCGAGCGCGTGGTAAAGCGACCTGGCCGGCCTCAGCGATTCGATCTCACCGGCGCTCTTGCCGCCGTGAAGGCGGCGCAGCTGCTCGACGTGAGTGGCGATCTCGATGCCGATATCGTCGCTGGCCTCGGCGGGTGGCGTCCCCCAAGCCTGCACGAGGCCGAGCGAAATCAAACGTTTCGTTTCTTCATCGCGGCTCACCCGATCGAGGATCAAGCTGCCTCCTGCCGTCGCGGCGGTTGCAGCTTAGATTAAGCTGCCACTGGCCTCGACCCTGGGACGCTATCGATGACGCCTTCCGACGTGCCGCAAACGATCGGCCGTTATGAAATCCGAGAACGCCTGGGCCGTGGGGCCGTGGGCGAGGTTTTCCTTGCGCGCGATCCACTCCTGGATCGTTACGTGGCGATCAAGGTGCTTTCGGTGCTGGGCGGCCTGCCCTCCGAGGAACAGCAAGAGGCTCGCGCTCGGTTTCAACGCGAGGCGCGGGCTGCCGCCGCACTCTCGCATCCGTCGATCGTCACGATTCACGACGTCGGTGAGCATGAGGGGGTGCCGTTCATCGCGATGGAATACTTGCGCGGTGTCACGCTGGATCGCCATACGCGCAGCGGACATCTCCTGCCGCAGACACAGGTCTTGGCCTGTGCTCGTCAAGCGGCGCTGGCGCTGGCCGACGCGCACGCCGCAGGTATCGTGCATCGGGACATCAAGCCCGCGAACTTGATTCTGCTCGAAGACGGCTCATTGAAGGTCGCGGACTTCGGGCTCGCCAAGGACCCGCGAACGTCTCTGACCAGCGATCAGTCGCTGTTGGGGACACCGAACTACATGTCTCCCGAGCAAATTGCAGGCAAGCCGCTCGATGGACGCACCGACCTGTTCTCGTTGGCCGTGTCGTTGTTCGAGTTGCTCTCCGGGCATCGGCCGTTCTCTGGCGAGTCGATCTCTTCGGTGCTGTATCGAATCGTCAACGAGCCACCTCGGCGACTGACGGAACTCGTGCCGGGTGCGCCGCCCGACTTCGATGCGTTCTTCGATCGTGCTCTGGCCAAGGATCCTCAGCAGCGATTCGCCGGAGCCCAAGAATTTGCTGCAGCCCTCGACCAGCTGCGCGCTCGGCTCACCGGCGACTCGACCCCGTTGCAGCGCACCACTCCCGCGCCACTTCGCCCCGTCGATCCGCTCAACGCCACCTCGCCCACGACCAGTGTCAATGTACCGGTCAAGCGGCCCACGCGACGCGTATGGTTTGCGATTCCCCTGTTGCTACTGATCGCAGCCACCGCGTTGTGGACGTCACCGCGCTGGAGCGGTTGGGATCCATTGGGTGCCCGCCGCGTTGGAATCGAGGACTGGTTGAGTAGCAGGCTTGGAGGTTTCGGTGCGGCAATTCGCATGACCGCCCCCGAACGCATCTATCGCATCGAGACCCAACCTGCCGGTTTGCCGCTCGAGAGTTCGCCGGCAGGACTCCTCGATGGCGAGGGACGACTTCGGTTGCGCGGCGATCTCACCTCGCCTGTGCAAGTCCTGATTGACGATCCCTGTTGGACCGGGAGCGTCGATGTGAGTGCCAGGCAACCTCTCGATCCGATCCTGGTAAAGGGACAACCGGCGCGCGTGCGCATTCCGTTGAGCAGTGAACCGGCAGCTGCATCGGTGACCCTCGACGGGACGGCGATGACGGCAACCACACCGTTTGAATTGGAACTGACGGCGTGTGATCAGCATTCACTTCGGGTCTCCGCTGCGGGCCACGTGCCGGTGGATCTCAGTCTTGCTGCTCGTGACGTCGATGGCTGGCGTCGCGCCCTGGCCGCCGTTTCGCTGATGGCAGCCGAAATCCCCACCGGTGTCCTGCGCATCCCTAAATCCACCGAGTACGCGATTACCGTCCACGACGCTGCAGGAAAGCGGATCGGTGCGGGCGGCTCGAACCTCACCTTGCCCCTGGGCAGGCATCGGCTCACGTTGCGCGCGCCCGACGTGTTGTATCAGCAGACCATTACCGTCGATATCGCGGCGGGAACGACGACGCTGAAGCAGAATCTACCGCGGTTGGGGCTGGTGACCGTATTCGCCGTGCCTCCCGGAGGTCGCGTGCTGATGCAGCCGAGTGCGGATCGCGAGCCGATCGAAGTCGGGACCACGCCGCTGCAAGACAGGGCTGTGGTGGAAGGGGAGTACACCGTGATCATTGAACACCCCGATGGTGGCGGGACGGCGCAGCGCACCGTTCGCGTGACTGCGGGACGTACCGAGATGCTGAAAATCGGAAAGGACCAATGGCGTTGAGCGCGATCCGATATCGCTGGGCCTTCATTGCAGCACTCGGGTGCGCGATCGCGGCTGCGTGGGCGCAGCCCGCTGCTGTCGTTTCCGATCGGCGGCTAGCGGCCGCGCGCGAGCTCGAAGTCGCCGGTCAAGTTGATGCCGCGCGACAGCTGTACCGCGAGATCGCCTCCTCGACCACAGCGAGCGATGCGATCCCCGAAGCATTGCTTTCTTTAGCGCGCTTGGCCTGGCCCGTGGAGGATCCAGCGAGATTGGGCCGAGAACCGTTGCCAGGTGCGATGGCGATCGAAGCGAGAACCTACCTCGAAACGCTCAGAACCAAGCACGACCGAACTCCACAAGCGGCGGAGGCTCTCTGGCGCTTGGCGCTGCTCGAATTGGAACCGTCGTCACCGTCCTACGATCCTGCCGATGCCACAGCTCAGTTAAGAACGTTAACGGTGACCGCTCCCACGTCGCCGCGAGTCCCCGCAGCACTGGCGCTGGCGGCCGAGACAGAACGGCGAAACCGCCGTCTGCCGCAAGCCGCATCGATCGCCTTTTCGTTGTTGGCCGATCATCCCGCCGCGCTCGAGTACTGCTCGAGTGGCTGGAGCGTGTTGGCCGACGTCGAAATTGCTGCGCAGCGCTTTGGTGAGGCGCTGAATGCGTTGGGTCGCGCCGCGAGTTGCGGTGGGGCGGGGCCGCAAGCTGAGCGTGCGACGCAACAGGCTCGGCTGTTGGCTCGTCACTTGGTGCGTAGCCCTGGCGCTGTTGTGATCGTGCCCGCCGAGTTGCCCGTGACGGTTGCCCTGAGAGATCCGCAACTGGCATTCGATATCGACGGCACGCTGTGGCTCGGTTCGCCCAAGGACGGAATGCTGGTCGGCATTCGAAGCGATCGCGTAGTAGAAAAAATCCCATTGCCAGGGCTCGTGTCGGCTGCATTCGACGCGTGGAATCGGCGTTGGTCGATCATTGGAGAACGGGTGCTCGCACCAGCGGGAGCCGGAGACTATCCAATGCCGGAGGGTGCAGAGCCGATCTCGATGGCCGCTGTCGATGCCAAAGCTGTTTGGATCGCCGATTCGGATACGCGCCGCGTGATGCGCATCGTCGCCGGCGGCAAGATCGACGCGACCGCGGCGCTTCCAGCCAAGGCCGAGCCCACGAAGCTGATCACGACACCGGAGGGTGGTGTTTGGGTGCTCGACGAGAGAGCCCCCGGAGCGTTGCATCACGTCGCGCCGAACGGAGCTCTGCTGCGAACGGTTTCGTTGGCAGGGCTAGCGACTCGCGTGGTGGATGTCGCGCGCGACCACTTGGGCACGCTCTATTTGCTCGACAGCAAGAGCGCCTCGGTGGTTCTCATCTCCCCGGAGGGCCGGGCGTTGCAGACGATCACGCTGCCACAACAAGGTGACGCTGCCTTCACGCGCCCGACGGCACTGGCCGTCGATCGCGATGGTTCCGTCGCTGTCTACGACAGCAAACGAGGGAAGATCGCATGGCTACGCTAAGGCGCGGAGCGCTGCTGTGGATGGCCCTGGTAGGACTGCCGTCGTGGGTTGCCGCACAGTCAGTGACTCCTGAGCCGCCAGCGACGGCCAGCGCCGACGTACTTTCGGCATTGCAAGCGGCCGAAACACAGCTCAACGAGGCCGAGTTCGAGACCGCATTGACGAACGCTCGCCTCGTCATCACCGCACTGCAAACCCCACCCGGCGCACCACGTCCACAAGGTGAAATGCGCGCGAAGTTGGCTCGTGCCTACGACCTCGAAGCGCAGTGTCTGTTCAATCTCAAGCGACCCAAGGAAATGCGCGAGGCCATCGAGCGCCTGCTCTCATTGAGCCCTGACTATCACTTCGATCGCTCAACCGCTGGTCCACCGTTAGTTGAAGAACTCGAACGAAGACGCAAGGCCACTGTAGGGACGGTTGCCTTGCAGTGTCAGCCCGTCTCCTGTGACAGCGTGGAAATTGATGGAGAGCCGCAGGTACCCAGCTCCGATGGTCGCTATCTTGTTCCCGCCGGCGATCGTCGCGTGCGGTTAGGCCGGCGCAATTTTCAGGCACAAGAGTTGCCTTCCGTGCGGGTCATGCCGGGCGAGTTATCCACCGTCAGCGCGACGCTGCAGCAGACATCGAGAGACGTTGTGTTAGTCACCGATCCACCCGGTGTGAGCGTCGTGATCGATGGTCGAGAGATTGGAGTCAGCGAGCGCGGCGAGAGCACTAGTTCGAAGCCGTTGACGATCCCGGAACTCCCGCCGGGAGATCACGTGCTCGTGCTCAACGCGCCATGCCGGCGCCGGCTGGAACAGTCCTTCGACTTGTTCCTCGACGCACAGGATCCAGGATCGTTGGATCTTGGCGTTTTGAAACTGGCGGAAGCGCACTCGGTGGTGGAATTGACTCCGGCGCGCAGCGTTGGCGAGTTGTACATCGACGGCAAACCAGGCGTGACCGGCCCGAATACCGTCTGCCCCGGCTCACGCAGCATTGCTTGGCTCGTGGCGGATCGGCGTGTTTGGTTTTCGTCTGCCGACATTCGTGAGGGCGAAACCATCGCGCTCTCGCTTCAGCCTCGACCGACGCTCTTGCTGTTGGCGCCTAGCAGTCTGCGCGGGTTTCCCTCGGAGGCGTGGAACTCGCTTTCGCCAACGGGTGACGCGGCAGAATTGCGCGGCGTCATCTCGCGTCTGATTCCTCGCGGGGCTCAGCTGCCGATTTTTCCGGCGTGGCTGCGTGGCAGTGACACGGGACTTGCCGACCGGCTGCGGGGCGTCGCACCAGAAGCCGATTTGGCAGCGCTGATTGTCAGCGACCTTGACCCACTCCAACCTTCGACCGGCATCGTGCTGATCGATGTGCGGCGAGGTGCCTGGGAAGCGACGGCGTGGCGCGACTCGGAACTGACCAAGCCCGAACTACTCTCTGCACTCAACGAACCGTGGCCACTGACGGAATCGTTCTTGGGGTTCGACCTGATCGACAACGGGGCTGGACTCGTGGTTGGCGGCGTGCTCGAGGGCTCCGTGGCAGCGCAAGCGAAGATCACCGACGGCATGACACTGCGCACCATCAACGGTGCGTCCTCACCACCCACCAGGGAATCGCTTGGGGCGGCGGCTGTGGCCGGCTCAGTGGCTCCCATCAGCCTGACGCTGACGTCGGGACAGCAGCGTCTCGAAACACAACTCGTGCCCATCGCAGCGATCACGGTGCCGACACCGCCTGCGCTCGCCGGGCAGGCACTGCTTCCACAGTTGGCGCGCTGTGAAGTCTGGCGCATTGCCGGCGAGCCGCTTCAGACGATGGCGTGCGCGGTTCACTCCGGGATGATCCTGTTGGCGCTTGGACGCGACGAAGAAGCCGCGACGACCCTCGATCGCGCGGCGATCGATGTTGCTGCCGATCCGGCGGGCGATGTGCGCGGAACTGTCGGATTCGAACTCGAGAAATTGTTGCGGCGAGCCGGTCGAAGCGAGTACGCCGAGGAAGTGCGTGGGCGGTGGGTTGCGTTGCCTGCCGCCAGGTACGGTGGCCGAACCGGACCGCCACTGCGCCATGCTGCATTGACGCCATCGACTCAAGCTCGATAGAATCCACTCGTCTCCTGCACGTTTGCCGTTTCACGATTTGATTCGGTTCGAGATCTGGCACGCATGAGCCAGCCCCACCATGAATTGCCGATCGACCCAACCGCGCTGGTGGCGCTGTTGGATTTGATTGAGCGCCCCGCGGCGGTTGTCTCGGCCGGTGGTGTCATTTTGGGGAGCAATGCAGCATTCCTACGGTTGGCAGAGATGTTGGGAGATCCAGCCCCTTCCAACTTGAGGGCGGTGCTTTCCGCCGATAGCCTCGCCAGCGTGGAGCAAGCGAGTGAGCCGGCCCATTCGCCGCGAGTCCCTACGATGCTTGGATGCGTTGATGGCTTGCGCCGCTCCGTCAGACTCGAGATGGTGGGGTCTGCTGACGCACCTCGCCGTTCCGTGGCCCATCTGCTCGTGATCGAAACCTCACACGACGACGGTGCTTGGCCTGCGTCAACACGAGGTGAGGCCTTGCTGCGGCATGAGCTTGCCGGCCCTTTGACAGCGATTCTCGGGACAGCGGAGATGATCTTGATGCGCGAACCCAACCTGCCGCGTGGAACGCAGGAGGGGATCGGGCAGATCCTCGACAACTGCGCCCGCATGGCGAAGCTGCTGTCAGTCTCGCGCCTGCCTGAAGACAGCGACCCACGCCAAGGGATTCCGGATGAGTTCTGATACGACGGTGCGCCGCGGCCGCGGTGGCCGGATCCTGGTGCTGGACGATGATCGTGCACTCTTGACGATGACTGGCGAGTTCTTGCGCAGCATTGGTCACGAGGTCGACGAGGTCGGCACTCTCGAGCAAGCACGCGCACGCGTGAATTCGCGCACGTATGACGTCGTTCTTACCGATCTGGTGCTGGATCGCGGGACGGGGCTCGAGTTGCTTCGCGATATCCGTGCCGCCGAGCTGCGGTGTGAAGTCATCATCATGACCGGGCACGGCGGTGTCGACGCCGCTATCGAAGCGATCAAGGGTGGCGCCTATGACTTCGTCACAAAACCCGTGTCCCTGTCTCGATTGCGGATCGATGTCGACAAGGCGCTCGAGAAAGTTCGATTGCAGGACGATATCCGCGAGCTGACGGAGGGATCACGCGTCAGGTTCGGCGGCCTGACCGGGATGTCGGCGCCGATGCGGCAGCTCTTTCAGAAACTCGACCGAGCCTCCGCATCCGATAGCAACGTGCTGCTCTTGGGCGAATCAGGGACAGGCAAAGACGTTGCCGCGCGCGCGATCCACGAGGCGTCGCCAAGACGCAACGGCCCATTCATCGCTGTTCATTGCGGCGCGCTTTCCGGCGAGCTTCTCGAGAGCGAATTGTTTGGACACGTCAAAGGCTCTTTCACCGGCGCAGATCGTGATCGCAAGGGCTTGTTCGTTGCAGCAGACCGCGGGACGATCTTTCTCGACGAGGTGGGAACAGCTCCGCTACGAGTTCAGATTGGGCTGTTGCGGGTGCTGCAAGATCGAGTCGTTCGGCCCGTCGGGTCGGAGAACGGAACAGCCGTTGATGTTCGGATCGTTGCCGCAACGAACGCCGACCTTGACGCTGAAATCGCGTCGGGCCGTTTTCGGCAAGACCTCTACTATCGACTGGCAACGTTCGTCGAGCGCCTTCCCCCATTGCGCGAGCGGCGTGAAGATCTGCCAATGCTCGCTGCAGAACTGATGGAGCGGGTCGCGAATCGGACCGGTCGGAAGGTGACACTTTCCGCGGCAGCGCTCGGCAAGCTCGTCGCGTACGACTGGCCCGGGAACGTCCGAGAGCTCGAACACGTGCTCGAGCAGGCAGCGGTGCTTACTCGCGGACCGGTCGTCCGTGCCGAGGACCTGCCGCTTGCAGCGACGAGTCCGGACGAGAAGATCCTGACGCTCGAGGAACTCGAAAGTCGCCACGTTCGGCGCGTGCTCGAGATGTGCTCTGGAAACAAACAACGCGCTGCACGGATGCTCGGGATTCCGCGCGCGAGTCTGTATCGCAAACTCGAGCGTTATGCGATTGAAGAGCCGCGTCATGCGATGGCGCGCGAGGCCAAGATTGGGCCGAACACCTCGCCGTTACCCCCGAGCGTGCAGCGCCTTCCCGAGGCTGGCCCTTAAGCGTCACGCCGTATCAAACGCCTCTCAGTTCGGCCTGAAACCGAGGAGTGTCCCCAGGCGGACGCTCAATCGGTCCTCAACTCCCTGAGATCCTGGCCAGTAACGCCACAAATGACACGTTTTGGGGCGATGGGTGTCAAAAAACGGCATCTGGTTCCGGTGTTGCGTCCCGATACGGACAGTCTCTGACGGCGGCCCGTCGGGTCGCATCCTCCAAGAAATGACCGACTTGTCGAAAGTTCCTTTGTTTGCGGCCGATACAACGGGCGCGACAGAACCCAGCGGTAAGTGGCACGGGGGTTGCTGTTGGCAGTAACGAATTCGAAAAGCTGCCACCAGGGGAGATGCAATGAAGGAACGGATCCAAAACGGGCTTCGGACGACGACGAGAACAGAAGAGGGGCAGTCCCGGTTGCGGCCGGTGGACGGCTTCGTGGTCGGCGGCCAAGCGGCTTGGGACAACGGTCACAACCTTTGGCTGTTGCTCTCGCGTCCCGGCGAACGACTGATCGACTTCTTTCTCGAAGAGGACGATCTCGATCGCGCTCTGGATCCTGTCCCGTTTGCGTGCGCTGGTGTAGCGGCTGATGGGTCGGTCTTGATCGGCGAGGTGGATTGGGAGCTCGACCGTTTTCTTTCCGAAATGCTCGACGAGAAAGAAGCGGCCACACCGGCTCGCTGAAGCGAAACAAATGAGAGAGGAAGGGATCATGAAGAGTCGATCGATGGCAGTCGCATTCTCAGAGGTGGTGGACGAGATGATCGAAACTAACGTGCCGTTGTTGGAACGCCTCGAGAAGGTCACTCGTGAAGATCTGCAGCGCATGGAAGCTCAGGTCGCGTCGCAAGTGGCGCTGCAGGCAATGGATGAATCTCGCCCCGCGGTGAAGCTGCGTCACGCTGGTCGAACGATCGTGGCTCAACCGATCGACACGCGCCGGTTCGTGCTGGCCATGGCTCCCCACGTCTGCTTCAACTAGTTCTGGTTGGGCGGATCAATGACCGCCATCGCAACGACAGCTGCGCCGCATGCGGTCGTGCAGAACGCACTTCCCGTGCTGATGGCGCAGGCGACTCACGATCTCAACAACCAGCTCACAACGATCTTGGGCCAGTCGGAGCTGGCCTTGATGGTCGATGACGCCTCTCGCTGGAAGCGATCGCTTGACGATATCCAGCGAGCCGGGCGAGTCGCTCAGCGGCTGGTCGCGGACATTCAAAAAATTCTGACATGGACCCTGCCCCATCAGGATCCAGTGCAACTCAGAGACGTTATCGAACTGGTTCAGCGCCTCACCACGCGTCGTGCGGAACAGTACGCCGTGAAGCTAGCGATCGATGGGGACGTTTCGCATCCAATAAGCGAGGGTGCTGCAGAGCTGGCCTTGAGTCTGTGGTTTCTTTTCAATCAGGCGCTTTCGCGCGGGCCAGGCGCACCGGCAACCTGGACTGTGTATCTGCAGCAAGAGGACCCTGAATTCACGCGCGTCACGCTCGATACACCCGGAACGCCCTGGGATGAAGCTGCCGTTCGCACCGCCGAACGAACTCAACGAGTCGGGACATCGCTGCCGTCAAACGCATTGGAACAGGCGTATGCCTGCTTGCTGGCGATTGGAGCACGTGCCAGCGCCAGCGAGAATTCGTTCTATGTAGAGCTGAGCCGCTGACGCGCGGCGATCGCGTGTCCCACCGCGACGGTTCCAAACAACGCGACAACAAAGAACAACCCAATCACAGAGCCCGAGAGCAGCGCGACACCCGCCCCATCCCGTGGCAAGGGAAGCAATTCCGCGACGCAAAGGTTAAGCCCAACGTGCGCGAACATCGCTAGATACAGATTGCGTGACGTCTCCAATAGCGCACCCAGCATGCCCGACATCAAGAACACGTAGAGCAGTGCCGGAGCCGCGGCGGCTGGTGTCTGAAACGGATCGATGTGCTCGAGTGCGAAGCCGATGCTGACGATTCCAATCCCCAGCACGCGCGGCGCGCGTCCTTGTCGCATCCCGGCGGCGAGCAGCAACCCGATCACCGAGATCTGCAACGTTCCGCGAAAAAACAGTTCCTCAGCGATGCCCAACAAACTCTGAGTCCCGATCGCTGCCGCTCGAACGACCGGCGCGAGCGGTGCATGGATCGGCGCGCCGGTGAGAAGCTCGACCGCCAAGACCGGAAGCGCTGTCAGTCCGGCTGCCACAGCGCCGGAGAAGAGCGCTTGCCTGGCGCGCCGAGCGGTCAACGAGCGGCGCACGCGTCGCGAGGTCGATCGCAAGAGCGGTAGCAACAGCAGTGTCGCAAACAACAGCGCAGCACCGCTTGCTGCGCGATAGCTGCAATCGTGCATCGTCTCGGAGAGCGGCGTTGCATCGATCCACTCCAAGAGCGGTGAGAACAACTGCCCTGTGATCCACTTCTCGCCAATCAGCAGCGCTAGTAGCGGAACCAGATGCGCGAGCGCTATTTGAGGGGCGGCGCGATGGGGCAGGGGCGGAAGGCCCGATCGCCGTTGTTGCCAACACCAGAAAAGCATGGCCGCAAAAAGCCAAAACAAGACGCTCCCGAATGGGCCGGGAATTCCCGGGAGGTGAGGGACTGAATGATGAAACGAGCGAAGGACTGCTGTGGCCGCGATCGCGCACGCCGAGAGGCCGGCGACAAGAGTCGGCGTCAGGGGACCCACCGGTTGTTCGATCGTGCCTGTTGCCGTCATTCCGTCCACAAGGCCCAGCCAATCGGTGATTCCGGCCTCCCATCAATGTCGGTCCAACGGAGCAGCGGGGCCATCGCGTATCATGCCGCCGGCTCGCTGACCGCGGAGATCCCTACCGAATGAACGACACACGCCTCAATTTGTGGATGCCGATCTTGTGGGGCGCGGCGGTCGCCGTGCTGCTTCGTTTCATTCCGCCGTGCTGCTTCTGCAGTTGTTTCAACGCACTTGTTGGAGGTGCCGTCGCGGGCGGGGTTCTCGCGCGACGGGCGGTCAAGTCCCGGCAGTTCCCTGATGCCAGCCAAGGCTTGCTCGTCGGTATTGGTGCCGGGCTGGCTTGTGCTGTGGTCGGGCTGGTGATCAGCCTGATCATCGCGTTAGCCTTCGGTCCTGAGGCTGCTCAGCGTTTTTTGGCAGGGTTGTCCATCGACGGCGCCTTCAAGGATGCACTGCGACGCGCCATTGAGGTTGAGATGAGTACCCCAGTCTGGTTGCGAGCGACGAAGGCGCTGTTTGTAGAGATCGGCGGCGGCGTGATCCTCGGTGCCATTGGCGGGGTGCTCACGATGCTCCTCATGCGACAACCGCCTTCGTCACCGACGCCGGCCGGTCCAGTGGCAGCGACCCCCTGGTCGGGACCAGCGCAGTCCTGGACTCCACCGCCGGTTCCGCCACCGCTCGACCCGATCCCACCGAGCAGCCCTCCGCCGGAGACGCAGCCGCCAGAGGAGCCGCGTCAAGGCTAGTGCTTTGAACCGAGGCGAGGTTCTTTGGAAGATTGGCGGAAGCGTGTGGGAATCGAACCCACCCCTCGCTGGCTAGACCAACGAGGCGACCGGTTTTGAAGACCGGGAGGGCCACCAGGCCCCCTTCGCTTCCAAAGTTGTCTCGGTTCCAAAGACTCGGTGCGAATAGACACCCGCATGCTAAGCGAACGGCTCGCAGAACCAAACGGGAGCACGCAGAGTCGCGGTATTTCCGTTGGTGCCACCGCGGATGATTCGGTTGTTGAGATTTTGCTGAAAAGAGATTGAGGCCCGCAGGACGGGAGACTGCGGGCCTCGACTTCCCTTACTTTCCCTTGAGGCAATGGTTCACTGGGCCACGCCCCGTTTCTTACCGGTAAACATAGGCAACCGCGGATGACTGTCCAGTTTCGGGTCAAAAAAATTTAATAGTGTTTCAAAACAATCCGAACAAGAGGGCAAGAGGGAGCGCTGCCGGCTGCCCGGGCTCGCCAGAGAAACTGTCTCAAAACATTATAAATAATTGACTTAACAAGTTTTGACCTGCTGCTTAGGACCCTGGGCGTCGGCCCTGAATTGACTCGCTGGTGAATGATCGCCGAACACTCACGGACACAGATTATTACTGGAAAATCGAATTCCCGGGTCACAAAGGCGGGTGGAGCCGCTGGCGGATCCGTACAGCAAAGAGGCGAAGATCCGCCCCAAAGCCCCAATGAGGCATCGGTTCAGGAGCGGTCGGAATTCAGTTCAGTTGCAAAACGAAGAACTCGACCCGCGTTGGGCTCTGGACCTAACGTAAGCGGGGAGGTTAAAGTCACAACGCGCTCGCACGATCGGTCCGCGAAACGTGGAACACGCGCGCGAGCAAAAGGAGCGTATCGACAGCCGAACGACGGTTCGGCGGATCGAACGGAACATGGGCAAGCGTCTCTTTGTCGGCAATCTCCCGTACAGCAGTACCCCGGATGAGCTCCGCACTCTCTTCGGTCAATGCGGCAACGTCACCGACGTTCACATCGTGATGGACCGCGAGACCAACCGGCCGCGAGGCTTTGCATTCGTCTCCTTCGCGACCGATGAGGAGGCTGCGAAGGCAGTTCAACAACTCGCCGGTAAGGACATTGGTGGTCGTCCACTAGTCGTCAACGAGGCCAGGGATCGAGGCGAGCCGGGGCCTGTCGGCACTCGACCGCCACGCCCCTCTGGACCCAGGCCTGATGGCGCTGGGGGGCGTCCTGGCGGCTATGCCGGTTCCCGTCCCAGCGGCGCTGGTGGTGGTTTTGGTGGGCCACGCCCCGGCGGCGGCGGATTCGGTGGACCTCGCCCGGGTGGAGGCGGTGGAGGTGGTTTCGGAGGCGCGCGTCCAACCCCCGGTGGTTTTGGTGGGTCGGAGATTCCGGAAGAAACAACTCGACGTCGTCCCCCTCAGAAAAAGAAACCTGAACCCGAGCGCGACCGCGTCCCGAAGGTGAGGCCTCGCGAGGAGGAAGACGATCTCGCGGTCGGCAGCTGGCGGCAGTGGATCGAAGAGGACGACGACGAAACGAAGTTGTTTGAAGACGACGTCGAGGTACTCGATGAAGACGAAAAGCCGTCTGACGACGACGCAGCGGACAAGGACAAGAAACCATCCCAGAGCGATGGCGTCGACGCCTAGTTCGTAACCGTGCCAGGTCCAGTCTGATGAGCCAGATCTCGCCGAGCGAGACTGGTTGCTTCGCCGGCGTGCCGTTGCGGGAATCCTGCACTGTTCCATAAGTCTCGAGACGAGCACGCATGGTGTGTCGTCGGCGATCATCTGTGACCTAATCCCAATTCAAACTGCGGAGACACTCGATGACCCGCGTCGCCATTTGCCTAGCCGCGTTCTTGTCGACGGCCGCCACTCTGGGAGCGGGGAAGGCCTCGTCACGCGTCACCGAAGTGATCGACGGCGACACTGTCAAAGTTCAAAGCCAAGGTGCTGTTCACATCGTGCGCATCATCGGCATCGATGCGCCGGAGCTGCATCACCCCAACGAGTCGCCGCAATACCTGGCCAACGAATCCTCCGCGGCTTTGGCGCAATTGGTACACGGTCACGCCGTGAAACTCGTTGCGGATGGAGGAGTCGGCGCCGATCGATTTGGCCGCGACTTATCCTATCTAGAACTCGAGAACGGAACCGACCTGGGAGCGCAGTTGATCTCGCGCGGTTTGGCGCGTGTCTTCACCAAGTTTCCATTCGCGCGAAAGCAGCACTACCAAGACTTGGAGAGTGCAGCGCGCGCTGCAGGCCTTGGTGTGTGGGCCAACGGCGGACTCGCGGAGTTTCAATGGCTGGCGAACAATGCGGGGTCGAGGATCGAAGTCCTGCCGCTCAGCGGTGCGCGCTTTGCCGTGCGATGGAACGAATGGGTTCGCTTAGGTGTCAGCTCACGGCAACTCGCCGATGTGATCTGGTCGGCGCGTCGCGCCGCTGGGATGCGCGATCGAGATCCAGCGGCTGCAGAAAGAGAACTGAGTGCGAGTGGATTTCGTAGCGTCAGCGCGGCAGATCCAACACTGACCCCGCATCCTCCTGCGAAAGTCCGCGTTCCGCGACGGGACTTCCATCCAAAGTCCCCAGATCGGTTTGAGTCAGATTGATGCGTGGTGCGAACGAAACTTCCAAGAGAGCCAACGCCAGGCGTTGCGCCGGTTCACGAGCCTCCCGCGCTGCCGGCGGGGCCACGAAAGCGGCGGCGTCTTTCATCGTCGACGTCTCGGGCCGGGTCTGACCTTCGGGAGACTGCAGCCCTGGATCGGAAGTACAGCCAATCGAGGCATCTCCCGGCGCGAACAGACACAGCGACGCGCCCGCACTCTCCAATCGAAACGGACTGCTTTCATCTTCGACGAACCGCGATGTCGACAATACAAGTGCCGCCGCGTCGCCAAGTACACCAGGCGCTTGGCTGCGTCTGACGGGGAGCGGCAACCGCAATCGCCTCAAGGTACCTGGATCGGAACTCATCACTTCGGCATACAAGGCCCACGCTTCATCGCGCCGCTCCAACCGGTATGCCGCGGCCGCCATGCGTGCCGCGAGACGTGTTCGCAACAATCGGAGCGAACTGGGCAACCCCTCGCGCGCGCGCGCTCCCGCCTGCAAGCAACCGCTGTAATCCCCGATCAGATAGCGCGCCTCGCTCTCCTGCGCATCGAGATCCGCGTCTCTCAAACTCTGCGGTATCGGCGAATCGTTGGAGGGCGGAGTCCGGCGAACCTCCGCGATCAGCGCGAGCGTCGGACCCGCGCCAAACAGCTCGATCGCATCGGGGAAGAGCCACTGCGGCCCAGAGAGCAGTGGACGCTCACGTTCAGCGGCGCCTTCACGCGGGCGCAATCCTCCTTGCAGCAGCAGGGGCGTGATCGATCGGCCGCTAAACCAAGCGCCTAATTCCAGGCCTAGTTGGCGGGCATGCAATCCTGGCGCGCGATACCAGGGCAAAATCGCGGCCGCTTCTGCGAACTGCTCGGCCAACGTCAGTCGCGCGCTACGGTCGAGCAAGGCAACTTCAGCACGCAATTCGCTGGACGACCCGGACCAGTGAGCCGCACGGTCGGGCTCGTTGAGTGCTCGCGCGGATGCCGTCAACGCGCGGCCCGGATGCCCGGCAACGAGCAAGAGCGCGCCGCTCGCGGTCAATTCGCCTCCGCGCGAGTATTGGCGCTGCCGTCGCGAAACACTTCGCGCAAAGGAACCCATCTGCCGCGCTACGTCGATCGCCTCGGCAAGCCGATTTTGTTCGGTGTAAAGCGTCAGCAAGTCGCGATAGGGGTTTGTGTCCTCGTCGGGGTTTTCCGTCGATTCGATCAGCAGCCTCTCGGCCAACTCGAGTTGGCCTGACTCGATCGCGGAAACGCCTGTATTGCGCAACGCCAAGCCGGCCGGCAAATCGTGTTCGCGAACGGCCTTCAACATCGCTTGACATGCCGGGTAGCCGTCAAGCGCACACAGACCGTTGCGCGCCACATGCTCTTGGAATGCGTCTCCGCTGGCGATGGCGAGCGCCGCGGCGGTACGCGCGTCCTCGATACGGCCCAACTTCATCAGCGGCCAGACATCGACTCCGTACAGGTTAGGCATATACAAGCGCCTGATCTCTGCATGCACGCCCAGCAACTCTTCGTAGTGACCGAGATCGGAAAGGGCATAGGCAAGTTCAAACAGGATCTCGCGGTGCCGCTTTTCCATCCCGGGGCGGGCGATCCCGTGGCCCAGTTCGACCAGCTCGCGCGCGCGCTGGAGCTCACGCAGCGCAAGCGGCAGATTTCCTTCACCCTCTTTGAGCGCCACACCGAGGACGTAGTGAGCGATTGCGGATCGCGGCTCCGTTGCCAGCGCCTTTTCGGCAAGAGCACGGGCGCTTACCATCCGGCCGTCTTGCAAAGCGTCGATCGCCCGCTCTTCGGCATCGCTGGCCGGCACTTCTTCTGAAGTGGTACCGGCGGCGAGAACCGAACCGGCGGAGAGCAGCAGCAGAGCTAGGAGCCAGGCGCGCACAACGCAAATCTAGCAGCCCAAACCGTTCCGCACCGCTTTGTGCACAACACAATGCCGCGGCCTCCGGGAGGGACCGGAGGCCGCTCGAGGGAGGGAGGAGAGGAGGAGTCTCAGCGAGTCACGCTTGCCGTCGCGGGCTCGTTTTCGGTGGCCACAGTCTGCAAGGGCAGGCCTTGAGCGACAGACGCGAGGCGGAACGGGCGCACGGTAGTGCCGCGGTCGTCGCGATCGAACGTCAGCCCGACGATCCGGTACAACCCGCGTTCATCTTTGGTCAATAACAGAGTCCTTGCATCGCGGCCGATGTCGGAACGGCGTGAAGGGCTCTCCGAGAACAACAAAGCCACTTGCCGGCCGTCGAGCCGCACTGCGGTCATCTGCGAGGAGTGCCCTACCGGCACCAATCGAAGCGACCCACCTGAAAAGACCTGATCGCCGATAACCAGCGGCCCGTCGATGAAGGCATCAAAAGTTCTCTCGGTGGCGAGCACCGGGTTGGTCGCGAGAGCCATCAAGGCAATTCCAAGGGTCAAGATCGAGCATCGGTTGGCGTTCATCGTTTCGTTCTCCTCGGCCCGACAAAAGCAACCGCGGTGCCAAGCAATCGACGATGCCAAACGAGCCCTTGCGAGCGAGGACGAACTTCCAGTAGCACCGACCCGCCGTCCGAACTTCGGCCAAACGTAGAAACTCGGACAGATGCGCCGGGGACGGTTACCGAAGTGTTGCTCGCGTCGCTGCTTCAATTGGTCTGCGCGCGCACTGCTCCAGAACCGGTACCGGATCGTTGATGCCGGGCGCACACACCATTCGATGGGCAAAGAGCGGAATCAAGAGCGCCTCGAGATCCTCTGTCGAGACGAAGTCGCGACCACGCAATACCGCACGAACCTGAAGCGCGGGCATTGCCTGCACCAAGGCCCGGGTGGACAGGCCCTGAGCAATTCGTTCATCACTGCGCACGGCTCGCGCGATGTCCACCAGCGCCTCTTGAAGAGCCGGAGCGACATGGGCCCCCGTCTCGATACTGCGGCGCGCCGCCAAGACATCGTTGCGCCCGACCCTCGGCAACTCCGTGGCGCTGTGGTGCAGCCGTTGCCGGAACGAAGCGACGACTTCGAGTTCCGCATCACGGCGAATGTGTTCCATTCGAATCTTGAAAAGAAATCGATCGAGCTGCGGCGTCGGCAATGGGAAAGTTCCATCCAACCCTACGGGATTCTGCGTGGCGAGCACCAAGAACAGTTCATCGAGCGGGTGGGTTTCGTTGTCCACCGTGACCTGTCGTTCGGCCATCGCCTCGAGCAACGCCGACTGAACCTTCGGCGTGGTCCGATTAATCTCGTCGGCGAGCAAAACATGCGCGAACACCGGGCCCGGCCGGAACTCGAATGCGTTTCGTTCCGGATCGAAGATCGACGCGCCCGTAATGTCGGAGGGCAGTAGATCGGGCGTGAACTGAATCCGCCGGAATGGGGCGACCGCAACCGGTCCTGCGCTCTCGTCGATGGCCTCGCCGAGCGCTCGCGCCAGAACTGTCTTGCCCGATCCGGGGTAATCCTCCAGCAGGACATGTCCGCCCGCGAGCAGCGCGATGGTGACCATCTCGATCACGTCCTCGCGTCCCAGAATCGCGCGTTGCATGTGTGCGCCCAATCGTGCTGCAACCTCTGCGGCACTCCCGGTGGTCATCTCCGGCAGAACGTTGCTCGACTCCTCCACGAATCCTCCGTATCAACGCGACCAAAGCCAAGTGTAGGGATGAGCGCTCCGGGTGCGGCGCTTCCACCCGCCCGTCAGCGCCAGATCATGCCCGACTTGGCGCGCCAGGGCGCGTGCCTGCGCCGGTTCTGCGAGTGCTTTGCCGAAAACTGCAGCCAGATGAACGTGTGTCAGTGATTGAAACGATGGACTTGCATTACCTACACGTGCGGCGAACGCTTCACGAGTCTCGCCATCGGCCCGGACGAACCCTGCATCCACGAGGCGATCGAGAGCCGCAATGTAGGCGCGCCGCGCACGCCGATCGCTGTTAAACCACGACACAGACCATCGTCTCCAGAGTTTGATCGCCCAACCAATCGCTGTGGCGACGGCCGCGAGCAGCGTCAATCCCACGGCGATTTCGCTCAGCGTCGGCAGACGTCCTCGCGACGCAGACTGATCGACCGAGGACGCGGTCTTCGGTCGTGCCAACTCACCCAAGAGCCGCTGAAGGTCGATGTCGGGCGAGGGAACCGGAGGGTCGATGTTCTCGGGAGATGGGTCGACAGGGATCCATCCGAATCCGGCGATGAAGACCTCGGCCCACGCATGCGACTCGCTGCCACGCAACAGAATCGCCGAACCGTTTCCACGATCTTCGGCGTGGTAGGCAAACCCGGTTGCCACGCGAGCGGGAACGTTCATCGCGCGCAGCAAGTAGGCGGCAGCATGCGACAGGTGCACGCAGTATCCGATTCGATCACCAAACAAGAAATCGGCCGCTGGGTCGGGAGCATCTTTGTGTTTCGAGCGCAACGAGTACTTGGTGTTCTCGCTCAACCAATAGCGAACCGCCATCGCGCGCGCATACGGATGATCGCGGTACTGCGGTTTGATCAGGCTCACGATCTGATCCGCCAGGTCGTGATAGCGATCGTCTGCCGGCAGTTCCAGGTACGTGCGACGGACGATCTCCGGCCACAGGGGGCTGGTTACCGAGGCGGTCAAGATTTCTTCGTCTTGTGCCGTCGACGCGAGTGAATCGACATCGTAAACGCGGCGGAACAGCGAGCTATCCGGGTTCGACTGCGGCCGCAACTCCAATGGATCTGTCAACGCAATCGGCGCGTACAAGTCTTGAATCAACGCCACGCTCGTCGGCACCTCCGTGCGGCTTGCTCCCGAAGGTGCGATCGCCGGTCGAGCCGGCCCCGTTGACGGGAAATCATCAAGCAGGTCGGCGTCCATTCGGGGATCAGCGGCCCTTACCAACTTCGCGCCGTTGAACACCGAGAAGGCCGATTGCCGAAAATACAAGTAGCCGCCCGCCGGTTCGAAGTCTTCATGCAGGATGACGACCGCAACCGGAGGGTTCGGACGTTGACCGGCCTGTCCCGTGCCGTCGCCGGAGTAGTCGTCGAGCCACGGCAGTCCGTCGCCGCTTGGCCGCCACGGCAAACCATCGCGTCCAGGACGTTGGCCTCGCGTCACGGGACGCGACACCCGCGGCTCGTCACGGGTCGCGGGCTTGGACAATCCGAGTGGGTCCTCGTTTGGAAATCGGAACAGACCGACACGAGGTGCGAGCGAGAAAAAGACCAAGGCGGCGAGCGCCAGCAACGCGAGTTGCAGCAATCCTCCGCGCGCGCGGCCGCTGCGATACAACGCGGCCGCGCCCGCCAGCCCCGCAAGCGCACCACAAGCCGCGATCGCAAGCGCCGGATTCCAACCGCGCAGCCAGGCTGGATCGCTCAACGCATGAGGAAGGTGAATGGCGCCGCCACGATGCGATACGAGCGTCAGCGTGGCAGCCGCCACGAGTGCCAGACTCGGCAGCGAACGTGCCCAGCCGACACGCTGCGCGACATAGACCAACGCCAAAGAGATTGCAGCGGAAGCAGAAGCAACCCGTGCTGCGTCGAGTGTCGCGGACACGAGTTCAGGCCAGTTTCCGCTGGCAGGCACCGGCCAGCGGCTGATCCAGGCCGAGAGACACCATGCAACGAACCACGCCACGGCGGCTGCCAACGGCGCGACGCCACCGCGCAAACGACTGCGCGCGAGACGGCCACCCAGCAGCCCGCCGCCGAGTGCTCCAAGCGCACCAGCGACCGTCGAGACCCACGTGGCGCGCGGCGCCCAAACAAGAGCGGCCGCGATCATCAGGGCGAGCGCATTCGGCCACGCACCGTAACGGATCATCGTGGGTCGCCAGCGAGTCATCCGCGTTTCACTCCGCCGCTGAGCGTTCCACCCACGCGATCGGCAAGCAACACACGGCAGCCACTGCGTGCAATCGCCGCCAACCCACGACGCATTTCTTCAAAGCCGAATGCAGCCGCAGGCGTTTTCATCAACCATCTTTCGTAGCGTTGCCAAACACCGGGCCACGAGCGGTGTGGAGGGACGACGTCCGCGGCAGAAAGTGCCACGAAACGATCGGGCTGACGCGCGATCAGAGGCAGAATCGCGCGCTCCCAAGCACCGCCTCGTGCCGGCAAAATCAGGAGCACCGGAGCCTCAGGACCGATCCGCGCGTCACTGAGCGCTGCGGCCAAGTCGTTCCCACCGCGCTGCCGGTGATCACGAGACAACGCAATCGCTTCGCGAATCTTGTCTCGATCGTTGATCGGTACGGGAGTCCCGTCTGCAGCAAAAGGGATCTGACCTCCAATGGCGCCAGCATCGAGCAGCGCTCGCGCGGCGCCCGCCGACGCATCGTCGAAGTCGCCTGCAACCAGATACACCAGCGGACGGCGTTCGGGCTGGCGTGCCGTTTCTGGGGCGCGCACCAACAACTGCCGAGTTCTCGCGTAAACCTTCCATAGGATCAGGCGTGCCGGGTCGGATCGGGTGTACGGGCGATTGTCGAAGCGATCACCGATCGGGCGAGCGTGCGGGTGAGGCAAGACATCTCCGTTGGTGAGCGCGGAGAGTAGCTCCGAGGCTGGCAATCGCCCCGGATCGGGCTGGATCACCACCGCACGCGCTTCCGAATGCCTGATCGTCAACCGCCAAACGCCAAACAAGTCACCGATGATCGCCTCGCGCACGATTTCGCTGCCCAGACAGCGTTCGAGAGGAAGCGCTTCTTCACTCCAGAATGACCCGTCTCTCACCAATCGAGCCTCGGCCAACGGTTCGACCCATCGCCAGTCAGGCACAGCCACGAGCGGGAACGATCGGCGCCGCAACGAAAACCCGGTTTGCGATGGGTAACCTTCGACCGCCGAAAGTGGTCCAAGCGACAACTCTCGCTGCGGCTTTGCAATCTCATGCCGCCAAAGTAGCCAGGCGGCCACGCTGGCGGCGCCGGTGAGCGCGACGAAAACCAATCCCCATAATCCGGCGACCGAAAGCACCAGGTCCATTCGTGCGCGCCCCGAATACCAAGCCACTCCGGAGAGCGCTGCGAACACACTGCCCCCCCAAGTCATCGGCCAGAACAGCCTTAGCTTGCCCCAGGTCTGAACGATTCGATTCACCGCCGGAAGGATAGCGCCCGCTCGAGCCTGGCCGCCGCTCTGATCCTCGACTGGCCGATCTTGTGACGGGCATTAAACTCCCCCGGGGTTACGGACAGCCGCGACCGAGGTGAGGGCCTGATGACGGATAGAAGGATCTTGGCAGGACTGGTGTTGCTGGCGATCTTCGCTGGGTGCTCGGGCAAGCAGGAAAAGACCGCGGAGGGCGGCGACTCGCCGATCGATCGCATCCCGGTCAAAGAAGACGTCGTCGTCTTCCGCGATAAGAAGGTGAGCGGAGCCTGGCTGCGCAACTGGTGTGGTACGCAGGAAGTCATGTTGCGCGCCAGCGGCCCGATCCAAGCCGACGAGTACTCGCTGATCAAGGGCGGGATGCAGCTCCTCACCAAGATGCTCCTGATCAGTGTCGAGGCCGAGCGCCGTGGACTGAAGGTCGAGGACCAGGAAATCGAATCACGGCTCAGCAAAGAAATGTCGCAGTTCGAATCGACCGAGGCTTGGATCAAGCGTCTGGAGGTCTCGGGCAGTTCGCGCGAGCAGCGGCGTGAGCAGGTGCGGATCGAGTTGCTCGTCGACAAATACGAGAAGGAAATCTTGACGCCAGAGGTCATGAAGACCCAGGCAACTCCGGAACGCGCCCGTGAGTTCTACGACAAGTTCCCGAACTTGTTCATGCAGCCCAGCACCGTGCACGCTTATTTGATCCTGCGCACCGTAGCGAAGGATGCACCCGAAACCGAGCGGCAGCGTGAAAAGGAAACGGCAGAAAAAGCTCGTCAACGCGTGCTCTCCGGAGAGAAGTTCGAAGACGTGGCGCGCGAGACATCGACCGACACATCGGCTGCGTCGGGTGGCGATATCAAAGTCGTCAACGATCAGATGCCGATGCCCCCAACCTTCAAAGAAACACTGTTCAAACTCAAGAGTGGCGAAGTTTCTGCGGTGGTCGAGAGTCCGCTGGGATTCGGCTTCTTCAAGGCCGCCGAAGTGCAGGCAGCGGGGCAGCGCTCGTTCGAAGAGGTCAAGCCCGAAATCTTCGATCGTTTGCTGAAAGAAGGGTTGAAACGAGCGATGGCGCGCACGTCTCAAGACCTGCAAGCGCAGGCGATGGCCAAGAACGAATTGCAGTGGCTCGATCTAAAGCCGTACATCGGTGAAGCGCCCCCCACTCCGCCCGATCAGGCCGGAGAACCGACGGCGCCCACCCCATCAGGCCCCGAAGCGTCGAATCCGTGACCGCTCACCCAGCATCGCAATGACGACGACGGGAGTCGGCGCTGGGTGCGGGCTCCTGGCTTTGCTTGGACTGACGATCGTTACGATCGGGGGATGTGCCAGCGTTCGTAGCGCTGCGCCCACTCCAGCGCCTCATCACTCGATTTCGATTGCGCTCGCCACGGGCCCTTTCGGTGCGTTGCTCGCTCCGATGACTCTGAATGAGACTCATCGAGTCTGGATGCTGATCGATACCGGCGCGTCGACGAGCAGTATCGATCGCAACGTCGCGCGTGGGTTTGGGCTGACCGAAGGTCCGAGTTCAAACATCACGGTCGGTGTCGGGGGAACGTCGAGCAGTGCTGGTGGGATCTTCGCAGTACGGCAACTCGAAGTCGCTGGAGCGTCTTACGGCCCGATCGACTTGCATGCCCTGGATCTGACCGGCTTGCGAGGACTAGAACAAGGCCGAGGCGGGCCAAGAACAGACGGCATCCTTGGCGCGGACTTTCTCGCTCCACTGTCCGCGGTGGTCGACTATGGCCACCGTCGCATGGTTCTGATCGACCCCAATGCCGATGGCCGTCAGTTTTATGTCCAGGGAATCGTCGCCTTGGCGGCCGAGGGTGCACCATCGGCGCTCACCCCTCTGAAGTCGTGGCCCAAGAAAATTTTGAGCGCTCTCGTGGGGGCCAAGGTCTCAGTCCTCACGGCGCAGGGGCGTCTCCAAACAGCACAGACGGATACGCAAGGGCGATTCAAACTCGGCCCTATCACGGCAGGGGCGTTCAAGACCATACGCACTTTGTCAGTCAGTCATGAAGACGCCGTGACGTACTCACTGACCGAACCCGGAGAGTTGTTGACGGGGTCGAGAGTGAGGCTTTTGATCTCCGTCGTTCCCGCTCGCTGACGTTCCCGCGTGCCTGTATTGAGCGCGATCCCGCGATGCAAGACGGGGTCCTCGAGAAAAAAGTCGCTTTTGTTCTCAAGTTCGCGCTGCCGGGGCCGATATTCCCGGTGAGCCAAACTCCTCCTGACCGGCCGGGGCGGCATGGTAGGGGAGGTCAATCTCATGGCAATCGAGATCGGCAACTCTTCGCTCGTTCAAAACAACCATGGTGTTGTGCGTGACGCTCAACAGAAAGCTGGGGAGGTGTTTGCGCGAGTTCCTCGCAATGGCGCACAGCAGGTGGAACAAGTCGTCGACGACTCGATCAGTCATCCTGTGAGTTCGGATGGTCACGCGGGTCCCGGGGGGCAGAAAGGCGGCGTGCTTGACGTGAGCGCCTGAACAACCGCACCAACGTGAGTGCTGCCAAGACAAAGCCGGCAACCATCGGGACGTAGAACAGGGTGTCGATCGGGTTGCCGGTCTTGACGCGCAGCAATCGGCCAGACGCGCTCCACAACTGCAACGCTGACGCCGTTTCCGGATCGAGCCGTGCGAGACGGCGTGCCTCCCGCACCGGATCTTCCGCCCACTCGGAACTCCGAGCGGCAAGTTCGAGCCGGTGTTTGTCTGTCAGCGGAATGCGCGAGAGCAACACCCAGCGCCAGCCAGCCGCGAGTGACCCTTCCGCAAGCAGCCACAAGCCTCGGTCGGCCCCATTCGGAGTTTCGGCCCGAATTCCAACCGCGATGAGTCCAGAAGCAGGGTCTCCCGCCAAACCTGTCAATGAATCAGGTCCGAGCCATCCCGTTCTCAAACTAGCCGCAGGAGGAACGAGCCAGCCCGATGAAAGCGGCGAGCGTGGGGGCGCGAGTCCCGCGCCAATAAAGAAAGCATTGGATGCATCCTGCACTGCACCGGCCCTCGAGCGCGACGACGAGGCGCGGGGGCTGACCTGAGCCAGGCTTTCGATCAGTCGAGCGAAAGATCGGTCAGGGCCGCTGCCTGCGGGATACGTCCACGCGGGCTGAAGCGAGGACGTTTCTCCCAACGGGCCGTCAGGAATCGGCGCCGGTCCGGTCAGCCGCACGAGCACGCGGCTGTCGGAAAGCGCGGCCGTAAGTCCAATAGGTGCAGGAGCCGGACCGGCCCAAAGCACGATGCGGACATCTCGGCATGCGGCCGATTTGAGGACCGCCTCGGACGTCGATTCCTCGACACGGCCGTTCGCCGCTGCAAGTGCGGGAGCGCTGTGCCCTGGCGCCGCAACGACCAAGCAAGAGTTCTTCGGCGCGAGTCGCGCGAGGTCGTCGAGCGTCTCGGGCCACTGAGCTTCGAACAACGACCAGCGGCGCACACCTCGGCGCAATTGGCGAAGTAACGTTGCACCTGCTTCGCCAAAGCTCGCACCAGCGGCGCGCGTGGCACGGAAGGACAGTGACGCCAATGTCAGTGCCGTGTCCGATGGATCCTCGACGAGTGGGGCTAACTCGACCGGCACGGCGCCGGTGCTTCGCTCGGCCTCTTGAAGATCAAGCGTTCCATCGCGTGCGTGCCGCATCGCACTGTCGGCATCGCCGGTCGTGAGCGCCGCCTCCGCTGCGAGCGACTCCAATCGCGCGAGCAAGGCTCCGGGAGCTCCAGCCAGGCGTGAGAGATCGACATTGCTGGCCGCAACCGCATCGTCGAGTCGCTGTTCACGTAGCGCTAACTGTGTGCGCACGACCGCGACGGCTGCCCGCAGTTCGGCCGGCGCACTCTCTTCCGGAACCAACACGAGCGCGTTGCCAAGGGCGCGCCGGCCTGCATCACGATCCTCCGCCACAAAAGCGGCCAACACCCATGCGCGCGCCGCGCGACGAAACAAGCCGGCGGATTCAATCGCGAACGCGATCTGACCAACCGCTTCGCTCGCCCTCGCCGGGCGCACGTCCGCTGGGGCCAGCCACAGAGCCGAGAGAGCGGTGAGCCGATCGAGCAGTGCCGCCGGCGAAGACGGAGGTTCAGATAACAACGTCTCGGCGTTCGGAACGGGCCGATCCAATCGGGCAAACGCGCCGGCTCGCAAGGCGCCTAGCCATTCGCGCGCGTCGACGGAATCGGCGACGAGGGGCGCCTCGTCATTGATCGAGGCGAGTGCCGCCAAGGGGTCTCCTGCAGCGATCGAGACCTCCGCGTTAGCCATTCGCACGAGCGAGGGCCAGGGCGGTTCGCCCGGAACACGCAAGACCGGACCAACAGCAGAGAGCACCTGTCGCGCCGCGTTCAGTCGACCACACGCCGTGAAGATGCGAGCCAGCGCGACACGGCGTGGGATTCGAAACTCCGGGACGGTCTGTTCCTCGGATAGGTAGCTGGTAGCCAGCGCCGCTGAATCGCATGCGGCGCGCTCGTCACCTTCCAGCAGATCGAGCCGCGCAGCGAGCGAATGCAGATCGCCGTATCCAGGATGGCGCCGCAACGCATCGTCCAAGACGATCTGGGCTCGGTTTCGATCGCCGGCCGCCAGCGAAACTCTCACGGCGAGCGCAGCGAGCGGCGCATCTTGGCTCGCGCGCGTTGCCTCTGAAACCAACCAAACCACCAAGCGATCGCGTGACGCGGCTGTCTCCAACAGCGGCTCGACAAGCAGTGGATCACGGCTCCCCGCAATGATCGCCGTTTGCAGCCAACGATGTGCTTCAACGCGCTGACCTGCGGCCGCTAACAAGAGCGCATGTCCAATCGCAGCTCCGGGGTCGCGGGGGTTTTGCTCCAAACGTAGCGCGAACCGCGAATCGTATTCGGCGGTCATGCCGGCGCGAATCGCCGCCAAAGCGAGCGCTCGATGCACGGGTACCCAGGTTGGCGCTTGAAGGCTGATCGCCTCGAGCGCTGCACGTGCCGATGCCTCGTTTCCCGCCGCCACCAAGCGAAGCGCATTGACGTACTCATCGACCGGAGGAAACACAGCCGCGCTCGCCACTGACGGGAGCGACAGCAGGAGACAAGCGATGGCCCCGCGCGAGTGTGAGATCACGACGCGCGATTCTATCCGGGCTTGGGAAGGTTCAAGGGAAGTTGCGCGCCGGCGCAAAAACTACAGCCAAAAGACAGGGGGAGGGGGGAGGGGAGGACAGGCCGTCCGCTCTGCGCCGGCGCTTGAGAGGGAAGAGAGGCGGTGCCTTGCAGCCACCGCGGGTGCGCACCGAGAGATTCCGATGAGGAGGCCGTGAAGGGAAGGAATCACAGACAGTCACTGCGGCGCATAAACCGCAATGATCGAATCGAACGGCTCAGCCGCCGACCTGAAGCGCGAGTCCGCTCCACGTGAGACCGGCCCCAAAGGCAACCAGCAACACGATATCGCCCGGTTTGGCCCGGCCACTGCCGAGCAGTTCGGCGAGCGCGATCGGGACCGACGCAGACGCAGTATTTCCGTACGCTTGAATGTTGATGACCCAACGATCCGGGTCGATTCCACTGCGTTCCATCAAGGATTGAATGATACGCAGGTTGGCTTGGTGGGGGATTACCCAGTTGACCTGCTGCGGCGTGAGACCGGCGCGGTCCATCAATTCCCGGAGCACCATTCCACCCTGTTCGACACCGAACCGGAAGATTGCGCGGCCATTCATGTGCACCGAAGGAACTTCGTGACTCGTCCAGCCGTTGACTCCTTGACGCAACGCGCCCGAGTCAACCGCAAACAGGCTGGCTCCCGATCCATCGGAGCCGCAGCTCGAGGCCAGCACCGTCCAGTCGGCGATTCCCGCGGCCGACGAGACGATCATGGCAGCCGCGCCATCGCCGAAGATCAGGCGTGTCTTGGGATCGTCGGCACGCACATAGCGCGTGGTCAGATCGGCGGTTACCACCAGCACATTGCGGAATGCACCGCTTTCCACGAGTGAGGCTGCCGTGAGCACGGCGGTCACGCCTCCAGAACAGGCCCCATTGAGATCGAAGGCCCCGGCGCGTGTCGCGCCAACCTTGTAGGCCAACTCGGGTCCGGTCGGACATAGCAATCTGTCGGGCGTATAGGTGGACAGCAAAACGAGATCGATTTCCAAGGCATCGAGCCCAGCGTGAGCCAATGCCGCACGCGCCGCCGCCGCTCCCAACGATGACGCCGTCTCGTCATCACGCGCGATCCGGCGTTCCAAGATTCCAGTGCGCTGCTCGATCGAGTCAGGATCGACCCCCAACTCGAGTCCCAGCCGCACGTTGTCGAGCCGGTCTTCAGGCAGCGCGACACCGTACCCGCGCAACTGGAACTTGGTGGAGCCACGCGCCATTACTACCCCCGATCACTCACGCCCCCCGTAGTGGTACGCCACCCCAGAGGTCCGGGCAAGCCTGTGTGCCGATTACGGCAGAAAAGCCTGAGGTTTTTGGAGTTTTTGCGGCAAATACTCGTCCAAGACGTAGTTAAGTCCCCACTTCGCCAAGGCCTGCTGTTCGGCGCGGACCCCCATCTTCAGCAGCTTCTCGATAGCGGCCGCCCAGACGGGGAAAGTCTGGAAGAACGGATCGTTCTTGATTGCATCCCGTGCGCGTTTCACGTCGACGTCCTTGAGCGGATGAGTCGGCAACTTGTAGTCGATGATGTCCTGAGGTGTGACTCCTAGAAACCGTGCATTCGGTACGCAGAAGAATCGCGAGATGTGCGCTGCGTTGCCTGAGCCCACCTTCAGCGTGCGATAGATGTTGGAGATGCCGTACGGATCGCAGTCGACGAACGCGAACACCGGCAATTTGCACTCATCGGAGAGCTTGCGGACAAAACGACGCGTGGCTCGGGTGGGGACGCCCGCCATCGAGATCAAGATGCAACTTGCCTTTTCCCAGAACCGGTGACTTTGGAGCCGTTGGAACATTCCACCGGTCTCGATCGCCAAAACGAACTTGGCATCGGTCTCGAACGACAAGTGCTCGACCAGAGATGGAATGCTGTACGCGCCGGAGCCGAATTGAGTGCAGTCGATGCGATGAACTTCGCCGGTGGCGTAATCGGGGTCATAAACCACGAGTCGGCCGGCAACCGCCCCGCCATGCTCGTCCGGCACGAAGCGCAATTGCTCTCGGCTGACACCATCGACGGAGAACATCGCCTCGATATCGTCCATGACGGTGTCGCTTTCGGTCTGGTCGCCAAACGAGGCCTCGCCCCAGTTCTTCGACTGGTAGTAAGCGTCTCGTTTGGTGGCGAAGTCGTCGGTTTCCACTAGTTCCTTGGAAAGCGACATCATGCGCAGCGTTTGTGCGAAGGTCCGCACCGTCGAGACGGTGAGCGTTCTGCTCTTCTTGGCGCGGCCGATCTCGAAGTACCCTTTGGTCTTGTCGTAGCGGACGTTGGAGAGGGTCCGCAGCGGGAAATGCATCTCTGGCTTCCCGCCGTCGTGGATCTTGTCGTGCACTCGCTTGGCAGCGCCCACGATCGCGGTGACCGTTTTTTTGTCGAGGGCCTGTTTTTCAGCGCGTTTTGTCTCGTTGCTCTTCTTGGCCATGGCGCGGGAGGATACCCTACCGTTCGCGGTCGCCGGTAGTCCGCTGAGGCGAAACGGCTAACTAGGTAGCGGCGCCTGGGCTTAGTTAGCGCGTCGCAGGAGGAAGGGGTCCGTGTCAGAGGCAGTTCGTCCAGTGCCGCGAGCACTCTCCGTTCGCGGCCCCTGGGTCGACCAAGAGCATCCTTGGCGCCAACTGCTGGGCTGGCTCGCTGGCTCCGTGGTGGCAGGCATCGTCATTGGTGCGGCCATCAATCTGATCCTTTGGGCGATCGACCGGCGACCGAATTTCTACTTCTTCCAAGTCAGCCTGTTGTTCAGTGTCTTCGTCGCGGCTGCGGCGTTTGCCTGTTCTCGCAGCCTGTTACCACTCTTGGCGCGCTCTCATCCGGTGCTGCGCTATGCCGCAACCATTACGGCACTTGTGGGCTCGGCGTTCTTGGCGACACTGCTCTCGTTGGGCTTTCGAATCGGCGTGCTCTTCAACACCGAAGACCGGCCGTTTTTCCTTACGGTGGTTCTCGCCAACTTGATCTTGTCGCTCTTGGTTGGCGGTGCCCTGATCACCTGGGATGGAATGCGAAGTTCGCTGGCGCGAGCCTATGAGCAGTTGCGTGCCAAAGAGGTGATGGATCGCGAGATGGAGTTGGCTCGCGAAGTACAAGAGGAAATGCTGCCGAAGGTGGCGCCAGACATCGAAGGCCTCGACTTCGCGTTCACCAACAAGCCGGCTCGACAGGTTGGCGGGGATACGCTCGATTTCGTTCCACTACCTGATGGTCGTTGGGCTCTGGCGGTTGGCGACGTCGTCGGGAAGGGGATGGCCGCGGCGCTCATGATGGCCAATCTGCAAGCGCTCGTGCGGGCCGTGGCCTCGGTCGAGCCCGATCCAGGCCGCCTCAATGCCATCGTTTCTGAAGTGATTGGCAGTCGCGTGCGCCCTGGCCGATTCGTGACATTGGCGTACTTGGTCTACCACCCATTGACCGGAGCGATCAACTACTCGTTGGCCGGACATCATCCACCGATGATCGTCGGGGTCAACGGCGTCCGCTTGTTGGAACGGGGCGGGCTGCCACTCGGGCTCTACCCTGGTCTTCCCTACGATCAAGGCACGGACCGGCTCGAGCCTGGCGAGTCGATGGTGCTCTACACCGACGGGCTGATCGAAGCCGGCGCCGGCGGAGACGAAGAGCAGCCGTTCGGCCACGACAAGCTAAAAGACATCTGCGCTCGCCGTCATCTCGAGGGCCCCGACGTGTTGCTGAGCACCATCGTCAGTGCGCTCGAGGATCATCTTGACGGAGCGCCCCCCGCCGACGACACCACGATCTTGGTTGTGCGACGTCGCGAGCTCGTTTCATGACCGCCCCGCTGCAAACCGCAATCGCGCCCACCGCTCCACCGCCGAGCCTCGACGTTTCGTTCTCGCGGCATCGTTCTCCTCCGCGATACGCGCTCGAACTGCTGCTGGCAGGCGCCTTCGGAGGTGGCATCGGCAGCTTGGTCGGATTGATCGGGTCAGTGCTCGATGTCGGGAGCTTGGAAGGACCCTTGGTCGCGATTGGCGCCGTGAGCGGCATGGCCGCCGCGATCACGTCGTTGGTGGCGGGACGCGAGATTCTGCCGCGCTTCGTAACGTTCGGCACGCTCTCACGTGTGACGCTGGTGGTGCTCACTCTTACGGGTGCGGCGATCGCGTCGACGCTGCTGGGGTTTTGGCTCTATCCGATCTTCTCGCTGCATGCTGGCCGCTCGGTGTTGCTGGTGGGCGCCATGAATGGCGTGCTCACGCTCGTCGCCGGATCGTTGGTGTACCTGTACGAAGACATGGCGCAACGATTGGCGCGTACACAACAACTTCTCGCCGCCGAGCGAGTCGCCCAGGTGCAAGCCCGTGAGCGCGCCACTCGCGCCGAGTTGCTCGCCTTGCAGGCGCGCATCAATCCGCACTTCTTCTTCAACGCGCTCAATACGGCGATGGCGTTGGTCGCCGAAGATCCAGCGCGCGCTGAGCAGTTATTGGAGCGGTTTGCCGGATTGTTTCGTTACGCGTTCCGGCGTGGCAGCGAAGCGCTCGTGCCCCTCGAGGTAGAAATGAATTTCATTCGTGACTACCTCGAAATCGAGAAGGCACGCTTTGGAGAACGGCTCACCTGCGGGGTCTGGTTGGAGGATGGTGTGCGCAGTGAACCGATCCCACCGCTGATCTTGCAGCCCCTGGTCGAGAACGCCGTGTTGCACGGCCGCGATGCTCAGACTGGGGAAGGCCGGATCGACGTCAGTGCGCGTCGCACGGTGAACGGTGGTGTTGAATTAGAAGTACTCGATCAGGGCCCGGGGCCGGGAGTGGCCGCCGAAAAATGGCCTGCCGGTCATGCCTTGGAAAACGTCGCGGCGCGCATCGCCGCGGCGCGAGGAGGTCGGCTGGAGATCGTTCCAGCCGAGGGGCGAGGTACGCGCGCGCGCGTGATCGTGCCGCCGATAGCGGCGGACGCAACGAGGACACAGCGATGAAATGGAAAGCTGTCGTGGTGGAAGATGAGCCCCCGGCGCGACGACGACTGATTCGCATGCTCGGAGAGACCGGACAGGTCGAGGTCGTGGCGGAAGCCGACACGGTGAACGATGCGGTGAAGAAGATCCGTGAACACGACCCCGAGGTCGTATTCCTCGACATTCGCATCCCCGGCGGAGATGGCTTCGAAGTCTTGCGTCGCCTGCCCGAGGTGCCGGAGGTCGTGTTCGTCACGGCCTACGACGACTTTGCCGTACGCGCCTTCGAATCGGATGCCGTCGACTACTTGGTGAAACCGGTGACGGCTGACCGCCTCGCGGACGCGCTGCAAAAGTTGACGCGACGGATCGAGGCCGCTCACCCCAACGAAGGATTGGCCAGAGCCCTCGCGAGCGGTGGCGGAATGCCGCCCCGAATCGTCGCTCGACGGCGCGGCCGCGCGATCCTGCTCGATCCGACAGCGGTCAGTCATATAACTGCCGATCAAACGCTCGTGTTCGCTTGGGCCGATGGCCAGCAGATGCTGGTCCCCAAAACACTCCAAGAACTCGACGACGAACTGACCCCGCTGGGCTTTCGGCGCACCCATCGATCCGCGCTGGTGAATCTCAACTTCATCGCCTCGGTCCAGCCGGCTGAATCCGGCAATTTCATCCTCGAATTGAAAGACTCCGCACACAGCCAGGTTCCGATGAGCCGCCGACGAGCGAGGGTATTGCGCCATGAGATCGGAATTTAGTTTGCGACCGGGACCGCTGGGCGATCTCAACTCAACCGCTGGGGATGTCCCGCGGGACAGCCGTGGGGTCTGGATGTTCTCTTTACAAGGTCACCTCCAGGCCAACGGGGAAAGGAGCGAACGATGAGACGGGTGCTAGCACTAGTTGCCTGGACCCTCGCCGCGATTGCTCCTGCGATGGCGCAGCAGGTTCCTCAGATCACTCTCTCCAAACCGCCCAAAGAGCGAAAGCTCGAGCTCGGCTCGATGCAGATGCGCAGCGGTCAGAAGTACATCGTGGAGAGTGGTGACGTCGTACGGGGCGATGTTTATGCCATCGCCCAGCAAACGAGGATCTCGGGTCAGATCAAAGGCGATCTCTGGCTCGTAGCACCGCAGGCCGACATCGACGGCACGGTCGACAACGATCTCAATGTGACTGCGTCGATGGTCGCCATCAAAGGCAACGTTGGCGACGATCTGCGTGTCTTGGCCAGCGTTCTCACGCTCGGCGGACAGATCACCGGTGATGCGATCGTCGGTGCGGGCACCATCACGTTCGACCCCGACTCGCACGTCACCGGTGCCGTGGTCGTCTACTTCGCCGGGCGTGTCGACCTCGCCGGCCGTATCGACGGCCCCGTACAGATCAACAAAACCGGCAGCGTGACGATTCGCGGCCAAATCAACGGCGACCTAACCGTGATTTGCGATCAACTCGATGTCGAGCCAGGCGCCGTGATCGCTGGCAACCTCACCTATTCCGCACGCAAGGAAGCGACCGTTGCACCCGAGGCGGTGAAGGGCACCGTGACCCGGACCGAGCTCAAGGATCTCCCTGAAGCAGAAAGTGGCGAAGCCCAAGGATTCAGCCCGTTCTGGTTCGTCGTCAAACATGTCTATTTTCCGATCGTTTCGTTGATCGCAGGCATCTTGATGGTGGTGTTCTTCGGCCGTTTCGTGAACGCGTCTTTGGGGCAGGCTGTCACGGGTGGTGGACTCGGCATGTCGTTCGGAATCGGCTTCGTGGCCGTGCTCGTGATGGTGATGGTCGGGATCGTCTGCTGCGTGCTGTTGCCGATGGCGCTGGCGGTTTGGTCCTTGCTTGGGGCGCTGTTCTATTTCGGCGGCTTGATCGGAAAGATGCTGGTCGGCCAATGGCTGTTGAAGCCGCTGCTCAAACGCAATGTTCATCCGATCCTGGGGCTCTTGCTCGGAGTCTTCGTGTTGGAGATCTTAGGGTTCATTCCAGTGCTCGGCGTGCTGATGGTCATGTTTGCGATCTTTACCGGCATTGGCGCTGTATTGATGCAACTTCGCAGCGTTCGGCAGGGCGACGAGGTCGAGGGGCTGCCTCAAATCCCGTAACCGTTGGACGGGCGGTCCGCTGGGCCGCCCCTACAATACCCGGCCCATGCTGCAACTCGAGACCATTGGCCGTACCGTCGCCGGACAACACCTCTTTCGCGGTGTGACCTGGACAATCCATCCCGGAGAACGGGTCGGGTTGGTAGGGGCGAATGGCAGCGGAAAGAGCACGCTCTTGAGAATCATCGCGGGACGCGATGAGCCGGATGAGGGCAAGCTGCATTCGCGTGCCGGTCTGCGCGTCGCGTATCTGCCACAAGAAGTCGAAGCTGAAACCTCGGTCGAGAGCACCGTCATCGAAACGGTCTTGGCCGGTGCGGAGGATGTGCGCCGTCTTGGGCGAGAGTTGGCAGCGCTGGAAGAGCGAATGCACGCAGCGTCCGTAGCCGACAGTTCGTCTCGAGAGCTGGCGCTGATCAGCGAGTCATACGGCGAGAAGCGTGCGTTGTTCGAGTGGTTCGGTGGCGACGAGTTGGAAACTCGCGCGCGGATCGTTCTCAGCGGCCTGGGCTTTTCTACGGAGGAAACGCATGCGCCACTGAAGACCTTCTCGGGCGGCTGGCGCATGCGAGCGCTGATGGGACGCATGCTGCTCTCCGGCGCCGACTTGCTGTTGCTCGACGAACCGACCAATCACTTGGACCTCGACGCATTGGCCTGGCTCGAGACACAGCTCTCGCAATCGCCCGCTGCGGTGATCGTGGTGAGTCACGACCGCGTGTTTCTCGATCAAGTTGTCACGAAGGTGGCGCATCTTTCGCGCGAGCGATTGCGATTGTGGCCTGGCAACTACAGCGCATGGGTCACACGCCGCGCTGAAGAGCGCGACGGACTTGCGTCCCGTTCCGAGAAACTGGTGCGCGAGGAAGCACGGCTTGCCGCGTTCGTGGAACGCTTTCGCGCCAAAGCAACCAAGGCAGCGCAAGCCCAGGATCGCGCGAGAATGCTCGAGGGTGTGCGCGAAGAGCGTGCTCAGATTTCGATGGAGCGCGATCGCAATTGGCGGCTGAAGATTCCGGACCCGCCCGCCTGTGGTGATCCTGTCGTCATGCTGGAAAAGGTCGAGAAGCGGTACGGCGACAAGGTCGTGATCACTGGGGTCGATCTGTCGCTGCGGCGCGGAGATCGACTGGCGGTGATGGGCCCCAATGGCGCCGGGAAAACAACGCTGCTTCGAATCATCGCTGGCGATGTATATCCCGAGCGAGGTCGAAGACTGTTGGGAACAGGCCTGACGCTGGGGCGCTTTGCACAGCACCAACTCGAAGCGATGGATCCCGATCGCACCGTAATGGAGGAATCGATGCACGGAGCACCGGGCAAGAAGCCGGAAGAAGTGCGTCGCGCGCTCGGCTCCATGGGGATCGGCGACGTACACATCGAACGCCGAGTTCGCTCGCTCAGCGGTGGCGAGCGCTCGCGCGTGGCCTTGGCACGCCTGCTACTGAACCCGGCTGCGCTGCTCTTGCTCGACGAGCCTACCAACCACCTCGACTTGCCAATGCGCGAAGCGTTGGAGCAGGGAATCGCAGCGTGGCCCGGCACACTTTTGGTGGTCAGTCACGATCGCGCGTTTCTCGATCGAGTCACCACCGGCACGCTGGCGGTCGAGGGCGGAGTGGTCGAGCGAATCGCGCCCGGCTGGCAAGCCTTCCTCGAGTGGCGTGCCCGGCGCCATCAAGCCAGCGACTTGGGACCCGACAGCGACGCGATCAGCGCCGAGCGCTCGCGAGACTCAAAGCGCGCCCGCGCCGAGGCGATTCAGGAGCGCTCCCGACGATTGAAACCGCTCAAACTGGAATTGGCCGAGACAGAGAATCTGATTCACGTCAGCGAAGAAAGGCTCCGCGTCATCGACGTGCTGTTCGCGGACCCAAGCGTTGCCGCCGATGGTGAACGGATGCGAGCGTTGGTCAAGGAGCGCGACCAACTGTCGGCCTCGTTGGCGCAGTCGTACACACGTTGGGAAGCGCTCTCGCTCGCCGTCGAAGAGCTCTCGTAACGCACAAGGGGCTGGCGCTACATCTCGGTCTCGGCGGGCACTCCCGGCCGCGTCACAGCGCTGCCCTGCCAACTCCTTCCATCCACGGCCTCGACCCGTAGCGACCAATTGCCTGGCGGAAGTGCGTCGATGGTTGCCACACCATCCTGCACTCGCCATTGATCTTGAAGTGGGCCCCAAGGACGAACGTTTCGATAACGCCGGCCGTCGCTGCCGGTGACGGTGAGTGTGGCCTGCACTCCGCCCTGCACCAAATCCTTCACTCGTACGCGCAGTGAGGTTGCGGGCGGCACAGTCACTGTGAAAGGACCACCGGGGGCGTTGATTCCAAAAACGGTCGTGGACCCGCCGCTAGCGCTCACCAAGATCTCCCAGGTTCCAGGTGGAACGGTGGAGACACGCACGCGACCGTTCTCACCCGTGGGGTAATTCCCAGAGAGCGTGACCCGTCCGGCGGGATCGAGCACGGCGACACGTACGTCCTCTGGAATCGAGCCCGATGAAAGTCGCACATCGAATGTGATTCCTTCAGTCGGATCGAGTTTGATCTCGATGTTCTCGCCGCCGCGTCCTGACTGCAGCGTCACCAACTGTTCGTGAGCCGCGTACCCTTTGCTCTTGACCTGCAACCGGTAGGTGTCGTCCCCAATGTTGCGCAGCGTAAAGCGGCCTGCGGAATCGCTCGTGGCGCCGCGATTGCCCATCCAAAAACGAGGAGCTTCTTGCTGCGATTGTGGTTCGAGCGTTACCGACGCGCCGACGACCGGCTGATTGTTTTTCGCATCGACGAGCAGTCCGCTCACGGTGGCTGCAGGAAGATCGATAGACAACTCGCGATCACTCGAAAGGTCGAGCGTTTCGGTATGCGTCGCGCCATTCCATGTCAGATCTAGCCGATATCGACCCGGTTCGAGCGCTTCGATCCGAAACTTCCCTTCGTGATCGGTGCGGCCCCAACCATTGCCGTCAGCCTCCAGTTTCACGACCGCCACAACGGCGCCTTCAGCCGGCGTCTCGCCCTGCATGACGGTTCCCGCCAACGAGATTCCAACCCCGAACGAGAGATCGAGCCGTACCTCAGGCGCGCCGGCCGGCAACGTTGCGGTGCCCGTCGCGCGCCGGCCGCTTGTACCCCAACGCGCCTCTACCGTGTACTCACCGGGCGCAAGATTCTCGAGCCGATAGTTCCCCTTGTAGTCGGGCCGCACACCATTCCAGCCAGCGCGGTCGGCCCGGACTTCGACCTCGCCGAACTGTTTGGGATCCAGCCCTAGGATCGTGCCTGCGATCGCACCTCCCTGGTTGAGCTTGATCACCAGTCCACTGACAGTCGCGCTCTCGACGCGCACCGGAACATCGTCTTGAAGCGGCGCGTATCCGTCACGCGACGCGTCGAGGTTGTAGTCACCCGGCGCGATGCCGGTGAGTTTGAACGATCCGTCTTGGCCGCTCTGCGCTTGTGGTCCGCCAAAGAACCTGCCTTGAGCATCGAGTCTGACAATTGCCCCCAAGATCGCGGCACCGTTTTGATCGACGACGCGGCCGCTCACATCCAAACCGCCCGTGAACGTGAGATCCAAGCGATTCAGGCCCGGTTTCAACTCGATGCTCTTGACCGTGCGCGGATAACTGTCGGAGGTGGCTTCAACGGAGTGCGTTCCAGGAATCAAACTCTCCAGCCTGTAGCGCCCATCACCATCGGTGGGGGAACGTTCCGCGAATCCGCGGCCCATCCCACGCTCACCACCTTCTTCGACCGAACCAACCTCGGCGCCGGCGACGGGCTGACCATCGGCCGACAACACGCGTCCTTCCAAGGTCGCGCCTGGCTCGAGCACGAACGAGAGATCGGAAAGATCTTTGCCGGACGGAACCTCGACGCTCGGCATCGATTTCTTTTGCATCCCCAAGGCTTGAGCTTCCAGCACAATCGTCCCGGGGTCGACGGCATCGAACAGGAACTTGCCGTCGCCATCGGTGGTCTCGTCGGTGCTCATTTGAAATTGCATTCCGCGCCCGCCGAACCCTTCGCTGCGCGAGCGCTGCAGGCTGACGGACGCACCAGCAATCGGTTTGCCGTCGAGATCGACCACGCGGCCGGAAACCTCGGACGAGGCGTCGAGCGTAATCGTGAGCGGAGACGGCAGTGGTACCTGCACACCGCGCGCTCCCGACATGACATACCCTTCGCGCGACACGCTCAGATCGATCGTCTCGCCGCGGCGGCGATCCTCCAACACGAACCAACCATCCGGGCCGGTGCGTGCGTCGGGTTCGGTTCCCGGTTGAAATCGCATTCGCATCGCGGCGATCGGATCGGCTGGAGCGATCCGCACTTCGGCCTCGTCGATCGGTGCGCCACTCTTGTCGAGCACCTGAGCTTGAATCGCCTCGCCCGGCTCGAGCGCAATGCGGCCAGCGTCGTATCGCGGTTGCTTGTCGTTGAGTTCGATGCCGGGGAGCTTGGCGCTGGCAAATCCGCGACGCGTCGCGGTGAGGTCGTAGCGGCCGGTGGTGAGATCGGCGATCGCGAATTTTCCGTCGCTGTCGGTGAGTGAACTGGGGTCGGCGGAACCGCCCTCCTGTGCTCCGGCAACGATCACCATCACGCGTCCTTGGCGATCGGCAGGGGCCAATCGTGCGCTGACGGCAGCGCCCGGCACCGGCTTTCCGTCGGCATCGACCACGGCGCCACCAATGGTCAAGCCGGGTCGCAACGTGAGCGTCATGCCGGTCTTCGTCTGCCGGCGCACCAGCGCCACCAACTCCTCCGTCGCTGCGGCGTAACCGGGAGCCTTCGCCGAGAGCTGATACGTGCTCTCGGGATCGAGCCGTGTGAGCTTGAACGCACCGCGTGCGTTGGTTCTTGTTTCGGGGAGTCCGCGTTGAGCGCGCCAGAACCCGCGCCGCATCATGCGCGGTCCTTGTGGTTTCAAACTCACCGAGACGCGTGCGCCTGCGATCGGTGTACCGCGCTCGTCGTTGACCACGCCCGACACTGCGGCAGCGGGACTGAGTGCAAGCGTGACGGTCGGCTTGGCGCCATCGATCGAAATCTCCTGGCTTGCGTCCAAGTAACCCGTGGCGGCGACCAACAGCTCTGGTTCGGCGCCGCGTGTGGGGAGCGAGATCGTGAAGGAACCATCGCTGCCGCTGCGCACCGATTGCCAGCGACGCGCTCGCGGGCCGATCAGCGCACCGGCTACAGGGCGTCGCGTCTCGATGTCGATCACTCGACCGGTCACGGTGGCGATGGCTGGAAACGAGATGCGCGCGGATGTCACCGGCGGTGCGGTTGGTGCATGCAGTGTTTGTTCGACGAGGCGCCCATCGGCGCTGGACATGACGGCGTTCACATCTGTCCCGGGTGCAATCGCTACGGCGAGCTTTCCGTCCGCGTTCGTGAATCCTGCGACGACAGGCGGATCACCGAGCGCGATCAACACATCGGCGAGCGGTTTGCCGTCGGCGTTGGAGATTTCTACCGGTACCGAGGTGCCTTTGGCGAGGGTCAACGCGAGCTTGCCGCTGCGGATCGATTGAGATGCGGCCGGCGCAAACCCGGTGAGCAACGCCGTGACGTTGAGCTTTTCGTTGGAATTGCGCGGCAAGCGGACGCTGCCATCAGCCGCCGTACGTCCAAACCGCCATTCGGAAGCGGACCAAGCGGGGGCGCCGAAGCGCGGGCCGCGCTGGGTCACCGCGACGCGCACGATCGCCCCGATCGCGGGGGAGCCATCGGGCCTTGCGACTCGAACGACGAGACCGTCGTCGCTCAAGAGTGTGGCGTCGTCCAACGTGGTTTCTTCCAGCAGCACCAGTGGCGCGCTGTCGAGCGAAACAAACCCCGACGCTTCGATCTGAACACGCCAGACACCAGCACCCGGTGCGATCAGCCGGAAGCTGCCCGCGATATCACTCTCGGCGCGTGCGGCGGGTGGTGCCGCGACGCCGCCGGAAAACGCGAGTTTGCCGACGTCGAACGGCGCACTCAGCGCGCGCAAGGAGATCTGTGCGCCGACCATGGGCGTGCCGGACTTGTCGAGCACGCGCCCGGTGATGGGAAGCTCCACGGCGAGAGCAGGATCCAAAGACGCTACCGCGAGCAGTGTTGCGGTCGCGGCGAGCAGAGCGTGACGCATGAGGTTCTCCAGAGGGCAAGTGTCGAGTGCCGTTTCAGACAACGCTCGGCGGGCGCAACGGTTCCCCGCTGCCCGTCCAGTGCGACCGATGTTATGACGGGTGGGGCGGCGACAGGGTTGACCGCAAAGCGAGCCAGCGCCAATCACTCGACTCGAGTGACCGGCGCCGGCAGGCATAGACGTTTCAGTTACAGGCTGTGTTGGTGCGGGTGACGCCTGAGGAACTGGCCCCGAAGCCGCCATCGCCGCAGGCGTTCTTCGCGCGTGCCAAGTAGTAGGTCGCGGCACCCAACGCCGGTACCTCGGCATCGTTGAATTGAGGGCTGGCCTGGTCTTTGGCCGTGCAGGTGGCGCTCGCGATGCTTCCGTTGGCGCCGAGCAGCGTTGCCAGATCGCCACGAATCAAATCGTAGCGAGTCCCGTTGCCGGCGGCGCTGGCCTGCGAGTCCCAGTTCAACAGCGACTTCGAAGACGCGACGAACCTCAGGCCGCGGATTCGACCAGGAATCGCGTAGGCCCCGGCATTCGTTGCCGCGCAATCACAGGTATTGGACACGCCATCGTTGTCGCCGTCGGTCAACTGCAACGTGCCGAGCGCATCGATCAAGCCTTGCCCTGAGGTGTTGTTGGGGTACTGGTTTTGTCGCAGGCCTCCGCACGTTTGTGGTGTGGTCGACGCAACGTTGTGCGTGGCGGCTGCCTCCAACATGCAACGCACCACCGATACCGCGCCGCGCAGTTGCGGCCGCACCGACAAAATCAGCGCGGCCACTCCGCTGACGTGGGGTGATGCCATCGAGGTTCCGCTAAAGACGGCGTAACTGCCGCCAGGAATCGAACTGCGCACACCGTCTCCCGGAGCCGACAGGTTCGGTTTGCGGCGATTGCTGCCATCGATCGTCACGGGGCCGCGACTCGAAAACAGTGCAATGGCCCGATTTTGGTTTACGGCACCTACCGAGAAGACTTCATCGTAGATCGCTGGTGGATCTTCCACCGTGCTGCATGACGGGCCGCTGTTGCCGGCTGCCGCGATTTGCAGAATCCCGGCCTCGCGTTGACGTGCGAACGCACTCTGCAATGTCAACGCACTGCACCCTTCGCTGGGCGGACAGCCCCACGAGTTGTTGGCCACGTTGGGCGCCAAGTCGGGGCGGCCATCGCGGAACTTGTCGCCGTTGGCGGGGTAGGGGGCCAGTGCCCATTCCAAGCAATCCAGATACAACGCGGGCGTTCCATTGCCGTGGTCCATATTGCGGCACGCGATGAACTTGGCCCCAGGTGCCACGCCGATTTGGTTGCCGGTTCCATCGTCGCCCACCATCGTGCCGGTGACGTGCGTGCCGTGATCGTTGTCATCCAGTGGAACGGCGCTGTTCTCGACAGCGTCATGCCAGCTGAAGCTGTGATCAGCAGTTTGAGTCGCGTCGTTCCAGCCGCGATAGTGCTGCAGGAGTGCGGGGTGATCCCATTCCGCGCCGGTGTCGAGCGTGGCCACCACGATCCCGTCGCCGCGCTTGTTGAACGTGCTCCAAACGTTGGGGGCACGCACCATCGTCACGCCCCACTCAACCGCGTCGCCCGAGGCGTTGGCCTCCGGCGTTGCTGAGTCGCTGCGCGTAAACGCGGGCAGCCCATGCACGCGCGGATTGCCTTCGACACGCAACACGTCATCGCGCAACGCGATGGTCCGGGCCAGTGCCAAATCGCCACCCTCCACCAAGAGACCGTTGACGATCCAAAACGGCGTGACGCGCACCGAATAAGCCGCGAGCCACTCGTGGACCTCCGCTTGGGTGCGCGCCGCGACGGCGGTCAGACGGGCGTATTGCTCTTGTGGTGAAAACGCATCGTCGCCGGCATCGGGCACTTGTTCGCGCAAGACGACGAAGAAACTCTGCGGTCCCTGGTGCTGGAGTTTCTGAAGCAGCCAGGGGGCGATCTTGGTGTCCGGGGTGCTGGCACTCACCCACAGGGCGCAACACCCGACCAAAACGCTCACACACCCAGCAGTTGTTCCAACTCTCATCGAATTCCTCTCCCGGCGTCGCGCCCCAAACTGGAGCGGCTGCAGTCATGTATCGCGATGTTGCCCTTACGTCCAGTCCCTAATTCCCAACTCTTTACAGCGGACGTCGAGTGGCTCGCGGTACCCTCAAGGCCGACTCGTGGAGGATTGTTGATGCGCTTGCCCGTAGTGCTTGCTTGGACAGCGGCGGTCATTGCCGGTTTTGTCGACGTTCATGCCGCGACCTCCACGCCGGCCCCTGCGCCGCCCCAAGCGCGGCCTCGGGCCTGGATGGGTGTCTCGTTGGATACCCCGGAAATAACCGATGCGCGGCAAGCGGCGATCGAGGCCGGAGAGCCCGTCGGAGTTTTGATCACCGGTGTGGTGAAGGACAGTCCCGCCGATCAGGCCGGGCTGAGAGCCGGCGATGTTGTCCTGCGTTTTCGGGGCGAGCCGCTCGCAGGACCCAAGCCTCTGATGGCGCGAATCGCCCAAACCGATCCCGACGAATGGGTCGACATGGAGGTGTTGCGTCGCGGATCGTTGCGCCGCATTTCCACGCGCCTCGCGCCACGCCCCGATCGCGATTCGGCGTGGATCTTCAAGCAGGGGTTCATTGGCGTTGTCGGCGTGGAAGTGCCCAACCAACTGCGAGCGTTTTGGGGTGCTGCCGAAGACGAAGGAGTGTTGATAGGCGAGGTTGCCGAGCGCAGCCCGGCAGCGATTGGCGGTTTGCTCCCCGGCGACCTGTTGTTGCAAATCGACCAAGCACCGGTGAGCACCGCGCAAGAGCTCGAGCGTCGCATCCAGCTCGGCGGGGTGGGGAACGACATCGAGATTCTCGTCAGCCGCCAAGGGCTCAAGCTCACACTCACGGTCGAGGTCGAAGAAGTACCCGAGGACGAACGCGACCGATAGCGCTGCGCGACGACAACCGCATTCCGGCGGTTCTCGTCGTCAATCGGCTCAGGCTTTCACGGCGCCGGGACGCACCTCGCTGGTTGATGGTTCCGGCGCGTCCGGATCGAGTTTCAAGTCGGCGATCGCTTGCCGCACCGTGGCGGCCGGCAGCTTGCCTTCATCGAACAACGCCGACAACACGGCGACCGCAATGTGCGCTGCGTCGACCTCGAAGAAGCGCCGGAGTTCTTCGCGTGTGTCCGAACGCCCGAAGCCATCGGTCCCCAACGGCACGAAGCGCCGATTGACGAAACGCCCAATCATGTCGGGCACCGCCTTGATGAAATCGCTCGCCGCTATCACAGGGCCCTCCGCGTCTTCGAGCCTCGTGTCGAGGTAAGAGCGACGTTTGGTTTCACCAGGGTGGAGTCGATTCCAACGCTCGACCTCCAGGCAGTCGCGTCGCAACTCGACATAGCTGGTGGCCGACCAAACGTCGGTCGCGACGTCGTAACGCGTCAGGATCTCTTGCGCCGCCAAGGCCTGCATGAGGATCGTGCCCGAGCCGAAGATCTGCGCGCGATGCGCCTTGGGTTCTGCCGCGGGGCGCACCCGGTAGAGCCCCTTGAGAATTCCATCGCGAACGCCTGCTGGTTCGGCCGGCATCGTGTAGTTCTCGTTGTAGAGCGTGAGGTAGTAAAAGACGTCCTCGTGATTGGTGTACATCCGTCGCAATCCGTCTTCCATGACCGTCGCGACCTCGTAGGCAAACGCCAGGTCATAGGACAAACAACACGGAACCGTCGAACTGAGGACCAGCGAGTGCCCGTCCTCGTGCTGCAAACCTTCGCCGTTGAGCGTGGTGCGTCCGGCCGTCGCGCCACAAAGAAATCCGCGGCCGCGCGAGTCACCGAACGCCCAAATCAAGTCGCCCACGCGCTGGAAACCGAACATCGAATAAAAGATGAACAACGGAATCATCGGAACTTTGTGCGCCGCGTACGCAGTACCGGCCGCGGTGAAGCTCGCCATCGCTCCCGCTTCGGTGATCCCTTCCTCCAGAATCTGGCCGGTTTCACTCTCGCGATAGCTGATCAAGAACTCGGCATCGACCGGTGTGTAGCGCTGGCCGTGTGGGTCGTAGATCTTGAACTCGCTGAACAGCGGGTCCATGCCGAATGTACGCGCTTCGTCGGGAACGATCGGTACGATCCGCGGACCGAGCTGCTCGTCTTTGAGCAGCTTCCGCACCATGCGTGCGAAGGCCATGGTTGTGGAGGCTTGGAGTTTCTCGCCTGTCCCCTTGCGGAATTCGTCGAAGAGCGCAGGCTGCGCGGGCGCCAGCACTTGCGAGACCACGCGACGCTTGGGAACACAGCCGCCCAGTTGGCGCCGGCGCTCCAGCATGTACTGAACCTCTGGGCTGTCCATGCCGGGGTGATAAAACGGCGCCTCGGCCAGCTTCTCGTCGGGGATCGGCAGTTCAAGCCGGTCTCGGAACGCGCGCAACTCGATTTCCGACAGCTTCTTGGCCTGATGTGCGACGTTCCTGCCTTCCACCGACCCTGCCAAGGTCCAGCCCTTGACGGTTTGCGCCAAGATCACGGTGGGAAGTCCTTCGGCCTCAGTGGCCTGCTTGTAGGCGGCGTAGATCTTGCGGTAGTCGTGACCGCCGCGGCGCAGTCGCACCAATTGGTCGTCGCTGAGATGTGCGACCAATTGAGCCAAACGTGGATCGGAACCGAAGAAGTGTTGACGAATGTAGCCACCGGTTTCGACCGTGAACCGCTGCCAATCGCCATCCACCGTTTCATTCATCTTCTCGACCAAAACGCCGTCGATATCGCGGGCCAGCAATTCATCCCACTCGCGGCCCCAGAGCACCTTGATGACGTTCCATCCCGCGCCGCGGAAGTGCGACTCGAGTTCCTGGATGTGAAGAAGCCGATCCTGTCGCTGCGCATGCTCGGCCGGCTCGACGAGGACCTGTCGTGCGTGAACAGCCGCTTCTTCCGCGTCGCGCTGTACGGCAACGTCGAGGTCGCCACGCTGCTCTTCTTTATGCTCGTGGTTTTTGGCCGGCAGATGTTTCAAAAGACGCGCGATCTGCTCCCGCTCGAGACGATGGCCTACACGGTTTTCGGGCTGTTTTACGTGCCGTGGCTGTTTTCGTTCGTCACGAAAATCGTCTATCTCATGCCGCGCGACGCCAACGGCGATGTGACCGGCCACATCTACGTGCTGTGGCTCGTGGTGGTCACAAA
>JANNUT010000088.1:0-21340 GCA_031395565.1 Acidobacteriota bacterium | reverse complement strand
GATGTCGCCGGCGAACGCCACCGACGCCCCGGCCTTGTCTCCGACCGCTTCACCGACGAACTTCACACCGCAGAAGCCGGTGGGTTGAGTGCAACTTATCAAGTTCGAGAGCAACAACGTGTTATTGACCTGGCCGCGCAGCAGTGCGTTGCCGAACACGACATAGGCGCCGCCTTTGTCGCCGTTGGCGTGCGGCGCACCGATCGCGAGATCGGCCAGCGTGTCGTTGTTGAGTAGCCCGGCGCGCGCCACGGCATTGCCGGCTTGATCGCCTGCCAACTCTCCTTGGATGTAGAGAGCCGGAGGCGAGCCGCCCGATTGCAGTGAGATCGAGCCGAACGTCAGCGTCGCGCGGCCGACATCGAGCACCGCGCCGTCATCGAACCCAGGAGAGCCGGTGACAATGTCGCCGATTCCGTCCCCATCGACGTCGCCGACCGCGGCGATCGATTCGCCGAACTGCTCACCCGGCGAGTTGCCCCCGAGTTGACCACCGCTCGATTGGCCGCCGACTCCGGACGAGCCGAATGATGATCCATCGCTGCTTGGCCAAGTTGTGTAGCTCCCGACGAACGGGCTGGCCGCCTTGCCGGCGGTATCGGTCAGTGCGGTCGTCACATGCAGCGTGTAGGTCCTGTTGGCGGAAAGTGCCCCTTCGGGGTCGAGAGTGATTTGTGTTCCGCTCTCGTCGACGATGATCCGCGCCGGTACCTTGACGTTGTTCGACTCGAGGTACACCGACTCGGGCGATGCGGTGGCCGGATCGCTGGCACCGTTCATCTGGATCAGAAACTCGCCCGCGGTCGAGACGTTGACGGTGCCGCTGGCGGGGAAGGTGCTATTGACGACAAACGCTGGGGCCGAGGGGCGATCGCATGTGATCAGACGAGAGAAGCCGCCGCGCACGACTGCAGGTGGCGACGCGGTACCGGAGTTGACATCGGCGATCCCAGGAGTGGAGGTGTAGATCCTGAAGTCACGTGGCGACTGCAGCGAGGCATCGCTCGTGGTCGTGACGGTCACGAAGTAGCTTCGTTTCTGGCCTGGGGAGAGCTGCATGGCAGGGTTGCCCAACTCGAAGTAGATAAAGGTGTACGGCGACGGATACTCGGTGAGCGTGCCGACGATCGTGTCTTGATTCGGTTCGAAGGTGCCGTCGCCGTCGTCCGCGTAGACATCGATCGCAGCGAACAACGCCCTGGCTTGATTCCGGTCGAGGTTGTCAGGTCCAGCGGGGCCCTGGTAGCCGAAGAAGAACCGTGTGATCGCGAGCGGCGCGTCGCTGGCTCGGCCGCGATGCTCGTACTCGAGTCGCAGCAGCAGTGCCGTCTGGCCATCGTGGATGTTGGGCGGCGAGAGGTCGGTGTCGGCCGGGCGGTACCAGCTCGCATCGTTCGGCGATACGAGGACTGCGTTGAATTGCGCCAGCGCCAAATCGGGATCGCCGTCTGCGTCCTGATCCGCAAGATCCCAATCTTGACTGGTAGCTACATCGGTAAGGAATGGCCCGGTGAGGGCCGTGCCGTTGTTGCGCCACTCCATGAGATCAATCCCACCACCGTCGAAGAGCACGTCGAAATCACTGTCCCGGTCGAGATCGGCCAGCGACATTCGGTAGCAGGGGTCTGCGCTGATCGTTGTGGTGATCCAGCTTCCCGGATTGAACGAGTCCTCGGTGTGCAGAAAGGTGCCGTCGAGGGTGCACGAGACGACATCGAGGCTCCCATCTCGGTCGATGTCGGCAGCACCAAGGCCGTACGACGCACTCACACCGCCCATTGGGGTACGCGTCGTATCGAAACTCAAGTCGAACGTGCCGTCGAGATCGAGGTCTTGCAGCGGGAATCCGGCATACCACGCGACTTCGCCCGACCCGGCTACAGCCGCGATCAGGTCGGTGTCCCCATCGCGATCGACGTCGCCGGCCGTCAACTCGTTGGCGACCAAACTAGCGTCGGACTCGATTTGCTGCAACGCGGAGAACGTGCCGCCGCCGAGATTGCGCGCGACGGAGATCCCGACGCCGCTTTCGGATACCGCCAGGTCGGGGCGAGTGTCGAGATCGAGATCAGCGAACACCATTCGCGTTGGATAGCCGACGAAGTTCAACAGCAGTTGTTGCGCGCCGAAGTTGCCGCTCCCGTCGTTGGCGTACCAGATCAGGTCGGTCGCGGTGTACTTCAGGACGGCCAGATCGAGATCGGCATCGCCGTCCAGGTCGAGCGCGAACAGCTCCCAGCAGTTCCCAGCATCGCTCGCGACCTCGTGCGTCCCGGGCGTGCCCGTGTCGAACTGGATCTTCTGCCACGCGAGCCTTCCGTCGAACTGACAGAAAGCGTAGTCGACGTAGCCGTCACGGTCGAAATCTCCCCAGCTTACCTGCGCCACATTCCACGGCGCTGGAACCGGCTGATCCGACAGTTGATAGAAATCGAACCGAGCGGTGGAGTGGTTACGAAGGTTCTTCTCGAGCTTCACCGTGCCGGAGGCGACCTCAAGATAGGCCGCGTCCGGATCACCGTCTCGATCGAAGTCGCCCAGCACAAGCCCGCTCGCCGCTGAGGCTGCGCTGCTGAACACGTATGGGGCAGTTCCGTAGAACCGCGAGTACCAACGCGGCCGCTGTGTCGCCGAGGCTATCGCGACGTCGAGAGTGCCGTCGCCATCGACATCGTCGACGGCTACAGAGTTTGCCTCGTACTGATCGGCCGTCAGCTGAAAGTACGCGAGCCAGTAGGGCGCACTTGGCGCGCGCAGCCGGGTCGCTACGTAGCCGTTCGACGCGCTGGAGAAAACGAGGTCTGGGTCGCCGTCTCGATCGACGTCGCTCGCAACCAGGACACTCTCGCCCAGGCCGCCTACCCCGATCGGCGCGTCGAACAGTCCGCCACCGAGGTTGTCGCGCTCGTACAGCTCCGCGTTGGTTCCTGAGTACGCGACATCGGGCCTGCCATCGCGGTTGAAGTCCGCCACGGCGACCGTCACGGGCCCGAACGCGTCCGGTAGACCGGACGCGATCGTGTGCTGGACCCACAGGTTCGATTGATCCGGCAGATGACGATTCTCGAGCCAGACAACCAGGTTCTGCGTGAACGACGCGGTCACGATGTCGCGATCTCCGTCGCCGTCGATATCGCCGAGGGCGAACTCCGAAACGCCGGTGAGCCCCGGCGCGATCGACTGTCCGGGCCCGGCGGTGTTGTCGTAGACAACGACCTGCCCATCGCGAACGGCGATCGCGCTGAGCACCGTCAGCGCTCGAAGGTTGGCCCACGCCACGGCTTGGAACACTGCACCGCTGTCGAGCGTCTGCGTCGTGAACGCGCCGGTTCCGTCGTTGATGCGATAGACAAGCTCGGTGCTCGAACTCTGAAGCAGGTCGAGATCGCCATCGAAGTCGTAGTCGGCGGTCGTCGCACGTGTACCGGTCGGTCCGAGGCTGGTCGGGAGCGCAAACAGGCTCGGCGACGACCCGTCGGAATTGGGATCGGTCCCGCGCTGGATCTCGACCTGATCTTTGACAGCATCTCCGTCGCTGTCGGCCGAGCGCGCGTCGGTTCCGGTGTGCTGCGCGTCGAGAAACGCGCCTGTGTCGGTCTCGTACTTGTCGAGGACCGAGTCGCCGTCCTGGTCCGGATCGCAGGCGTCGCCGATGCTGTCGTTGTCAAGGTCCGAAGCGAACCCCGTAGATTCAAACACCGTCGGGCAGTTGTCCGAAAGGTGCGACCTGGTGTCCAGATCGGCGTCCAGATCCGTCGCCACCCTCAACCAATACGCGCCGCTCGATGCTTGGCCGCTGCCATCGAGATCGAGATCGGGAAACGCCGATAACACGACCTTCATCGTTCCGGTTGCGGGAGCGATCAACTCGATCGCCGAGTCCTTGCTGTCGCGCCGCGACTCCGGATCGACGGCATCATCGACAGTCTGCATCAAGGCACCGAGCGTGTCGTAGACGCCGATCACTGCATCGAGTGGCGAACCGAGTTCGGCCGCATCGATGTCGATCGAAACCCGATCGCCTGCATTGACCGAAAAGCTGTAGGCATCGACGTCTCCCGCATCGAGAACGGCGTTCACGGTCTTGTAGCCGCGCGTCGCGATCTCGGGAAGAGTCGCCGGCGCAGCGCTGCTGCTCGGCTCGTATGGATCGCTCAGCGGCAGAGCGTTGAGCGCGATGTCGATCGTCGAGGCAGGATCGGCGACCAAACTGCCGGCATCCGGATCGTCGCTTGCCAAAGCCGATTCGCTGAGGTCCCAGCACTCCTCCGGCCCGGGCATCACAGTCGGTTCGGCCAGCGGTCCGGCCACCCCGCGCGCCGACGGCGAGGCGTCGACCTGCTTGATGCAGACGCGGTAGTCCCCGGGGATCAGGTTCCTGATCTGATACTGCCCCTCAGTGACTGGGTGCCCCGGATTGCATGCACTGTTGCAAGGATCGCAAGTCGAGCCCGCGTTGCAGGGGAAGTACCTCCCACCCGAGTAGGTCGAGTACGAGGTGCCGAACGGGTCGTCACTTTTGCGGAGCACGACCTCGACCCCCTGATACGGGTCGCCCTGAGCCGTGACCGAGCCGGAGATCCCCGCACCGCTCGCCGTATAGATATCCAGATACGCGGCCTGATCGTCGGGGTGCAGTGTCGCGAGCTGTTCTTCGTCGTCGACGAACAGCGGGAACATCGTCGGGAGGTAGATATCGTCGGCCGCAATCCCGTTGCCGGCGAACGGCTGGTTGAGCAGCGAGTGATCGAGGTTCAAAAAATGCCCGATCTCGTGCGCGATCACCGCCTTCATGCCGGTGCGGGTCACGTCGGTTGGATTCGAGCTACTGGCGATGCCGTCGAAGAACAGACCGTTGAGCACGATGCTCCCCTCGGCAATCGTCGGCGTCGCCGCCGTCGGCGTGTCGAGTGCCGCGGCGCCGAGAATGTCGAGACTGGCACCGACACCGAACAGGCCGTCGATGATCTTGCCGTCGTGGTCGAAGATCACGGGCGAAAGGACATCGCCTTGTTTGCGCCAGAAGTTGAGATAGTGGGCTGGCTGGGTTGCCGGCCGCCCGTCCGCATTCACATCTTGCGGCAAGGCAGCACCAACGACGAAGTTGTGAATCGCTGCCGGGCGTGTGAACAACTCGACATTGTCGATATACCACCCGACGTCTGAAGGCATTGCCGAGTCGCTGTCGCTGGCGAAGCGGAATCGGATCCAGACGTTCTGCCCGGAATACGAGGAGAGGTTGACCTCGACCCCCTGAAAGCCGGCAAACACTCCGGTCCATGCCTGTTGCCCCGCGATCGGCGAGGAACAGCAGTTGCTGATCGTTCCGTTGTAGCCGCCGCTGGTGATCAGCGAGCCGAGGTTGCTCCAGGTGGTGCCATTGGTGCTGATCTCGAGAATGCCGCCATCTCGGGTCGTCTGTAGCCGCATTAGATGCTGAAACCGCAACACAGCATTCGCCGGTAGTCGCGGGAACAGCGGCGAGCGCCAATAGCGATTGTCGACAGAAGCGGTGAAGCCGGTAAAGGCGCTCGCTTGAGCGCTCTTGGTGAGCAGATGGGTGCGTCCTTGGAATCCCGTGACGTTCCAGGTGGCGCCGCTATCGCTGCTCGAGGCCCATTGGGTACCACCCGACTCGAAGTCGTCGTAGAACACGCGGCGTATGCCTGCGTCACGCCAGACACTGAATGCCTCACCGATCAGAGCTTGCGCCGCAGTGCTGTTGAGTTGTCCGAGCGGACCTGGGTCGAGGTTGTAGCTGATCGTGCCGGGCGGCCAGGCCATCGGCTGACCGAGGCCGTTGACGTTGCGCGGACCGCCGGCGAGTGCCGGCATCGCGCTCAGTAACAACACTATGCTCCAGCGAAGAGTCGACCTCATCGTCGGGCCTCCTGTTGGTGCTTCATCGCGGACTCGATCAACTCGAGCAGGCGTTCGAGCGTGAGGCTTCCCCCTAGATCGGTCTCACCTTGCAGCCGGCGATTTCCGAATCCGTTGATCGCGAAGCGACGACCGTGTTTGTCACGTTCGATCGCAAACTTTCCCTGGGCGAGCCCGACCGCAGTGGTGAGCCCCGCGCTGCTCTCCGGATAGAGCAATACCAACAATTCCTCGCCTGGCTTGAACGATGGCGTTCCCGCTAGATCGTGCGCCAGTTGGCGAAACTCGATCGATCGACTGGCCGTGCCCTTGACCAGACGATCGACCTCGATCCGGACCCGAACCACGTCGACTCCGAGATCCGGGTCACGCTCGGCGATCACATGCGTGCAGCGCCCGAGCACGATTCGATCGGCCTGTTTGACGCATTCGGCGAGAGTCATCCACCGGGTGGTCGATGCCCAAGGAGGCGCAGCCGTCAAACAAAGGAGCGTCATGAGGAACGCGCGACGAAGGGTGAGCATCGAATGCCTCCAGCGGATCGCTATCGATCGGATCCGGTGGCTAAGTGATACCCGGGAGGTGCGCGGATCGCCTGTCCCCAGAACTGGGGACAGGCACCTGAGAGTTTCGAGGCTCCACGGCTCACCTCCGAAACAGACCAAGGAGGCTTACCAGGGGACTGGAGAAGACGGATAGGACGCTCGGCCGAGATCATCGGTTCTGCGCCGGTAACGATCGACCGCGACCAAGCACTTCAACCGGGGTTTCGTGAAGCGTTGATCGTGCTTGCCTTTCGAACACGGACAGTGGACTTGATCAGCGCCGGATCAACACAAAGTTCCAAGCACTGTCTTCTGCGGCGGGTGCAGGCCGTCACTCCAGTGGCGCCGTTTCATCGCACTCGAATGCCAACGACTCCTGCGGATCGGGTTGTGCGGGAGCGATCGGCAGTCGTTGCGCCGGTTGGCAGCACTATTTCTCCGACGAGATCAGTCCAGCGCGGATCGCGAACCGAACCAGCCCAGGCACGTCGCGGATGTTCAGCCGTTCCATGATCTGAGCACGATGGGTCTCGACCGTCTTGATAGAAAGCCCGAGATCGGAAGCGATCTCCTTGGTGGAGCGTCCCTCGGCCAGCAGTTGTAGCACCTCGCGTTGCCGGGGAGACAGCCCTTCCATCAGACGATTCCCAATTTCCCCGTGGCGCGCGTCAAAGCTGTCGGCGCCGTCGTCCTGCCGATCGGAGGGATTGCACAGTCGGGGTATCCGTCGCCAATTCCGATCTTCGACCAGGACCGAGAGTTGGGAGGGAGTTTCTGGGCGCGATGGGCGTACCTGCCTGGGCACGGCGCGGATGTGGCCATCAGGTTCTACGCCGAATCGGTCACATTCTTTTCTAGCTCTCCCGAGCGGTCGGTCAAGTTTCAGTTCTTCAAGAATGGCCAACTTCTCAGAGGCTCCACCTCGCATCAACCCGAGCCGGTCTATTCAGGCGATGCTCAGTACGCGTTCGAGGCGTACTCACGCCTCTTCAACGTGAGTGATTTTCCTCCAGGAGATATGACGTTGCGCGTCACCCCGGTGGTCGACGGCGTCGAGGGTCCGAGTCGCGAGCACTTGATCCGGATCGTCGATCTCGAGGCTCGCTGGTTCAACAAGCACGTCATCAACCCGCCTGCCAAGTTGCGTGTGTTCCCGGGGCTGCCGGAGATCGAATACCAGTTCATCGGTAACGAAGCACGTCCACTCCTTCCGATCAGTGAACCGATCGACGTCTTGATCAAGTCGTTCGACAACACCCTCGACGGCGCCGCCAGCATGCGCGAGTCATTCCACACACGCGATGGCTTCATCGATGCCGGTGGGTTGTTCTTCCCCGAGGTAACGGTCTTCGACAAACATCTGGTGGACGGCGGCTATCCGTATGGTGTGTCGTTCGACGCGGCCGGCCGGCCGAAATACTCGATCAATAACTTCACGGCCGCCGGGCCCACGACCTTCTTGACGATTCCGCTCTACAAAAATGGCCCGGGGATCGGATGCGTGAACGCCTGTTTCGTCGGCTGCGAGGTCTGCGCCGGCTGGAAGATCTGGGCTGATGCCACCATCGGCGGGCAGATCGATGTCGCCTCATCTGTCGGCAATCAACTCGCGTGGGATTTCGATCTGGTCCCTTTCGCCAACGTCACGATCGGCGGTCATGCCCGGGCCAAGCTGGTGTTTTGCAGCGCCTCGGGGAATATCACCGGCACGGCGCAGGTCGGGCTGCCCTTCCATTACGACAACCACACGCCGACTGCCGCGCTCCAATCACCCTGCGTGCAGGTCTCGGGGACGCTGGACGCCAGCCTCGGATGTTTCGGATTCGAACTCGGCGGTGACGGCCAGGTGGGTCCCTACGCATTCGGGAACTGTCCGCAGCCGTCAACACCGCCACCGGCGGCCAGTGCGAAGCGAGGACCTCGTCACTACAGCGTCGATGCAGAGCCGGCAATCGCGCAACGAGCCGATGGCCTCGCGATCGCGGTTTGGATGGAGCCACAGCAGGGACCACTCGAGACACTCAGCCCGCGACTGTTGTTCAGCCTTCGCAGTGCCGACGGGTGGAGTGCCGCGAGTCCGGTCGTGACCGAAGCGCGCGCGATCAACCATGCGCGCGCGGTCTTTCTCTCCGATGGCCGCGCCTTGGCGCTCTGGGTGCAAAACAGAGCCTTGCTTGAAGAGATCGCACGCGCTGGGGGAGCCGAGATGTTCGAGCAGGAGATCGCGTTCGCGATCTGGGATGGTGAGGCGTGGGGGAGCGTTGGAGCGTTGACGGATGATCTGGTTGCCGATGGGATGCCGGACTTGGTCGCGCTCTCAGACGGCTCGGCAATGGCAGCCTGGGTCAGGAAGATCCCACAAGGACGCATCCCCGATCCCTCCGATCCGATCGGCATCGTCACCACAAGATTCGACGGCGCGGCGTGGGGAGAGATCAGACCGCAAACGCTGCAGCCGGCAGGACTCGACTCGCAGGTGCGGCTTGCCGCTTCGGCGAACGGAACAGCGTGGGCCGCTTTCGTTCGCGACGCCGATAGCAACTTGGAGACATTCGACGATCGAGAGCTGTGGCTGTCGCCGCTCACAGGTGACTCTGCTGGATCACTGCGGCAAGTAACGTCCGCGCCACAGGGGGCGTTCTCGCCGGCGATCGCACTCGATGCCAACGGCAATCCGTTGGTGGTGTTCCTCGTTCCATCGCGGACCGACGATCGGCGACTGACGGACGGCTCGGGCAGCGGCTCGACGGTCTGGTATGCACGCCAGACCGGCGAGAACTGGCAAACCGCAGCGGTAGGTGAGGGGTGGCGAGCCGAAGATCCGCAGCTCGCGATCGGCGAGAACGGGCGCGCGCTGATCGTGGGCCGTGGCTTCATCGATCACCCGTCCGACAGTCAGTACGGAGAACTGATGGCTGCCGTTGCCAAGCTCGGCTCTGGGCCACTCGAGTGGTCGGTCGAAACTCTGAGCGGCGACGGGTTGACCAACTGGCAAACGGACTTGGCGCTCAGTCCGAACGGAACCACGGCATTGGTGACGAGCGTCAAGCAGTCTCCGTATCGTGAGTCGGCGCCGCGAGCCATCGAGCCGCGCGCGCGCTACGCATCGGGCGTGCGCACACTGGCGCTGGGCGGTGGCGAGTCGATCGCCGAGGTGAGCATCAGCGAGATCATGCTCGGCAGCGATCTCTCGATCGAGCCCAACTCGATCCGCTTCAGCAACGACCATCCGCGACCGGGAGAGCTGATCCGGATCAGCACCCGGGTGCAGGGGCGCGGGCTCGGCAGCGACTCGCTGAGCGATCTGACCGTGGAGTTCTTCGCGCGTGAACACGCCGCTCGACCGGCGCGCAAGATCGGTGAACAGCGCCTCGATCGATTCGATTCGCCGACTCGGCCACGGCGTCCATCGACTATCGAGTGCCGGGCCGGGGCGAGGTGACGATCTGGGCCGTCGTGAACGGCACGCGCGGGTCACAGGAACTCGATCTGGAGAACAACCGCGCCGAGCGCGTGCTGGGTAAACCGCCGGTCCCCGAGCATCTCAACGTGCTGGTATCGCCGAGTGCGATGCACCCGCTGATCACCTGGGATCTGCCGCAGGGCGAGACAGCAAGCGGGTATGTGATCTATCGAGCCGACCGTTCGGACGGCGTGTTCGATCCGATCGGCAGCAGCGCCTCGCCACGCTTCGTCGACACGCTCGCGGCCCCTGGCGATCGCTACTTCAATCGGGTGTCGCTGCTCGACGAGTGCGGCGTTGAATCGCCGATGAGTGGGAGCGCCCAACGATCGGGTGAGTAGGAAGCGAAAGCGGGACCGCTGGCAACTTGCGGCGATCGCTAGGGACGCTTGCCGGCAGCCGTCACGCAATGCGTGTGTGGATCGGGAACGAAAGCGGCTTCGGCGTGGTCTTCATACGGGATGCAGGTTGCGACAAAGCCCGGGGGCGGAGTTCCGATGTGAACGTCGTTGCAGATCATGCCGGCCAACGCGAACTGCTCGAATGACGTGTCGTTCTCGGTCCATTTCACCCAGAACAGACCGATCCGGTTGGCGATCGGCGCGATGGTGGCGTCGCTTGCAGAGCCATACACCTGACGCACACCGCGCACGACCTGCTTGGGCGCGGTCGGTGTGAATGGTTGTCGTTCCCATTGCTTGGACTCCGGGTTCAAGCGCCATAGCTCATGCACGGTGAAGGTAATCGGCTCGCGCAGGTTGAATTCGTTGGCCTTCAGGTGCAGGGCACCGGAGGCTTTGTCGCGCAGGAAGTAACCGTTCGGTTGCCTCGTCGGAGTCCTGGCGTTGTCGACGAGTTTCTTCAGCGCCTCGATCTCGGACCGTGCGCCCGACAAACTCTGCGTGGCGCTGCAGATGTTGGCGTGCAGTCGCTCCCTCCCGTACGCGTAGACCAGGTAGGACGAACCGTCTTTGAAGTGAAACGCGCAATCGCTGTCCTCGTGCTCGAGGACGACTTCCGATGGAACGGCCCCTTTGAATCGATCGATCACTTGAAACCGGTAAAGCGTTGTCCACTTCGGAGCCGTTGTGACCTTGGATACGACGACCTTTCCTGAAAACACGACGCTGGCTTGGTCGAGTCGATCCTTCGGCGTAGCCGGGCTGACGCAGTCGCATGCGACAGCGTCGGTGGAGGCGACCCCCATGAGCAGTGCAAATAACAGAGCAGCTATCGATCGCATGATCTCCAACCTCGCCGAAGCCGGTTCGCGTAGCCGGCCTTCATGATAGGGCCGGTAGTGGGTTTGGAGAGGACGTTAAGCCGGACGCGCCACGTTGCACCGACGTTGCGCCAAGATGTCACGCTCCAAGCACACGCGCGCGATCGCGCTCAAAGGAACACACCGTACGTAGGACGCGTCACTTCGATGACGATTTCTCCAGCGCCCGCCGGTCTGCGGTACTCTGGCTCCGTTCACGAAACCACGCTTAGAACGACTATCTGGCTTGCCGGGCTCGAAGGACCACGCGCTGTTCGTGACGACGGAGCTGATCCCGCGGATGCGAACCGAGTGGAAAGCGGGGCTGACGCCGGAGACGACGATCGTCACCGGCTCGAGCTTCGGTGGGCTCGCGTCGCTGTTCATCGGGTTCGACCACAGCGACGTGGTCGGCAATGTGATCTCGAACTCGGCTGCGCTCCAGTACAACGGGATCATCGACAGCGACATCGCACCGTGGGCCGAACCGAATGCGCTGATCGACCAGTACGCGAAGTCGCCGAAGCTCGCACTCGACATCTATCTCGACGCGGGACAGTTCGAGGCGGAACTGCGCGACATGAACCGCCGCCTGCGCGACGTGCTCGTCGCGAAGGGCTACGCGGTGACGCACGCGGAGTACAGCGGTGGCCACGACTACTGGATGTGGCGCCACACGATCGGCGATGGGCTCATCGCCGTGCTCGCGAAGTGAGCCGCTCGAGCGCGGGCGCGAGTTCCCCCTTCTTTGGCTGACGCTGGATCGGCGATTCTCATCCCGTGGCCGTCGTAGCGACAGCCGAATCAGCATGGAGTGCCACAGGATACGCCTGGCGCCGTCCACTGCCGTGGCCAACAGATCAGCGGCGAAGTGCAATTCCGGGCCAAACCCTGGGCCGAGGCCGAACGGGAAAGAGGCGCTGAGTCTGATTCGATCGCTACAGGTCGATCAGCGAAGCATCGCAGTCTGACGCGCGGAGACCTCAATAGTTCGTTTCTCGCCACGAACCCGCTTGCAACTCGAGTCGGTGCAGATCTGTAGTTGGTAGCGTCCAGGGGGTAGGACACCAGGGATCGAAAAGACCTCCTCTTCGCCGGTGCGTCGCGCGCGTCCGATCAAAGTGCGATCTTCGAATTCGATCCGCCCACCCCAAGTTCCACCGTGAATTTCAACCGGAACGATCGAGCCACGCGCTGCATTCGGATCGATCGCAACACGCTGGGAGAGTCGCGAAGGGATCAAGTAGGGATGCGTGACTGTCAACTCGAGTTCCTGAATCCGCGATTTCAACGATAACGACTGATGCGAACCTCGCGCATTGACCTGAATGTCGATCGACTCCCCCGAGGTGAGCTGGCCTCGCGCCGTCATTCCAAACTCGTGATGGTCGATCGACTTGTCTCCGGGTATCTCGACCGAGACCCGCACGGCGGGTGCGCAGTCGATCGCAACATACCCAAGGTCGAGCGATTCTCCGCCGAGCAGGGTGGTAATCGGTGACGATTCGCTCGAGTCGCTACCCGAGAGGTAGTAGACCCGTTCGAACTGCGCGGGCGAGAACATCAGGTGCGCTCGGCCCGGCCGCAGGCCAGCGGCGTATGGGGGGCGGGCTTGCGTTTCCCCCTGCCTGAGTGGGTGCCATTTCACCGCGGGATTGCTGAACAACTGACGGCGCGGCGTTTCCGGCAGCGGCTCGTCGGCGAGAGTGACGAACAAGTCGATCGCGCCCTCGATCGGCGAGCCGTCATCACAGCGTACGACAGCCTGAACTTCTGCGGCCGGTTCCAGCGTGACGCGGAAGGTGTGTAGTTCCGCCGCCTCGAGAGTGAACTCAACCGATTCCGAAGTGCCACCGGAGTCATCGAGGAACGCGGCGACGAGGTTTTCTCGTGGGTCGAGTTCGAGCTCGAGATTCAGCCGATAAGTTCCAGGAGGGAGTTGCGAGAATCCAGCACGCGCAGCGAGATCGAACCCGGTGCGCTGTTGCTGGGTTTCGTCCGTGTTGTCACCCGTCGCCAGGCGATCGAGAGTGGCATAGGCTTCGATTGGATGCTTTGCGGCTCGAAAGTCTCCGATCAACACGACGCTCGCGCTGCGCTCCGGCCTGACTACGATGCGCCGGTGTTGGCCGGCTTCGAGGTCTTTGACCTCAACCTTGGTCTCAACGAAGCCGTGTCCTCGAACCCACAGGACGTAGTTGCCTGCGAACACCGACGCGAATCGATGCTCCACCGTGTCGCCGACCGGCTGCAGAGTTTCGCCGGTTCTGAAGAACCGTTCGAGATCTACCGACTCGAGCAGAAGCTCGACGGAACCGAACTTGCGCCCCGCCGGGAGTGCGATCTCGACTGTGATCGCGGCAACCGCCCGCGTCGGCTCGCAACTCTCCTTCAGCACCCGAATCTCGATCTGGCGGGTTTCGCCGCTACCGACTTCGACCGTTTGACGGTCTGTTTCAAGTGTGCACGGGCTGATCAGTCGGAACTCCCATCGACCGGCTGGGAGATCCAGTGAAAAACGACCTTCAGGGTCCAGCTCAGAGTGAGCGCCAGCACTCCTGACTTCACCTCGCGACTCGGCGAAAACGACGACTGGTCGAGTCAGCGTCGCAGATCGCACGACACCGGTAATGCGACCGGGCTTGGCGTTGACCAACTCGAGCTGATGAAAGCCAAAACCAGGTGGAACCGTCAACATAAACGGGGGACCGTGGAGCGGTGAACCATCCAAGACGACCTGCGTCAATTCCGGACCGCTGAACCCGCCAAGACGCAACTCCCAACGCCCTGGCGGCACGACGATCTCGAACGGGCGAAGAGGGTCTGGGAAAGTCGCCGCCGCCCATTCGAGTTCGGATTCGAGCTTCAGCGTGACGGACTCGGTCCGATTCTTCGGAGGAGCGACTCGATATCGGTGTCCAGCTGGAACCCACAGCTGCGCATCGAGCAAATCGTTCGAATCACCAACCGAAATCAGTCCCCGAACGCGTCGCTGGTGTGTCGTGATCGGAACAAGCTCGAGTCCATCGGCGGTGTAAAGTCCAAGCTGGTAGCCACCCACTGGCAGATCGACACAACGCGCCAAGCGATTGGCGTCGGGCGGATCGCAAAACCGAGCATCCCCCAACGCACTATCTCCAAGACTAGGCCGGATCCCAACCTGCAACCCCGTGGCCGTGCCTGGAACCTGTTCATGAATCGTCACGACGATGGTGGCGCCAGACGCGCTGTCGTGTGACACAAACCAAACAGCGATCCAACTCAGCATCAGAACAGTTCTACAGCTTTTCCGCATGACTCAGCACCGTGTCCTTCCGCGCTTCGACCGCAACATTGTTCCATCGATCTATCTCTTCGAGGCACTCGGCGTCGGCGGATAGTTGTTTCAAGCGTGGCTTCGTGAACGGCGCCAGAGTATCGCAGACCGACGGGCGCTGGGGGAGTCGCCTTCGAAGTGACGCGTCCTACGTTCGGTGAGTACCTTTGAGCTCGATCGCGCCAGTCGAGGCGAACTGTCGTCCGATCTCGGCCGAATCAGCACGAAGTTCCACCTCCCGGTTACTGCGATGGGCGTGCGTCGTCAGACCAGTGGCGCCGCTTCATCGGAGTCGAGCGGCAACGACACCTGTGGATCGGGGCGTGCTGCTGCGATCGGTGGTGGCGTGCAGAATCTTGCGCGTGGTATCGGGCGGATGAATCGGCGCGAGGATCTTCATTGGGCCTCGGCAGCGGGGACATTCCAGCACTTCGGACGATTGCTGGAACACACTTTTCAAGTTCGGCTACTTCATGGATCTCCCCACACCCAACCAGAGTGGGCGCGACGAGCTGCGGCTCGATTTCAAGCAACGCAGCTCGATCCTGTCGATCGATACCACCTTCGCCGGCGCGGATAAGCGATTCAAGTGGGGCTCCGTGAATCCGGCAGAGTACCGCGGACCATCACGTGGGCTGGTGTCGGATGTTGGCGCGTCTGAGTTGCCCTGTTGGAGTGGTTTCTTGAGCGTGCTTGGAACTCTGACACGGACCGTGGCACGGATCAGCACTGAATCAGAACACAGTTCTACTTCCAACCTGTTGCTGCGGGCATGGGTCGTCACTCCAGTGGCGCCGTTTCATCGCACTCGAATGCCAACGACTCTTGCGGATCGGGGCGCGCAGCTGCGATCGGTGGTGGCCGGGCGGGAAGCCCGAGGCACTGCAGAATCTTGCGCGTGGTGTCGGGTGGGTGAATCTGCGCCAAGATCTTCATCAGGCCTTGGCAGCGTGGGAATGCCAGCACATCGATGGCAAACACTCGGCGCATCAACACAGCCCACGAGTCGTAGCGCTGGTTGACGCTGTTCGTTGTCGCTACGTTCGTTTGCGTCGAGCTTGCGGTCTTGGAAGTCGGGGTGTTTGCTGCGCTGTGTTTCTGGGCGCACGGCTTTGCTGTTTCTCCTGCATCATTTGGCTGCGGCACGATCCGCTCGTGGCCTGGCGCGCCGGGAGCAAGCACGCCGTGGTATCTGACGAGATGAACGCGCGGTGCAGGGATCAACGCCGCCAGCTTGGCGATGAATTCGAGCGGCTCGAAAACGACGTGCGTCGTGCCATCGCGCCAACGCTTCTTCCCGATGCTCACGCTGGGCGAGAAACGTCTCGAGGTGTCAGGCGAGTGTGGTGTGGAGCAGCGTCTGCTCGGGGCAACGTGGTACGTAGCTATTGCGCTGCTGTGTGTCTCGCCGGAAGCCGGTGCTCGTTGGCTTGGCCCGTAACGCGCCGGCGTGCGTGACCGCGAATCAAGAGAGGCCCGATTCCCCGGGCCTCTCGCACCACATGACTACTTCGTCCACTGATCGAGCCACGCCAACACCGTCTCGTGCCAAAACACGCTGTTCTGCGGCTTCAACACCCAGTGGTTCTCATCGGGGAAGTACAAAAACTTCGACGGAATGCCGCGACGCTGCAGCGCCGTAAACGTCGACATTCCGCCCGACTCCACCACGCGATAGTCCTTGCCGCCGTGAATCACCAGCATCGGTGTCTTCCACTTGCCGACGTGATCGATCGGATTGTGTTTGGCGTAGCTCTCGGGGTTGTCCCACGGTGTGCCGTGATGCTCCCATTCGGGGAACCAAATCTCTTCGGTGTCGTAGTACGCGAAACGCTCATCGAGATTGCCGTCGTGAGCGACCAAGCACTTGAAGCGATCGGGCCAGTTGCCGGCGATCCAATTGATCATGTAGGCCCCGTAGCTCGCGCCGAGCGCGCAGACCTTGTCGCCATTCATCCACGGGTACTTGACGAGCGCGGCAGCCAGGCCCTTCTGCAAGTCCTCGAGCGGTTTGCCACCCCAGTCGCCGCGAATCGCATCGGTGAATGCTTGGCCGTAACCGGTCGATCCATGAAAGTCGATCATGATCGCGGCGTAGCCAGCACCCGCATACACCTGCGGGTTCCAGCGATAGTGAAAGTCGTTGCCGAATGAGCCTTGAGGTCCGCCGTGAATCAGAAACGCAACGGGGTACTTCTTGCTGGCGTCGAAGTCGACCGGCTTGACGATCCAGGCGTAGACCGTTTCGTCGTTCCAACCCTTGAAGCTGAACTGCTCGGGCTCGCCGAAGCGAACTTTCGACAAGGCCTCGGCGTTGATGCGCGTAATCTGCTTGGAACTGCTGCCGTCGAGCTTGGCAGCGAACAGATCGGTGGGTGAGGTGAGTGTGTTGACGCCGTACAACAACGCGCTGCTGCCGACAGCGAACCCATCGAGTGTGCCGGTGGCGACCACCTTCTTTACCGCGCCGCTGGCAACATCGAATGCGAACAGCGGGTGCTGCCCCAACTCGTCGGCGTGCGCATACAAGGTCTTGCCATCGCGCGACCATGCGATGCCGCCGGGGCTCAAGTCCCACTTGGGCGCAAGCTCGCGCTCTTTGCCGCTGGCCCAATCGCGAATCACGATCTTGAAGCGGTCGGCCTCGTAGCCCGGGCGCGTCATCGCCAAGTAGGCGAGCGTTTTTCCGTCAGGCGAAAACGCGGGCTGCGTGTCCCACGCGGTGTTGCCGAGCGTGAAGCTCTTGGGTGCGGCGGAGCCATCGACCGGTACGTAGAACAGATCGAAGTTGGTTGACCAGGCTTCTTCGCGACCCACGTTGCGGCACGAAAAAATCAGCGCCTTGCCGTCGGGGGTGAAGGTGAACTCCTCGGTGCCGCCGAACGGCTTGGATGGAGCGTCGGCGACCATCTCCTTCATCACGTCGCGCGGCTCGGCGCCGGCATCCAGGCTCATCACGAACAAGTGATTGCGCCGGCCATCGCTCCACGTGTCCCAGTGGCGGTAGAGCAACTGGTCGTAGAGCTTTCCGGTGATCTTCGAGGCTTCCTTCTCGGCGACCTTCTTGGCCGAGTCTTGGTAACTCATGCCGGGAAACACTTCCATTGAGAATGCGATCGTGCGGCCGTCGGGCGAGACGGTGACGTTGGAGACATCCAGCGGCAGCGTGGTTACTTGCTGCGGCTCGCCGCCGTCGATCGCAATCTTCCACAACTGGCTCGATCCTGAGCGCGTCGACAGAAAGTAAATCGTCTTGCTGTCGGGCGCCCAGCGCGGCGCGGTATCGGAGCCGGGCGCGGTGGTGAGTCGTCGCGTCGCGCTGCCATCCATCGCGGCGATCCAAATGTCGAAGCGGCCGCGATTTTCCTCGTAGTCGGTGCTGCGCAGTTGCAACGCAGCCCACTTCCCGTCGGGCGACAGCTGCGGATCGGCAATGCGTTGCATCCGGACCTGATCATCGACCTTGTACGGTTTGGAGTCGGCGGCAAACGCCAGCGGTGTGGCGAGCAACGCGACCAACATCAAGCAATTGAGCGACAGCGACATGAAGGTTCCTCCAACAAAAGTCATTTCAGTGCATGCGCGGAACGAGTGGTCGTGCGCGAATGATCTCGGCTTCTATTTCCGCCGTTTGCGCGATGCGTTTGTCGGTGCGGTCGGCACCACAAGCGTGCGCCGCCAAATCCCGAAACATTTCCCAGTGGCGCTCTTCGGCGCCGGCCAGCGTGGTGTAGAACTGTGCGAGGTGTGCGTTGTCGTGCGCCGGCTCGCGCGTCAACGCTTCGGCCAAGCGGCGAAAGCGCTCGCAACTGCGCGCTTCGACGAAGGCGTTGACCACCAGCACGTCACCGTACGGGCCAAGTCCACCGGCGGCGCGAAACAACTTCTGTCGCAGTTCACGCACATAGAAATCGGGAGCCGGGCGCGTCAGTTGGCCACCACGCTGTTGAATCAAGTCGAGCACCTGACGAAAGTGGTGCAGCTCTTCGTGAGCGAGCGCCAACATCGGCCGCACCATCTCGACATGTTCGGGAAAGCGCGCCATTAGCCCCATTGCCGCGCCGGCCGCTTTTTGCTCGCAATGCGCGTGATCGCACAGCAAAAAGTCGAGTTGGCTCGTGGCCAGCGTGGCCCATTCGGGCGGTGTGCACACCAACAGCGGCAACCCCTGCAGTGGGGTCGCCCACGGAAACCCCTGGAAACCTTCCGATGTCGGTGACGAACTGCTTGCGCCTTGATTCACGGGGCCTGAGGATACCAGCATGAAAACGGCCGGCCAGGGCGCGCCCTCCGCAAAACACGGATGTTTCAGGCCCGCCGGGTTACCGGCCGGGACGGTAAGTTGGGTCGAGGTCAATCTCCCGTCGTTTATGCACAACGTGCGCGCTTTTCGACAGCGCCTTGGGCCGGCCTCTCAGTTGGCGGCGGTGGTCAAGTCCAATGCCTATGGTCACGGGGTTGCCTTGTGTGGGCCCGCCGCACTGAAAGCCGGCGCCGATTGGTTGGCCGTGGGCGGATTGGCCGAAGCGATCGAACTGCGCGCGATTGTCGGGCCCGATGTACCGATCCTGACGCTCAATCACGTGCCGCCGATCGACATGGAAGACGCCGTCGCGCACGACATTCGCGTCACCGTTTACAGCGCCGATGCCGTGGCTGCGCTCGCTCGCGGCGCCGCGCGCGCACAGCGCACCGCGCGCGTGCACATCAAAGTTGAAACGGGGACGCATCGACAGGGCTTGGCACCCGCAGAAGTGGTGGCGCTCGCACAGCAAATCGCTGCGTCGCCGGGGCTCGAGTTCGAGGGTTTGTCGACACACTTCGCCGATATCGAGGACACCACCGACCATCGTTTTGCCGAAGCGCAACGGCGCACCTTTGACGACACCGTCGCGCAACTCACGAGTGCAGGGGTGGCGCCCAAGTTGCGCCACATCGCCTGCAGCGCTGCAACCATTCTGTTCCCCGAAACACATGTCGAAATCGCGCGTGCCGGGATTGGTATCTACGGCTTGTGGCCGTCGCGCGAAACGTTGGTGTCCTCACGCGAGCGCGAGCTGCCCGACTTCACGTTGCAGCCGGTGATGAGTTGGCGCTGCTTGATCGCGCAGGTGAAGGACGTTCCCGTCGGCGCATACGTCGGCTACGGCCGCACCTGGCGCGCCTCGCGTCCTACACGGCTGGCGGTGTTGCCGGTCGGCTACTACGAAGGGTATAGCCGGGCGCTTTCCGGTCGTGCGCATGCGTTGGTGGCCGGGCAACGTGCGCCCGTGTTGGGGCGCATCTGCATGAACATGTCGATGGTCGATGTCACCGACATTCCCAACGTGCAAGCGGGCGACATCGCCACGCTGATGGGACGCATGGGCGAGGAAGAGGTGCGCATCGAGGATTTGGCCGGTTGGGCCGGCACCATTCACTACGAAATCGTCGCGCGCGTGCATCCGTCGTTGCCGCGGATTGCGGTCGAGTAATGTCGCCTCGCTTCTGGCCGCTCGCAATCGCGCTCGCGCTGGCAGCGATGACGGTTGGTCTGCCAATCCCCGGATTGCGCTTGTTGGTGGTGGATGGCTTTGGTCATGGTGGCTTAGGTGCCGGCGCGTTCGCGGGGCTGCATGTGGCCGGCACCATTGTGGGTGCGTGGTTGTGGGGCCGATTCCTGCGTCGCCGCTCCACGGAGATTGCGCTGCGTTCTGTGTCCTGCACGGCGTTCGTTGTCAGTGCGTTGCTGTTGGCAGCAACCGGTGTTGCAAACACATTCGTGCTTGTGCTCGCACTTCGCTTTGCGGATGGCCTTGCGCACGTTGGCATCGTGATGCTGCTAATGGGTGCTGGCGCTCACGGCGACGAGCAAGAACGTGCGCGACGCATGGGTTGGCTGGGTGCCATCTTGGTGCTGGGTGTCGGGGCTGGTTTGGCGCTGGGCGGATCGTTGGCGGCGTGGGACGCGCGCGCCCCATTTTTCGCGGCCGCGTTGTTTGCGGGTATCGGCGCATTGCTTGTGGTGCGCGCCTTCCCTGCGCAACTCACGACAAGTCCCGAGTCGAGCGCCATGAGTCCCGCTGAAGGACCTGTGTTGGGCTTTGCCGTGATTGGACCGATGGCGCTGATTTGCGTCGAGCGGTTGGCGATGGGGGTGCTCACCGTCGCGTTGCCGTATGCCGCGTCGAGGTCCGGGGCACGCACAGTCGGTGCCGTGCTCGGCGTCTTCATGACGGCGTCGGTATTCATGATGCCGATGGTGCGACGCGTGCACGTACGATGGGGCAGCAGCACCGGTTGTCACGTCGCGGCACTCGCGTTGTCGCTGTTGTTCTTGACGCTCTTGTGGCCGGCGACGTTGTCGATGCCGCTCGCGTTCGTGTGGGCTCTGCTTACCGGCGCTGCCGCGGGTGCCGTATTCATGGGAGGGTTACTGGCGATTGCCTCGCGCGCCGACTCGCGCGTGCGTATGCGCGCGCTTGGAGTCGTGCACGCCGCGGGTGGAGTGGGTCACGCCATCGGCGCGTTTGGTGCAGGCGCCATGGTGGCGTGGCAAGCACCAGCACCGGGAGCGGTGGGGGCACTCGCGCCAGCCGTCGTGGCGGCGTTGATGGGCGGCGTTGCGGTCGCCATCGGTTGGGTGGTGTTTGCGGCTAGCTCGCGCCGTGCGTTACCCAATCCAGTGCCGGTACTGAATCGGTAGGACCGAAGGGCCCTTGCGCTTCAAACGCTCGGCAGCATGTGCAGGCCAGTAAGGATCACGCAGCAACTCACGCGCCAAGAGCACCAAATCTGCGCGGCCACTGCGCACAATGTCGTCAGCTTGTGCCGGGTCGATGACAAGGCCCACGGCGGCGGTGGCGATTTGCGCTTCGCGCCGAATGCGAACGGCA
>JANNUT010000087.1:0-3964 GCA_031395565.1 Acidobacteriota bacterium | reverse complement strand
CGGCAAACGGCACTTGCCACGATGGACCCACCGGCATCGCGGTGCGATCGGACGACGAGCCTCCGGAACTACAATCGATCAGGTCGACACCGTCGCTCTTCAAGCGCTGCGCGAGTGCGACGCTTTCGTCGATCGTCCAACCACCCTCGATCCAATCGCTGCACGACAAACGCACCGTCAGCGGCAACTCTTGCGGCCACACGTCGCGCACGGCGCGCGCTGTTTCTATTGCGAACCGCGCGCGGTTGTCGAAGCTGCCGCCATAGGCATCGTCACGCTGGTTGGAAATGGGGGAGAGGAAACTGTGCGCGAGATACCCATGCGCGTAATGCAGCTCGAGCCATTTGAATCCAGCGGCGAGCGCACGCTTGGCGGCATTGGCAAATGCTTGCCGCACGCGCGCGATTTCGTCGAGCGTCATGGCGGTGGGGACTTGCGTCAGGCCGCCTCCAAACGCGATGGCACTCGGTCCAAAGGTCGGCCACGCTCCCTCTTCCGCGGTGAGCGATCGATCGCCGTCCCAGGGACGCAGCGCGCTGGCCTTGCGCCCTGCGTGCGCGATTTGAATGCCGGGCACCGCGCCGTGCTGCGCAATGAACGCGGCGATGCGTGACCAGCTTTCGGCTTGCGCGTCGTTCCAAAGGCCAGTGCATCCCGGCGAAATACGTCCTTCGGGCGACACGCCGGTAGCCTCGGCAATGACCAACGCCGCGCCGCCGATCGCGCGCGACCCCAAGTGAACCAGGTGCCAGTCGTTAGGAACGCCGTCGACGGCCGAGTACTGACACATCGGCGAGACGCCAATGCGATTGCGAAGTGTGATGGACTTGAGCGTAAAGGTGTCGAAGAGGCCGGACATTGGGGGGAACTCCTGGGGTTGAGTAGCGCGTAGTTTGTCCCAAGTCGATGGGCTCTGCCCATGCTCGAACTGCAACGGCAGTGTTTGTGCTGTCTACGTCAGCGCTTGGAACCAATTCGCACGTCATCCGTTAGTACGGCCGGAGGAGTGACTCTATGGTCCGCATCTTGTCGATTCTCATCTGTGCGCTCGGGCTCGCGTCCACGAGCGTACCGGCTGCCAGCGTCGCCACGCGCGTCGACTATCTCGCGCCGGCCAACCTGGTCTATCAACTCGATTGCTTGAGTGGGGTCACGATGAACTGCGCGCCCAAGGTGATGCGCGCGCTGTGGGAGCGGTCGTTCCTGAAATCGCCGCAAGACGCTGACCTCGTGGCACAGTGGGGCCGCGTGCGCGCGCGATATCAGCGTGCGTCGTGGAGTCCCGACGACGAGCCGCCCGCGGTCTACGCCGCACGAGAGCACGGTATCGACCTCGCCCGCCGCTTTCGGATTGCGTCGATGCAGGCCGCGACCATCGACGATCTCGTGAGTCGAATCGAGCTGATTACCACCGAAGCGGATGGCGCGCAGTTGGCGGCAACGTTGCGCCACTTCGAGCCGCGCTTCATGGAATGGTGGAACACGAAGGCACTCCCCGAGGGCGCTTCGTTTCGCGTCGCGCTTCAGGCGCTTCTGGCGTCACCGCAAGTTCAAAGCGAGTTGGCTTCGTTCGTCGCGTTCTACGGCGCAGAGCTTCCGCCAGGCAAGCAGCTGTCGTTCAACTTGATCTACCGCCCCGAAATCAGCAGCGAGCCGACCAGCGGTGAGCAGATCGGCGCGTACTCGACGATCGAGTTCTTAGCCAAGGAAGACCCGAAGCGGCGCATCGATGTGGTGCTGCACGAATTGTGTCACTTTCTATTCAACGCCAGCCCCAAGGCGCGCTTTGCAGAGTGGGCCGCGAGATTTCAGAGAGAGGCGCGGCCAGACGCGCTGCCGGCGTACAACCTGCTCAACGAAGCGTTGGCCACCGCGCTCGGCAACGGTCGAATCGGCCGGCTGTACTCGAGCCCCGAGCGCTGGAAGAAGTATGTTGCGACCGATCGATCGTTCTACAACGACGACAACATCGATCGTGCGGGCAAGGCGCTGCTGACTTGGCTCGACGAATGGCTGAAGGCCGGCAAGACGATGTTCGACCCGCAGTTCGTGCCCGCGGTGTTGGCCACGCTGCGCGCTTCGTTTGGTGACGAACTGACCGCGCCCGCATTGCAGTTGACCGAGATGTTCCTGCGACTGGACGAGCCGTTCGGCAGAGAGTTCACGCCCATCGTCGCTCGCGCGATTCACGCGTCGTCAATCTCGACCTACAGCGGCGAGTGGACTGGCCAGGATCTCGATGCTTTGAATCAGAATCCGTTGTTGAGCGCGCTGTTTGTCGTGACGCCCGAGGGGCTCAGCCAGATGAAGGCGCACGGCGCGCTGACCGAAGGCGAGTTTGCAAGCCTTTCGCAAGCCGATCTGTCGCGAGGATTGCTGTGGTCCAAGCAACGAACGCCGCAGGGGATGCTGTATGTAATTGTCGCGACGTCGCGTGAGATCGCAGAGCGGTTGGTCAACGAGCTGGCGTCAATGAAGCGATCGTTCGTAGGGATCGCGCCCGAGTGATGACGCGGTAGCAGCGCGTGTCGATTCGAGCGACAGCGTGATGCTCGGCTGCCTTCTCGCGCACGCGAACTTTCAACATTTGTTGCGCACTTTCGATTGTTGTTCGCACGACTCCCTCGTACATTTGCAGCACCTCGAGGAAGCAGGGTGTCGCGTTCATCGCTTGGTTCAACAACAACGTCGACTAGCAGTTTGTGGCTCGCGGCTGTGCGCGCCGATCAGGTGGCGTTTCGGTTGGTGGGTGAAGCGGTGCGCGTGTTGTTGCCGCTGGCGAAGGTCGCGGCGGCGGTGATCGATGGAGAGTTGTGGCGCGGGTGTGGGTATTCGTCGGTGCATGACTTCACGCGCGAGGAACTGGAGCGCAGCAGCAAGTGGTTGCGGCTGCATGCGGCGTTGCATCGCGCGGTGGTGACGTGGCCGGGGTTGCGTGGTGCGGTCACGGGTGAAGATGGCGGGGCGCCGATTGGAATGAGCAAAGCGTTGTTGGTGGCGCGGGTGGCATCGGTGGAGACGCTGGCTTCGTGGGTGGAGCGCGCACGCAGGCTCACGGTGGATGAGTTGCGCGCGGCTGTGTCTGGCGGTGGCGGTGAGATCGAGGGCGTTGCGCCGAGTACCGAAGACATCGCCGAGGTGCCGGGTGTTTTGTGGGGCTTCGCGGCGCCGCCGTCGGTGCGCGCGGCGTTCGACAGCGCACTCGATTTGTATCGGCGTCTGGAAGGTGGCGACGCGACAGTGACGTCATTCATCGAAGCGCTGGTGGCGGAGGACTATTCCAGCGACCACCCCCCGGATGTATTCCAGGAGTGGCTGCGCGCGACGGAGCGGCGTCAGGATTCGGTGGAGATTCCGTCGGGGAATGAGCTTCCTGCGATGGTGGTCGCGCGTGAGTTGCTCGCGAAACTCGACGAGACGATTGAGCGGGCGGGTGTGGGGTCCGAGCAGGAGGTGCTCGGGCAGTTGCAATGGTTCGTCACTGCGGCCGATTTGATGGAGCGCCATCTGGCGTCGTTGTTGATCGAGATGAGTGCCAGCGGGTTCGTCCGCGAACTCGGCTTCTCGAGCATCGGCGCCTACGCCGAGAATCGCTTGGGACTGTCGCGCACGAGCGTCGAGGATCGCGTGCGGGTGACGCGATCGCTGGCCAAGCGGCCGCGCGTGCAGCGCGCGTATGTCACCGGCGCGATTGGACTCGAGAAGGCGTTGCTGGCGGTGCAGATCTTGGGCCCGGGGTATGTCGATACCGAGTGTGAGAACGAGTGGGTGGCGCATCTGAAGGAGTGCACCGTCAAACGCTTGCGCGATGAGAAGCGCGCGCTGTTGTTTGCGGCGAGCGTCGAGGGTCGCGCTGGCACACCGTCGCCGATGTCGGATGAAGCATGGCTCGCGTCGCTGCGCTGCGCGCCCGGCGACACTGTAGTGGCGGTGCAACGCGCCGGTCATGTTGCCTGCAATGATG
>JANNUT010000086.1:0-38083 GCA_031395565.1 Acidobacteriota bacterium | reverse complement strand
CAGCAGCGTGCCGACCTGATCTTCGCTTTGTGATTCTTTGCCGATTTCGCCTGCGCCGAAGCCGAGGACCGAAACCGAGAACCCTTGACTGCCGAACAGCCGTTGCATCTACCCCACCTCGCTTTCAGCCTTCGATTGGATGGGCGTCGAGTCGCACGAGCCGCGGGCCGGGAGTCTCGCCGGGATCCATGGACTCATTTCGGAGCCACTGTGGCACCGTTCTGTGACCACTGGGCCAAGCCACACCTAGGAGTATCGATTGCCAGCTCCCTAGCACCGGCTTTTTGCGCGGATTCGAAGCCCGCAACAGATGGCATCGCGCTTGCTGTTCACAGCAAAGCGCGGCGCCGCTCGAATCCTCAACGCCGCAGGGAGTAGACCGTGTCGTCACCACTTCGCACCCTCGTGACCATCAGTTGGGTTGCCGCCTGCTATTTCCTCCCCGCGCTGCCGGCCCTGGGCCAGGAGGCATCAGACGCAGCCGCACCGAACGGAACTCCGACGACGACGCTGGCGCTCGAGGAGTATCAGTTCGCTGCGGAAGAACAGCGGTATGCGGCGCCAAATCGGATGCAGGGATTTGGCGCGACCATTGATGCTGCGGGCGTGACGATCACGTCGAGGGATCGTGGAGACGACGCGTATCAATTCTCGATCGAACTCGCGGGGTTCAGCCGCGGCACCACATTCGAGGCAGCCGCTTCCGGCCGGCTGAACGCTGAGGCTGCGCGCAGCGTGATCGCACGCGACCGGTCCGAGGAGTGGTTCGTCAACACACCCGACGGGCTCGAGCACGGCTTCACACTCGATCGTGCGCTGCTGCCCGATTCATCCGATCCGCTGCGGGTCGAACTGCGATTCGCTGGCACCCTGCACCCGCGCATGCAGGGGCCGGCGTCGTTGGCACTGGTCGATGACCGCGCGAAGACAGTGCTGTGGTATCGCGATCTGCGTGTGTGGGATGCACGCCAGCAAGCGATGCCCGCACGATTTCGCCTTGCCCTTGGTTTGATTCAACTCGAGATCGACGATCGCGATGCTGTCTACCCGTTGTCGATCGATCCGTTGCTCAGCAGCGAAGCGTGGGCGCAAGAGAATAGACAGTCGAGCGCGCAGTTGGGTTTTGCTGTAGGCACAGCCGGTGACGTCAACAACGATGGCTTCTCTGACATCTATGTTTCGGCTCCCTACTACGACAATGGCTCTTCCGCGAACGCTGGGCGGGTTTGGATCTATCACGGCTCGGAAACGGGTCCGGTTTCTCCCGCTGCACTGACCCTCACCGGCACCGCGGGCGATGAACTCGGCTACTCGGTCTCAACGGCAGGCGACACCAACAACGACGGTTACGACGATTTGATCGTTGGGATTCCTGGAGCCGACAACGGCGCCACCAACGGCGGCATTGTGCGTGTGCATTTGGGCTCGGCTACGGGACTCGCCGCGAGCGCGGCTTGGTCGCGCTATGGTCTCGATGCGGGTGCACGTTACGGTCAGGCGGTTGGATTCGTGAAGATCACCAGCGACTCGAATTCAGATGTCATCGTGGGTGCGCCCTACTACGATTCGAACGGCGCGACAGACAACGGCCGAGTCGAGGTATTCGAAGGCGGGCCAACCGGCCCGAAGACTGTTCCTTTGATTACGTACAACGGATGCTGCGACAGCAGCCGGCTCGGATATTCGGTCTCGGGCGCGGGAGATGTCGACGCCAACGGTTGGGGCGACATCGTGATGGGAAACCCCGGCGTGACGGCTTGCGGTTCCTCGACTTGCACAGGCAGCGGCTTTCTGATCGCGTACGGGATCTCCTCTGGATTGACCAGCGCCTCGGTTCGCGAAGTCGGCTCGTGGGCTTTCGTCTTCGGAGTCGACGGTTGGCAGGCTGGTTATTCGATCGCCGGTGCCGGTGATGTGAACGGAGACGGATACTCCGACGTGATCGTCGGCGCTCCCACTTACGACGATGCTGGCGGAACCAACAGGGGGCGTGCGGACCTGTTTGCCGGCGGCCCTGGTGCGCTTGCGCAAGATCCGTTTTGGACCGTCACAGGCACGGCCGACGATCAAATGGGTAGGAAGGTCGGTACAGCCGGCGATGTCAACGGCGATGGCGTGTCCGATGTGTTCGTGGGCGCTCCGTTCTACGCCGCAACATTCCCCGTCGAGACCGGTGGGCGGATCTTTGTCTATGACGGCGATCGCGTCCAAGTCTCGACGAGCGCCTCATGGATTCGAAGCGGCGATGTCGACTCTGGACTCGGACTCGGCGCGGGTTGTGCGGGCGATGTCAACGGCGACGGCTACGGCGATTTTCTCGTCGGCACGCCGCTGCAAGACGCACCCGGCAGCCCCAACGTCGGACGCGCCGCACTTTTCTATGGCTCACCGGATGGACTCGATGCTGTACCTTCCACGTTCAATCCAGCCGGGCAGAGCGGCTCGAAATTCGGCGCTTCGCTTTCGATCGGCGGCGATCTGGATGACGACGGCTTGCATGATCTACTGATTGGAATGCCTCAGTACGACGCAGGGCAGAATGATGAAGGCTATGCCTGCGTTCACTTCGGTCGCGGTTTCGGAGCTACCGGCTCGGCGACGCAGTGCTTCGAGAGTAATCAAGCCAATGCCAAGTTCGGAAGCAAGGTGCTGTGGCTGGGCGATGTGAATCGCGATGGCCACGACGACCTGGCCATCGGCGCACCGGACTGGGACTCTAGCGGCAACGATCGCGGTGCGGTGTTCGTGTGGTTCGGCCCCGACGTATCGATCCCTTCACCAGCGGACCCCACGTACGCTGACAACACGTTCTACGGCAGCAACGCCTCCGCAAAGTTCGGGCGTGCGATTGCAGGCGGCTTCGACGTCAATGGTGACGGCTATACCGACATGGCGGTGTCCGATGACAACGTGATTCGGTTGTACCGCGGTTCGTCCACCGGACTCACTCTGGATAACAGTTGGTCATTCGCGGCGCCGCTCAACAGCTCGGGATTTTTCGGCGACACGCTCACGTCGGCCGGTGATGTCAACCGCGATGGATTCGGCGATCTCTTGGTTGCAGACCCTGGATTCGGTGCCTATCCGCGGAACGGAGGCATAGCCTGGCTGTTTCTAGGTGGTGCCGATGGTTTGAACAACACACCTGTGTGGCAGATGTATGAGCAACAGACAGGAGAGCGCTTTGGGGCTGCCGTGACGGCTGCCGGCGATATCAACGGCGATGGCTATTCGGACTTCGCAATCGGTGCTCATTTGTACGACGTGGCCAGCGGAAGCGGCGAAGAAGGCCGCGTCAGGGTCTTCTACGGAAATGCCAGCGGCGCGCCAAGCATTCCAGGTCAAGTACTCCAGCCTTCCACCACTTTCCACTATGGCGAGACGCTCGCTGCGGGTGACCTCAACGGCGATGGCTTCTCTGATTTGGTCGTTGGAAGTCCGTTCGCAGAATCGGCGTTGACCGACGAAGGGCTGATCTGGATCCATTACGGCGCCGCCGCCGGCCTCGGCGGTTCATACAACTTCACACTGCGCGGCGATTCGGTGAATCGCAACCTGGGCGGCGCGCTCGCATCGAGCGGCGATTTGAACGCTGACGGTTACGCCGATCTCGTGATCGCCTCGCGGCTCGGCGCCGCCAACGGGCAGGACGGCGACGTCGACATCTATCTCGGCGGCGGCGGCGGTGGGCTTCCGCGCACGCGACGACAACTGCGCTTCGACGGTGCAGCTCCGATTGGACTGCTCGGTCTCGGAGACTCGAACGACTACTCCACCGTGACAATGGTTGGGCACTCGCCGGGCGGCCGGCGTGCACTGATTGGACTCGAAGTTCAGCAGAACTACTTTGGCAGCGACTTCGGCACTTCTCCGGTCACAACGATCTCGAGTCCCAAGTTCCCCGACCCACCCGCGTCGTACTCCGGTGTGCAAGGAGCGTTCGTGCCCGACCTCGAAGTCAAGCCGCACTTCAGCCCCAAGACTCTGGTGATCTGGCGCGCGCGCACCTACACCGAAGACCCTTTGTTCCCGCATTCACCATGGCTGTACTTGGCCGGCAACAGCGCGCTCGAACTCGACTTTCGTCAGCGCGGCGCCTACGTTCCAGGCAGGGTCATCGGCCTGCTACTTTCCGAAAGCGGTACCGACACGACACTCACGTGGTCGGCGACGATTAACGCTAGTCAGTACGACGTGGTGCGCGGTGTGCTTTCGTCGCTGCTCGCCGCGGGCGACTTCAGCGCCAGTGTCGACAACTGCCTCGCGCTCAATCAGTCAAGCACCACGGCGATCGATACGCTCGTACCCACAACGGGTAATGGGTTTTGGTATCTGGTGCGGGCCGAAAGCGTCGCCGGCAAAGGGACTTACGACGAAGCCTCGGGCGGCCAGAACGGCTGGCGCGATGCGGAGATAGCGGCTAGCCCGCAGAGTTGCCCGTGATCGCGCGGCGAAGCGGGCCGGCGAAATGCGGTTTGAGATGACTTGAGAGCACCTCGATAGGCGCGACGCGCAGGTCACCAGTGACACCGCGCGTCGCGCTTGCATCATCGACGGAAACGTCGTGCACCGTCGTTCGTCAGAATCTCTGTGCTAGTCCTTCAGCGGCGATGTTGATGCCGGGCAGACCTCGGCGACGAGGTCGGCTTGAAGTTGGGCTTGATCGACGGTCAGAATCACCTTGTTCTCTTTGGTCGAGATCCAGGTGCCGATTACAGGGAACGCCTCGTACTCGGTAATCGAGAACGTGCCCGCTGTCGCGCTGCCACCCGCGTCGAACGTGATCGTGACGGCGAATCTGTCCTTCTCGTTGGAGATTGTCTTCTTGAATTTGGTGCCAGTGTATTCACGGGCTACGGTGTGCAGCCTGTCGGTTCCCGTGACCGTCCAGGTTGTTGACCGCAGTCGGCAGCCGCGGCGGCATGCTGCCGATCGGCCGCGCGGCACACGGACGCGGGTAACGAGGGCGCCGGGGAGACGCGACACTTGCGCTGAATCAGGAGAAAAACACCCAGTCCGTTGACCTGATGGGCGTAACATCCCGCCTGGGAGGTCCGGTATGAAAGCTCATTTCGCAACGCTTTTGGGTTCGGCTCTCGTGGGATTGATCGGCCTGTCGATCGGGTGTCACATCACCGACTACCCGGTAGTTCTCGATAGCCACGGGCCGTACGACAACAACGTCATGACCGGCCAGTACGATCAGGCCTACATCATCCCCTCGGCGACGGCAGCTACGATTTGGAATGACGGCAGCGACGAAACCTACACGCTTGTGCAGCAGGATTGGACCGGCGATCAGTGGCTTCGGACGTACAACAACTACGACCCAACCGCCTCGGTGATCTTCCTCGATCAAACGTACTGCGATCCCATACGACAGCCCGGGTGCCCATTTATGGTCTCCTGGAATCCAAATCTCCCGAACTGCGATAGCTACGGCAACACTCCCCCGTGCAATGAGGTCTTTGACTACGACTACGCGCCGCAGTGCTCCGGAGCCCGATCGCTCTGCTTCGAGGTTGGGATGTCCTCGCGCATCGGTGAGTGCGGCAGCGGACTGTGGGGCGACAAGCAAGGACTCGCTGCGGAGTTCGCGCAGTTGGTGCAAACGACCTTCCGGAACCGCTCGGTCTACGCACTCCCGATGGACTCGCACGTCATGTCGGTGCAGCTGACCGCGCGCGACGGCGCTAGCGCTCAAATGCCCATCTACGGGCGCTTCGAGGCGTACCTCGACGATCAGTTGCGATTCATGACGCAGGTCTCGCCCAACGTGCGCTACCAAGTTCGTTGGCTGCAAAACTGGACCCGCGCGCACGGCAACGAAACCGACGTGGTGGTCACGTATGGTGCATTCCAAGCGCCGTTTCGCGTTGCCTTCCGTCAGCTTGATGAGGTGCTCGATCGGCTCTGAGTCGTGATGGGTTTCGGGTGCGATGGAAACGAACCGGCGCCATTGGGAAAAAGGCTCGGTTCCGTTGACGTGGTAGACGTAACGTCCCGCTGGGGAGGTCCGGTATGAAAGCTCATTTCGCGCCACTGCTTGGTTCCGCGTTTGTGGGGTTAATCAGCCTGTCGATTGGGTGTCACATCACGGACTACCCGGTGATCTTCGATAGCCGCGGGCCTTACGACAACAACGTCATGACCGGCCAGTACGACCAGGCCTACATCATCCCCTCGGCTTCGGTCGGTACGATTTGGAGTGACGGCAGCGACGAAACCTATACGGTTGTGCAGCAGGACTGGACCGGCGATCAGTGGCTCAGGACGTACAACAACTTCGACCCAACCGCCTCGTTGATCTTCCTCGATCAAACCTACTGCGACCCGATACGTCAGCCAGGGTGCGCAGCGATGGTCTCTTGGAATCCAAACCTCCCGAACTGCGACAGCTACGGCAACACTCCCCCGTGCGACCGCCGCTTTGACTACAGCTACAACTACGAATGCTCGGGAGCCCGATCGATCTGCTATGAGATCGCGATATCCTCCCGCATCGGTGAGTGCGGCAGCGGACTGTGGAACGACAAGCAAGGACTCGCTGCGGAGTTTGCGCAGTTGGTGCAAACGTCCTTCCGCAACCGCTCGGTCTATGCGCTCCCCATGGACTCGCAGGTGATGTCGGTGCAACTGAACGCGCGCGAGGGCGCCAGTGACCAGATGCCGATCTTCGGGCGCTTCGAGGCGTACCTCGACGATCGGTTGCGGTTCATGACGCAGGTCTCGCCCAACGTGCGCTACCAAGTTCGTTGGCTGCAAAACTGGACTCGCGCGCACGGCAGCGAAACCGACGTGGTGGTCACGTATGGCGCATTCCAAGCGCCATTCCGCGTCGCCTTCCGTCACCTCGATGAGGTGCTCAATCGGCTCTGAGTCGTGATGGCTTTCGGGTGCAATGAAAACAAACCGGCGCCACTGGGAATAAGGCACGGTTCAGTTGACGTGGTAGACGTAACATCCCGCTGGGGAGGTCCGGTATGAAAGCTCATTTCGCACCGCTGTTGGGTTCGGCGTTCTTGGGGTTGATCTGCCTGACAGTCGGGTGCGATATCAGCGACTACCCGGTGATCTTCGATAGCCACGGGCCGTACGACAACAACGTCATGACCGGCCAGTACGATCAGGCCTACATCGTCCCATCGGCAACGGTCGCCACGGTCTGGAGTGACGGCAGTGACGAAACCTACACGGTTGTGCAGCAGGACTGGACCGGCGATCAGTGGCTGAGGACGTACAACAACTACGACCCAACCGCATCGGTGATCTTCCTCGATCAAACCTACTGCGATCCGACGCGTCAGCCTGGTTGCGCGCCGATGAGTTCCTGGAATCCGAACTACCCGAGCTGCTATGACACTGGCAACTCTCGCCCCTGCGATGACATTTTCGACTACAACTTCGCGTATGGCTGCTCCGGGGCGCGTTCGCTCTGCTTCAGTATCGGCATGAGTTCACGCATCGGTGAGTGCGGCAGCGGACTGTGGGGCGACAAGCAAGGACTCGCTGCCGAATTCGCGCAGCTGGTGCAAACTTCCTTCCGCAACCGCTCGGTCTACGCACTCCCGATGGACTCGCAGGTGATGTCGGTGCAGCTGACCGCGCGCGACGGCGCCAGTGCCCAGATGCCGATCTACGGGCGCTTCGAGGCGTACCTCGACGATCGGTTGCGGTTCATGACGCAGGTCTCGCCCAACGTGCGCTACCAGGTCCGTTGGCTGCAAAACTGGACTCGCGTGCACGGCAAGGAAACCGACGTGCTGGTCACGTACGGCGCGTTCCAAGCGCCATTCCGCGTCGCCTTCCATCACCTCGATGAGGTGCTCGATCGGCTTTAGGTTTCAATGCTTGCGTCGGCCCGGGAATGCGACGAACGTGCCTCGAATGCTCGATCAATCGCGGCGCAAAAAAACTGTTTTCGCGGTGCGTGATGGGCGTACCATTCCGCCGGGGAGGTCCGATATGAGAGCCTATTTCGCACCGCTGCTGAGTTCGGCGTTTTTGGGGTTGATATGCCTGTCGATCGGGTGCGCCATTACTGATTACCCGGTGATCTTCGATAGCCGCGGGCCGTACGACAACAACGTCTTGACCGGCCAGTACGACCAGGCCTACATCATCCCCACGACCCAGGTCGCGACGATCTGGAGTGACGGCAGCGACGAGACCTACACCGTCGTGCAGCAAGACTGGACCGGCGATCAGTGGCTCAGGACGTACAATAACTTCGATCCCACGGCGTCGGTGATCTTCCTCGATCAGACCTACTGCGATCCGGTGCGCCAACCCGGCTGCGTGGCGATCGTCTCCTGGAATCCGGACTTTCCCAGTTGCGACAATTACCCGAGGCCTCTGAAGTGTGACGACAGCACCGACCTCTACGAGGACAACTACGCCACATGCTCCGGAGCACGCTCGATCTGCTTTTTCATCGGCGTCTCCTCACGCATCGGTGAGTGCGGCAGCGGACTGTGGGGCGACAAACAATCTCTCGCCGCCGAGTTCGTGCAGTTGGTGCAAACGACCTTCCGCAACCGTTCGGTTTACGCACTCCCGATGGACTCGCACGTCATGTCGGTGCAACTGACCGCGCGCGACGGCGCCAGTGCCCAGATGCCGATCTTCGGACGCTTCGAGGCCTACCTCGACGATCAACTGCGATTCATGACGCAGGTCTCGCCCAACGTGCGCTACCAAGTTCGTTGGCTGCAGAACTGGACGCGCGCGCACGGCAGCGAAACCGACGTGGTGGTCACGTATGGCGCATTCCAAGCGCCATTCCGCGTCGCCTTCCGTCATCTTGATGAGGTGCTCGATCGACTCTAGTCAGTGGGGGTACTCGGATGAACCAGCGCGCATGGCCGGTCGAGGTTGCCCGGGCACTACGGTCTTTACTCACGCTCGTGCTATTGACAGGGTCATGGCATTTCGCCAAGCCATCACCGGCTGACGCGGCTCCGGCGGCTGCTCCCGGTGCAGTTGTCACGAGCGTTTCTTGGCAGGAGGTCAAGACGGTTCTACTCGAGAGCAACTGCCTGCTCGGCGAGAAGATTCGCTACTCCCCAATTGTCGGCATGCCGAAGGAGTGCGAGAAGGTTTACGGTGAGCGTCCGCCGTCTCCCGTCAAACAAGTGGTCGACAAGACGCTGGAAGAACTTCGCGCCTCCTTTCTGACCCTCGGGATTTTCCCGGAACAGAGCGTGATAGGAGATGACTACGACTCGCTCGAATGGCCTGTAGCAGCAAGCAAAAGACACTCCGAGGCAATCATGGCCAACCCGCGCTTCCAAGCCGTCGTGGAACGGCACGTGCTCGAGAACATCAAGGCGGCAGGCCTAGTCTGTGCGGACTGTCCAACACGCGCGCCGTTGCCGAAAGCGACCGTGTCGCTCGATCAACTGATGCGCTATCTGTCGGTAATGGGCTGGCCCGACCCAGTGAAACTGAAAAAGAATCCCGATGGTACCGACACGAACGAGCCCAAGTATGGATTTCACATCTGCAGCGGACTCAACGGCCTGAGTACGATCCAGGATCCTCGTCCGGAACTGGAATCCGCGGCACCTGTCCTCGCCTTCGCAGTAATCGACGTGCTGCGGGAAAAGACCGGCGACTACTTCATGCAGGTGAAGTCGAGCGCAGAGTTCACGGCGCTTCGAAAGGAAGCCGACCAGCAGACGCGATTTGCGCGCGAGACAGAGCTACTTCAGCACGAACTGCCCGCAAAGCTGTTTGCCGACAGCGATCTGCGCAAAGCGGCCATCGAAGCGGTGGAGAAGCTGAGCGACGACGTTGGATTGACGCTCGAGCCAGGGACTTCGCCATAAAAGGGCTGTCCCGCGTGCATTCTCGACCGCACACCATCAATCGCAGTGCAGGTCGAACAAGTCACTCGACTGGCAGGCTTCAGCGCGCGCCTCGGCTACCAACTCTGCCCAGTCACGCCGCATCTCCGTGAATCTTCCGGAGCGATCTTGAACTCGGACCAGAATGTTGATCGGCTCGATCGCCTCGTTTGGTTCACAGAGCAACTCTCGGCCCTGCGAGCGACGTACATCTCCATGGACGTCGACGCGCTCGTTCGTTGACGGCCTCCACTCTGCGACGTAGATCGACGCGCCTACGGCTGCCAATGCTGCACAGGGTCGTGCTAGCGCCTGCCCATTTTCGGTGCGGTGCTTGAACCGCGCGGTCGAGCCGATAGCGCGCAACACCAAAGCAGCGACGCGCACGTGTGTTGGCCACGCATTGAACGATCCTCTCCTTCCAAGGAGGAACGATGCGACGTGGCCTGGCTGGGATGGTGTCGATGATAGCGATCCTTGGGATGGCGCCTGCAGCGATCGGTTGCCAGATGGCGACCGAAACGCTCCTTGACCAGCTTGGCCGCGACCAGCCATTGGTCGTCGCCCGTACCACGCAGATCGAGTGGCAGAGGCCGCAAGGCTGGGTTTCGCTCCCATATGAAACTGCCGTGGATGGGAGTTGGTGGATACCAACCACCGTGGCCAAGCGCGCCGAGAACTCGGATTCGTTGGCAGAGCCGCTCGAGTTGCGCGTGACGTTGGACATAGAAACGTCGTTGCTGCCGCTTCCACCCTCGCTGCCACAGTGGGCATACTCCAAGTCCTTCAGCTTCGAGACGCGTGTGTTTGGCGCCCAGCTAAACTGGCCGCCGCGTTTCTTGGCTGCACTTCTCGATAACGGGCGGAACCGACCGTTAGTCGTCCCACTCGATGGCGACTGCAGCACCCCGCGTTGCCACGACCACCTGGTCGACGCTGCAATTCGAGTACTGCCCGTCCTTAGAGCGCCTGAACTGGATCATCGTCGGATCGCCGATTGGGCGGTCGACGTCGCACTCGACGACGAAATGTGGGCCACAGGTCTCAGCATGCTGAGCGCGTCCTTTTTTTCCGATCCGGACGCTCCCAAGGAGCCCGACGAGCCTCTGCCGGTGTTTCCGCTCATGCACTTCGTGAGTCCGTCCGGAATCGACCGGCTCGTGCGAGCCGCGCTCGAGGAACACAGACTCTCTTCTCGCCTCGTCGGATCGTTTCAACTTCCGTTTGAATCCTACCCGCGCGACCTAGTCATTGCCGTAGTCGAGCGGACCGCAGAGCAACTCTCACGTGGTGAGAGTAGTTTGGAGGTGACTCTCGCACTGAGATTGCTGCTCGAGAGCACCGAGCTCGTCAGCGAGTCTGCAGGTTCATTGGTCGATCTCAACTTCCATTCCCGCCCAGGTGACCTCCGGCTACTGACGCTGCAGCGACACACGCTGGCCGAGTTGGTTCGCAGTGGGCAATACGGCCAAGTGAACCTACCGGTCGGCTGGTGGCGTCCCGACTCCGTTGATGAGGCCGAAGTGTTTCTCGAGGAGGCGCGTCGCCTCGAGGAAGAGGGCCTGAGCGAGGACGTGGACGTGGACGAGAGCGAGGAGCAGTTGGAGGAACCATGACGCGGCGACGAACCGCCGACGCGTCCATCGAGTGAGTGCTACACGCTGACTCGTCCGGGCCCAACAAGCAGAGATCTGTTTCTCTGCATGCCGTCTCACCCCTACCGGCAATCCCTCGCCCGCAAATCGCGCAGCTTCCCGCCGCTATCCACACCCGCCAACCCTCGCGTTCCGTCCGCAGCCACGCCGATCACCAAGTAGAAGTACGCGCTGCCGGCTACGGGCGCTTCGCTCTCGGCAAACTGCGTATCGACGGTGTTGCCATCGCGCGCGTTTTGGCACGTGCCGTAAAACCGCGCTGCCACCATCGGCTGGGTACCGCGATAAAACTCGTACGCCGTCGACTTCGGTTCTGCCGTCCAACTGAAAGTAGAAACTCCCGAGACACGATTGTGCGTCGCGTTGAGCGTGATCGCCGCAGACGGCACGCTCTTGCTGGCATCGCTGCCAAACGGATCGCAGGCATCCCCTGCCCCGTCACCGTCGCTGTCGGCTTGGTCGCTATCGACCACAAACGGGCACTTGTCGCATGCGTCACCCACACCATCCAAGTCGAGGTCGGCTTGCGCCGCATCACGCACAGCGGGACACAGGTCGCACGCATCACCGACTTTGTCGCCATCGGCATCGGCTTGCGAAGGCTGCGACACCAGCGGGCAGTTATCGGCGTTGTCGGTAAACGCATCGCCATCGAGATTCACGCCGGCGCAGCGTAGCGGCGTACCACCGTCGGTCAACGCGAACGACGCGCCGACGACGCGCGTGCCATGCAGCGCGTTGGCCGTGCTATCGAGGGCATCGCCATTGAAGCGCCAATTTCCGCGCAGCGTGGCCGGTAGCGCGGCTGAATAAAACGAGCAACTCGCACCCGACGCGATTTCGGCAGCGCTGCGAGCGGTCGCCCACCAGCGCACCTCATCGATATCGCCGCGATAGGTTTCGAACGACCCAAACCCGCCGCCGATTCGCAGCGCCCCGGTACCGGTCCACGAGATCGATCCGGGAGCGAAGCAGAAGTTATCGAGTACGCCGTTGATGTACACGCGCTGATAGGTGCCGTCGTAACTGAGCGCAACATGCGTCCAGCGCGTCAACGGCAACTGAGCAATGGAATAGCAGTACGCAGCATCGCTGCCACGCCCGAGCGAAAACTCGACCCACTGCTCGGGTGGCAAGCGAAAACTCACACCGCGCAGATCGAACTCGGTGGGACTGCGGCGATCGATCACGCGCTGATACTGGTTCGACCCAACCCCAGGGCGAATCCAGGTCTCCACCGTGAAGGCGTTGCCCGGCGTGTCCAGCGCCGCAGCGGCAGGAACTTCGATGTAGTCCTGCTCACTGTCGCCTTCGAGCCGCAGCACGTTTTGCTTTGCCGCGGTGACGTTGAGCGAGATCGAGGCGTTGGCGCTGTCGCGAAACTCGCTGTCTGTGGCGCGCACTTGAAACGAATCGCTGCCGGCGTAGCCGCTTTCGGGCACATAGCGGAATCGGCTTTGCCTCGGACCGAACAGCCGCACCTCGCCGTGCGCGGGTGGTGTGACCAACGTGAAGTTCTTCACGCCGCTATCGACGTCGGAGCCTTTCAACACGCCGCCGGCCACACCCTTCGGCACGGCGAACGTCGCGGTGTTGGCGACAGGATTGGCGAAGGCTGCAGCGCTCAACGTGAAATTCTTGGTGAGCTTCAACACACCGTTGAGGTAGTACTCGATTTTCCAAGCACCGAGCGAGCCTGAGCCGGGAAGAAAAGTCTGCCAGTACATCCAGTCGTAAGCGCTGCCTGTTGTATACGTGAAGCTATCGTCCGAAAAGATGCTGTTGTCGGGACGTCGATAGACCACGCGCGAGACGTCGCCGGCGTGAATGTCGGTATTGCGATGCCAAAAGAAAAACGCATTGGCAGCGGCGTTTTGCTGCACACGCGTGACGTCGGGGTAGCGCTCCTTGATCGTGTAAATGTCGGGCGTGAAAATTTGTATGCCGGCCGAGTAGACATCGATCGGGTTGGTGGTGACGTGTGCCGGTTGTGGTGGCTGCCACAACGACGCTCCGGCGCGGCACGCGCCCGCAAACGGTTCTTGCGTGGTGCCATCGGCGTCGGCGACTTCGAAATGCACGTGTGGGTCGCTGGAGTTTCCAGCGCTTCCGACCAGCGCGAGCGGCTGGCCCTCGAAAAACCGCTCGCCCGCACCCACCAACGATGACCACTTGGCGTGATGCAAGTACAACCCTTTGCTGCCGTCGTCGTGTTGAACGTAGACGAAGTTGTTGGGCCCACCGTTGCCCGGAAAGGCGGCGCGATCGAAGTAGCCGTCGACGGCACGCAGCACCACGCCCGGTGCCGCCGCCACGATGAAGCGCCCTTCGTCCATCTCGACGAAGTCGCGAATCATGATGTCGTTGCCTTGGTGCGTGTCGTAGGTGGTCGCCTTGCAGCTCCAGTCGTTGACCGAGCCGCTGGGGTCGAGGTCGACATAGTTGAAGCTGTGTTGAAAGTCCTGCTTCAAAAGCGGCCAGCGAAATCGGACGCTGATGGGGGCGTCGTTGCCGCGAGGATGGGTAGCCGGCAGCGGCATGCCGTCATCGAATTCGACGGTCGACGGTGGGTGGACCGGAATCGATCTGCCGGAGACGGCCGATGCAGACTCGGCCGCCTGAGGCGCAACGAGAGAAGCTCCAAAGACGATGGAGACCGTGAGCACCCACGAATAAATACGGACTAGTGGCATGGGCAGAAACACCCCCGCCGTTCTCTGTACGATTAACCACTCTCGCTGACCACTCTGTTTGAGGGCTTGCCCGGCGGCCGCGCGACGCCCCATCTTGCCGTAGGACCTGAGCGGGGGCGAGGGTTCAAAGACGGGATACCCAGACCATGCGCCGGTTCACACCCGTGCTCGCTGTTGCTCTTACGCTGACGTTGTCGGTGCACATCGCACGCGCCGAACAAACGCAATCCCCACCAGCTCGGCCGCGCACCGACGCCGAGGCGCTCGCGCTGCGAGGCAAGACCGAGGCGCGTCCCGACGCCGGCGAACATGCGGCCCAGGTCTCGACGGCCGCTGACGTTCGACAGGTCGAGGCCAAGCGGCCAGAAGCGAAACCGCCTGAGGCCAAGAAGGCGGAGACCAAGAAAGGTGGCGGCACGCACGGTGATGCCGCAGCAGGGGCCAAGGCGCCCGAGATCGTCGCGCAACTCTTGGCGGGCAACGGCTTGTTTGCCTCGCAGCACAACGCGAGTTACTTCGCCCCCTTCGCCAACTCGCAGCAGCCCAAGGTGACGCTATTGACCTGCTCCGATTCGCGGGTCCAGACGCCGCTCTTTGGCGGCAATCCCGACAACTACTTCTTCGTGGTGCGCGACATCGGCAACCAGATGCAAACGGCGCAGGGCTCGGTGGACTACGGAATTCAGCACCTCAATACGCCGGTGCTGCTGGTCATGGGCCATACCGGCTGCGGCGCGGTGAAGGCCGCGATGGGTGATTACCACGAGGAGGACGCCGACATCGTGCACGAGCTCGACCCGCTGCTTCCCGCGCTCGAAACATCCGAGGAGGGAGAGTTCGACAGCCGTTGGGCCAAAAACATTCAGGCCAATGTCGATTTTCAGGTGCGTCAAGCGCTAGCCACTTACCGGGCACGAATCCAGGACGGTTCGCTGACCGTCATCGGAGCGGTCTACGACTTCCAAAACCTTTACGGCAAAGGGCCTGGAACGATGGTGATCGTCAATGTGAACGGCGAAACCGACCTCGACCGGATCCGCGAGGAACAGGCTTTCAGGCGCTCGGGGGCCAAGGAAATCGAGTCGCATTTGTCCCGCTTGGGGGAATGATCCTGGGGGGTGCGGGGGACGCCTCCCCTCGATCCGAGCTTGACAGCCCCCCCTAGTTCGGCTTCCCTGAAAAACCTATGGGAAAGCCTCTCGTCATCGTGGAGTCCCCGGCCAAGGCCAAAACCATCTCCCAGTTTCTGGGGGACGGGTTCGAGGTCAAGGCCTCGGTGGGCCACGTCCGCGACCTGCCGCAGAACGCTTCGGAGATTCCGGAGCACCTCAAGAAGGAGCCGTGGGCCCGGCTCGGGGTCGATGTCGACAACGGGTTTAAGCCGCTGTACGTGGTCACCCGGCCCGACGTCATTCGCGACCTCAAACGCGCCCTCAAGACAGCCCCCGAGCTTTACCTAGCGACGGACGAAGATCGCGAAGGCGAGTCGATCGCGTGGCATTTGCTCGAAGAGCTCAAGCCCAAGATTCCAATCAAACGGATGGTCTTTCACGAGATCACCAAGAAAGCGATCAACGAAGCGCTGCGCGACTGTCGCCAGGTGGATCAGTCGCTGGTCGACGCGCAGGAAACACGCCGCGTTCTGGACCGCCTTTACGGGTACGAAGTTTCGCCGGTGCTGTGGCGCATGATCGGTTCGGGGTTGTCGGCCGGTCGTGTGCAGAGCGTGGCGGTGCGTTTGATCGTGGTGCGCGAGCGCGAGCGGATGGCATTTCGCTCGGCCTCGTACTGGGACATCGAAGCCGAGTCGGCGACCGAGCCGTCTTTCACGGCGAAACTCACCGGCGTCAATGGCAGCCGGATTGCCACCGGGAAGGATTTCAACGATCAAGGGGCGCTCAAGTCGACCGCCGTCATGGTGCTGAACGAAAGCGCGGCGCGCGGTTTGGCGTCGCGATTGGCGGGGCGCCCGTTGGTGGTGTCGGCCGTCGAGACCAAGCCGTATACCTCCAGCCCCAAGCCGCCGTTTATCACCTCGACGATGCAGCAAGAAGGTGGCCGCAAGCTGCGGATGAGCGCGCAACAAGTCATGCGTGTGGCGCAGTCGCTGTACGAGCGCGGTTACATCACCTACATGCGCACCGACAGCACGACGCTTTCCGATACCGCCATTGCCGCCGCGCGCGCGCAGGTTCGCAGTTTGTATGGCGATGAGTTCCTCGCGACCGAGCCGCGTCAATATCAGCGCAAGGTAAAAAACGCACAGGAAGCACACGAGGCGATCCGCCCCGCCGGCGAAACGTTCCGCACTCCCGATCAGTTGACCAGCGAACTGCGCGGCGACGAACTGAAGCTCTACGAGTTGATTTGGAAGCGCACGATTGCCTCGCAAATGAAAGATGCGCAGATGCAGAGCGTACAGGTCAAACTCGATGCGGCCTCCTCGACCGGTGACAAGGTCGAATTTTCGGCGAGCGGCCGCTCGATCCTGTTTCCCGGTTTCATGCGCGCTTACGTGGAAGGTGCCGACGATCCCGAGGCCGAACTCGAAACCAAAGAAGAGCGTCTGCCGCTGTTGAAGCGAGGCGACAGTGTCGCGGTCTCGTCGTTGGAGCCGAAAGGGCATCAAACGCAGCCGCCGGCACGGTTCACCGAAAGCTCGCTGGTAAAGCGTTTGGAAGAACTGGGCATCGGCCGGCCATCCACCTACGCCTCGATCATGGAGACAATCCAAGCCAAGTACGTCTGGAAAAAAGGTGGTGCGCTGATCCCCAACTGGGTCGCGTTTGCGGTGGTGAACTTGCTCGAAAAACACTTCTCGACGCTGGTCGAGTACGACTTCACCGCCAAACTCGAAGACGATCTGGACGAGATTGCCGAAGGCAAGGGTCAACGCGAGCCGTGGCTGCGCGCCTTCTACAACGGCAACGCCCCGGGCCTGAAAAAGCTGGTGAGCGATCATCTGGGTGAAATCAACGCTGCCGAAATCAACACCATTCCAATCGGCACCGGCAAAGACGGCCAACTGATTGTGGTCAAGCCCGGGCGCTACGGCCCTTACGTCAAGCGCGGCGAGCAAACGGCGTCGGTCCCCGAAGACGTGCCGCCCGATGAGTTGAGCGTCGAACGCGCCGAAGAGTTGCTCGATGCACCCAAGGGCGACACACCGTTGGGTGTCGACCCGAGCAGCGGCCTGAAGATCTACGCCAAGCCGGGGAGATTCGGCCCCTACGTGCAGCTTGGCGATCCCGAATCGCTCGACGGAGAGAAGCCCAAGACCGCGTCGCTGCTCAAGACGATGTCGCTCGAGACGCTGACGGTGGAGGAGTCGTTGCAGTTGCTGTCGCTGCCTCGCTCGCTCGGAAAGGACCCTGCCGACGGCCAAGAGGTGCAGGTCTTCAACGGGCGCTATGGTCCCTACATTCAGAAGGGCGAAGAGCGCCGCAATATTGGCGACGATGCCGAAGCGCGGTTGTTCACGATTGAACTCACCGAAGCGGTCGAAATTTTGAAAGCACCGAAGGTGTTTCGTGGCCGGCAACGTGTAGCGGCCAAACCGCCGCTCGCCGCATACGGCAACGATCCTGTGTCGGGCAAGCCGATCACCGCCAAGGAAGGTCGTTTCGGGATTTACATTACCGATGGCGAGACCAACGTGTCGCTGCGGAAGGGCGAAACGCTGGACGAGTTGACGGCCGAACGGGCGGCAGAAATGCTGGCCACGAAGCGTGAGGCGGTGGCCTCGGGTGTCGTGCGACCCGGCCGCAAGAAAGCGACGGCCAAGCGCACCACCAAGGGCGCCAAGAAGAGTTCGAAAACACCGGTAAGGACGTAGTATTCGAGCGTGCGCGCCACACCACTTGTCATCGCTGCTTTGCTGTTGGCCGCAGCCCTGGCTGTGCTCACGTGGGTTTTCATGCGCTCGCCGCTCGGGGCGGTCGGATTCATCGCGCTCATTTCTGCTATCGCTGCCTTAGGCTTCATTTTTTACTCGGCGCTGCGTCAGCAGGAACAACTCGAAGAAATCGAGCAGGCGCTCAAACGCAGCCAGGTGCGAGCCATGGCGCTGATCGATGCGAGCCCAGATGGCGTCTTGGTGGTGCACGACGGACGCGTGGTATTTGCCAATCCCGCGCTTCGCGCCTTGCTGGCGATTGCCCCCGACGAAGCCTTGGTGGGTCGCGAGTGGACAAGCTTGATTGCCGCCGATCAGCGCGACGTGGCGGCGCGTTGGCTGCAAAGCCGTCAAGCGGGCGAACCGGTGGCGGTCCATCGCGAACTGCGAGGCCAGCGTGTGCCTGGTGTGGAGCTGCCCTTGTGGGCCTCTACCGCGCTGCTCCCAGCCGAACAGGGAGGACGCCAAGTGGCGCTGTTTCTGCGCGACTTGTCCGCCAGGCAACTGCTTCAAGCGCGCGTAGCGCACGCCGCCCGGCTCGAAGCGGTGGCCGACGTCGGTGAGCGTTTGGTGCGCGACTTCGAGCAAATCTTTCGGCGCATCCGCGATCTCACGCACGGCAGCGGCGACGAACAGATTCCACCACACGAGGAACCGCTCTTGTCGATCGAGCGCTCGGCGTCTCGCGGCGCCGCGCTGGCACGACGCGCGCGCGCCTTGGCTCCTGCGTCGGCCGACACCTCGTTGCACGAGTCGCTCGATCTCACCCGGCTGGTGCGCGATACGGCCACCGAGTTCCTCCGCACACTCACACCACCACTCACCGTGCGAATGGAAATTCCTGCGAGCGACTCACTGGTCGTCCGCGGCGACGAGGCGAGCTTGCGCTCGGCGCTCTGGCAGTTGCTTCAAAACGCGCGCGACGCAGAGGCACAGTCACACGGCGAAATCGTGGTCCGATTGCAAAGCGCGATCTGGTCGAGCGAGGAGGCGGCAATCCCGGGCATCACACCGGGCCCGTACGCGACGATCGAAGTCATCGACACTGGCTCGGGCATGACCGCCGATGTCTGTGAGCGCGCGTTCGCGCCGTTCTTCACGACCAAGGGTCCACACGCGGCGGGATTGGGACTGACGGTCGCGTACGGAATCGCGCGCAGCCATCGCGGATTCATCGAATTGGAAAGCGGGCCGGGGACAGGCACCAGCGCGCGATTGACGCTCCCCTTGGCAGATGCCGAGGATGCCCTTGTCGTGGTTACCTCGGTCGATCCACGACAGCGCTGGCGTGGACGCGAAACCGTGTTGATCGTCGACGATGACCTCGACGCCGCCGATGAACTGCGCCGGCAGTTGGAAGCGTTCGGTTATCACGCCGAAACGGTGAATGCCCCTGGCGATGCGATGCAACGCCTGCGTCACCGTCCCAGCGTCGGTCTGGTGTTGCTCGACATGGTCCTGCCCGGCCGCAACGGCAATGAAGTGCTCTCGCGCATTCTCAAACACTGGCCCGGTCAACGCGTGCTGATGATCTGCCCTTATCCGTTGCCGGATCAGGAAGAAGCGGCGCGACGGCTCGGTGCGATGGGGAACGTGCATCGTCCGCTGCACACCGATGCTCTCGCGCAGGCGGTGCGCGGCGCCCTCGATCAACCACCACCTGTGGCGGAGTAGGTCGAGGGGACTAGAATCGCGGCGATCCCCGGGGGATTCATGGAAGCACTGATCCTGTTGGCCGTGGCGTTGCTGCTGAGTGGCCCGATCGCCATGGTGGTCGTGTTGGTTTTGATCGGTCGAGTGCGGCGGTTGGAAGACGAGCTTCGCGCGTGGCGTCGCGAAAGCCTGTCGGTTGAACCATCACCCGCGGCGCCTAAGGCGGCACCGGCGCCAATCCCCACGCCAGCCGCGACAGCGGCACCGGTACCCCCGAAGACGACGGCACCGCCATCCGCACGCGCGCCAGTTCCACTTGCGGCGCCAGCAACAACAACAGACGCCGCCTCACCGCCAATCGCACGACCTCTCGCGCGGTTCGATGACGCACCGGCCGAACCTGCCATCTCACTCGAAGAGCGCCTGGGCGCGCGACTGCCCGTCTGGATCGGCTCGATCGCCCTGACACTCGCCGGTGCGTTCTTGGTGAAGTACAGCTTCGATCACGGCTGGATTACACCGACGATGAGGATCGCGTTGGGTTTGCTGTTCGGCGTGAGCCTGCTCGGGGCTGGCGAATGGATGCGAAGCCGAGTGTCGTTGATTGGTCAAGGCCTGACAGCAGCAGGTATTGCCGACATGTTCGCGGCGCTGTTGGCCGGAGTGCACCTCTATCATTTGATTCCGCCGCTGATCGGCTTTTCGTTGATGGCCGCCACCGCGGGCGCCGCCGTGGTGTTGTCGCTGCGCCAAGGACCGATGATCGCGTTGATCGGCTTGGTCGGTGGCTTCCTGACACCGGCGTTGATCGGCAGTGAAGATCCAAGCCCGTGGGGTCTGTTTGGATATCTGTTCGTGTTGCAAACCTGCCTCTTGGTAGTGACACGTCGGCGTGCGTGGATGCCGATCGCCGCGCTCACGTTGGTCGCATCGGTGTTGTGGGCGCTTTCGATTCACGCGCTGCCCAACGCCGATCGCTGGCTCATTCCCGCCGGACTGTTCATGGTGGTCAGCACGTTGATGTTCTTGTGGAGCGCTCGGCCCGGAACCGATCAAGGCTGGGGCGAGGAGCGCAGCGCCTGGACGCTTCGCGCGATTGCCGGCGTCTTGGGTTTGGTGGGAACCGGCGCCATTGCGTTGAAACACGGCTTCGGCCCGATGGAATGGGGCTTCTTGGCAATAATCTCGATCGCCTTGATCGTGCTCGCGGTCTTCGATTCGAGCCTGCAGCTGCTGCCGTTGTTAGCGTTGGCGGCAAGCGTCGTGATCTTCTTGATCTCATCCACGACATCGTCCGCTCCACTCGACACTCAGGCCGTGGCTTGGACCGCGATTGCGATGGGCGCGTTGTTCTCGTTCGGCTCGTTCGCTGCGTTGCAACGCGCCAAGGAGCGCGCCGCGCTCGCAGCGACGGCCGCACTGAGCGTCGCCGCCTATTTCGCTGCCGCTTGGTGGGTGTTGTCGAAGGATCCTCAGTTTGTGCCCTTGGTCCCTTGGGGAATCCAGGCGCTGGCTTGCGGTGCGGTCACGATTGCCATGGCGTTCGTGGTCGCGCGCCGCGATAGAAACGTCGACGACACCGAGTACGCGCTCGCCGCCTTCGCGCTCGCTGCCACGGGACTGATCGCCGCAGCGGTACCGTTGGAATTCGAGCGCGCCTGGCTGACGGTTGCTTGGGCCTTGCAGGCGGCCGCGCTCGCCTGGATTTTTCCGCGCGTTCGCGTCAACGCACTTTCATACGCGGCCGGTGCGTTGGCCGCCGCGGTGCTGGTGCGGCTGCTGCTCAACCCAGCGGTGGTGTTGGAATATCCGATCGGCACGACGCCGCTCGCTAATTGGCTCGCCTACGGTTACGGCGTGCCGATGATCGCGTTCATCGTGGGCAGCATTGCAGCGCGACGCGACGGGCCCGCGTGGTTGACGCAACTGTTCGAATGGGGCGCGTTGGCGCTGGGAACCGCGTTGCTCGTGTTGGACGTTCGACACGTGTGGCATCCCTTCGACGGCCTCGGACTGCGTCCCGGGCAAGCGGGCGGCATGTTGTTTTCGGAGGCTGCCGCATTTGCCGTTGCCTTCGGCGCGCTTGGGCTGTTGCTGATGAGCGCATCACGTCGCTGGCAACAGATCCTCGCGCTGTACTACGGTGGCCCGGGGCTCGCGGCGGTGGGCCTCGTGTGGGCACTCGCGATTGTCGGGTTGTTCGAGAACCCCGTGTTCACCGGTGACCCCGTCGGTGCACTCCCCGTCGTCAATCTGCTGTTGGTGGGATTCGGCATTCCTGCCCTGATCGCGCTGGTCTTGGGACATTGGCTCACCAAGCGTGAGGGCCACGCAGCGTTCGCTTCGGTCTCGCAGTTGGTAGCCCTGGTGTTGACCTTCGCGTTGCTCACACTTCAGGTGCGTCAGGCGTTTCACGGCTCGGTGCTCCGGGGTGGAAGCATTAGCGATGCCGAGATGTGGAGCTACTCGATTACCTACCTGGTGTTTGGTACTGCGTTGCTCGCGCTGGGAATTCGCCTCGATCGCGCGCTCTTGCGGCATGCGTCGTTGGTCGTGATGTTGATCGCGGTTGGAAAAGTATTTCTGTTCGACACCTCAGAGCTGCACGATTTGTGGCGAGTGGTGAGCTATCTCGGCTTGGGACTGAGCTTGATGTTTCTCGCCTGGCTATACCGTCGCTTTGTGGTCGTCGCGAGAACCTGATGCGGCGCCTCGCACTCGTGGCACTTTGTATGGCAGCCGGCGTGCAAAGCATGGCGCGCTCGGCTGACCAGCCACGGCCCAGCGCGTGGACGATTGCCGTCGATCGAGCCGGTCCTGTCGTGGTACCGCTGGACAGCAGTGCGATCGCCGCCGGCGTCGCTTCCGCACTCGAGCTTCGCGATCCATCCGGCGCGTTGATCGAGGCTTTCGTCTCGCCAGCTCCCGAGGGTCAAGTGGAGGCTCGCTTGGTCTCGCTCGACGAAACCTCGAGCGGCTGGCGGCTGCTGTTCGATCTTGGCCCGATTCCGTTTCATCACGACCGGCTCGACGTTGCCGCTGCCGAGCTAGGACGTGCGGCGGGTTGCGTGTTGGAAGCCAGCGACGACGGGCAACACTTTCGCGCGCTCAAACGGGGCGATCTGTTTTGGGTCGGACTCGATCGCTCGCTGCAGCGCGGCAGCTTGGAATATCCCGCGGCGAGCGAGCGATTTTTGGCGCTGCAGTGGCCGCGCGCGGCAGGCCTGCCGCGTTTCGACGCGGTGCATGTGCGCGCGCTCCCCAAAGGCGGTCACGAACCGCTTGCGATCGAGTTCCCGCCACACCCCTCGAGCGATAGCCGCTGGAATGAACCCCGCTGGTTCGATCTCCCTGCTGGCACGACACTCGTTGAATCGCTGCGCTGGGAGTTTGCGTCTCCCACCGGCCCGGCGACAACGCTGGTACTCGGCAGCAACGCGGGACGCTGGGAGTTACTCGGTTCGGTGCAGGACACGCGGTTCGTGCTGCCCAGCGCGCTGGACGGAAACACAGCCGTGCGCATCGAGACTCGCACCGGCTCCGGTGCCACACCCACACCCGTGCGAGTCGAAGGGCTGACGCCCAAGCGTTGGCTGGTGTTCGACGCGTCGAAGGTTGGAGCCTATCTGTTGCGCGCCGGTGGCCACGCACCCGACGACAAGATCGCTCAACCTCTTGGGGTTGTCGCCCTCACCGCAAACCTGAGTTTGCCTCAAAGCGCACACGCGTCGGCGGTCCCGCTCGAGCCGCTGCAACCGCGCCATAGCGACAGCTCGCCGCGCGCCCGCCGCTTCGCGTTGGAACTCCCGCCAAGCTCAGACGGTCCCGTGCGAGTGCCGCTGCCGGAGGCTTTGCTGGATGTGATCGGCAATGACACGCACAGCCTGCGGCTGATGACCGGCACAGCTGTGATTCCGTTTCTGCGTGAAACCAACGGAGTGCCGACGCTCGCCCTCGTGCGGCAGGGCCCGGATATTCTCGACATCACGCTTCCCCCCAGCGGTGGTCTCATTACTCAACTCGAGCTGTGCGGCATCGATCCTGGGCCAGGCGGACTGAATCTGACGCTGGCACTCGGTGGTGAGCGCGCGATGCGTTGGACCGAAACGCTCGAGCGCCGCGATGCGCGCGCAGCCGGTCCCACGAATCAATTCGTCAGTCTTCGGCCGGTCGCCGACCAACGTCGATTGACGTTGTCAGGACTCGACGCGTCAACGCTGACGCACGCCACGTTGCGGTTGTGGCGCGAGAAGGAAGCGTGGTTGTTCGTCAGGCCGGCCGGTACCGTCGACTTAGTGGATGGTTTCACGCCAGACCCGGTTCCCTTCCCCGAACTCGAACCGTATCGCGCCGCACTCGCGCGCGAGGCCTCGCTCCTGCCGGTCCAACTCGACAAAGCGCGAGGGCCCAGCGCCGACAGTCGTTGGTCCCGTCCGCTCTTGATCGCCGCAGAACTGCTGGCCGCTGCGATTCTGCTGTTTGTGCTCTGGCGCGCGACACGTCGATCGACGCATAATCCGCGCGCTGGTGTCTCGTGAGCTACGACAAAGACAAACGAAAAGACAAAGATCGCGATCGTCCCAAATCGCCCCCGCCGGATCGTCCCGATCTAGGCAATGACGAACAGGTCAAGCGGCTCAAGCGTGGGATGGAGCGTTCGGCCGCGGAAGTCATTCGCTGCCAAAAGTGTGGTCATCAGCAACAGAAAGAAGCGGCGATCATCGGTCCGCTGACCACTTGTGATAAGTGCGACACCGCGCTGCATTCTTGCCGGCACTGTTTGCATTTCATGCCTGACGCCCGCTTTCAATGCCGCAAGCCAGTCCCGGCTGCGATTGTCGATAAGTGGGCCGGCAACAACTGCTCGGACTTCGAGCCTCGGCTTGTGTTGGATTCGACCGGCCGCCGCGTCGAAGGCCAGACCGTTCAAAACGCCAAAAATATCTTCGATTCGCTCTTCAAAAAATAGAGGCGACCTTTCGGCCGCCTCCGGCTTCAATCGGCGTCTTAGTGGTCGGATCCGTAAGTTCGGTGACGTATTTCAACTCAGGCGACTCTCCGGCGAGAGTGCGTGATCTCGAGTTTGTTGGCCAGTCTTGCGAGATCGCGGCGGTTGAACCTCCACGCGATAGGCTGAGCGATTACCTGGTAGTGCTCCTCGAAGCGGCATAGGCGATCAGCGACGGCGGCGAGCGAGTCGAAGTCATTCGGAGTGAGAACTTTGCGTTGGATGATGGAGAAGTAGATCTCGATTTGGTTGAGCCAACTGGCATGAACCGGAGTGTGTACTACAACGATGTTTGGCCACCGCTCTCGAAGCCGTTGCGCACTGGCATCCCCGCGGTGTGAGGATCCATTGTCGAGAATCCAGAACACGCGGTCGGCTGAGCAGTAGGGTCGGCGACGCTTGACTTGTTGAACCAAGCGTTCAATGGGCGCAATCCCGCCGCCGTGTTCGCATCGACCGAAGATTCGGGCGCGGTGGACATCCCAGGCGGCCAACTAAGCCCAGGCGCCGCAGCGCGTGGATTCGTGTTCGACGCGCATCGTTTGCGCCGGTCCGGGCGGCAGGGTTGGGTGCCGCCGCTTGCGAGCCAGGAATCCCGTGCTGGTGAGGTAGCTCGCACGCCAGGGCCTTAACGGCGATCACCACGTCTGGAGGGGAAAACCCCAGGACGTCCGGCCCGGAGCATCTCCTCGAGTCCCGGGATACGCTGCTCGAAGAAGCGCTTCCGCCACTTGCTGACGACTTGGCGTGGGGTGTCGAGCCGGCACGCGATCTCGTCGTTTCGCAAACCAGCGGCGGCGTACAGCACGATCTTGGCCCGGATGACATCCCTATACGGTGACGTATACCGCCGCGCCATCGCCGCCAGTTTTGCTTTCTCGCGCGCAGTAAGGCGAATTGCGTAAGGGCTCTCTCGCGGCATATGTCCTTCTCACCGGAGGCTACGCTGAAGAGTTCGATACAGGCAACGCTATACGTCATCGTATTTATGGAACTCACCACTTGGGCACAAGCGCGACGCTCAGGTCCGCCCGGCCAAGACGCCACAAACCAACCCCAACACCACCCACGGCAGCCATCGCATCCATCGATGCGCACGCCGGCTCACGCGTCGTCCGTACATAAGTCCGTCCCCTTCGAAAACGCAGTCATCGGTTGTCTCGGGAATAAGCAACTGTCGTGCCGCTCTGATGCGGACACTCAAGCGATTCGCGGCGTAGGAGTTACATCTTTCGAAATCCGCGCTTGTGTCTCGCTTCGATACGACGCTGACGATTTCGTAGCGTTAGACGATCGGTTCGGACGACCCTGACGTGGCGAACTGGAAATACTTGGCCGAGATCTTCAACCCGGCTCCATCGCGCAACCAACGCGAGGTCTCCACGATCTTCGCGACATCGACGCCGGTCTGGATCTGCATCCGATTCAACAGATGCAGCAGATCCTCGGTGGCCAAGTTCCCCGATGCCCCCGGCGCGTAAGGACAACCGCCGATCCCACCCGACGACGTGTCGAGCGTGCGCGCCCCTTCGTTCAACACCGCGTACGCGTTGGCCAGTCCGGTTCCACGCGTGTCGTGGAAATGAAACGCCAGCCGCTCAGCGCCGAACGCTGCGATCCATCGCTTCGCAGCCTGGCGTACCTGATCGGGATGTCCCATGCCGACGGTATCGCCCAACGAAACCTCGCTCACGCCCATCGACAAATACCGTTCGGCAATTCGCTGCGTGGCATCCAGCGCGACGTCGCCTTCGTAAGGACAACCGAAGACCACCGAGACATATCCGCGCAACGTCATCCCGTGCGTCAACGCTTGCCGCGCCACGATCTCGTTTTCAGCCAGTCCCTCAGCGATCGATCGGTTGAGATTTTTCTTGCTGTGCGACTCGGATGCCGACATCAACAAACAACCGTGCGTGATCCCAGCAGCGAGGGCGCGCTGCAGCCCTCGTTGATTCGGTATCAGCGCCCAGTAGCGCACGCCGTCATGTTTTGGGAGCTGTGGCACCAGCGCGTCGGTGTCGGCCATCTGCGGCACCCACCGCGGATGGACGAAAGAACCGACCTCGATGTCCTTCAGACCTGCTTCCACCAGCCGCGCGATAAAGGCCAGCTTCTGCGGCACCGAGAGCAGCTTGGACTCGTTTTGCAGCCCATCACGAGGGCCGACTTCGAAGACACGAACAGAGCGAGACATAGCGCGAGAATACCGCAGCAGCGCGTGGGGCGTGCTTGCTACTTGCGCTCCTTGGCCTTGGGGTTGAGCACGCCGGCCGGCAGCGGATCGGGTTCGCCATCGACTTGAAGACGCATCCGTTTGATTTCGGCGGCCCAGTCTTTTGCCGCCAAATAGGCATTGATCTCGTCGAGAACGACTTGATCCTCGGGCACGTCGTACACGCCGGCATCGAGAATCTCTGCCTTGGCTGCAATCACGGCGGCGTCGGACTTCGGCGCTTCCAGCCAGGTCTTTTTCACTGTGGCGTAGGGGTGAACCACGGGCACTGCTTGGTAGACGTACGCGCCCAACGAATTGCGTGCGACCAACGTGACCGGGCCGGAGGTCTTGACCCGCTCCTTGCCTTTGCCGGTGAGCACACCGTCGGCAGGATGTCCGGCCAACAAGCGCGGCCCCGGCGCATCGGGCGTCAGGACCCACACCAAATGCGAACCTTCCACGGTGAACTCGAACTGGACTTCGTTCGCGCCCGTAAGGATGGTGGGAAACAGTTTCCAATCGGCGATGCGCAGCACATTGCCACGCTCGGGCGTGGTGCGCAGAACGACGCTGCGCATGTCGTCGGAGCTGTCGCGATCCCAACTCGCCAGCGCGCCGGTGCGGCGCAGTGCCGCCTCGACCATGTCGTCTTCCTTGAGCGTTTCACCGGTGACCCAAACCTCGCAAACGGCCACGCGGCCTTGCGGCAAGCTCTCGCCTTCGCACGAACCGAGCGATTGCTGCTGCTTGCCCTTGCCCGCCTTGCGAATGTCCAGCGACCAACTCGACTCGAAGTTAACGGGCGTTTGGTTTTCGATCAAGGCGCGCACCAAGATCCGGCGCTCAGCGCCGGTCATCGCGATGTCGTAGGTCTTCAGATCGATGATCGCCAAATTACCCGGCGCGCCGGGGGACGAGGCCGCGGCGGGTGGATCGGCTTCTTTCTTGGCCAACGCGCTGGGCGCTATGAGCAGAGCAAATCCAAGCGTGACAGCGAGAGCTAGGCGCAGCGTGGCGCGGGTGGGTCGCACAAGGAGCCTCCGGAGAGCACTTCTTCCCTGGCGGAATATAGGTGAGACCGGTCCGAATACCAGGTATCGGGGCCGGATCGCCCCGCTCCGGTCCATATAATCCCGGCCATGACCGAGGCCACCATCCGCCGGGTACGGCTCCACGAACACGGCGGTCCCGAGGTGTTGCGCTACGAAACGGCCCCACTCCCCGAGCCGGGTCCGGGCCAGGTCCGGGTTCGGGTCGAAGCGATCGCGTTGAACCACCTCGATTTGTGGGTCAGGCGTGGCGTGGCCGGGGCCAAGTTTCCTTTGCCCTTGGTGGTCGGATCCGACGGAGCGGGGCGGGTCGACGCGCTCGGTGCCGGGGTCGGCGAGCTCACGCTGGGGCAACGGGTCTGTGTGCTCCCCGGGATGGGCTGCGGCCTTTGCGTGGCGTGCCTGCAGGGTCGCGACAATGAGTGCTCCAGCTACAAGATCCTGGGCGAGAGCATCGATGGCACCGCCGCCGAGGCGATCGTGATTCCGGCCTCGAACGCGATGCCAGCCCCCGGCAACCTGGATGCGGCGCAGGCGGCCTCGTTTGGACTGACCTTCCTCACGGCCTGGAACATGCTGGTGCACAAGGCACGCGTGCAGCCGGGTCAGCGCGTCTTGATCCACGCAGCCGCCTCGGGCGTGAGCGCGGCCGCGATCCAGATTGCGCGACACCTGGGGGCGCTGGTCGCCGCCACCGCCAGTTCACCTCAAAAGCGTGCACTTGCGACTCAACTCGGGGCCGACGCGGTACTGCCCTCGCGAGACGCCGCGTGGTTTGAACAAGCGCGAGGCTTTGCACCGCTGGGGTTCGACGTGGTGTTCGATCACGTCGGCGCCGATACGTTCGCCGCTTCGCTGCGGCTCCTGCGCAAGGGTGGGCGCTACGTGTTTTGCGGAGCGACGTCCGGTTTCGAACTCAAGACCGATTTCCGCGTGGTGTTTTTCCGAAACCTCGAGATCCTCGGTTCGACAATGGGCCGCAAAGCCGATCTACATCTGATTGCAGCGCTCTTCGCCAGCGGCCGATTGGTGCCGAATGTCGATCGCGTGTTTGCCTTCGACGCGCTGCCAGAAGCGCATCGGCAGTTAGAGGAGCGGCGTGTCTTGGGGAAGATCGTGGTGACGCTGAACTAGCGTCACTTGGTCGCGAACGGAATCCCCTGCGGGCCCGGTCCACCACACAAACGACGATGCTCTTGCAGCGCAAACCGATCGGTCATTCCGGCAATGTAGTCGCAGGCGGCGCGCAGCACGCCATCGTCTTCGATCCGCGCTTGATAGCGCGCCGGCATTTCACGCGGTGCCGCGGTGTACGCGGCAAACAGCTCGTGCAGCACCTGTGCGAAAAACTCCTTCGTTTCCTGAATGCGTGGATGCCGATACAACGCCTGGCGCAAAAACTCCTTGAGTTCGCGGTTGGCAGCAGCGGTCGCGGGCGGCAACGCCACGATCCACTCCGGCTGCGCGCGCACATCGGACAACGTCACGATCTCGCGCGCGCGCAACTCGTGCGCAATGTTGCTGCACAGATCGCTGACCAACCGGTCGATGACGCCGCGCAACGCGATCTTGGCCCACATCCAGGCGCCATGTGCTGGCCAGCGCGCGGCAGCCGCGCGATACGGTTCTCCGAACAGCGCCACCGCATTTACCAACGTCTCCAAGTCGAGCAGCCGCGACTCCAGCCCGTCCTCGATGTCGTGATGGTTGTAAGCGATCTCGTCGACCAGATCGATCATCTGCGCTTCGATCGGCGGCGGTGTGGCCGCGTCGTAGTCGCGGCTCTCGGGGATCTTCACGAGGTCCGGCGGGCCGCTGTGCTTGACGATCCCTTCGCGTGTTTCCCAGGTCAGATTCAGGCCGGGAAAGTCGGGGTACCGCTCTTCCAGCCGTTCGACGATTCGCAACGCTTGGCGGTTGTGAGAAAAGCCGCCAATCGACGCCAGCAACGGGTCGAGGACCTCTTCACCCAGGTGTCCGAACGGCGTGTGCCCAATGTCGTGCGACAGCGCCAGCGACTCGGCGAGGTCGTCATTGAGGCCCAGTGTGCGGGCGACGGTCCGCGCGATCTGTGAAACCTCGATCGAATGCGTCAATCGCGTGCGGTAATGATCGCCTTCGTGGTTGACGAAAACTTGCGTCTTGTATTCCAGACGCCGAAACGCGCGCGAGTGAATGATCCGGTCACGATCCCGCGCGAAGCTGCCGCGATAGCGATGCTCGGTTTCGGGGTACCGGCGGCCGCGGCTCTCCTCGTCACGTTGTGCGTACGGGGCGAGCGCGCGGTCGGTCACTTTTTATTCTTGTACCAGTCGGCGTTGATCGCGGTGAACGACTTCCACTTCTCGGGGACATAGTCCTCTTCGAAGATCGCCTCGACCGGACATTCCGGTTCGCACGCGCCGCAATCGATGCACGTCTCGGGATCGATGTACAGCATTTCCGAGGTGGCGAAGTCCGGCTCTTCCTTGGTGGGATGAATGCATTCCACGGGGCAAACCGAGACGCACGCAGTGTCCTTGGTTCCGATACAGGGCTGTGCGATGACGTAGGTCATCTGGCTTATCTCCATCAGCCGGCGGCGCGCGGCCGCGGCTCGAAGTGTCGTTGTGAGGCGCGTATCTTGCCGATCTCGGGAACGCCCGGCAACCGGCCTAGGTTTAGTGCTCAACGTGATATTTCAGGAATAGCTCGTCCCCGACACGCTCGACCGAGACCAGGGCCAAGTTCCGGCGCTCGGCCATCGACAAACCAGGGCCTTCGACTGGGGTCGGGGCCTCCCGGCCGCCCAACAGCGTGGGGCAGATCGTGAGGTTCAACTCGTCGAGCAGATCGGCTGCCAAGAAGCGAGCCACGGTCTCTCCACCCCCCTCCACTAGCACCTTCTGCGCCCCGAGCGCCGTGAGATGCGCCATCAACGCATTGAGATCGACCGCGCCGCGCCCCGCTCGCAGCAACTGCAGCGCACCGGATCGGAGCGGTTCGGACAGCGCGGTAAGTGCGGCCTCGGGCAGATCTTCTCGCACCGCAAGCCATCGGGAGGCGGCTGGCTCACGCAGGAATCGCGCTGCGGGCGGCACTTCTCCGCTGTCGCTGAGCACGACCACGATCAACTCCTCGAGGCGGCCCGCCTTCAGACGCGCGGCCCGTCGGGCCGGGTCTTTGACACGCAGCGGCGGGTCTTCGGTGCGGATCGTCAAGGCCCCGACGATCAACACATCGGCCTCGGCGCGCAGAGCGTCCATGCGATCGCGATCGATGCGGCTCGAGAACTTGGGACCCTCGCGGCGCACACTGTCGATCTTCCCGTCGGCAGTCATCGCCAGGTTGGCGATAATGCGTGGCCTGACCGCAATTTCCATGGAGCGATTCTACGCGTGAGCCCAGTTCCTACGTTGCAATTGATCACGACGGCGCATCGCGAGGGGTTCGCCGCGCTTTGCGATCGCGTGGCCGCGGCCTTGTCGGCGGGCGTGCCGCTGGTTCAATGGCGCGATAAACAAACCTCGGACGCGGAAGCGGTTCGACAGGTGCGTGCACTGAAACTGTTGTGCGTCTCGCACGGGGCGCGATTGATCGTCAACGATCGACTCGACATTGCGCTCGCTGCGGGCGCCGATGGCGTGCATCTGGGTGAGGACGACCTGCCGTGGCATGAGGCGCGGCGTTTGGCGCCTGCGCCCTTTCTGATTGGTGTTTCGGTTGATCGCGAGGAATTGTTAGAGCGCGCCTTGGCAGCGCAGGCCGACTACTGCGGTGTCGGTCCAGCCTACGCGACTCGCACCAAACGCGATGCGGGCACGCCGCAGCCTTTGTCGCTGTTCCGCGCGCTGGCGCGGGCCCGCGGCGCACGCGTGCTGCCAATGCTTGCGGTCGGTGGTGTGCGGCCCGGCAATGCGGCGGCGCTGATCGCGGCCGGAGCCGATGGTGTGGCGGTCAGTGCCGGGATCCTGGACGCCCAGGATGTCGCCGCGGCAACGCGTTTACTGCTTTCCGAACTCGACGACGCCCGTCGCGCTGTGCGCCCTTGAAGCCGCCGCGCGCGGCTTTGGTGGCAGGCGGCGTCGACCCAACCGGCGGCGCTGGACTCGCCGTCGATATCTCTTTTTTGGCGCGACTCGGAGTGCGCGTGGCCCCGTTGGTCACCGCGCTCACCGTGCAAGACGACAGTGGCGTGCGACGAATCGAACCGATCGACCAGGATCTGCTGATCGAAATGGCAGCCGCAGCGTTGAACTCGGTACGTGTCTCGCTGTCGGTCATGAAAACCGGGCTGGTGCCTACAGTGGAATTGGCAACGACGTTGGCCGCGATTGCACGAGATGTGCGCGTGCCGTTGGTGGTCGATCCGATTCTCGCGGCTGGCACTGGGGACTCGCTGCATCGCGGCGACCCTCGGCAGGTGATCGCCCCGTTGGTCGAAGCCGCCACGCTGCTGCTTCCCAACCTCGATGAAGCCCAGCAGCTTTCCGGAATCGTGTGGGACGGTTCGCTGCCCCATCTGATGACGATCGCGCGTGCGCTTTCGAGTTCCTCTCGCACGGTGGCGGTCTCGGGTGGGCACGTCCCCGGCAGCGGCGTGCCGATGGCGATCGCCGGGCCTGCGGGTGAAACGATGCTCGAGGTTTCGCGCGTGGCCGTCAGCGCGACACACGGTACCGGCTGTGCGTTGGCGGCGAGCGCGGCCGGCTACATCGCACAAGGGTTGCCACCCGGCGAGGCGGCAGCGGCGGCGCATCGGTTCATCGCTGCGGCTTTAGCGGCGTCGAAGGGCTTGCCCGGAACCCGGCTCACGCCCGAACCGTGGACTGTTTAACGCCAAGGTTTCTTGCTCAAGCCCGGCACGCGGGCGGCCGATACACCTCTCACCAAAACCCGGGTCTGCCCAGACCTAGACGAGAGGTGTTTGATGGACGTTTCAGGTTTGCCAGCCTCGCTGTCGGCAGTCTTCAATCAGCCGTTGTCGTCGTCGTTGAAGCCGCCAAAAGTCACGCCGCTGCCGCAGGCAGAGGTAACGCCAACATCGCCCTCCAGTGCGTCGGGCGCTTCGACATCGTCCGGCCCATCGGTCAGCGCATTCAGCATCAACGTTCAACTGCTTCAGATTTCGATCAGCAAACAAACCAACGGCAGCACTCAAGTGGATGTTGTCAAACAGGAATTGAAGCTGTTTCGCGCCGAGGTGAAGGGCACCGTCCGGGATGCCGTTTCGGGCCTGGACGAGGATTCGAAGCAGACGGTCGATCAGCTGCTGAAACAGTTCTCCCGCGCCCTCAGACCTAGGCGTGGTGATGACGGCGATGGCGACCGCAATGACGGCCCGAGACGCACCGAGCGAACGAACAATCCCGCAACCCCGTCGTCCATTCTGGCGAATGTGCAGACTGCATTAGGGGGCTTGATCAGCGGGCTGCAAGAAGCGTTGCAGAGCGACAACCTCGAGCAGGTCGTGGCCAAACTGCAAGACCTGTTCAAGGGGCTTGGTGATCGCTTGCAACCGGCGCCGAGCACCACTCCGCGTGATGGCGAAACTGAAAATCAGTCTGCGGAGAATCCCGCAGGAAGTTCTGAAGGCCAAGGCAACAACGCGTCATCGTCCGTGTCGTTTTCGTTGACGGCGCTATCGGTTCAAGCCAGCTACCAGCGCGTGCAATCGCTGTAGTCCATTTTGGCGGGACGGGCAGCTCACCACAGTGTCCGTCCCGCTTAGCTCTCGCGCCTCAGTAGTAGTCGGCGCACGACAAGTAATAGCCGCACTGCGGATCCGGACAGTACAGCTTGCATTTACGTTCGGCGAGTTCGCGTCCGCAGTTGGGGCACGTTCGAATTGCCGATTCGACACTCGCCCGATCGACGCTTTGTGGTTTCTCGTTCATCGCGCGTCAGCGTAGCACGCGGTCCCAGCCAGAAAGGTGCGCTGCGATTCGCGAGGCTGCATTTCCATCCCACCCTTCAGGAACGTTTCCTGCTTTGCCGCGACCGGCGAGTACGGCATCGATTTCGACGCGAATGCGCGCGGGGTCGCGGCCCACCAACGTGTTGGTCCCTTCGGTCACCGTCACCGGGCGCTCGGTGTTGTCGCGCATCGTCAGACACGGCACGCCCAACACCGTGGTCTCTTCCTGCACGCCGCCCGAATCGGTCAGGACCAATCGCGCTTCCGACATCAGGTGCAAAAACTCGAGATACCCCAACGGCGTCACGATTTTCATTCCTTCAGGCAAGCCAGCGCGCTCGGCCGCCCACGCGTCGATCGCCGGCCGGGTGCGCGGATGCACGGGGAAGAAAATCGGCATCGCCGGTGAGACCTGACCGAGCAAATCCATCAGCGGGCGAAACACCTGCTGGTCATCGACATTCGCGGGCCGGTGGAGCGTGACTAGGCCGTACCGATGCGGCACAAGACCGTGCGATGCGACGCTGCCTGTCGATTGCGCCCGCGGCAGATGGGCACGCAGCGTATCGATCATGACGTTGCCGGCAAACACGATTCGATCGCGAGGAATCCCTTCGGCGGACAAATTGACATCGCCAGCGCGCTCTGAGGTGTAGAGCAGATCGGACAAGGCGTCGGTCACGAGCCGGTTGATTTCTTCGGGCATGGTGCGATCGAACGAACGCAGGCCGGCCTCGACATGCGCCACCCCGATCCCAGGCAGCTTCTTGGCGACCATGGCGCAGGCGGCCGTGCTGTTGACATCACCCACCACCATCACCAGATCGGGCTTGTGCTCCAACAGCAGCGGCTCGAAGCGCCGCATGATCTCGGCCGTCTGCACGGCGTGCGACCCCGAACCGACTTCGAGATTCTCGTCGGGGTGTGGAATGCCGAGTTGATCGAAAAACAACTGACTCATCGCGGCGTCGTAGTGCTGGCCGGTGTGCACCAGCACCAGCGCGTGCCCGGCGGCGCGCAACGCACGATGCACCGGCGCGATCTTCATGAAATTGGGGCGGGCACCCGCCACCAAGACGATCTTCATCGAGTCCCTTTCTTGGTCGCACCGCGTTTTGCCGGGGCTGCCGTCTTGAACGCTGAAGGGCACGTTGCCTTCAACGCGCACTCCGCGCAACGGGGGGCGCGAGCGACACAGACCCGCCGGCCATGCCAAATCAGGGCGTGACTGACGAAGCCCCAGCGCTCTGGTGCAAACAGCGCCGTCAGATCGTGCTCGATTTTGGTCGGGTCGGTCTGACGTGATAGGCCCAAGAGGCGCGACAACCGCTGCACGTGTGTATCGACCGCCAAGGCTGGAACGCCGAAGGCGTTGGGCAGCACTACGCTGGCGGTCTTGCGTCCCACGCCGGGGAGTGACTCGAGCGACGCCCGTTCCTTCGGGACGCGGCCGCCGAAGCGCTCGCACAAGCCTCTCGCGGTCCCCACGATCGACTTGGCCTTGTTGCGAAACAGGCCGATGGTCGCAATCACTCCTTCGACCTCGCGAAGGTCGGCCTGCGCGAGTGCCGCTGCGTCCGGGTAGCGCGCGAAGAGCTCAGGCGTGACTTGATTGACCGCCTTGTCGGTGGTCTGGGCCGAGAGAATCGTCGCGATCAACAACTGGAAGGGGTCGGCGTGCGCCAGCTCGCACTCGGCTTCTGGATAGAGCGACTCGAGTGTCGAGAGGACCTCGGCCGCACGTTGGCGGCGAGTGGCGAAGCTGTTTCGGTTTGAACCGTTAGCGTGCATGGGGCCCGCGCATGATGCCCGCGCTTGCCACGACATGAAAGAGACTCGATTCGGAGGGTAAGGAATCGTCCATATCCGGCCGATGAGGTCCGTAGGCAGGAGCGGCGCGCCTCGATCGCGCCCCTCTGCCTCGCCGAGCGGGGAGAACTGAGACGGATGTCTTCAAGGACACAGGCAGCGCCACAGGTGGAGCGCCTCCAAGCAGAACTGGAGGATCTTCGCCGGCAGCTTGCCGATGTCACTGCGCGGGAAAGCCGTTACCGCGCAATCGTCGATGAACAGGCCGACTCGATCTTCCGAACCGATGCTGCGCGGCGCTTGAAGTTTGCCAATCGCGCCTTCGCCGATGATGTGGGGCGCCGGGTGTCAGAACTCTCCGGCCGCGGGCTGGACTCGCTGCTGGGGGAGGCTGAGTACGCTGAACTCAACGCGCAGATAAGCACGCTCTGCGCCGACGCACCCGTCACGGTGCACGATGCCGAACACACGATGCCCGATGGTTCTGTGCGTTGGGTTCAGTGGACCCACAGCGCCGTGTGCGATGCGCGTGGTGTGATTGAAGAAGTGCAGAGTATCGGTCGCGACATCACCGGTCGACGGCGCGCCGAAGATGAGTTGCAACGGACCTCGCGCGCGATGTTGGCCGCACTCAACGCCCAGGTGCAAATGGCTGCCGAACTGCAGGCGGCACGGGCGCGCGCCGAGGCCGCCTCCGATGCCAAGGGCGTGTTTCTGGCCAATATGAGCCATGAGATTCGCACACCGATGAACGGCATCGTGGGGATGACTTCGCTCCTGGTCGAGACCGAACTCGACGACGAACAACGTGAATATGCCGAAACGATCCGGGCCAGTGCCGAGAGCCTGCTGGCGTTGCTCAACGACATCCTCGACTTCACCAAGATCGAAGCCGGCCGGCTGGAGTTGGAGTCGATCGACTTCGAGCTGCGTCGCGTGGTCGATGAAGTGGTTGGTGCACAAGCGCCGGTTGCCTTCGAGAAACACCTCGAACTCACCTGCCTCGTGCATGCGAATGTACCCGATGCGCTGTGCGGCGACCCAGGGCGGTTGCGCCAAGTGCTCACCAATTTGCTATCGAATGCGATCAAGTTCACCTCGATGGGCGACGTTTGCGTCGAAGTCGAATGCGTTCATGCCGGTGCTGAATCCAGCTTGTTGCGCTTTACGGTCGAGGACACCGGCATCGGCATTCCGCTCGATCGCATCGATCGTTTGTTTCATGTCTTCTCGCAGGTGGACGCATCGACCACACGGCGTTTCGGCGGGACAGGCTTAGGGCTGGCGATCTGCAAGCGCCTGGTGGAGCGGCTCGGGGGCTCGATCGGCGTCGACTCAGTACCTGACCGGGGCTCGCGATTCTCGTTCACGCTGCCACTGCGTCGCGCAGAACACGCGGTCGAACTCGTCCCGGTTTCGCTGAGCACGCTGTGCGGTCAAACCGTGCTGGTAATCGAACCGCACGAGTTAACACGCACCGCGATTGCACAACGGCTTTTGCCATACAAGGTCGAGATCTGCGAGGCGAGCAGCGGCAGTCAGGCACTGGCGCAGGTGCGCGACGCGGCCGCGACGCGGACGTTCGCCGTGGCGATCATCGCTCTGAGGTTGGGCGACATGTCGGCCGAGGTGTTGGCGGCCCAACTGAAGAACGACCCATTGTCGCGCGACTTGCCGTTGGTACTGCTTTCGGGATGCGGCCTGCGTGGTGACGCGGCGGGGGCCAGCGATGCAGGCTTTGCGGCCTACCTCACGAAGCCCGTGCGTACCGGACTGTTGGCCGAATGCCTGGCACGTGTGATTGGAGGAGGAGAGTCGACCACCTCACGCAGTGCGATCCTGACACGTCATCAACTGACTGCCGGCGCGGCGCCCACAAGCGAGCGCGGACGGATTTTGCTAGTCGAGGACAACCCGGTCAATCAGAAGGTCGCCGCGCGCCAGTTACAGCGGCTCGGATATGACGTCGAGATCGCGAGCAACGGCCGGCTCGCGCTGGACGCTCTTGACGAGCAGCGGTACGACATGGTGTTGATGGACTGCCAGATGCCTGTCATGGATGGCTATCAGGCCACCAGCGCCATTCGTGCGCGGCACGATGACCTCGCAAGAATTCCGATCATCGCTCTGACCGCAAACGCGCTGCACGGCGATCGCGACCAGTGCCTAGCCGCCGGCATGGACGACTACCTCGCCAAGCCATTCCAATCCGCGGCCCTCGCCGCAATCATCGAGCGCTGGCTGCTAATTCGGGGACGGTTTACCTAATAGGTGCGAATCGAGCGCTGGCTGCTATTTCGGGGACGGTTTACCTAATAGGTGCGAAGCGGCTAGCGGCCGCTTCGCACCTATTAGGTAA
>JANNUT010000085.1:0-8213 GCA_031395565.1 Acidobacteriota bacterium | reverse complement strand
CAACAGCGGGCGGTTTTCGGGGGTGGTCATCAGGCTCAGCGCTTGCAAGATGTCGAGTCGCGGGGACTGAGAACCAGTGTCTTCACGCTCCTGCATCATCGATGCCTCATCGTCGTCCGTCGGCATGACTCCGTCAGCGTTATCTGGCGTGAGCACGGGGCGGATCATAGCGCCGCCGAAGGGTCGAGAGACTTGAGCCAGCGCAATGCCGTGCCGGGACCACGGTCCCTTCATGGTGATCGCTGCCCCGGCCACCCCAACGACTTGCCCGAGTGCGCTACGAGCGCGAATGGGTAGCTATGGTGTTTCTCAATCCGGCAGGCGCGTGCCCGCGCCGATTCTCACGAGGACTTCGTAAGTCAACGCGGAGTTGGCGCCCAAATTCGGGTGGCGTAACCGGCCCTTCGAGGCATTCGACATGAGGTACATCAGGTTCGCGCTGCTGCTCTATCGAATTGAACGGGCAATTGCGATCGAAATACATCGGAAGAGGCTGGAGCGCGCTGTCGCGGGTGCGCTCGTCACAGAGTAGGGCAGAGCACCGGATCGTCACCCTCTCGCGCAGCACTCCGCGGCCGTGCAAAGCCGTTGACGTCCAGCGGGACACAGCGTAGAACGTTGCCTGGGGAGGTCAAGCGCATGCGATCGAACGCCGTCCTTGTTGCCGCTCTTCTACTTTCTGCGGCTACTTCCATTTCGTTGGCCCAACAAACCTGCGATCGGCTCGTCGACGGACCGACCTACGGCACGCCGGCGTTGGCCGACGGGATCAGGGTCTTCAGCTCGGTCCTCATCGATATCGATGCCGACGGACAGCAGGAGCTTGTACTGATCGGCCACACGTCGTATCGCGATCTGGTACTGCAAGCAGGAGCCGGCTTCGGCGGCCGGGCGCGGGCCGCCGTTGTCGGGCAGCTCCGCGACGCTTTTGACATCTCCTCATTCCCCGATCGTGCGGCAGCCCAGGCGCTCGATCTAAACGATGATGGGTACGACGACCTCGTCTTAACTGCGCGAAGCGGCTACTACCAACGGCAGACATTCATCTTTCTCAACGCCCGCTCCGGCAGTCTCGTACCACTTCCGCCTGCCGCTGATTGCATCGTGTGGGCCGCTGCCGGCGACTTTGACGGTGACCGGCGTGGCGAACTGGTGCTAACCCGATCGCTGCGGCGCTACTTCGGCTGCGAGAGTTTCGGCGAGAGGTTCACGGAGATCTTCGAACTTGGCAGCGACGACGTCTGGAAGATCTCTTCAACCCTGCCGACCCTCTACACCAGCGAAGTTGCCGTAGGAGACTACGACGCCGACGGCGATGACGACCTCGCCTATCAGGCGTACGTTCTTAGCTACAACGTGCTCGCGATGCGTTTTGGCAACCCGCTACAGCCGCTCGCGCAGGTGACCTACGAGACCTGCCCCCAGTTTTGGGAGGCAGCATCGTTTCACGAGAATGGCCGGGCCGGCGTCTTGATGCGAGTTGCGCGGCCGCCGTATCAGGCCCTCGTTCGCTATGACGCCATTGGGCAGCCGGTCTACTTTCCGCTCGAGGCAGGTGATACTCAACCACTCGACAGCGATTCGGGGTTTGCCGTCGATGCTCTCACCGATGTCGACGGTGACGGTCTGATCGATTTCACACTCACTCGCGCTGGCTCCGGCACGCAACTGTTCAAGGGTACGGGTCCCGGTGGCCTATTCACACGCGTGTGGTCAACCATCACCACGAATCGGCTGGCTGCGGGCGGCGACATCGACGCCGATGGCGTACTCGAGGGGCTGATGTTCCGCCGTAACGAGGACGGACTGGCCGCCTGGGCCGCTGACGGCCAGGGTGGCTACGTCGATCCCCAAACCTGGTCACTTGCGCCTGAGATCGCTCCGTACGATCGTCGCGTACTCATTGGCGACATCGACCAGGACCGACGCGACGACATCATTACTTGGTCCGCCTATTCAAGCCAAGCGCAGCCGCTGCGCGTGTTGTTGAGTCGCGGCGATGGACAGTTCGAGCCTGGCGTCGATGTCACGCACCCCAATAGCTCCGTTCGACAGGCTTGGTTGCTCGATCTCGATCGCGACGGCACCCGCGATTTAGTGCTTCATGAGTGTGAGCAAAGCACCTGTCGACTGCTGCCGCGAGTTGGTTCCGGCCGCGGCACGTTCGAGCTCAGCAGTGGTGCCGCACTTACCCGCTACGGCTCGATCGTTGCGCAGGGGGATATCGATCGCGACGGGGCACCCGATTTTCTGGCGCAGGAAGACTTCAAACTCGTGCCGATCTTCGCGCGCGGCCGACAGCTGATACGCGGCCTCGAACAACCTAGCGACTACTTAGCGTATCAACTCAAACAGATCCTGGCCGACCTCGATGGAGACGGTCTCGGGGACATCATCTCGGTTCGATCTCCGCCGGGCTATTACGCACAGGCGGCTTGGCTCGAATGGCGTCGCGGCCAAGGCGATGGCCGATTCGCACCGTTGTTGCCGGCGTGGGATGGTGTGTTTCCGGGCGAGGTCGAGCGCTTTACCGCCGCCGATCTTGATGGCGACGGTGACAACGACCTCTTCGTTCAGCTACGCCGCGAATCGCATGATCGCCCCAATGCGTCACTACTCAATGATGGCAGCGGCCGACTTGCTCTGGCCTGGACCGGGCCCGATCGCGGCACTGCGCAAGAGGGGTACTACGACCTCGTTGATGTCGATCACGATGGCTACATCGATCTCGTCGAGCGTCAGCGCACGTTTCGTGTTCGTTTAGGTGATGGAACAGGCGGTTTCGCCGCGGCAAGTGTTCCTTGGTCGACGGGAGCCGAACCGTCCGACGCCTTCGCCGATCTCGATGGTGACGGGATCCTGGACGTGGTCACGTGGGAATTAGGGGGTGTGTGGCGGCGTAGCACGCAACTCGCGGGGGGCAGCCGCGCTACGACAGAAACGGCACCGCCCTCGGTTTCGATCAAACTCTGGCCCGACACTGCGACGTTCAGCGGCACGCCTCCGTGGGAACTTGGGCACTTCCGAGTGGGCGCAACCGCGAGTGACGAGTGCAGCGCCGCGACTATCACACAGCGTCTACTCGATCTCCTTGTTGACGCGAGCGCCGCGACTGTCTTCTTCAGCTCAGGCACGGTCGAGTCGATCGCGATCTTTGAACTCGCCGAGTCCGGCGAACGATTCGTTTTGCTCTCAGGCCGCGACGAGCAGACGACACGCTCAAACTGGAACGCGGTGACGGCACGCGGCGGTTGGGAACTCCCTGCCGGCCACGCGCTCACGCTTTCCGAAAAGCACGAACTCGGGGCGCCTCCGGATGATCGCCGGATCGACCCGCGCAGCCGGCAGATCGCGTCGTATCGATTGGAGAACAGCTTGCCGGTTGCCGTCGGCGTGTCGTCTCCAAGCGCCGCGATCCGATTTACGGCAAGTGCAGTCGATCGAGCGGGCAATACCGCTACGATCCAGGAATCACTCAGCGAAATCCGCGCACGCTATTGCCAGAGTCCCGAGGCGCTTTCGGTGGTCTGCAATCCGAACTGATTTCGTAGACGGAAGAACAGTAGCCTACGTCACCAACAACTCGGCGAAGACCGACACGCTCGGTTCGGCTAACGAGGCAGTGGAGGTTCAAGCCGCCCTCGGCGAACGCCGAAGAATTGGCGCGTTACAGCAAAATCCGTTAGCGGCGTGATGGGTTGCTCCACGTAAAGTTCTGATACCAACTTTATGCCCATGAGGTGCTCGGCACATTGCGGGTCTGTGCCGCTCTCGAGACAGATCGCGTTGTGCCCACCCACTGACGGGCTTGAAACGTTCAGCGAGTCGCCGGTAACGAACAACTGTTACCAGTCCGCCATCTGTCTGCTTCGTGGCGCTGGAGAAACCACTGGGCCGAACGACGCGCCGGTGAGGTCGGACTTCACAATCAACTCAACGAGGCGGGCTGAGCAGACTCGCTCCCCGCCAGCCAAACGTACAAGGTCCGCTCGTCTGGGGAACTTCTTTGTAGACACTCGCAACGGTCCCAACTGTCTTCGACCAACCTCACATCTCGGGCAGGCGTTCGTGAGGTCGTACTCGACACCGTTGTACTCCCCTTCGTCCTCCACGAAAGCGGTGACAATCATCCGAAGGCACGGCGCGCTATCCAGCTCGGCCTTCGAGTAAGTTCGAGTGCTGAACACCGTCCAGGCCAGAGGCTTCCCGAGCGTCAACCGGCAGAGACTGTCTGCCTGCGCGATACGCTCCAGGAACGGGTCATCGCGACTCACTACAATTCGCCAGACTCCAAATCCTCGGTCCTCGAACTCAGTGTCTCCCAGTACTTCAGGACTGAGTGGTGACACGATTACGGTGATCTTCTCGAGCATGGATCACTAGCCCTTCGGAAGAAGAGTATCGCAGGCCAACGGACACAGGTTCGTCTGCCCCTCAGGTGTGAAGCGTAGCGAGCCTAGCGCGCAGTACCGGTTCGAACCGCTTACATCCCGCTCGACTACGGAGTGTTCTTCTTCTCCGTCTTTCCGGCGAGTTCCTTCGGTGTGCAGAGTTTCGTGTTGTGAGCCTCGATCTTCTTGACGTAATCGAGTGTCTCGCGATATCGCCATCGCCGTACCGACGGCGCAACCTCCTCGATGCTGCGCCAGGTGCGATGATCCAAACTTTTCGCGCGCGCTGACTCTTGCGCACGAAGTACCGTCCCCCTGCCGGCGTTATAGCTTCCCAACATGAAATTCCGCCGGTCCTCTTCGGTAGCCGGTTCGGTCCACAATCGCCACAAGGTCCGGTCGTAGCAGATCCCTGCGGCAATGTTCCACTCCGGATGGTCGATCGCTTCGAGTTCTGGATTGCGCGACTGGATCTCGCCGTACGTCGCCGGCATCAACTGCATGAGGCCGCGCGCTCCCACACCGCTCTTTGCATCGGGCTTTAGGTTACTTTCCGCCATCGCCTGCGCCTTGAACAGGCGCCAGTCAAAGCCCACTCCGAAGTACCGCTTCGCGTACTTGCGGAACAATGGGTCGTAGCGCTCGTTGCTCTTGTCGGGTCCGTGCTGCGCATCCGCGGGTAACGCCGCAGCGAGGAGGACTGCTGCGATGGCCCATGCGCGGCTCAATTGAGCGCGCCCCCGATGATGATCGCGATCGCGATGAAGATCGACGCGATGAAGATCGCGACCGCGATATTGCCTCGCTTGAGTTCGTCCTCGAAGTTCAGCCTCGGACTCAAAAGGTCGAACGCCCGATACGACAGGTACATCAAGACGACGCCCAGCGCGGCATAGAGGAAGTTAAGCCCGATGATCGACCACTGCATATGTCCTCCGAAGGTGACTGGGCCCAGGTGGACTCTATCGGGGTGGGGGCTTGGACTCAAGCGGAGCCGGTCACTGCGGGTGGGCAACGGTCCTTGTCGGCGGATAAGCGGTACAAGCGGCGTTACGTAGCGCCGCGCCTGAAGCGCTACTTCGTTCGTTCGGTTCGATCAACGAGCCGTGTTGTGTTGTCAGCCAAACGCCACACGAACGAATCCAGCGAGAACGACCGCAATCAGCTCTACGTCCCGGGCCAGGCGTTGACTACTGCGCGACGGACAGTAGTTGCGTCGCGTGCGCTCACTGACGCTCGGGACGCTTCGCGAAACGAGGCTTGAAATGCCTGTCCGCTGAAGGCCGCGTCGCGAGTGCAGACGAGATTGGCGAGCCGGTGCAGATCGGCGCACAAACTTGACAGGAGCTTCACCGCCCTAGTACGGTGGAACTTCCTCGGCTGTGGGGGCTCGACCTCAATGAGACGATCCACGCTTGTTTGCCGCGTTATCCTGCTCGGATTCCTGGCGTCGTTTGTGTGTTCTCTTTCGTTCGGGTAAGTGCTATCACGCGACCTCGACTTCGTGACCCGCGTGTCGATCCAGGCTCGAATCGATCGAGTCCGGATGTCCGGCCAGGACGTGGCGCCGCGCGACGAACTGTTGAAACAAATCGCTCATCAAGAGACGCTTCGACTAGCGGCTCTCGACGACGCGTTGAACCACAAGTTCCAAACTCGACTCTCCGCTGGCGGGGCGGTGGTGTCGCGTTTCCCCCCCCGAGCCGAACGGCTATCTGCACATCGGGCATGCCAAGGCGATTTGCCTCAACTTCGGGTTGGCCAAGGAGTTTGCCGGGCGCTGCCATCTGCGCATGGACGACACGCATCGATCGATCGCCTTGGTAGGCGTGTGCCCCACAGGCCGAACACCCGCGCAATGCTTCTGCCTATTCTCGGCTGCTCTCAAACACGCGATGTTCGGGCTCGGCAGTGTTGAGGCATCTCGTGAAGGGACCGCGGTCGTTTGGGCGGCTTGCTGATCGAGTGCCAGCAAAGCAGGACGGTCCAAGTCGTGTCGTAAACATGTCATGGGCACGCCGCTGGATCGCCATTGATTCGCTCGCTTCCCTCAGAGTCGACACCCCAGGTTCCTGTACCGCCACAGCCGGAGTCGATTCCGCGCACCAGATAGGAGAATGCGGTGCCGAGCAGGGGAGACTGGTTGTCGAGAAACTCACCGTCGGTGGGATCGAGATCGCGCGCGGTCTTGCACTGCCCGTAGGAGCCGGTGGCAAGTTCGGAGACGAGCCCGCGACTGATGTCGTAACGATCGGCGCTGCTGAGCAAGGGCCAAGTCAGCTTGGTGATCCCGAGCGGCCGATCGTGCGTCAGCAGGACCAGGCCTACCGCCGCAGGGCGTCCTGCCGTTCGATCCGCTGGGGCGCAGTCGTTGTTGTCTGGTTGTAGATCTCCGTCCCAGTCGTCTGCGCATGCATCGCCACGATCGTCGCCGTTGGAGTCGAGCTGATTGGCATTGGCGACGAGCGGACAGTTGTCTGCAAGTTGTAGGACCCCGTCGCCATCGATGTCGTAGGGGGAGACGAGTCTCACTTCGGGGAGCGCCGTGTCGGAGTTATCGTTCTGTGACCCTGCGATCTCAAGCATGCCATCGCTGTTGAGGTCGACCAGCGTTTGAGCTGCGAAACGACCTAATGGGACCGGCCCAATGACAAGTACATCCTGTTCAAGCGCCGCGAGGTCGATCTCGGCGCTAAGTAGTGTTCTTCCCAGGACCAAAGAGACCTCGCCGGCATCGGTCCGTTGTTCTTGGCTACCGTCTGCTTCTGTGGCTGAGAAGACGACATCCGTTAGAGAATCGCCATTGATATCGCCGCAGAGCGTGAACGTGCCCGCCTGATCGGATGCCGTCCCGCCCCAGACGATCGAGGAAGCGGCGGTCGCCAGGTCGATCTCAGGCGGGAGATTGGAGTGATTTGTGATGTAGCGAACTTCGCCCGCAAGATTTCTAAGGTTCTGTTTGCTCTTTGATAGTCTGATTCCAACTGCCAGGTCGGTCGACCCGTCCTGATTCAGATCGCCAAGGCAAAATCCGCGAACGCCCCCGGCCTGATCATTCGCATCAGGCCCCCAGATCATCGTCTCGGCCAGCGTGTTGGTGTAGTCGAGCGTCGCAGGCCAGTTGGGACGACCACGAAGCACATACGTGTCCCCGGAATTCGATCGAGCGTTATTCTTGCCGTCGCCGAGCCGCGCCAGGATCAGCAACTCTGCCATTCCGTCACCATTCCAATCTCCGACAGCAACATTGCTCACGAAACCATCGGTCTGCGACCCCACAATCGTGACGTCGGCCGCCTCCTGGCGCAGGTCGATCTCGGCCGGCCAGGCTGCGCGATTGAAGAACATGTACGCTTTGCCGGATCGCGTGCTTCCCGGTCCGAGCGCGTTGTCGTCATCGACGACAAGATCCATGCGGCCGTTCCCGTCGAAGTCGGCGACCACCGGATTGAGGCACAGTCTTCCACCCCAGACGTCTCCCCGAATCACGGTGCCCGGATCGGTCACCAAGTCGATCACCGCAGGGGGTGCGGCGCTGCCGAACACGAGATGCACTTGTCCGCTGGTCCAGGTTCCATCCCGATCGCGATCGGCGTATGGGGCACACAACACCAGATCGTCGAATCCGTCGTGATTGAGATCGCCGCACGCTACAGAGGCGCCGAGGTCGTCGGTCGATTGCTGGCCGACAACACGCACTTCGGCGCTCTGCACGATCCCGGAGCTTCCCTCCCAACGACGCCGCTTGCCAAGCACGACGTACGCTTCACCACAGTTGTTCTTGAGTCCGGTCAGGCCATTGGCCTCATCTGCACCCACCAA
>JANNUT010000084.1:0-34848 GCA_031395565.1 Acidobacteriota bacterium | reverse complement strand
ATGTCGTAGCCGCGCTCCGGGTTGAGGTAGTAGTAGCCGGTATAGCCCTGGAATGTCGCGTTGATGATCGTGGTGTCGCTCACGATCTTCTGCCATGACAAGTTCCAAACCCACTCGGGCGCATCCTCGCGGACCGTCGCTTCCAGCGGCGTGACGGCGTCGCCGCCGCGCCCTTTAATGTTGTATTCGTCGTACTCGAGCCAGCCTTCCAACTTGTTGCTGGCGTTGGCCTGCCAACTGAGCTTGCCGAACGCGCGTGGCGATCGCTCTTCGCGAATCGGGCCGCCGTCGGACTGATCCAGTCCGTAGCTCTGAACGTTAGCGAAATACCACAGATTGTCTTTGCGAATCGGTCCGCCGATTTGAACCGAGAGGTCCCATGCCTTCTTGATCGTGGGCGAGGTGATGTCGATTCCAGACGGAACATTGCCCGCCGTCAGTGGATCGTTGGTGAAGTAAAACTCGATCTCACCCGACAGATCGTTACCGCCCGACTTCGTCGTGCTGTTGAACACCACACCGGTGAACTGACCGTATTCCGCGGGCGCGCCCAATCCGACCAGCTGCACTTCGTCGACGATCGAATAGTTGATGAACGACCAGGGTGTGCCACCTTCCGGATCGGACGTATCGACACCGTCCAACTGATACGCGTTAGCGGCATCGGCGCCGCCACCGAAGGCAGAGCTTTCGTTGACGCCGGGTGCCAGGTTGATCACATCGACCTGGAAGCGGCCGACGGGAAGATTCGAGAGCACTTCGGAGGGGAGCGTGGTGCTGGTTGCTGCACTCGTCACATCGATTTCAGGCTGCCGGCCTTCGACATCGATCTCCACCGAGCCGCCGGAGGGCTGCATTTCGATCGGCACATAGACCGTTTTTCCAAGCGAGACCTTGACGGATTCGACCGTCTGATTGTCGTGCTCGACGGCGATCACCGTGATGCTGTACGTCCCGGGCGGCAGTTCGGCGAACCGCCACCGCCCCTCGAGATCGGTCTGCGTCGCACGTTTGCCGCCGATCATCGAAATGCTCTTGACCTCGACGGTGGCACCGGGCACCGGTGTCGACTCCGAGGTCACGATCCCTCTCAAGCCGCCGGTCGTCTTGCTCTGTGAGAAGGCGGCGACTCCAGCAGCGAGTAAAACCATGATGCCCACCGCCCACTGCCTGATCCGCTTGACGTGCATGACCCCTCCGTCTTCACTCACTCAGTTCCGGGTCGCGCCCCCGCGGGTCCGGACACCATGCCGCGCAAACCGTAACACAGGTCCGCGGCCGCAATCGCGCACGAAGTGCGCACTACAATCACGGCCGTGCCGCGTCGCCGTTTCAAATGGGTCACCGCCGCTTGGGCCGGCCTCTCGCTGGTCCTGATGGGGAGTTGTGGCCGAGAATTCGGCTCGCTGCCGCGCGGCCTGTTGCCCGACCAGCTCAATGTCGTCGTCATTACACTCGACACCACTCGCGCCGATCGGCTTGGCTGCTATGGTGCAACCACGGTGGCGACACCCCGCATCGACGGCCTCGCTCGCGAAGGGGTGCGCTTCGACAACGCCATCTCCTCCACGCCGCTGACGCTGCCCGCCCACTCGTCTCTGTTCACGGCGCGATTTCCGGCGGCCCACGGCGTGCGAGACAACGGCGGGTTCAAGCTGGCTCCCGATCAACTCACGCTTGCCGAGGTCTTGAAGCAGCATGGTTGGGCCACGGGTGGATTCGTTTCGGCCTACGTGCTCGATCATCGCTGGGGGATGGCGCAGGGCTTTGACACCTATCGCGATGGCTTCGACGTGTTGGCCGAAAAGAAGGCCGACATGGGCGACATTCAACGCCGCGGCGACGACACGGTAACCGCGGCACTGACCTGGATCGAGCAACACAAGACTGAGAAGACATTCACGTGGGTGCATTTGTACGATCCGCACGCCCCCTACGACCCGCCCGAACCGTACGCGAGCCGCTATGCAGGACGCGGCTACGACGGTGAGATCGCGTGGACCGACGAGCTGGTCGGACGGATGTTGGACGGGCTCGTGCGACTAGGGGTGCGCGATCGCACCGTCGTGGCGCTCTTGGCCGACCATGGAGAGAGCCTCGGTGAGCACGGCGAACACGGGCATGGCCTTTTTATCTATCGCCAAACGACGCACATTCCACTGATCGTGTCGGCACCACAGCGAGGCATGTCCGGCACGAGCGTGGCGGCCACCGCGCGGATCGTCGACGTAGCCCCCACGCTGCTCGCGTTGGTCGGCCTGCCCGGTACGCTCGATGGACAAGGTCAGAGTCTGCTGCCGCTGATTTCGGGCGCCACGACGGGCGATCCGCGCAGCGGCTACGCCGAGGCGTTCTACGGCCGTTTTCACTACGGTTGGTCGGAATTGCGCAGCGTCGAGAATGGGCGCTGGCGTTTGATCGAGGCCCCCAAGCCCGAACTGTACGATCTCGCCGCCGATCCTGGCGAGCTGACGAATCTCGCCGCGCAACTGGCTGGGACGCTTGACGAGATGCGTCGGCGACTGATCTCGCTGGACGCCGAGACACCGCCGGCGAATGCAGCCGTTCCGGTCGAAGAGGACGAAGCGACACTCGCGCGACTGGCTTCCTTGGGATACGTCGGTACTGTCAGCGCACCGTCCGGCGCGAGCTTTCGTGAGCTTCCCGATCCGAAGGATCGGATCGAGGTCTACAACCTGATGAATCAAGCGCGCGAACGGCTCAAGGACGGTCAAGACGCCGACGCACGCATCAAGCTCCAACGCGTCTTGCACCTCGATGACAAGACGATCGATGCCTGGTACTTGATCGGCAACACGTTCTACAAAGAGCGTCGCTGGCGCGAGGCAGGCGAGTACTACCGCAAGACGCTCGCGCTGCGCGCTGACCACGAGTACGCCATGATCGGCTTGGCCGACACGCTCAGCGCGGAAGGAAACGTCGACGCTGCCGTGCTGGGTTACGAGCGCTTCTTGAAGTCCGACCCAGACAACGCGCAGATTACCTATCGCCTGGCACAAGTGCTCTTGGATGCGGGGCGCAACGCCGACGCCGCGCACTGGTTCGAGACAACGCTGCAGCTCGAGAAGGGAACGGCGCGCGCCGAAGTCGGCAAGTCGGTGGTGGCCTTTCGAGCCAAGGACTACAACGCTGCGGCTGCGGCCTTGCAGCGCGCCTTGGACCTCGATCCGAAGGCCAAGCATGCGCGCTACAACTTGGCGCTGTTGCACGAAGAGTCGGGCCGCCCGCGCGAGGCGATACAGTCCTATCGTGAGGCATTGGCCGATGACTCCCAGGACTACAAAGCCGCCTTCAACCTGAGCCGGCTGCTCGCGCAACTGGGTGATCGTGACGGTTCGATCGCGGCGCTGCGTCAGGCATGTCAAGCCAATCAGCAGTTTGGGACCGGCCGGTTCTTCTTGGCCGGCGCGTTGCTCGAGCAAGGCACGTTGGACGAGGCCGAGCGGTTTGCGCGCGAGGGTTTGGCGGTCGACCCCAAGGGACAGTTCAGTGCGCTCGGTGAGTATGTGTTGGCCGATCTCTACACTCGCCAGGGGCAGTCGCGTGAGGCCGCGTTAGCACTTGAACGCGGCCACCGTTTGGAAGCCGACGCCAAACGTCGCCGCTTCGATCGAGAGGAGTTGTTACCATGAGCCCGGCTCGCATGGAGTTGCCTGGACCCAAGGCGCAGCGCCTGCTGCAGCGCGATGCTGCCGTGGTGTCGCCGTCGTATCCGCGTGACTACCCGTTTGTGATCGAGCGCGGACGAGGCACCCGCGTGTGGGATGTCGACGGTCATCGCTTTCTCGACTTCGCGGCGGGAATCGCGGTTTGCACCACTGGTCACTGCCATCCCGATGTGGTACGGGCGGTGCAGCAGCAAGCCGAGCAGTTCTTGCACATCAGCAGCGATTTTTGGCACGAAGGGTTTACGGCACTGCTCGAAACGCTCAGCGCGATCGCACCGTTTCGCGATGGCGCGAAGACGTTTATCTGCAACTCGGGTACCGAAAGCGTAGAGACTGCGATCAAGCTGGCGCGACATCACACGAGGCGGCCGCGCTTCATCGGTTTTCACGGCGGTTTTCATGGCCGCACGATGGGCTCGTTGTCGTTCACGGCCTCCAAGGCAACGCAGCGCCGCGGGTTCTTTCCTGGCATGCCCGGTGTCACGCACGTGCCGTTTCCCGATCCGTATCGTCCGCGGCTGGCTGTCCACGATGCCGACGATCGACTGGGCGCTGCCACGGTTCGCTACATCGCGGACTTGATCTTCAAGACCGAGTGCCCGCCCGAGGATGTCGCGGCGTTCTTGGTCGAGCCGTTGCAGGGTGAAGGTGGCTACATCGTGCCGCCGCCCGACTTCTTTCCGTTGCTTCGCGAGTTGTGCGACCGGCACGGAATCTTGTTGATCGCCGATGAGGTGCAATGCGGGATGGGACGCACGGGGAGGATGTGGGCGATTGAAGAATGGGGCGTGGAGCCCGACATCGTGTGCAGCGCCAAAGGAATCGCGAGTGGCTTGCCGCTGGGTGCCACGATCGCCAAGCCCGAGGTCATGAGTTGGAAGCCGGGCGCGCACGGGAACACGTACGGGGGCAACCCGCTGGCCTGCGCGGCGGCGAACGTCACGATCGAGTTGCTGCGCAACGGGGTGATGGAAAATGCGGCGCGGCAAGGAGCACGTTTGCTGCAAGGCTTGCAAGCGTTGCAAGCCAAGCATCTGTCGATCGGAGATGTTCGCGGCCGCGGGCTGTTTATTGGTGTCGAGTTCGTCAAAGATCGTCACACACGTGAGCCCGACGCAGCGCTACGCGATCGGATGGTTACCGAGGCCTTTCATCACGGGCTGTTGCTGTTGGGGTGCGGGCGCAGCGTGGTACGAATCACGCCACCCTTGACGGTCAGCGATGCGGAGTGCGACGAGGCACTGGCGATCTTGGATCACGTGATCGGCTTGGCGGAGGCAGCGCAATGATGGCGTGGCTGGTGTGGTTCTTGGCAGCGGCGCCGGTGCCGGCGGCAGTACCAGCTCCGTTCGACGTGGTGCCTACGCTGCAACAGTACCTGCGAATCGACACACAAAACCCGCCGGGCAACGAGCTGAAATCAGCGCAGTTCCTCAAGGCGATTTTGGATCGCGAGGGAATCGAGAACGAGGTGGTTGTGGTGGCGCCGGGGCGCGCCTGTTTGTGGGCGCGACTGAAAGGTGATGGATCGCAGCCAGGCTTGATCTTGTCGCACCACATGGACGTGGTGCAGGTCGAGCGAGCGCGATGGAGCGTCGATCCGTTCGCCGCCGTGATCAAGGATGGTTATCTGTATGGCCGCGGGACGCTCGACATGAAAACCACAGGCATGCTGCACTTGGCGGCGCTGGTGAGATTGAAGCGTGAGGCCGTGCCGCTCAATCGTGATCTGATTTTCTTGGCGACGGCCGATGAAGAGGTCGATGCGCTCGGCATGACGCAGTTGATCAAGCTGCGGCCGCAGCTGTTTCGCAACGTGGCGTTCAGCCTGACCGAAGGCGATGTGATCGACGAGCAAGACGGCGTGGTGCGCGCTTGGAACGTCGACATCTCGGAGAAAGCGGCGGTGTGGTTGCGCTTGACCGCCAAGGGTCGCGCCGGCCATGGGTCGGTGCCGTTCAAGCAGGACAACGCCGTCGAGTCGCTGCTGTCCGCGCTCGAACGAGTGCGTCGCTACGAGCCGCCCGTCGTGGTGCTGCCCGCGATTGCCCGTTACTACGCCGGACTTGCCGACCGGTTCGCGGGGCTGCCGCCGGAGAAACTGCGCAATCTGAGCGCCGCCATGGAAGACGCGACGTTTCGCGCCGCGTTTCTGGCTCAACCCGAGCGCGCCGCGCAGGTAAAGAACACGATTTCGGTGACGGTGCTCAAAGGCGGGCCGCAAACCAACGTGATTCCGGGCGAAGCGTCGGCCGAACTGGACTGCCGCTTGTTGCCGGGTCAAGACCCGGCCGCGTTCATCGCGGAGATCACCCGAATCGTCGGCGATCCCAACGTCGACGTTTCGTCGATCACCCCGATCGTGGGAGCCTCGGCGTCCCCCATCGATAGTGAGTTCATACGGGCGATCGAACGCGTCGCGCACGAGTTCGACCCTGGTGTCCCGGTAGCGACCACCATCCTCACCGGCTGGACCGAGTCGAGTCTGCTGCGTCCCTTGGGGATCCAGGCGTACGGCTTCGAGCCCTACCGTCTGACCCCAACAGAAACCCGCCGTGTGCACGGCGACGACGAGCGAGTCTCGCTGACCAACATCCAGCGCGCGCAAGAAATCCTCTACCGCCTGATCACCACCCTCGCAAAAAAAGGGGACAGGCACTTTTTTTACAACTGAGAGGACAGTACCAATGGGCGATCACGGGAGTGCTCCGTCACCGCAGTTGTAAAAAAAGTGCCTGTCCCCTTTTTGGGTGATTTGGATGGAGCGGTGGGCTAGTTCGTCGCGATAGGGGAAGGGGTCGATGGCGAGTTCGCGTTTGTGAACGCCGGGAGCGACCTCGCCTCGCGCGAGCATGGCGGCAACAATGGCGGCATCGAAGCCGGTGCAGCGCTGCATCGCGGTCAGTTCGGTGATCGGATCGAAGCGTACCTGACAGTCGAAGGTCAGCGTCGTCGCCTGGCCTTGATGACGGCCACCGACATGAATGCGGACCAAGACCGCATCGTGCACAGGGTCCTCGCCGGGATCGAGCGCGCGCTCGAGCAACGCTTCGGTGAGCCGCCGCGGCACGATCGACGCACCGCTGACCAGCACTGGTTCCTGCGAGAAAAACCCGAGTTCTTTCAACGCCAAGATCGCATCGAGGTGGCCGGGGTAACGCAGGATCCGGCTGGTGAACCGCTTCAGCGGCGCACCTGCGAAGGTGTCGGGAAACGTCGACGCGGTGCCGCTGGCGCAGAACGCTTCCAGCACCCCGAATGGCGCTGGAAATTCGACGTTCTGGCGCTCGCTCAACGAAGGCAACTCGACCACGCGTCCGTCGCGAATGTTGCGGCACGGACCATCGTACTCGTTGGTCAACCCCTGCACGCTGAACAGCAGCCGATAGCCGAGCGGCGGCTGCGGGTCGAGCGGCAAGCCGCCATCCCACACCTCCATCCACTCCGGTTCATCGATCGAGCGCAGCGCCAGCATCATCAGCGATGTCGCCATTCCGGGTGCCTGACCGCAATCCGGAACCGCGCTGATCGACGCCGCCTTAGCTTCCTCATCGAGCGCCAGTTGTTGCAGCAAGATGCCGGTGTGTCCGCCCAGATCGCAAAAATGAGTGCGCGACTCCAAACATGCGCGCAAGGCGGTCAGGTTGAGTTGATACGGCAACGCGCTCACCGCCGCATCGCACCCCTCCAGCGCACGCGAGATCGCGGCTTGATCGCGGCCGTCGACAGCCACCCTCGTCAACGCCAAGCTGCTGTCGCCCAACTGCGCGTTGAGCCACGACGCGGCGCGCTCGACTCGCTCCCGCTCGGCATCGACCAACACCAACTCCGCGCTGTTGCCGAACCGCGCCAAGTCATACGCCGACGCCAGCCCCTGACGGCCACATCCCAAAACTGCGTAACGAAAGGCACTCATCCGTTCTGCCTCACGCGCCGGACCCAATAGAAAAATGGCAGCGGCAAGACGATGCACACCGCTGTGCCGATCAACTCGAGCCGCCCACTGCCCGCCATCAGCAGCAGCACCACCGCCACACCGACCAACGAATACACCAGCGCCAACTTGCGTTGCCGTGCGCTGAACACTCCCGCCTCACGCCGCGAGAGCACGACATAAGCCGCGCACGTGAGCCCCACCGTCACCAGCGCTGTGTTGGTGGCGGCCAACGAGATGCGCGTGTACGCATCGAGAATCGTCTGACTGAAGTAAGAAAGCGCCAAGACGGCCGTCAGAGCCGACGAGAAAATCAGGGCCACGACCGGGGTACCCGTCCGCGCGTGCAGCACACCGAGAAACGCCGGCGCCACGCCCATCCGCGCCGCCGAATACGGGATTCGTCCCGTGACCAACAGCCACCCATTGAGCACACCCAAGATCGAAATCAGCGCTGCGGCGCTGATCAGCGCGCCACCCCACGGTCCAAGCAGCTTGGTTGCTGCGTAAGCCAAGGGCGACGGGTTGTCGATCAATTCCGCACTCGGGATCGCCAACGTCAGGCCGGTCGCCACCGCCATGTACACCACCGTCGCCAATCCGAATCCGATGAACGCCGACCGGCGAATCGTGGCCGCGACGTTCTTGATCTCCTCGGCCGGCACCGTTACCGACTCGGCACCCAAGAACAACCAGGCCACCATCGAGATGGCCGGGAACAACGCACCGCCTCCGTGTGGCGCAAACGGATGCAGGTTGGCGGTATCGGCGTTGAGCAGCATCACCGCCGCGAGTGCTAGCAGCGGCACGACCTTCAGCACGACGGTCACCGTTTGAACCGCGCCGCCCGCCCGCACCCCCAAAATGTTGACCAGCGTCACACCCCACAGCACGGTCTGCGCCACCAAGAAACACTCCAGCGGCGTATCGACGGCGGGCACGAAAACCTGGAAGTACCCCACGAACGCCGTAATGAACGCCGCATTGCCGATCACGCACGAGACCCAGTACATGAAGGCGGCGACCAGCCCCGCCACATCACCGAATGCGCGCTGCACGTACGCCTGCATCCCTCCGGTAATCGGGTAGATCGACGCCAGATCGGTATAGATCTTGGCGAGGCACAAATACGCCAGCGCGACGATCGGCCATGCTAAGAGCGACAACGGTCCAGCCTGCTTGGCCAAGGCCGCAGGCATCACAAACACGCCCGAGCCGACGATGTTTCCCGCGACCAGAGAGATGGTCGCGATGACACCTAACCCTCGCACCAACGATCGCGGCTCTCCAGCTCTCAATCGATCTCCCGAAGAATTCAACGAAAACCGGCACAGCATACTTAATTCACGGCTGCCCCCGACCGGCCGCAGCCGGCATCGTCGAATTAAGTATGCTGGGGCTGTTCCCGGAGAGGTCCTCGTGATGCGCGTTTCGATCGTGGTGTGCCTGGCTGTTGGATCGACTCTCGTCTCGGCCGCAATGGCCGCGTCACCGCGCGCCCGCGACTTGGGCGTCCCGTTCGAGGGTACGCCCGGCCCGCTCAACGCCATCACCGATGTCGCCGGCGTCGAAGTTGGCCACGCGACCGTCACCGGCGACCCGCCGGCCGTGCCCAAACCGATTCGCACCGGAGTGACGGCGATTTTTCCGCGCGGTTCGAGCAGCGACGATCCCGTCTTCGCTGCCTGGTTTCCGCTCAACGGCAATGGCGAGTTGACCGGCACCGCCTGGCTGAAAGAAGGCGGCTTTCTCGAGGGGCCGGTGCTGTTTACCAACACCCACAGCGTCGGCACCGTGCGCGATGCCGTGATCGCGTGGCGCATCAAACGCGGTGGACCCGACGCCAGCGGTTACTACTGGTCGCTGCCGGTGGTGGGCGAGACGTGGGATGGTTGGCTCAACGACATCAACGCCTTCGCGGTCAAGCCGGAGCACACGTTCGCTGCGCTCGATGCGGCGCGAGGCGCCGTTGTCGCAGAAGGGAGTGTCGGTGGTGGCACCGGCATGGTCTGCTTCGAATTCAAGGGTGGCATCGGCACAGCATCGCGCGTCGTCAACGCTGCGGGTTCGCGGTACACCGTGGGCGCCCTCGTGCAATGCAATTGTGGCCTGCGCCCTTGGCTGACGATTGCCGGTGTGCCGGTTGGGAAGGAAATCACCGACGGCGCCTCGCGCCAAGACGAGTACGGCTCGATCTTGATCGCCATCGCCACCGACGCTCCGTTGTTACCGCATCAACTCGAGCGCCTCGCACATCGCGCCGCCTTGGGGCTGGCGCGCGTGGGGAGCTACAGCGGCAACGGCTCGGGCGACCTCATGCTGGCGTTCTCCACCGCCAATCCACACGCGGCGTTCGCCGCCAAACCAGTGAGCCTGACAATGCTTCCCAACGAGGCGCTCGACCGGTTGTTCGAAGCGACCGCACAGTCGGTCGAGGAGGCGATTGTCAACGCCATGGTGGCCGGTCGCACGATGGACGGTCTCGATGGACATCGTGTGCTCGGACTGCCGCACGACCGTCTGCGCGAGGTGCTCAAGAAGTACCATCGCGACACAACGGCGCCGGTGCCCACGAAACCATGAAAAGCCTGCGGCGCTTTCTCGACGAGGCGTGCGCCGAAGTGCCGGATAAGACGTTTCTCGAAGAGTCGGGCAAATTGTGGACCTACGACGCGTGTGCGCGCCTCACCGATGCGGTCGCCGCCGAGTATCGAGCGCTCGGCTTGAAGGCGGGCGACCGGTTGGCGCTCTCGCTGCCCACCGGGTCGACGCATTTGTTTGCGTGGCTGGCCGCCGCGAAGCTCGGTGTCATCGCCTGCCCGCTGCACACTGAACTTGCGCCGCGCGAACTGCAGCGCGCGCTCGCCCACTTGCAACCACACGCGTGGATTGCCGATGCCGAGCGCTTGTCACGTGTCGACAAAGCCTGCCGCCCGCGACTCGTGATCGATGTTGACGACTCAAACAGTCACACCACCACGAATCTCACGGCGGCAGCGGCCACCGTGGCGTGGAGCGATCTGGCGGCCTCGACGCGCGTGCTTGACGGCGTCGATGAACCCGATCCACAGCACGTCAGCGACATTCTCACGACCTCGGGCACGACGGGAGCACCGAAGTCGGCACAGTTGTCCGGGCGAATGGCGGTGCTCACCGGTGAAGCATTCGCCTGGTGGCTCAAACTCACGCGCGACGATCGTCTGTTTACCTGTCTGCCGCTGTCGCACATCAACGCGCGCTACTACTCGACGCTCGGCGCGGTGGCGGCACGCGCGTCGTTGTCGTTGGCGCCCAAGTTTTCGGCCTCGCGGTTTTGGACCCATGTCAGCGAGAGTGGTGCGACGGTCTGCAATGCCATCGGGGCGATGCTCAAGATGTTGTTGGAGCGGCCGGCAACTCCACAGGAGCGCGCCCATCGTTTGCGCTTGATCTATGCCGCGCCCGCCTTGGGCGATCCGGCGCACCGCGAGTTCGAGGCGCGAAGCGGCGCGCGACTGGTGATTGGCTACGGCCTGACCGAAAGCACTTTCGGCTTCATCCAACCGCTCGACGAGACGCGCGATGTCGCGAGTCTCGGCCTGCCCCGTCGTCATCCCGATCCGCGTTGGAACGCCGAGGTGCGTCTGGTCGACCACGAGATTCAACTCAAGAATGACGCGACGTTCGAGGGCTACTTCAACGATCCCGTGGCCACACGCGACGCGTTCGACGCCGGATGGCTCAAGACCGGTGATCTCGCACGTTGCGATTCGCGGGGCGTTTATTTCTTCGCCGGACGCAAGAAGCTACTGATCCGGCGGCGCGGCGAAAACCTCACGCCCGGGGAGGTGGAAGCGGTTTTGGAGCTTCACCCGGCGGTGCTCGAGGCCGCCGTGATCGGCGTGCCGTCGCCCTTGGGTGAAGACGATGTACGCGCTTACGTGGTGCTGGCCCCTGGTGCTGCGGTGAGCGACACCGAACTCACGGCGTTTTGTGTCGAGCATCTGGCCGGGTTCAAGGTGCCGACGCAGTGGCGCACGCTGGCCTCGCTCCCACGCACCCCGACACAGCGCATTGCCTATCACGAGTTGCCACGCTAACCACACTCACTCACGACCAGCCGATCGCATGCGCGATCAAGAGCAGCGCACCGCCCGCCGCGAGCCAAATCAACTGCAGCGGAAACACGAACCGCGCCCAGGTGGCGAACGGAATCTTGGCGAGCGCCAAGGCGGCCATGAAGTACCCCTGAGTCGGCGTGAGGATATTGGAGAAGCCATCGCCGAATTGATACGCGAGCACGGAGGTTTGACGCGTCACCCCCACCATGTCGGCCAGTGGTATCAAAATCGGCAAGGCCAACGCTGCTTGTCCGCTGCCGGACGGCACGATGTAACTCAGCACCACCTGCACCGCATAGATTCCCAAGACGCTGGCCCAGGCCGGCAATCCAGAAACCACCCCTGCCATCGTGTTGAGCAGCGTGTCGGTAACACCGGCCCCGTCGAAGATCACCAACACACCCCGCGCCAGCCCGACCACCAGCGCACCACCGGCAATGCCTGCGGCACCCTCGATAAATCGTTCGGCGGTGTTGTTCGCGCCCAAGCCGCCCGCCAGTCCACTGAGCACCGCGACGGCCACGAACAGTGCCGCGAGTTGATCGAGACCCCACTCGAGCTTCATGGCGCCAACCACCACCGCCGCCAACGCCACGACCAAGATAGAGAGAACGGTGATGTGTCGCGCGGTGAGTGCGACGTGCTGCGCCGCTTCGGCAAGTCCGTGACTTGGGTCGCGTCGCACGCGCCGCGCATAGCGCAAGACGTAGACAATCGCGATCACGGTGACGACGACCCACACCACAAGTCGAAAGCCGATGCCGGAGAACAGCGGCACACCAGCGATCCCTTGCCCGACGCCCACCGTGAACGGATTCAGAAACGCACCCGAAAAGCCGGCGCCGGCACCGACGAGTGCAATCGCGCAGCCCGTAATCTCGTCGTATCCCAAGCGTTTGGCCAAGAGCACCAACGCTGGAATGAAGGGGAGTGTTTCTTCTGCCATTCCGATCGTGCCGCCTCCCACCGAGAAGGCCAGCATCAACACGGCGAGCACCCAAGGCCCACGACCGCGACCCGCGCTCACCACCGCACCAATCGTGGCATCGACCGCGCCGGTTGCGTTGATCACACCGAACGTTCCACCAATCAAGAAGATGTAGAAGACGATCGACGCGGTCGCGCTCAGTCCCTTCGGCCACGCCATGAACAGATCGCCGATCCCTGCTGGGTGCGCCGGCTGTGGTGCATACGACCCGGGAACGACCAGACGCCTGCCGCCCTGCTCGACGCGCTCGAACGAACCAGCGGGGATGACGTGGGTCAGCAGCGCGGCCACCGCGACCAACGCCAGCAACAGCACGAACGTGTGTGGAAACCGACGCATGGCGCGCGACTCTATCCGAGTCGTTTCAAACGTCGTGTGATGCGCGTTGCCAGCGTCACGCGGCGCCGCTGCAGAATCGTTGAGCCGACTCGGCGTAGATCGAGACCGCTTGGGTGATCTGAGTGAGTGGCACCGATTCCCACGGCGTGTGCGCCACGCTCAAATCGCCCGGGCCAAGGATGACGCACGGGATCGAGGCGAAGTTGGAAAGCAGTCCGGCATCTGTCCAGGCGGGAAACGCGAGGTCGGTTTGCTCGATGCCGGTGACCGTCTCGCAGGCGCGGCGTGTGGCGCACGCCAACGGATGAGCCGCATCGATGACGGCGGGCAGGTGTTCCAGCGTCGCCATGCCGCCCGGCATGCGTCGAACTTCGCTCATCACCCCGGGCCGCCGGCGCTCGACGTCGTGCAACAACTCGCGCAATTCGGTGCAGAGCGACTTGTAACTCTCTCCGGGGACCGAGCGGCGATCGACACGCAACACACAGCTTGCCGCAACCGTCGACGGCTGATCGCCGCCCATGATCGTGCCGCAGTTGATGCTGGGTGAGCCCAGCAGCGGGTGCGTCCTGCGCTGCAACGCGGGGACGAGCCGTTCTTCGACCAGCATCACGAAGTGCGCTGCCGCATTGATTGCGTTCACGCCAGCCTCAGGCGTGCCGCCGTGTGCGGCGCGCCCGGTAAACACAATTTCGAGCCATTCGAGTCCCTTATGTCCCAGCGCGACCCGATTCTGGCTTGGCTCACCAACGATGGCGCCTGCGGCGCGCAAACCATCGGCAATCAACGCCTCACAGCCCAAACTTTCCATTTCTTCGTCGATCACCGCCGCCATCGTGACCTTGCCCGCCGCAAGTCCGGACCCGTGTTGAAGCAGCGCGAGCGCTCCCGCCATCGCAGCGAGCGCGCCCTTCATATCGGCGGCACCGCGACCCTGAAGGGAATCGCCCACCACCGCTCCGCTAAACGCGACGCCCGAGGCATCGCGATTCAACGGCACCGTGTCGGTGTGGCCGCACAGCAGCAGGTGCGGCCCTGGCCGCCCAGAGTCGACGCTCGCGAGCAGGTTGGGGCGCCCTTCGCGCACCTCGATCAACCGGGTGGCGACACCGCGCTGTTGCAGAAACTCGGCGAGGCGCAGGGCCACGGCAAACTCCTGCCTTGGGACTCCAGGATGACTCGGGAGCCTGACCAAATCAGACGTCAACGTGAGCACAGGATCGAGCATAAGCGCGGACTCTATCCGAGGTTCTCACTCAGCCAAGGCGGTTTGTCGTGTACCGCCGACAGTTTCTGTGAGGAAAACCTCAGGTTCTGAGTGTCTCTCCTAGGGAAGCCTGAAACGGCTCGAGGATCGTTCCTCGGGAGGAGCCCGAGGAGGCCCTGACTGGCAGTTGAAAGGCCCCTCCTGGTGCGGCGCCAGAGGAGAAAGCGATGGTGATGCGTTGACAGCCCAGGCTCGTATCGGTACACCAGCGCGAATGGAACCCAGCGCGCCTGAAAGCGAACGCATCCGCGAGGTCTTGCGCCGCGCGGTCCGTAGCGCCTGCCCCGCATGGCTGGCCAACGATGCCGACGACATCGTTCAAACCGCGTGGCTGCGTGCCGCACCGCGGATCGCCGAATCGTCGACCGCCGGTCCCGTTTCCAACACCTACCTATGGAAGGTGGCGACCACCACCGTGTTGAATGAAATCCGCGCCCGGCGGCGCAGCCGTGCCGACGTTTCGCCGGAAGATCTCGAGTTGCCCAGCACGATCGCGAGCGCCGACCCAGAGCGGCAGGTCCAGGCCCGCACGATTCGCGAGGCGATCGCCGATTGTCTTTCCAATTTGCTGCCGGCGCGCCGGCGCGCGTTGACGCTGCAACTGTGTGGTCACGAGGTTGGTGAGGTGGCCGCGCTGACCGGTAACGATCTCAAGCGCACACGCAATTTGTTGTTCCGCGGCAGCAGTGACCTGCGCGAGTGTCTCTCCAACAAGGGTGTGACCCCATGACCGAATCGGAGCGTGACCTAGAGCGCCTGCGCGCGGCGTTCACCCACGATGCATCGGTGGGCGGCGAACTCGACGATTGCCCGGCAATGGAGTTGATTTGGGAGGGAGTGTGCGGCCGTCTGCCCAGCGATGAACGCGATGCGCTGATCGATCACATGGCGGCTTGTGCCGCGTGCTCCGAGTCATGGCGTGTCGCGATGGAATCGGCACGTGCCGGAGGGTGGGTACCGCGCGTGACCGGCGAACTCGTCGCGCGCCCTACGAGTCGTGGTTGGTGGATTGGGGGCTCACTGATCGCGGCCGCGGCGATGACTCTGGCGCTGCTCGTGCCGTGGCAAGGATCGGCGCCTGCCCCCGCCGTCTATCGCGACGACAGCCAACAACGGCTGACCAATCTCGATCCCGACGCGCGGCGCGTCGCTCGCGCGGACGTACTGCTGCGCTGGTCACCGATCGCCGATGGGACGCTCTACCAAGTCGAGATCGCCACCGAGCAGCTGGATGCGGTGTATTCAGCGCGCGGACTTTCAGTCAGCGAACTGCGCGTACCGGCGGCAGCGCTCAACGATCTGCCTCGAGAATCGAAGCTGTACTGGCGTGTCGAAGCAGTTGATCGCGCGGGCCATCGCATCGCGTCGGCCACGTACTCGATCGTGCTCGAGTAACGGCAATGCGGCGCCTGACCCTGCTCGCGGTCACGTGTTGCACGTGCGTGGCGACCTGGGCCAGCGGGCCCGCCGTCAACTCAGCGCACGAGCCCCGCGCGCGCACGATCGACGATTGCGCCGCACTTCAGCGCGACGCTCCCGAGAGCTACGAGCCGTATCAGTGCTATTGGGCCATGGCCCGTCAACAGGCTCAAACCACAGCCGCGCTCCGCCAGTTGGATGCGCTGATCGCGCTCGACGCCGACAACTACAAGGCGCGCTTGTATCGCGGTGTGATCGGTTGCGACAACAGCTTGCCGACGGGGCCGGCCGATGTGCGTGCCGCGCTTGCCGCTGCTACCGCAGCCAAAGATTACCGCGGCGAGGTGTACGGCTGGATCACCTTGGTCTTCTGGAGCCGGCAACGCACCGAAATCGACACTCTGCACGATTCGCTCGCTCAGGCCGATGCGGCTGCGACACTTTCCGGCGCTGACGATCTGCTGCGAATGGTGCGCGCCCAGCGGGCTTGGCAGAGCTATCGCGATGGAGAGTACGGATTGGCTTACGCGGCCTATCGCCGGATGGCTGATGAAATCGAAGGCCAGCCCTTGGATGTTTCGAACTGGGAGGTGGTTGACGGTCTCGCCGCATCGGCGTGGGCGATGTACCGGTATGACGAAGCGATTGCTGCGTACCGGCGGGTGGAGGAGTACTTGCACTCGCGAGGCGCCCGCTATCAGGAGGCCAGTCTCGCCGCCAACCTCATTTCGGTGCTCGGGTTTGCTGACGCGTCGCGGACCGAGATCGAGGCCGAACAGCAGAAGCTGTTGGCGCTGAGCGAAGTGAGCGGAAACATCTGGATCCGGCCCACCGCCCTGCGGCTTCGTGCCGACTCACTGCCCCCGCTGCAAGCGCGCGAAAACTACGAGCGCGCGTTGGCGCTTGCAAGCGCGAGTGGCCGTCGAGAAGAAGTCGTGCGCAGCCTCGTCGGTTTGGGCGAGTCGCTCTTGCTGAAACCACCGCGCGACGTCGCACGCGGTGTGGCGGTGTTGGACCAAGCCGTCAGTCAGGGCCGCCTCAGCGGTGACCGCTCGCTCTGGGTCAGTGCACTCAGCGGGCGTGCCCGAGTGTTGTGGGATGCGGGCCAGTTCGACCGCGCTCGAGCCGGGTCGCTCGCGGTGCTGAGCGAGTTGGAGCGTTCACGCGAGCTGTTTACGGAGTCGGTGCGAGCCCGCGTCTTCGCGCGGTGGGGCGACGTGTTTCGACATGTCGCGGCACAGATGCTGTCGCACGCTTCTGAAGGCGGCCAGCCCGAGGCCGATCTGGCCGAGGCGTTCTTGGTCATCGAGCGGCTGCGTGCGCGCGACCTGCTCGATCAACAAGCAGACGCGGCGAGTCAACAGAGCAGAGAGCAACAGGCACTCGAGCAAGAGCGCCGTCAGGTCGTGGATCGGATCACTCGACTTCAGAAGTTGCTGCTGGATCCAGCGATTGCGGTGCCAGCTCGCGATGCCGCACTGCAGCAGTTGGAGCGCCTGGAGACCGACGAGATCGAGGTCCGCGAACGGGCCTCGAGAGCGCGGCATCAACATCCAATCAACGAGCTCGACTTCGTCTCGTTGGACACGTTGCAAGCGATGCTCCGCCCCGATCAAGCGTTGCTGTCGTATTCGCTTGCGACGCGACTCGACGGTGCTTCGGCGAGTTGGTTGATCGCGGTGACGCGCAATGCCGCACACGCCTACCCACTCCCAAAACGTCAGCACATCGATCGCGCGGTGCGCTTCTTCTCGGGCTTGATCGAGCGACGCGATGGCGCCGAGCGGGCTGGCGCCAAGCGTCTCTACGACGATTTGCTGGCCCCCGCACTGAGCGAACTGCCCGCCACTATTCGCGAACTCGTGATCGTTCCCGATGCATCGCTGCACACGCTGCCGTTCGTGCTGCTGCGTGCCGACGAGAATCAACCATCCATCGGACAGCGATTTGCGATCACGACCGTACCGTCAGCCACCGTTTGGTTGCGAGCCGCCAAGACAACGCGCGACCCGGCCGCCGAGGCTGTGTTGGTGCTCGCCGATCCAGAGTTGCCGAGCGGCGACTCGCGCCCGTCGCTTTCGCGCGACTGGTCCACGCTCGGGGCGATTGGACTCGGGGAGTTGCCGTTTGCGCGCACAGAGGCGCGCGGCTTGGCGGAGACCGTTGCCGATAGCGACGTCCGGCTGGGCGCCGACGCGAGCGAGCGCTTTCTCAAGCAGGTCGATCTGTCGCGCTACGGCATCGTGCATCTGGCGGCCCATGCGCTGGTCGACATCGATACGCCGGAGCGATCGGCGGTGTTGCTCTCACCCGGAAACGATCGCGAGGACGGTCTACTCCAGTCCCGCGAGATTTCCGCGCTCGATCTGCGCGGCCGTGTGGTGGTGTTGTCGGCCTGTCGTTCGGCGGGCGGAATGTTGCTGCCGGGCGAAGGGCCGATGGGGTTGTCGCATGCGTTCTTCCGCGCCGGGGCCCGAGCGGTGATTGGCAGTCTTTGGCCCGTGCGTGACGATGATGCGGAAGTCTTGATTCGCGAATTCTATGCGCGACTTGCCATAGGGCAGTCGTTGACGGCGGCGATGTCGGGCGCGCGATCGGCGCGCGAAGCGATCGGAGCACCGGCCTCCGCCTGGGCTGGATTCACGGTGATGGGGGATGGTGACTACGTCCCGTTCCACGGGGGCGCGCGCGCCCCGTTTCCCCGTTGGAGTTGGGCGCTCGTGGCACTGGTCGCGACGGTGCTTGGGCTACTGTTTTGGCGCCGGCGGTAGCACGCCCTTCGAAACCCACCAATTCATCAGCCGCAGCGTCAAGCGTCCTGCCTGCACCGCTGGATCGCGTGCGACGAGCGCCTCGACATGCGCGCGATCGCTGCCGCGAAACACGAAGACGCCGCGCAACGGGGTGTCTTCGACAAACGGACCGGCGACCGCAAGATCGCCCGAGGCCGCCATCGCGTAGATGTTTTGCATGTGGCCAGCCTGCAGCTGGTTGCTTCGCTCTGGGCTTACCTGAGGTGCATTGGCCGGCCGCTCGAGAATTCCCAAGAGGCACGGCTCGACATCGGTGAACTCGCCCTTCAACGGCTGGAGAACTTTCTTGGCGACGTACCAGGGATGACTCTTCACCACCAGATGCCCCGACTTGACCCACGGGTCGTTGGCGAACAGTGCGACCGCTTGGTCCTTGGAGTCGACATCGAGCACCGCAATGCCGCGCCATGTGTCGCTGCCTTCTAACGGCCCGACGATCAGTGCTTGGCCCTCGCGCATCATCGCTTCGAGGCCCTCGAGATGCTCGGTCTGCAACTGTCTCGTCTTTTCGTCCGAGAGCTTCTCCTGGTTCGGGCCAGCCTCGAGCACCACGAACTGGACGGTGAACATCTGCTCGGCAGGGTCTTCCGGAGCGGCGGCGATCAGCAGTGACGGCAGCATCAAGAGTGCAACGCTTGGTAGGTAACGCATTCGGTTCCTCCGCTAGCGCGCGCAGTCTAGCCTTCGCACACCAGCGTGAGTCGTGTGTCACAAACTTTTGCAAGTGCCCGGCAAAACGAAAACGGCCGCCCTGTGGGAGGGCGGCCGCTGCTCGAGTCGATCGACTATTTTTCAGTAGCGGTAGTGCTCCGGCTTGTACGGACCGCTCTTCGGAATCCCCAGGTACTTGGCTTGCGAGTCGGTGAGTTCGGTCAGCTTGACGCCGAGCTTGTCCAAGTGCAGCCGCGCGACCTTCTCGTCGAGATGCTTGGGCAGCATGTAGACCTGCTTGAGGTACTTCTCGGCGCCTTGATGCAACTCGATCTGGGCCATCACCTGGTTGGTGAAACTGGCCGACATCACGAAGCTCGGGTGACCCGTTGCGCAGCCCAAGTTCATCAACCGCCCTTCGGCCAGAATCATCACCGAGTGACCGTCCGGGAAAACCCACTCGTCGTACTGCGGCTTGATGTTGATGCGCTTGGTGCCGGGGAGATTCTTCAAGCCCGCCATGTCGATTTCGTTGTCGAAGTGGCCGATGTTGGCAATGATCGCCTTGTCCTTCATGCGGACCATGTCCGCGGCGGTAATGATGTCTTTGTTGCCGGTGGCGGTAATGAAGATGTCGGCCGTGGCCACCACGTCTTCCAGCGTTTTGACCTCGAACCCTTCCATTGCCGCTTGCAGCGCGCAGATCGGATCGATCTCGGTCACGATCACGCGTGCGCCTTGGCCGCGCAGCGCTTGAGCGCACCCCTTGCCGACTTCGCCGAACCCGAACACCACCGCGACCTTGGCCGCGATCATCACGTCGGTGGCGCGGTTCAACCCATCGATCACCGAGTGCCGGCAGCCGTAGATGTTGTCGAATTTCGCCTTGGTGACCGAGTCGTTGACGTTGATCGCCGGGAACAACAGCGACCCATCTTGTGCCATCTGCTGCAAACGATGCACGCCGGTAGTGGTTTCTTCGCTCACGCCGCGCAGACCCGCCACGGCCTTGGTGAAGCGGCCCGGCTGTTCTTTCTGCAAGCGGCGCAACAATTCGAGAATCACGCCCCACTCTTCGGGATCGTTGTTGGCATCGAACGCGGGGATCTTGCCGGCGCGCTCGAATTCATACCCCTTGTGGATCAACAGCGTGGCGTCGCCACCGTCGTCCAACAGCAACGTGGGACCGCTGCCGTCGGGCCAGACCAGAGCCTGATCGGTACACCACCAATAGTCCTCGAGCGTCTCGCCCTTCCAAGCAAAGACCGGCGTCCCCTGCGGGTTGTCGACCGTGCCGTGTTTGCCGACCACCACGGCCGCCGCCGCGTGATCCTGCGTAGAAAAGATATTGCAGCTGACCCAGCGCACGTCGGCGCCGAGTTCAACCAGCGACTCGATCAGTACCGCGGTCTGAATCGTCATGTGCAGCGAGCCCATGATCTTGGCGCCGGCCAACGGCTTCTTGCCCTTGTATTCGGCGCGGATCGCCATCAGGCCCGGCATCTCATGCTCGGCTAAGCGAATTTCTTTGCGGCCAAACTCGGCCTCGGCAAGGTCTCTTACCTTGAACGGAACGCGCCCGGCCTTCTTGGCCGCTTCGAACGGATGAACAACTGCGGTTTGTGTCACAAGCCACTCCTTAAAGGCGCCGTCCTGCGACGGCCGAGGGGATGACGGGGGTCCGGCTCCCCTCATGAATCGGCCGGACATGCCGTTGTTGAACGAGCCGAGAAGATAACTTGGATTTAGCCCGCGGTCACGGCAAGCCCTGGACCGGCTCGCGGACTTGTTTTCGAGGGGGGGGTTCTTGCCGCAGGATTCGACGCGCCGGTCTTTCGTGCCGGCCGAATCAACGTACTCTTGCAGCCCTTGCGGGTTCGAAGCGGAGGCACTGTGCTGCGATGGCTCTTGGTCTTGATGTGTGGATCGGGCTGGGCCCTCGCGACGCAGGCGGACGACACCCGCTCGCTGGTGGGGCAAGTGGTTTGCTCGGAGTGCTGGAGCGAGGCCGACCGCGCCACCACCGCCTATGGAACCCCCACCGATCTCGAGTGCGCGCTGGACTGCGCCGAAAAAGGGAAGCCGCGGGCCCTCGCGGTACAAGAGGGCGACAAGACCACCCTCTATCTCTTGTATCCGGGCAGCTACAACCCCGGCAAGCACGCGTTCCTCGACATGGTCCCGCATCGCGCCCGCGTGACCGGCCGCGTCCAATCAAAAGGGGACAGGCACCTTTTGTTCGTCGACTCGATCGAGCGCCTGAGTGCGCCGGTATCGCAGAGCAAACAAGACGGAATGGCTCCCGAGTTGGAGTTGCAAGACCTGTCTGGGGCGCTGCACCGTCTTTCCGAATTGAAGGGGCAGGTGGTCGTGGTCAACTTCTGGGCGACGTTCTGTCCGCCCTGCCTTCGCGAAATGCCGATGCTCGCCAAGCTGCAGCGCGACTACGCCGCGCAACACGTGCAGGTCTTGGGCGTCGCGGTGGAGCCGTTCGAGCGACGGATGTTCGTGAGACAACTCGCTCAACAAAAGCAGGCCAGCTTCCCGATCTGGATCGGCGCCTCGACGCAACATATGGAGGCCTTCGGCTTGGGCACCGCGTTGCCCGGGACGGCGCTGATCGGGCGCGAGGGTCAGATCGTGGCGCGGCTCGTGGGCGAACTGAACGAAGCGCAGCTGCGCGGACTCGTCGATCAGGCGATCGCCCGGAAACCCTAACGGCAACCTTTGATAAAAGCGGCTGCGCGTGGTTTGCAAGGGCCGCTACAATCCGCGCATGGCCAATCCCGTTTTCGATTTCTCCGACCCCGATGCGCGGACTTTTTGCCCCCAGTGCGGCGGTGCCTTCGCGCTCGCCTCCGGAACCTGTCATCTGTGTGACGTCGCACTGATCGACCGGACGACAGCGCAGGCGCTGGGCTCGGCAGAAAGAGCCCAAGCCGCAGAGGCCGTCGCCAGCAATCAAGCCAACGCCCCGGTCTTGCTCGTAGAGGCGAAGGACGCGGTCGAAGCCAACGGTATCGCCGCCCACTTGGAAGCGGCAGGGATTCCGTTCGTGACCCGCCGCAAAAGCGAAGGCGATCCGTTTCGCATGCAAAGCCCGATCGAGTTCATGGTTGCTCCGGGCGATGTCGCAGCGGCCAACGATGTCTTGGCCGAGGTGGGTGAGTTGACCGACGAAGAGTGGGAGCAGATGTACGGTCAGGGCGAAGCTCCCGAAGGGTTCGTCGAAGACGAAGAGAAGCCGCCCACTTTGTAGGGCCCTCCGTCTACAAAACTCCGGCGCTCTTGATTTCCAGATACCGGTTGACCAAGCGCACCGGGAGCTGTGCCGGCAACACATCGAGCAGTTGCACACCGCGCATCACCAGCGACTCATGAAGCTGCCGGCGTGCGCCCAAGTACTGATGCGTGGCCGACACCAAGAGTGCGTCGTCGAGTGATTGCAGCGGCGTGTCGAGCGCCTCGTCCAACGCCTTCTCGCGCAGCGACGCCATGACCAACAGATGCCGGCGCTGCAACAGTGACAGCGCCAGCGTCAACTCGGACTGGTCCTCGTCGCGCAGGTTGCTAATCACGATCACGAGTGCGCGTCGATTGTGAAGGCGTGTCAACCGCTCGGCCGCCGCGGTGTAGTCGGGGGCGGCCGTGGAGGACTCGAGGTCGTAGACGGCGTTGAGCACCGAGCGCATCGCCAAGCGCCCTTTGACCGGCGGCAGGAAGCGATCGTTGGAACCAAACGTCACCAGTCCCACCGAGTCACCTTGCCGCAGCGCCACATACGACAGCAGCAGCACGGCGTTGAGCGCGTGATCCAAATGCGTGCCGGTGTCGTCGGCGGCGCGCATGCGGCGGCCGCAGTCGAGCAGAAACAGCACGGTTTGATCGCGCTCGATCTCGTACTCGCGACTGATCAACGCGCCGCGTCGCGCGGTCGCCTTCCAGTCGATTTGACGCAGCGTGTCGCCGGGGCGGTACTCGCGCAGTTGATGCAGCTCCATTCCTTCGCCGCGCCGGCGCCGCCGGCGAATCCCCAACTGTCCCGCGCGATTGGCCGCCGCGAGCAAGCGATATTGACTGACCGCCGCAAAGTTGGGATAGACGCGCAGCGAGCTGTCGACGCGCGCCCTGAGGCGCCGCTGCCACATACCGAGCGGCCCGTCGATCAGCAGATCAACGGGGCCGAACTCGTGTTTGCCGCGTGTGTGCGGCGTGACCGTGTAGCGCAGCTCGCAGAATCCGTCGACCGGCACGGTTGCCGATTGCGGCAGCGGTTCGGCGCTGAAAGTTTCTGGGTAATGATCGTGAACTGAGACACTCATCGCGCGGCGGCTCGCGTTTGAAAGGCGCACACGAACCGTTGAGACGACACCGTGCGGCAAACTCGACGCGACACGTCGCTCGACCATCGGCGGGGTGAGTCGCCAAGTCAGCACACCCAGCGTGATCACGACAGCGGCAACGGCCGCTGCTATCAACCACCACGCCAGCGCAAACGATGGCGCCCACGCAGGAATCAGCGCGGTCATCGCCAGGGCCGTCAAGACCCACAAGCTGCGAACGGTGGGTCTCACTGCCGCGGCGCCTCGGTTTGCTCCAAGATCGCTGCCAGCAAAGCGTCGGGAGTGCGGCCCTCCATTTCCATGTCGGCGGTCAGCACGATTCGATGACGCAGCGCGGCAGGCGCCAGCTGCTTCACATCGTCGGGGGTTGCGAAGTCGCGGCCGCTCAACAGCGCCGCGGCACGCGCCGCACGAATGAGCGCGATGCTGCCGCGCGGCCCCGCGCCGATCGCGATCCCGGCCCAGTCGCGCGTGGCGCGCGCGATTCGCACCGCGTAGTCGAGCACGCGCGGATCGACCAAGACCTCGGCCGCCGCGCGTTGCATCGCTACCACGCGCGCGGCATCGAACAGCGTTTCAACCTGCGAGACGTCGAGCGCATCGCCACTCTTGCCCTGCGTGGTGGCGTGGACGATTTGCAATTCTTCTTCAGCGTTCGGGTACCCCATCCGGACCTTGAGCAAGAAGCGATCGAGCTGTGCCTCCGGCAGCGGATAGGTCCCTTCGAGTTCGATCGGATTCTGCGTGGCCAGCGTCATGAACGGTGCCGGCAGTGCGAAGCTCTCGCCCTCGATCGTGATCTGACGCTCCTGCATCACCTCCAGCAGCGCGGCCTGCGTCTTGGCCGGTGCACGATTGATTTCGTCGGCGAGCAAGAGGTTGGTGAACGCGGGACCTTGCCGCACGGTAAACACACCGGACTTGGTGTCGAGCACCGCATGGCCAATCACATCGCTGGGCATCAGGTCGGGGGTGAACTGCACGCGTGCGAACTTGCCGCCGAAGGTGCGGGCCAACGCCAACACGAGCAGCGTCTTGCCGACACCGGGCACCCCTTCGATCAGCACGTGCCCGGCCGCTAAGAAGCTGGCGAGCACTTGTTCCAGCGCTTCGGATTGTCCCACCACCGCAGCCTTTAGTTGCTCGCGGATCGCCGCGACATCGGCGGCGCTACGTTCGAACTGCTCACGTTTGACGGCATCGAAGTCCATCTCGCTCATTCGTCGCGCCTCATCTTTTCCCAGAGTCGAACTGATTTCGTAAACGCCTCGGCGTTGGGATTGGGTCCCACGGCGAAGGCATCGTCCAGATCTTTTTCGGAAAGCGACAACCTGTGGGCGAGGGCTTGACGCCGCGCCTCACCCTGCAGCGTGCGCCAGCGCTGATCGCGCCGTGCCGCACGCGTGAGTGCGGCGTCGCGTACTGCTGCCAACAACACGTCCGCCAGCCGCATCTTCCACGTCCAACGCCCCGCTGCTTCGATGTGTTCGAGCAGCCGCCGCCGATCGGTGCTGGGCAGCGGCAGCAACGGCCCGAAGCGGCTGCCGGCGCGCCAGACCCACGCTCCGAGCAACAGCGCCAAGCTGATGCCCAAGGGCAGACCGAGCTGCGCGAGCATACCTATCAGCGCCGGTTGCGAGACGCGTTGTGGGAACCACACCGTGACGCCCGCGCGGGGAAAACGCGCGATCCCGAGCAACAGATGAGCGCGGCCGATTTCCATGAGGTTGAGGTTGTCGAACAAACCACCCTGCGCGAACGTTGTGATCTCGCCGTTGGCAACGTGCCGATTCGTCATCCAGTAGCGACGATCTTTGTCCGGCGAATTCCAGTGGATCGCAGCGGCGCCGATCCAGCAGTCCGGCTCGACCTTGGACTTGAGTTCTGCCGCGAAGAGATCGGGGCCGAGCCGGACCGTTGCGGCAGATGGAACCAAGGGCGGCGTCAGCGAGGCAAGCGTGCGGTTCTCCTCTTGGAGTAGTGGACCCACGAACTCTGTCAGAGGGGAAGTGCAGGCCTGACCGCCTTGGAACGCGTTCGGCGCGTGGGAAACTCCATCCACACTCGGTACTGGCCAACGGACGTCGAGCCCAAAGTGATCGAGCAACTGCGACAGGGGGGAGCTTTCGAAATCGGTGCCGCGCGTTGGAATCAGCAACACCAGATGCCCGCCGCGCTCCACCCAGTTTTCGAGCCCTCGGGCCTGCGAGGGGGTCAGCCAAACATCATCACCTGGCAGGATCAACGTATCGGTGAGTGGTGGCAGTCGATCCAAATGTGCCAAGCGCCCGGTCTTCACCTCGAAGTGCTGCAACAGTTTTTCAGCGGCGAACAACGGAAGTTGTCGTGCTTCGGACGTCGGGCCGCGATCGATCTCCACCTCTTTGCGTTCGAGCAGCCCCAGCCACGCACCGATCGGCTGCCAAAACAGCAGCAGCACTACGATCGCAATCGCGGCGGCGGTCAACAGCCAGTCGCGGCGCATCATGCGCCGGCCGAGAAGTGCAGGGCGAAGTCGTCGATCAACAGGGCGCCATCGTCATCACCCGGCGCGCGCTGGGCGTACGCAGCGTGCTGCCAGGCCGACGTGAGTTGACGCAAGTAATGCTGCGCCTCGGGCGACAACACTGTGCTTGCGGCGCGCAAACAATCGCCCTCCGTGAAACTCGCCGCCAGTGCCACCCCTCGTTGGTGCAACAGCGAGACCAAGCTCGCGCGATAGAGCAGGCTGAGCGCGGCGATTCGCTCGCCCCGCTGCCACAGTGCGCGTGCCGCGGCCGGAATGTCGTCGGGCAGCGATTCGGGGCGCACATCCAACCCCACCAAAATGTCGGGCGGTACCTCCGAGAGATCGACGGTGGCAAACGCTGGGCCACTGCGCGAACGGATGATTGCCAACACGATGGCCGCGATCGCGATCAGTCCTAGAGCCCACATGATGGGGCGCGCAATCATTCCGATGAAGTTGGCGAGCCAGCCATCGTTGCTCGATCGAACCTGCTCATCACCCTTGTTGGCCGAGCGTTTGGGCAAATAGCGCACGACCTTTTCCTTGCGCATCAGGTCGGGGCCTTTGAGAATCGCGCGCGCGGCCTCGGTTGTATCTTCCGCCGTCAACACCACGCTCTCGCTGGCCAACGCTGCCGGCGCATTGGTCCAGATCAACGCTGCGGTCAGTGGCAGGCCGAGCCACAGCGCCGCTACCGTCAGCAAGCGCGCCGCGAGCCGGCGAAACGAGAGTTCGATGTCCCAACCTTCCAGCGTGACGCGCCGGTTGAGATAAAGCGCAAACCCACCGGCGGCAAACAGCGTCTCACCCAGCGACATCACAGGCAGGTAGCTCAACAGACAGACGCGGCCGACCCACGGGCGCGACCAGACGTCGAAGAACTCGCTCGGTTGGAAGACGTTGATGATCGTCGCGCCCGCCAGTTTGACCACCAACACCACCGCCGCCGTAATCAGCGCCGTTTCGAACAAGCTGCAGACCAACGCCAAGGCACCAGCGATCCCGCCCCCACGTCGCGCCAACAGCGCGGTGCGCTTCACCGCGCGCATCCCGCGCAACCCCTCGAGTTGGCGCACCGGCAGTTTGTAACTGCGCGTTGGGTCGAGCCGGCCAAAGGTGAGCGTGCGCGGCAGATCGAAGCGCCACACTTCCCACAGCGACAGCAGCACCTGACGAGCACTGGGAACCGTCCCGAACAGCGATCGCGATAACACCAGCAACACCACGCGCGACCACAGCGGCTTGAGCCAGATCGCGATGAGCAGCGCCCAGCCGGGGTGTTCCCACAGCAAGGCGGTCAGCAGCAACACGCCGGGTGCGGCGCTCACCAACCACGCGCGCAACAGCGGCCACCACCAGACGCGTACCATCGCAAAGCCCAAGTCGATCGCTTCCCAGCCGGGGCGCGATCGAATCGTCGCTGCCAGCTTCTCAAGCTGCACGACGCCGCCCCGCAAGCAGCCAATGAGCCGCAACGATCAGCCACAAGAGCGCACCGAGCGTGTACTTGATGCCGATCGGAATCTGCGGGCGAGGCGACCAAAAGGCTTCGAGCGTCGCCGCCATGACCAGCATCGCAGCGGCACCCAATACCAACGGCAAGACGCTCTGTGCGGTCGTGCGCAATGCTTCGCTGCGTGTGAGTTGCCCTGGCGCGAGCAGCGACAGTCCGAGATCGAGGCCGGCAGCGCCCATCAAAACAATCGCCGGCAACTCGAACGCCCCGTGCCCGACGACGAACGGAAAGAACGTGCTTTCGTAACCCAGTTCGAAGACGTAGACGCACGCCGCTCCAAACACCAGCCCGTTGTAGACCAGCGCAGCGATCGAGCCTAGGCCCCAAAACAGTCCCAACGCGAAGCACGTCAGCCCAAGCCCGATGTTGTGCTCGATATAGAAGCCAAACATGCCGACATCAGCGCCAGGCGCTCGATCGGTTTGAAAGTGGTCCGCAGCCGGGTCGTACATCTGTTGCAGCGACTGCATCATCGCGCCGCCGAGTACGGCGTGCGTCACCTCGGGGTGGCTTTGGCCCAACCCGATCACCGCGAGCGCGGGTCCGAAGAAAAACAGCAGCCCCAACAGCACCGCTCGCCGATGAGCGCGAATCGCGGCAGGAAAATCGAGCAGCAAGAAGTTGAGCAAGCCGCGCGGCAGCGAGCGACGGCCGCCGTAGAGCTGGTGATGACAACGCAGCGCCAAGTGTTCGAGGCGCTCGATCAGGGCCAACGCATAAAGCCGGCCGCGGGCCACTGCCAATTGCTGACACAGCAGACGGTAGTCACGCGGGAAATCGGCGACATCGCCGGACTGTCCCGCGGCCAACGCTATGCACGTACGCTCGAGCCGCTCCCACAACGCGGTATGCCGCCGCTCGAACTCGGGCTGATTCATCCGCGCCTCCTCAGCCACGCAGCGATCGACATCAAGCGCATCGCTCCACGCTCCGGGTCGCTCGCGCCGGTCAGCGGCGCCAACAGCGCTGCGAGCTCGGCCGATCGCGCGGGGCCGAGCATGGCGGCACGCGCCGAGAACTCGACCAACGCACGCTGTTCTTCCAGACGCAGCGGAAAGGGCGGAGGCACAGCGTCGATATCTTCCTCGAGCGTGCTCGCCGAGACACGATCGACATGCACCACGAGAGTACCAGCAGCGATATCGCCGAGACGTTTGAAACGTGGATGAAACAACGTGGCGATGAGACCAATCCCGTAACCGAACGGAAGAAAGTCGGCGGCTCGCAACAGATTGCGCACCACCGAGGCACCCAACGCCACCGGTGTGCCGTCGTCGTGAACCACGCGCAAACCGAGGGCGCGTTTGCCGGGTGTGGCGCCGCCGAGCCAGACCTCGAAGATCACGCCGTACAGCCACCAGACTGCGAACGTCGCCAACATGAACGCGCCCACTCCGGCTACGGCAGCCAGGAGATTCGACGCGACCATCAAGAGTGCCAGCCGGATCAAGCCATCGATCAACCACGCCAAGCTACGCGCGGCGGGTCCCGCGGCACGCAGCGACAGGTCGACGCCTTCAGGGGTTTCAACCGCGAGCCGGGTATCGAGCATCGACCTACGCTTACGCCGCGACAGCGAGATGTGGCGGCGGATGCGCCGTGGCATCGACCACCACCGTATCGGCCAGCAGATCGTGCAAGCAGCGTTGGTCGTCGCGGTAGATGCACAGCGCATCGCAGAGAAAGAACACGATGTTCAGGCAGGGCAAAATCATGCACAGATAAAACGGCAGCCAACGCACCCAGACCAAGCGGTTCAAGCTCGCTTCGCTGCCATCGCTGCGCACGATTCGAATCTTCAAGAGCCGCTTGAAGATCGTCTGACCGCTGCGGTGCAAGAGGTACAGGTTGATCCCACCCAGGCCCAGCATGAGCAACAAGTAGATCCCGTAATAGACTGCGAACTCGCGGACCCAGATGTCGAAATCACCGAATGTCGGTCGAAACCACCAGCTTCCCGTCGAGAGTTTCGAAGACGGCAAGATCAACAGCCACGAGACGAACCAAAACATCACCTTTGCCGCCAGCCGTTGGCCACGGCCGGCCAAGACCAGTGGCGTGCCGGTCTCGACGGCGCCCTCGCCGCCCGATTGTGGTGCTTCGTACGGATTGATCGACATTCCGAAATCCCACCCTGCGGCAGCGGTGCCGCGCTGGTGAAGGAAAACACCTCACGCCGGGCCGGGTCAAGGCAGGTGTTCACGAAATACCGCGTGACCGTGTTGCTCCGGCGGGAAGATCGTGACCGTTCTCTCGGTTTCCGACTGCCCGGCCGCTTGCACGATCGAGACGCGCCAGGCGCGCCGGCGCAGCAACCGCGGCAATCGTTGCGCCCATTCCACGGCCACCACCCAATCGCTGGCCAATGCATCTTCGATCCCCAGATCGTCGATTCCGGCGCCATCGGCCAAGCGGTACATATCGACATGCAACAGCGGCCGGGTGCCGCCGCGATGCTCGATCGCCAAGACGAACGAAGGGGAAGAGACGTTCTCCGCGTCGTGTGCCAAGCCTGCGGCCAAGCCACGCACGAAAACTGTCTTGCCCGCACCCAAGTCGCCTTCCAGTGCAATCAACGACCCCGGCGCGAGTTGTTGCGCGAAGGCGGCAGCGCGACGGCGCATCGCGTCCTCGCTGCGCACGGTGAACGATGTCGGCGTAGAACTCATGTCTCGTCGAGATCCTCGCCCGCCAAGCGCCGTAGTGCGGCCGGAAGTTGCCTCAACAACGCGGTGGCATTGAGTGTCGCAAACGTTTCTTCCTCTTCTACGGCAATGTCGCCCGCCAATCCGTGCAGGTACACACCCAAACTCGCTGCCGCAAACGGCTCGAGGCCTTGCGCCACGTATCCCGCGATCAGGCCGGTGAGGGCATCGCCCATCCCCGCGGTGGCCATGCCGGGATTCCCGGTCGAGTTGATCAACGCTTGTCCATCGGGTGCGGCGACGATGGTGCGAAATCCTTTCAGCACACAAACCGCGTCGGCGGCCTGCGCGATCCGTCGCGCGGCGAGCAAACGATCGGCTTGCACTTCGGCGGGGGAGCACGACAGCAAGCGCGCCGCTTCACCAGGGTGCGGTGTGACGATCAGCGCCGCGCGCCGTTTTGCCAACGCCGGCAGATCGTCGACGAAGGCGTTCAAGCCATCGGCATCGAGCACGATCGGCCGATCGCTCTCCGCTACCAGTGCGCGAATCTCTAGCCCAATCACCTCGCCCTGACCCAAGCCCGGACCGAGCGCCAGCACGTTGCATCCGTCCAGCAGTTCCATCGCGACCAGCGATGCACCGCGCTCGAGTTCGCCATCGTCGGTCGATGGCAGCGGCTCGGTCATCATTTCGGGAGCGAACGAGGCGACCTCGGCGCGCGCCGGTCCAGGTGCGGCCACCGTGACCAAGCCGGCGCCACTTTGCAAAACACTCCAACCGGTAATCGCGGCAGCACCCGCTTTGCCTACCGAACCGGCCACCACCAAGACGTGCCCGAAATCACCCTTGTGATCCTGCGGTGTTCGTCCCGGCACCAGTCCCGCGATCAACGATTCCTCGGCCCAATACAAGTCGGGCTTGGTCGCGGCCACCGCACGTGGTGGAATTCCAATGTCGATCACGATCAATTCACCGCTCAACGCCTCGACGGGCGGAAGCAGATGCGCCGGCTTGGGCCGTGCGAACGTCACGGTGACGTCGGCATGCACACTCGGTCCGATCGGTTGTGAGCGGCCGGCATCGACACCGCTCGGAATATCGACCGCCAAGACCCACGCGCCCGATTCGTTGATGGCATCGACTGCGGCCGCGGCGACGCCGTCGAGCGGCCGTGCCAATCCGGTGCCGTACATTGCGTCGATCACCAGTACATCGGGACCGAGTTCGGTGTCGGTCCGTTCCCACGTGGCGAGATCGGGGACTTCGATCAGCGATCCACCGAGCCCCACCCACGCCTCGGCCATGAGTCGCGCGTCGCCCTTCAGCGAGGCCACGCGGGCCCCGATCAGCAACACCTCGCACGACACACCCAAGCGCGCCAAATGACGGGCCGCCACGAAGCCATCGCCTCCGTTGTGGCCGGGACCGGCGAAGACCAGCGCCATTCGCTCTGCTGCATCGTCGATCGTGCGCACCACCGCTTCGGCGACGGCGCGCCCCGCGTTTTCCATCAACACCAACCCGGGGACCTTGAGGTCCTCGATCGTGATCCGGTCCGCCTCACGCATCCGTGAGGGATCCAGGACTTCCATGCGTTCTCCTTGAAAGCGCACAGCCAGTGGCCGGCGCGTGTGGCCGTTAGCATGCCACGCTATGCTGCGCGGCATGAATGACCCCGCGATCGTGCTGCGCCCCGGCGCCCAACTGGTTTTGAACATCGACGACATTACCTCGGAGGGGGCTGGCGTGGGTCGCGTCGAGGGGATGGTGGTGTTCGTTCCCGGTGCGTTGCCCGGAGATTCTGTACGCGTGCAGTTGAATAAGCTGCAAAAGAAGTTCGTCGAAGGGCGGTTGCTGTCGATCGAGACTCCGGCACCCGGCCGCCGCCCCTCGCCGTGCCCCCATCAAGGGACGTGCGGCGGGTGTCCGTTGATGCCGCTGGATGAGGCCACCGCGCTGGTGCACAAGGCTCACCATTTGGCCGAGACGATTCGCCGCATCGGCCGGCTCGAAACACCCCACCCCGAAACGATCGCGTCTCCGCTGGCGTTGCGATATCGCGGCCGCGTGCGTTTTGCGGTAGCGCCACGCGAGCACGGCGCGTTGATCGGTTTTCATCAACGCGGTCGCGACAACGCGATGATCGCCGTGGGCGACTGCCGGATTGCGCCCGAGCGCGCCTCGCAGTTGGCGCAACGGGTGTTGGACGCGCTCGATCACCACACGCGGCGTGGTTCGCAGCAATGGCCGACGGCGTTGGAGCTGCGTGGATCGTTGGCGCGCAACGAGTGGTTGGCGGTGATCGTGAGCGACACGGGCCCTTGGTCTGAAGCGGCGTTGGCGGCCACACAAGCGATGGAGGGGGCGCCCGACTTGGTGGGTGTGGTGCGCGTCGAAGTGCGCGACGAAAAGATCGCGCGCGAAACGCTGTTGGCTGGACGCGACAACGTGATGGAAACGATTGGCGGAATCGATGTCGAGTTGAGTGCGACCAATTTCTTGCAGGTCAATCCGCCGGTCGCGGCGCTGATGTATCAGCGTGCGGGCGAGTGGTTGGCGTCAGAGGTACCTCACCTCGCGCGGCTGCTCGATCTGTTCTGCGGCCCGGGGCTCGCTGGTTTCTTATCGACGAGCCCTGAGGTCGAGACGTTTGGAATCGACAATCACGCGGGTGCAATTGCGCGCGCGCAGCGCACCGCCGAACGCGCCGGCCGCCTAACGAGCCGTTTCGTGGCGCGCGACGCGCGGGCGGCATTGCGCGATATGGCGCAGTCGGGTGAGCGCTTCGATGCCGCGATCATCAACCCGCCGCGCGCCGGACTGGGCGCCGATCTCGCTCCCGCGCTGGCCACGTTGCAGCCGAGGGCCGTGGTGATGATGTCGTGTCATCCCGCAGCCTTGGCTCGCGATATTGCCGGATTGTCGGCGTATGGATTTACGCTCACAAAATTGGCGGCGGTCGATATGTTCCCGCAAACCGCCGAGCTAGAAACGCTGGCGCTGATGGTTGCGCATGCGTAGACAGCTGTGGCTCGCGGTCTGGTGCGTGAGCCTCGGCGCGGCGCAGGCCGCGGACTCTTCGGCGACCGTTTCGAGTGGCGCCAACTGTCCGGCCGCCCATGCGTCGCACTTGGGTGTCTCGCGCGGTGAGTTGCGCGCGCGTGCGCTGGCCGCATCCGCGAGCGACGACCCACTCTGTGCGCTGCGCGGCAGTGCGTTGGCCGACTGGCTCGATCGCGAGGGGTTGGGCGCGTGTGCGCCGGCATCGCGATGGACGCAAGAGGTCGAGCGCACTGCCGATCCCGATCTCGCCGCGCTGGCCGCGTCGCAATTGTGGCGCTGCGGACGGCCGCGTGAGGCGCATGCGCTGGCGCTCGCGGCGTTGAATCTCGACGAAGAATCGTTGGTGGCGTGGCACACGCTGGCGTTCGTGTTGCAGGCGCGTTGGCGCGAACCTCAGGCGCGCGCCGCGTACTTGAAGGTGCTGGCGCTGGATCCAGACGACCCGACGGCGCTGATCGGGGTGGCCGACACGTCGGTGGATCGCGCTGAGAGACGCGACGTGCTGACTCACTACTTGGCGGTGGCCGCGGCGCGAGGCGAGCGGTATCAGCGAATTCGCTCAGCGCGCGAGACGATCCATTTCTTGCAGGTGTTGGGTCAAACGCCGGTCTGGATTCTCGAGCGAGAACAGTTGCCAGGCACGATGGCTTATACGGTTTACAGCGAGCGCCCCGGGCGGCGGCAGGGGCTGATCGCTTCGGTGGGATTGGGTGAAGAGCGCAGTGTTCCGGTGTTGCTCGATAGCGGCGCCTCCGGGTTGCATCTCTCACCGACGATCGAAAAGAAGATCGGGTTTCACGAGTTGGTCGACGCCACGTTGGTCGGTGGCGGTGGAGATCGCGAGCATGCGGTGCGGCGTGGCTTGGTGCCGAAGGTCGACTTCGGGCCGGTGGCGTTTCGTGACGGCCTCGGCACGATGGCCGCGAGTTCGTTGCATCCGACGGGGATTTATCGCGCGATCGCCGGGGTTGACTTGCTGGGCGGGATGCGCGTTTCACTGGTGCGCGGCGTGAGTCGGGTGCAACTCAGCGAGGCGCTGCCGGTCGCGGATGATCCTGATCCGCGCGCCGCGCAGCCGTGGCCCAGCGATCGAGCGTTGCTGCCGATCCTGCGTGTCGAGGGGCAACTGCTTGTGCCGGTGTTGCTTTCAGGTCCAGCCGGAGGATTGGAGGGATTCATGGTGTTCGACACGGGCGCGAGCAGCACCGTCATCGATTACGCGACCGCCGAACAGGTGGGCAGTGTGCGCGTGGGGGGCAACAGTACGGCGCGCGCGTATGGTGGCGCGGTCGAGTTGTCGGGTCGCATTCCGGCGTTGCGCGTGTCGCTGGGTGGGTGGTCGCACGCACTGCCCGACCAGCCGGTGATCGACTTGAGTGAGCGCACGCGGGTGGGAGGCATCGCAGTGGCAGGCTTTCTCGGTTTGGATGCGATTGGCGACGAGAGTTTCACGCTGGACCTGGGGCAGGGGACATTGAGCATCGGAGCCGGCAATGAGCGCTGATGCGGCCTGGACCGAGTTGATGGCGATCGCGACACGCTTCGCTCGCGGCGACGCCGAACTCGACG
>JANNUT010000083.1:0-18569 GCA_031395565.1 Acidobacteriota bacterium | reverse complement strand
GAAAACGTCCGGCGGCTGATCACTGGCATAGTCCTCGGCCACGAGCGCTTCGATGAACGACGTCACCGTCGCGTCGCCACCTTCCAACCGGCGATACAGATCGAGCGCACTGTCGAACGCCGCGCGCACCGACGGCGGCGCTGAGAAGCCCCACAAAACACCCGGCACCTCGGCGATATCTTCGGGACTCGACGCAGCAACCTCGGCCTCACCATCGCCACCATTCACAGCCGAGCGCAACTCATCCACCGTCAACCGTCGTGCCCGCTCCACCCAACACGCGAACGTCTCCACCGACGCCACGCGCGCCACCAGCAACGCCTTGCTCATTCCGATCGGCGCGCCCCCATCCTCGCCCGTCACCGCACCGCGCAACCCCGGCACCTTCACCACCGCGCGATGCAACGCCGCATGCATCCGCAACCACTTGCTGCTGCGCTCCAACTCCTCGCGCGTGAAGTCATGCAGCGATGAATACCCACACCCGCGCCACATCTCGCCGTCGATGACCGCTGCCGCCACCTTCGCCAGCGGCAACAACACGCGCACCGTTTCACCCGCTAATCGACACGCGACCTGATCGGCTTGCACTGCAGCGAGCCACGAACTGCTTGATGAGTGTTGTGTTGAACCAAGCGATGAACGCGACACGCTGCTTCCTCAAGGTGCTGTAAATGTACGAGCAAGACACGCGAACAACAATCGAAAGTGCGCACGTTGAACAGAAATATTGGGCACAAGCGAGAGTGCTCAACATAGGTGACACGTACGGCCACACGATCATCTCTGCGATGCGCGGCCTGCAACGCTGATGACGCGAGCACCACGGTGCGCAAGGTACCGCCTGCGCGAAAAGAGCGCCCTAACCAACTGCATTCCCCACCACGCACCACGATGCAGCAACTTCCACAACAAACATTGCACCGCACGCATCACACCTCGATCGCTCTGCGAGATCGCCATCGCACCACCAGAGGCCGTGCCCACAACACGCAAATGCTTCGCGGATCGACGGCTTACAAGAGTTCCGTTCGTTCGCACGCGGTGTCAAGTGCGCGACCCTCGCAGCCGTTGGTTTCGCGGATAAGTCCGGAGGAACCTCGCAGGCGGATAGCCTCAACAATGCGCGGGCTCCATCGGGGACGGTCTGTATAGTCCTTGGTGCTGCCTCGCTTTTCGCGCTCGTCGACATCGCGCAGCCGTTCGAGACCAGCATCTTCAGTGCTGAAGACTTCGATGGCTTGCGAGACGCGTTGGTCACCGGAGATATCACCGGCGATGCACAGCCGGACCTGTTGACAACTCGAGTGTGCCATTCTCGATCGAGCTGCGCCCAGCAAGCTTTCTGACGACTCGCGGGTCGACGAGTTGATTCTTGACCCACCCGGCAGCGATCGGTTGGGCACAACGAGCACCTGGTCCATTCGGAGCGGGTCAAACCACTCGTGATACCGACGCTGCGGACGGTGAGGCATTCTTCTATCTCGCGCGCGGCATCGATTCTGGCTCTGGCGGCAACGGCTCCTGGGGCGCGACCTCCGCAGGCGTCGAGCGCATCTACTCGGATCCTGGCGCTTCCCCGGAAGGGGCAGCCGGTGGGGCGTGAGTAGGGATTGGTGGTCCGCGACACCAGGACCAGGAACATCGGCCCGCATGTGGTCTGACCTGAGTCATTACCACTTGCCCGCGGCGTCATGCACCGTGTCCCCACGGAGGACACTGTGTCGCACGATTTCCCTCGCACGATGGGTCAGCAGTTCGGCCGCCGGTCCTGGGCCGAACCTTGGAAAATCAAAATGGTCGAACCGCTGCAGATGACCACGCGCGAACAGCGCGAGGCCGCACTGCGTGAGGCCGGCTACAACACCTTCTTACTGCGCTCCGAAGACGTCTATTTGGACTTGCTGACAGATAGCGGCACCAGTGCGATGAGCGACCGGCAGTGGGCCGGCATGATGCTGGGCGACGAAGCCTACGCTGGCAGCCGCAATTTTTATCACCTCGAAGAAGCGATTCAAAGTCACTACGGCTACAAGTACGTGGTGCCGACGCACCAGGGCCGCGGTGCCGAGCACTTGATCAGCCGCGCGCAAATCAAACCGGGCCAGTACGTGCCCGGCAACATGTATTTCACGACCACCCGGCTGCACCAGGAGTTGGCGGGCGGCACGTTCGTCGATGTCGTCGTCGACGAGGCGCACGATCCGGCCGATCTCCGTCCGTTCAAGGGAAACGTCGACATCGGCAAGTTGGACGCGTTGGTGCGCCGCGTCGGCGCCGACAAGATCGCCTACGTCTGTGTCGCCGGCACGGTCAACATGGCCGGCGGTCAGCCGGTGAGCATGGAGAACATCCAGGCGGTGCGGACCTGCTGTGATCGGCATGGGTTGAAGCTTTATTTGGATGCCACACGAATGGTGGAGAACGCGTTCTTCATTCAGGAACGCGAACCGGGCTACGCCAATCGCGCGATCGCCTCGATCGTCAAAGAGTTTTGCTCGTACACACACGGCGCATGGATGAGCGGCAAGAAAGATCACCTGGTCAACATTGGCGGATGGCTCGCAGTCGACGATTGGGATCTGTTCGAAGAACTGCGCAACATGGTGGTGATCTACGAGGGGCTGCACACCTACGGCGGGTTGGCTGGCCGCGACATGGAAGCGATGGCGATCGGGATCGCCGAGTCGATGCAGGATCAGCACGTGCGTTCGCGCGTGCAGCAGGTGCGCTACTTGGGTGAGTTGCTGCAGGACTGGGGAATTCCGATTGTTCTGCCGGTGGGCGGTCATGCTGTCTTTATCGATGCGCGCCAGTTTTATGCGCACCTGCCGCAGGATCAGTTCCCGGCGCAAACTGTGGCGGCCGAGCTTTACTTGGACTCGGGAATTCGCTCGATGGAACGCGGCATCGTCAGCGCAGGGCGCGATCCGGTCACGGGCGAGAACCATCATCCCAAGCTGGAATTGACGCGATTGACCATTCCGCGCCGTGTTTACACGCAAGCACACATGGACGTGGTCGCCGAGGCGGTCAAGGCGGTGTACGACGCCCGGGCTTCGGTGCGGGGACTGTCGATGGTCTATGAGCCGAAGTATTTGCGGTTCTTCCAAGCACGCTTCGAGCGACTCTAAGTTCACCCCCACTTTCGCTGTTGCGCGACTCTCGGTTTGGCTAGTATCGCCAAACCGAGAGGGAATGGAGGTTTACATGCGGTTAACGAAGAGTGCGTGGTTGGCGGTTTGTGGTTTGTCGCTGGCGGTCAGCGTAGCGTTTGCGGCCGAAGGCACGGAACAAAAGATGGACCCGCAAATGGAAGCCTGGATGAAGTCAATTCAGCCAGGGCCCGAACATGCGTGGCTGGCAAAGAGTGTCGGGACCTGGAAGCTGAAGGTTTCAATGTGGATGGATCCAAGTCAGCCGCCTGAAGTGAGCGAAAGCACGTCCGAGAAAACCATGGCGATGGGTGGCCGCTATCTGATCGAAAAAACCAAGGGCATGTCGATGGGGATGCCGTTCGAAGGGATGGGCACCACCGGCTACGACAAGGTCGACAAGAAGTTCCACGGGACATGGATCGACAACTTCGGAACTGGGTTCATGGTTTCCGAAGGAACTTGCGACGCCGCCTTCAAGCTGTGCACGTATACCGCCACCATGAACGACTCGATGAGCGGTCAAGCCATGAAAGCGCGGATGGAAGAAGTCCACACCGACGGCGATCACTACTCGTTTGAAATGTATTCGCCGGGACCCGATGGCAAAGAAGTCCGCAACATGCGGATCGACGCCACGCGCGTGAAATGACGTTCAAGTTGGGGCGGCCGGACGCGACCGCCCCAACTGCTTCCACTATTGGTTGACGATTCGTCCCGCGCGTACCGAGCCGACCAGCGCAAATGCCAGAAACGAGGCGATCACCGAACTGCCGCCATAACTGAGCAGCGGCAACGGCACGCCGATCGTAGGCAAGATGCCTGTCACCATCCCTGCATTGATAAAAACCTGCCCAGTCCAAATCGCGGCAATACCACCGCACAAATAGGTACCCAGCAGGTCACGCGACGTGAGCGCTGTATCGAGCGCGCGGAAAACCAGCGACATGTAGATCCCGAGCGTCACGACGACACCGATGAACCCGGTTTCTTCGGAAACCACGGCCAACACGAAATCGGTTTCTCGGGCCGGCAAGAACTTCAAACGTGATTGGCTGCCGTGAAACAGCCCCTTGCCTTCCACACCACCCGAGCCAACCGCAATGCGCGATTGCGCCATTTGATAGCCCTTGCCGGAAGGATCGCGCGATGGATCGAACACCAGCAGGATTCGTTCCTTCTGATAGGGCTTGAGCACGTAGAACCAACCGATCGGCGCCATCGACACCACCAAGAGCGCCAAGACCGCCAGCACGCGCAAGCGCAAGCCAGCCAACCACGCTCCCGCCAACGCGAGTGGCACGTACGTCACCGCTGTACCCATGTCGGGCTCGCCGAGAATCAGAGCGACTGGCAAGCCGACCAAGAGGCCAAGCTTGAACAATCTCGTGAAGTCGAGAGATCCGCCCAGCTTGGCGAGGAACATCGCGACCGCAATGGCGGTTACCACCTTCATCGGTTCGGACGGTTGCAGACCGAAGGGTCCGAGTTTGAACCAAGCCTTGTTGCCGCCAATCGTCGGGGCGATCGATTCGGGTGCGACGAGCAGCCCCGCCAAAACCAACAAACCGCCGATGTACAACGTGCGCCACCAGTCGGCGACGTAGTTGTAGTCCAAGCGCTGCACCACCAAGTAGATCGCGATCCCGATCAACATGAAGAGCAATTGCTTCGCGCCCGGTCCACCCCAAAAAGCAGGGTAGTCGTAGCTGGTCGCGCTGGTGATCGCGATCACGCCGATCGACGCGATCAAGACGAGGTGCACCAAGGTGCCAATGTCGGTCTTCTCAACGAGCTTGGACATGAGCCACCAAAGGTGCGGTGCGTGGTTCGTCCGGCTCATCCGGCTCGAGCGGTATTTCGGACGGCTTCAGCCCTAAGCCCGGCTCGGGAATGGTGGATTTCTCGATCACCTGCTGGCGCTCGAGATATCGGCGCAAGACGATTCCAGCGATCGGCGCCGCCGTCTCTCCGCCATGTCCGCCGTGCTCGACAATGATTCCCCACGACAAACGAGGCTTGTCCACCGGACCAAACCCCATGAACCAGGCGTTGTCACCCGGGTCCTTCGCACCGGTATCGCGCGAGACCACCTGCGCGGTACCGGTCTTGCCCGCCACCTTCACGCCGGGAACGCGCGCGCGACGTGCGGTACCGCTGTCGCTATCGACCACGTTGTTCATCGCTTCTTTCAACAACGCAATGGTGGTGGGCGACAAGCCGATCGCTTCGGGTTGCTCTGCATCGCCCGGCCGATCGACGAAGTGTGGATGGACACGATTGCCGCCGTTGGCAATGACTGACGCGACCACCGCCATCTGCAACGGTGTGGTCTGCATTTGACCTTGACCGATCGAAACGCTAATCGTTTCGCCCAAGTACCATTGCTGGCCGCGCGTTTTCATCTTCCATTCGGTCGACGGCATGATTCCGGGGTTCTCACCCTCGAGCTTGATTCCGGACTTCTCGCCAAAACCAAATTTGTGGCCCCACTTGGCGATGCGATCGATGCCGAGTTCTTGCCCCACCGTGTAGAAAAACACGTTGCAGGAACGTGTAACCGCATCGGCGATCCCGACCGAGCCGTGGCCGCCCTTCTTGTGACACTTGTAGTCGCGGCCGTAAAAGTTTTTCGAGCCACCGCAGAAAATCGTTTCGCCCGGATGAATGACGCCTTCTTCCAACGCGGCGCAGGCCATCATGACCTTGAACGTCGACCCGGGCGGATACGCCGACGAAATCGGCCGGTTTTGCAGCGGCTTGAGTGGGTTGCCAATCAGCGCGGTCCAATCGGCGGCACGCAAGCGTCCGGCGAAGACGTTGGGGTCGTAGGTCGGTCCCGAGTACAAGGCGCGCACACCGCCGCTAATCGGGTCCAGGAAAATGGCGCCACCCGACCGGCCCGCGAAGCACTCGTAAAGATCGCGCTGCATTTGACCATCGAGCGTGACGCGCAGTGCGCGGCCGGCACGCGGTGGGCGTTGGACGGCCACCGTCCCGAGTGAACGCCCGCGCGCATCGACCTCGTCGAGCGTAATCCCGGGACGCCCGCGCAAATCGGCATCGTAGATTTGCTCGACACCCGACCGTCCCACGCGATCCCCCGGCATCAGGTCGTCGCGTTTTTTCAACTCACCTTCGCCGGCTTCCGAGAGATACCCAATCGCGTGCGCCGCCGCTTCGCCCAACGGATAGCTGCGCTTGGCTTCCATCACCACGTCGATCGCCGGCAGCTCGGGGCGATGCGCTTCGATCTTCGACGCCACACCAATGTCGACGTCGGGGCGCAGCAACACAGGCAAGTATTTCGCCGCGCGCTTTTGCTTGTCGAGTTGCTCGAGCAGCAGCTCGGGTGTCTCGCCCAAGTAGCGTGCAAGCACCGCGATTTCAGCGCGGGGATTGAGCGAGCGATCGCGCTGCATGTAGATCGAGAACGACGGGCGATTCCCGACCAATACCATGTTGGCGTCGTCGATCAGCATGCCGCGCGGCGGGCGCTCGTAGCGATGCTGCAAGCGATTGTCCTCGGCACGCTGCGCGTAGTACTCACCGTGGACAATCTGCAAATACCAAAACACCTCGCCAAACAACACGAACCCGAGCGCGACGATGATCCGCAGCAGATTCAGTCGCGCCTTGAGCATGCGACCCAAGCGATAGTCGCGGTACGGCTTGAGATTGCGATAGTCGACGTTGGCGCTCATCGGCGCCGTTTCGGTTCGCGGTGCGCGGTCAGCACGCGATGAAAGGCGAGCGCCAGCGCCGTGTTGGCCAAGACAGCCAGCCCCCAAAACAACATCGACGGCACCGCGCCGAGCGGACGATCGAACAGCGCACGTAATCCAACTTGCAAACCCCAATCAGCGAGCGTCGCACAAGCGACCGCCGCGGCCGCCGGCAGGACTCCAATCAAGTCCATCCGCTGCGCTAGCAGTGACAACAGATAGGCGACGACGAGGTGTGTGAACGTGTGCTCACCGTACCAACTCGAATTCCAAGCATCTTGCAACGCACCCGTCAGCAAACCGATCGACAAAGCCAACGATGGCCGGCCTGGCAACGCGCCCAGCACAGCCACGACGAGCAACGGGTCGATCACCAGCGCGATGCCTTCCCAGCGCCCCGCCAAGATGTGGAGCCCGAAGGCGACCCCACTCGCAATCAACAGCGACACCAGATTCATTTCGTGCCCCCCAAAGGAGGCGGAACCAGCAGCAACTCCTCGACCTCCAGCGGATCGACGGCGGGCTCGACGGTAATGGTCCAGGTAAGCAGATCTTCTTCCGCCAGGTCACGCACGAATCCAACCAACAGTCCCGGCGGAAAAGCACCATCCAAACCGGAGGTGACGAGCGGATCTCCCACCGCAACCTGCGTGTCGCGCGGCACGAACATCAATCGCGTCAGCTGCGCCGGTCCTTGGTTGCCGCCGCGCAGGACACCGGTGTAGCGATCGAGTTGATGACGCACGCCAACACCCGATTCGGGATCGAACAGTGTCATCACCTCGGCATTGCCACCGGCAACCTCGGTGACGCGTCCCACCAACATGCCGCGATAGACCGCCACCCAACCGCGCGTGATTCCATCGCCAAGGCCGCGATCGATCATCAGCGCGCGCTGCAGTGGACCCGAGTTGAGAACCGAGATCACGCGCGCCACGCGGCCTTGTGGAAAGGCGGGCTGCGCCTTCATGTCGAGCAACTCTCGCAGGCGCTGATTTTCTTGATACAACTCGGCGAAGCGGGCATGTTCGGTGCCGCTCTTGTCGAGTTGCTCGCGCAGTTTTTGACTTTCCTCGCGCACCGAACGCAGGTTGACGTAGTTATCCCACACACCCTGCACGCCGCCGGCCGCCTTGAGCACGCCCTCGGCCACAGGTCCAGTCGCGTTGCGCAAGGTGCTTCCCAAGGCCGATTCGCTGCCGCGCCGCACTTGCGTCGCCATCAGCGCCAACAGCCCGAGCGCCAAGAGCAGGAACGTAATGTGTGCGGCTTTCTCTGTCATGGAGTGAGTCGGCGTAAACCGATGCCTCGTTGTGCCCAGGCCGTTTCAGGCTCTGAAGTCGTGTCGGGCGGTGTTGGGCGCCAACCCCGAATCTGCTCGTGGTTCAATCAATCGCTACCTTGCGAAGCAAATCGAAGTCGACCAGCATGCGACCGATTCCAAGTGCTACCGCGTGCAATGGCTCTTCGGCCAAACTCACGGGAAGGCCGGTCTCTTCACGCAACCGCTTGTCGAGATTTTTCAACAGCGACCCGCCGCCCGCCAAGATGATGCCGCGATCGCCAATGTCGGCCGACAACTCGGGTGGAATCTGCTCCAACGCGACGCGCGTTGCATCGACGATGACTTGCACCGTTTCGGCCAGCGCCTCGCGGATTTCTTCGTCGGAAATGGTGAGCGTCTTGGGAATTCCTTCGAGCAAATCGCGGCCGCGGATTTCCATGCTGATTTCTTCGTCGAGCGGAAACGCCGACCCCAAACGCATCTTGATTTCTTCGGCGGTCCGTTCGCCGACCAACAGATTGTGCTTCTTCTTGATGTACCCAATGATCGCTTCGTCCATCTCGTTGCCGGCAACTCTAACCGACCGCGAGTAAACGATGCCGGCCATCGAGATCACCGCGATGTCGGTCGTGCCGCCGCCGATGTCGATGATCATGTTGCCGGTCGGTTCGGTAATGGGCAGCCCAGCGCCGATCGCCGCCATCATCGCCTGCTCCACCAAGAACACCTCGGTGGCCTTGGCGCGATACGCCGAGTCACGCACGGCACGCTTTTCGACTTGGGTTATTTCGCCCGGCACGCCGATGACGATGCGCGGCCGCACACCGGCGCGCCGTTTGTGCGCGCGCTGAATGAAGTACTCGAGCATTCGCTCGGTATGTTCGAAGTCGGCGATTACGCCGTCCTTCATCGGGCGGATCGCGACGATCGTGCCCGGCGTACGCCCGAGCATTTCTTTGGCGTCGCGGCCGACCGCCTCGACCTTCCCGGTCTTCTGATTGACGGCCACGATCGACGGCTCGTTCACGACGATCCCCTTGCCGCGTGCGAAGACGATCGTGTTGGCCGTGCCGAGATCGATGGCGAGGTCGTTTGAGAACAGCGACAACAGCGAGCGAGGCCAGAATGCCAACGCCATTCCTCCTGAAAACTGGCGCGTTACAGGGCGATTTGTGTGAAGAACCGAGGTGCGAACAAAGTCCGCTGCAAATGCTAGTCGCTGGCATGAAGCGGGACAAGACGAAACCGCGGTATTTCGGGCGGTTCCGACCGAATCAACTCGGTTGGAGTATCTCTTCCACCATTTCAGTCGCCACTTGGACCCCGTTCTTGCCCCGGTCCTTGACTCGATACATCGCAGCGTCAGCCGCAGCGAGCAGCGCTTCCGCAGTGCGGCCGTGATCGGGCCAGACCGCCACCCCAATGCTGGCCGAGATGTTGATCTGGATCCCTGTCCCTTCGAGGTACGGCCCCTCGGCCACGCGGCGGCAGAGCCGTTCGGCCATCGCGAACGCACCTTCGAGCGCCGTTTCGGGCAGCACGATCGCAAATTCGTCACCGCCCCAGCGCGCCACCACATCGACCTCGCGCACGTTGCGGCGCAGGATCTCGCCGACTTCGATCAAGGTGCGCGATCCGAACCTGTGGCCATTGCAGTCGTTGACCGCCTTGAAGCCATCGAGATCGATGAACAAGAGCGCCACCGGGCGATGGAATCGATCGGCTCGTTTGGTCTCGCGGCGCAGGTAGTTTTCCATGAAGCGTGCGTTGTAGAGGTGGGTCAGGTCGTCGGTGACCGTGCGTTCTTCCAGCCGGCGGAACAAGAGCGCGTTGTCCATGGCGATCGCGGCCGGGTCGAGCAGCGCACGAAGCAGCCCTTGCTCGCGCCAGCGCAGGGCACCGCCCGCGGGGTCGGCGAGCTCCACCACGCCGATCACGCGGCCGCGCGAAACCAGCGGCATCACCAACAGCGATTGCGGCAGGGCGCCGGGCCACTCGAGTTCGCGATCGATGCGAGTCTCCGCGGCCGCGTCCTCGATATGCAGAATTTGGCGATGTCGCGCGACCCAGCCGGCCAAGCCGCGATCGAGCGGCAGCGCGTCAGCGGGCCGGATTTGTCCTGGGCCGGACTCGTGACGCAGATCCAAGCGCAACACCCCGGCCGCCTCGTCGATGCGATACAGACGCCACTGCGAAGCTCCCACGAGGGCTGCCGCGCGCTCCATGATGAAGCGCGCCACCATCCCAGGGTCGAGCAGTGCACCGGCGGCCTGAATCGTGTCGGACATGAGCGTGAGGCGTTGCTCCAGCGCTTCGACGCGCAGAGTCGAGCGACGCGACCCCGATTGCGCGCGATCGCGGCTGCGAGCCAGACCGGCAATGGTCGCGAGTAGTTCGGGCTGCAACGGCGACGGGATGACGCCGTCGATCAGCGCGCCCCAGGCGTCGCGGCGCGCGGTCAATGTGGCCGCCGGGCCGGTAACCAAGCGAGGCACGCGACGCCACGCACCGCGCAAGTCGGCGATCGCTTGTGCCGCGGCTGGGGTTGGTTGCGCTGCGTCGAAGATCAGTAGACGCGGAACGGGCAGGTCGGCGAGCCGGGCGCGAGACAGCGTTGCGAAGCGACGAATCGCTCGCGTGTCATCGCCGCTGCGCCGGCGCGAACCGGTACCGCCAATGACGATCGCCAACGGCGCGGTACGGCGCGGCGGATCAGAAGACATCGACTTGAGCGTGCGTGAGCTTACGCGTCTCGTTGCCGGCGGCATCCTGGGCCAGCAACTGGATCTTGTTGAGGCCGTCTTCGCGCAGCTTTACGACCCATGTGAATTTGCCGTTGTCACCTACGTCGACACGTTCGCCGTCGATCCAGACCAGCGCTCCCGGCTCGGTGCTGCCACTCACGATCGCGTTGGTCCCCACGACGAGAACTTCGCTGACCGAGAGTGGAGGAGGAGAACGGTCGTCGAGATCGCGGAACTCGGTGCCCAGAATCCGGAACTTGCGGTTCTCGGACCAGCGGCCCGCGCGACCGTCGTGATCGATCGAGGCCAAACGCCAGAAGTACATGCCCGGCAGGAGCTCGGGGAGGTCGGCTTGCGTCGAGGACAGCTGCAGGTCGACCTCGGGGGGGTTGAAGCTGGCGCTGGTGGCGACCTGCAGACGATATCGATCGGCCCGGCTCTCTTGCACCCAGACGAGCGTCACGCGGGTTTCGTTGGGCGCGAGGAAGGCCTTTTGATCGGGCGGAGAGGTTAGGCGCGGGGGGTCGACCAATTGGATCTTCTCGATGATCCGGCCATCCGCGACGGTGACCCTCGTGCTTTCGGGGACCACGACTTCGCGCCCGCCGGTTTGCATCGAGACCGCGCCGCTATAGGTGGTGATCTCGGAGCGGCCACTGTCCTTGACACGGGTGACCTGGAAGTCGGCGGCCTTGCGCGCGTTGAACGAGGCTTCGTCGGTGGAGACTTCGTGGACCGAACTCATCCCCTCGTTCTCGCTGGTCGAGGCGTTGAGGGTTCCCCAAGCGAGGCGTTCTCGCACCCGCTGCTCGCGGCGGCCGGTGTCTCTAAACAGCTCGCGAATCTCGAGCATGCTGCTGCTGGCCACGGTGACCCGTGTTCCGTCGAAGTAGACCAGCTCTGCGGAGGAGTCGGCGCCCGTGCGGACTTGGTCCCCGACCCGTAGCACGGTCTTTTCGGAAATAGGCTCCCAGACGAACTGACCGGAGCGTTTGAGATGCGTTTCCCCCGAGACGCGGGCGAGGCGGGCACCGGTTTCGGTCTCGGCTGCGCCAGGGGCGGTCGCGCTGGCGGCCAGCTTTTCGGCCTCGTGCGCATCCTCGACCGAGCGGCCGAATTCCTGGGACGCGAACTCCCGCTGGGCGCGCTCGAGCGAGGCGTGGGCGGTGACCAGGTCGGGGGCCTTGGGCGCGCGGGCGGCGGCGTCGGCAACGGCGCGCTCGGCGTCGGCAACCGCCTGTCTGGCTAGCTCGCGCATGTCCTCGGCCCGGCCGTGGGTGTACCACCAGTACCCGCCCCACCCGATCGCACCGAGTGCAATGCCCCCCAGCAGGACAAGCGTCCGCGTCTGGACGTAGATCCATTCCACGACCACGGCCTGCCGCTGCCGAGACGGTATTTCTTTGGTCGCCATGCGTCTCTCGGGGCCGCAAGACACCCAGGTGGGCCCCGGGAGTCCGCGCCTTTTCGTTCACGACTAACTTGGTTCCCAGCCCCCGCACCGACAACCGAGTAAATCGGGGACGGTATACCTAACTCCCTCGGCTATTTCGGGGACGGTACTCCCCGCGGTAATTTCGGGGACGGTATACCTAACTCCCCAGGCCCGGGTTCGCTCGGATCCCTGGAGTTAGGTATACCGTCCCCGAAATTACCGCGGGGAGTTAGGTATACCGTCCCCGAAATAGAGGGGGGGCGCGAGATTCCTTGATACAGCAACCCTGTTCAGCTAGCCTCGCGGCTTCCGCGTACATGGATGCACTGCGCGTTTGGCGAGGGAGACGGTCCCGTGTTGGCGTTTTTCCGTAAATCGATGCCTTTTCTGAAGCCGATCTTGATGTTGGTCGTGATTACCTTCGTGCTGTTCTTCGGCGTCACGTGGTGGAGCCCGGAATCGGGGAGCAGCGGCCCCGATGCCGCGGCCAAGGTCAACGGAAACCCGCTCACGATGCGGCAATACATGGACGAAGCCCGACGCCTCGACGAGCAGTACCGGCGCATGTTCGGCGAGAAGTACGCCGATTTCCGCAAGCAGATCGGCGTCGAACGGCAAGCGATCGACAACCTCGTGCAGCAGGAGTTGGTGCTTCAAGACGCTCGACGACTCGGCCTCACGGTCTCCAGCGATGAACTCACCTCTGCCGTCTACAACATCCCGGTCTTCCAGCGCGACGGCCGATTCGTCGGCCGCCAGATGTACATGCAAATCCTGGCCTCCAATGGCCAGAGCCCTGAGCAGTTCGAAGCAGGACTCGAGCAGAGCCTCGTCATCTCCAAGTGGCAGCAGTTGCTCGGAGCGTCGGTGCTGGTCGCCAAGAGCGATGTCGAGACCGAGTTTCGACGCCGCCACGAGAAGGCCAGCCTCGAATACATTGCACTGCCGCTCGACCGTTTCGAAAAGGAAGACGCGGCACCTGCCGACGCCGAACTCAAGGCGTACTTCGATCAAAACAAGTCGCGCTACAAAGAAGGCGAAGGCCGACGCGCGCTGTATGCGCTGTTCGACGACAAGGCTGTAGAAAAGCGAGTGCAGCTTACCGACGCCGAAGTGCAAGCCTATTACGATGCGAACAAAGCACAGTTCGAATCGCCGGAGCAGCGTCGCGCGCGACACGTGCTCATTAACGTCGACGCCGACGCACCTGCCGCCCAAGTCGAAGCGGCAAAGGCACAGGCTCAAGATATTTCCGTGCGCGCCAAAGGAGGCGAGGACTTCGCCAAGCTCGCCGCACAGTATTCCGGCGACACCGGCAGCAAAGTACGCGGAGGCGATCTCGGCTTCTTCCCTCGTGGCCAGATGGTCCCCGAATTCGACGAAGCGGCGTTCTCGCTTCCAATCGGCCAAGTGTCCGCGCCGGTCCGCACGGAGTTTGGATTTCACGTGATCAAGGTGGAAGAGTCGCGGCCGGCTGGAGCGCAGCCACTCGAAGCGGTGCGGAAGCAAATCGAGGGACAGCTCAAATTCAACCGCAACAAGGATGTCGCCTCGCAAATGGCGCAGGAATTCGTCGGCAAGCTCAAGTCGGGCACCGACTTCAAAACTGCGGCAGAGCAGATGAGCCTCGAATTGCAGGACACCGGCGTGATCACACGCAGCAGCGCCGTGCCTGGGTTGGGTCCCGTACCCGCGCTGATCGAATCGATCTTCACACTGGAAAAAGGGAAATACGGCGAGCCCGTCGTGCTGCCTCGCGGTCAAGCGGTGGCGCAGCTTCAAGACGTGATTGCCGATTACATGCCGCCGTTTGAAATGCGCCGCGAACGCGTGCGTGCCGATTACCTGCGCGAGCGTTCGCGTGATCGCGCCAAGCTCGAAATGGCCAAGGCGATCTCGGGCGGCGATCTCGAAGCCGCTGCCAAGACGCTCAAGCTCGAAGTCCGCAAAGCGCCCGCCTACACCCGTGGCCAAGATCTGCAAGATGTCGGGTTCGACGCCAAGCTCGAAGACGCGCTGTTCGAAACCGCCGCGGGCCGCGTGACCGCGCCGTTGGACGGATCGCGTGCGGTGGTCGTGGCGCGCGTCGTCACCAAGGAATCACCGGACATGAGCAAACTCGCTGCAGAAGAAGGCACCATCCGCGAAACGCTCAAGGTGCCGCGCATGCAACGCGTGCTGCAAGAGCGGGTGCAGGCCTTGCGCAAGGAAGCAGAAGCAACGATTTGGATCAACCCGGAAATTCAGCAGTCTGCGACCCAAGGTTGACGTCAGCCCTTGCCGTTGCACCGGCCGCGGAAGCTCGCCCCTACGGCGATGTCCGCGGCCGTTTCGTTGATGGCGACCTGCTCTGCTTTCGCGGCCGTGGTTTTACCAGCATGTCGATTCGGCGGCTGACCAAAAGCGACTACTCGCACGTCGGCATGGTTTACACCTACGAGGGCCGCGTCTACAGCCTGGAAGCGACCGGCGTCGGTGTGCGGCTGGTGCTGATGTCGGAATTGGTCCGGCGCTATCACGGCGGCATCGACTACTTTCAGGTGCACGACCTCACGCCCGAGCAGCGGCGCACCGCGATTTCGTTTGGCTTCCAGCAGATGGGCAAGCAGTACAGCCATCGCGGCATCGTGCGCTTCTTCGCCTACCTGCTGTTGGGAAATCGCGAACGCAAGCGCAGCCGCGGCTCTTGGTTTTGCTCCGAGATCGTCGCCGAAGCCTACCGCCTGGCCGGCGCCGACCTTCACCGCCGCAGTTCCGCCTACACCTCCCCCGGCGATCTGGCCTCGTCCTCACGGGTGCAGAGAGCCTTCCGCATCAAACCGTAAAAAGGGGACAGGCACTTTTTGGTTTTTGCCTGAAACATCCAGGATTGCGCCCGCATCGTATGTCTGGCTAGAGTGCGCTTCTGTTTAGGAGCCCTTATGTCCCACTACTACGAGTCCGAAGACCTTGGGAAGTTTGGCGACATGGGCAAGAACGCCCCGGAGTTGTGGCAGAAGTTTCTCGATTGGTACGGAGCGGTGTTCGCCGAAGGCGCCCTCACCGAGCGCGAGAAAGCGCTGATTGCCTTAGGCGCAGCCCACGCCGTGCAGTGCCCCTACTGCATCGATGCCTACACCGAGGCGTGCCTCGAAAAAGGCTCGAACCTGGAGCAGATGACCGAAGCGGTGCACGTGGCGGCCGCCATCCGCGGCGGCGCCTCGCTGGTCCACGGGGTTCAGATGCGCAACGTCCACAAGCGAGTGCGAATGTGAGCCCTCAAAGTCTGCAGCGTGCGCACCACCGGTTGGCCCAAGCGGCCGAGCAACGCCGCGTCCTGGAAGACCCGGCCAGCCCACGCCGTCGCTTTGAAACCGCGCTAGACGCTACCGGTCTGTTTCCGCTCCGCTCCACCGGCATGACGGTGTTTCAGATCAACGTCGGCAAGCTGTGCAATCAAACCTGCGGGCATTGCCACGTCGACGCCGGTCCCGATCGCCGCGAAGTCATGTCACCCGAAACGGCCGAGCTCTGCCTGGCCGCGCTCGCCCGCACCGAAATCCCTACGGTCGACATTACCGGCGGCGCACCCGAATTGTGCCCCAGCTTCCGCCGCTTGGTGGAAGGGGCGCACGCGCTCGGCCGTCACGTAATCGATCGCTGCAATCTCACCGTTCTGCTGCTGCCCTCGCAGCGCGACCTCGCCGAGTTTCTGGCCTCGCATCGCGTCGAAGTGGTGGCCAGTCTCCCCTACTACCTCGAAGCAGAAACCGACGCGCAGCGCGGCGAAGGAATTTTTGGAAAGTCTGTCGAAGCGCTGAAGCGCTTGAACGATTTGGGCTACGGGCACAGCGACAGCGGCCTGCAGCTCAACCTGGTCTACAACCCCGTGGGCGCCTACTTGCCCCCCGCTCAGTCCTCGATCGAAGCCGATTTCAAGCGCGAACTCGCACGCCGCCACGGAATCGTCTTCAACCAACTGTTCACGATTACCAACATGCCGATCAGCCGCTTCCTCGAGTTTTTACTGCGCAGCGGCAACTACGAGCACTACATGGAAAAACTCGTCAACGCCTACAACCCCGCCGCCGCGGGCGGTGTGATGTGCCGCAACACGCTGTCGGTGGGCTGGGAAGGCACGATGTACGACTGCGATTTCAATCAAATGCTGGAGCTGCCGGTCAATCACGGCGTGCCCCGTCACGTTCGCGACTTCGACCCCTCCCGCCTCAACCTGCGAGAGATCGTGATCGGTCAGCACTGCTTCGGATGCACCGCGGGCGCAGGCTCGAGTTGCGGCGGCACCGTCGTGTCGTGAGCCGCGGCTACATCGCCACCCGAAGCGGCGTCACCGGAGCCGGCCACACACCCTTGACCTGAGCGCGGCCCGCCCCAAACACCAAGTACGAATACTTGCCGTAGTGCGTGATTTTTTGCAGCACCACATCCAACTGCGGCGCGCGCAACACATCCACCAACAAAAGCACACCCGTCCCCGGCTTGGGATTGTCCAGCGCCAGCACGATCGCCGCATCGTCTTCGCCGGAGCCGCCGCTGGCAGTGGCCACACGATCGGCACTCAAGACCACGCCCGCTGGCAGCCGCACCAACGAGCCCAGCGCCGTATCGGCCGGCCGGCCCAACCACAACACGCGCTGCGCCGCGGCGAGCATTTCGGGCGTGAGATCGAGGTCGCGACGCACCGTGACCTTCCCGCCCCCCACTTTGTCGGCCATTCGGCGCGCGGTCTCGAGCAACCCGTCACGCCCTGAACCCAACACGATCAGGTCGGGCGGCGCTGCCAGGTACCGCGCCAACGACGCAGGCACTTCTTCCGCCGAGAGCCTGCGGAATACATCGACCTCCGGATCGACCACCACCTCACCCAGCGTCACACCAGGTGGAAACACCACATGCCCCTCGCCCTTCCCCGTCGCTTGAATCGAGCCGAAGCCATCGAACACGCGCCCATTGGTTTCGCGCGCATCCAGCGGCACCGACATCTGCCAACCCGGCGTCGCGGAGAGCGCCACCTTCATCGCCGACTTCTCATCGTTGCCAACCACGCGCGGCGTCCCGACCGTAATTTCCGGCGCGCCGGGACGACTGACCCACTGCTTGAAGAACCACGACAAATCGGTTTCCGCCGTGCGCGAGAACACCGCTTGAATGTCGCCCCACGACGCCGGCTTGTACTTGTACTCGTAGAACAACTGACGCACCGCCTGCTGAAAGCGATCGGGCCCTAGCTGCACGCGCAACATGTGAAAGATCATCGCGACCTTGCCGTAGCCAATCGCCCGCTCGCGCGCATCGTGCCGCTCGCGAAAATCGCTGACCGCGACGTCCTTGCCGTGTGCGGTGTACTCGCGATAGTCGCGCAGGATTTGCGTGCGGTAGTCGCGCCCGCCATCGCGATTCTCTTCGGCAGAGAAGAAGTGGTCCGCCATGTACGCGGTGAGGCCTTCGCACCAATTGCCCTGCGAACGATCGACGTACACGCCGTTGCCCCACCAATCGTGCAGCACCTCGTGGCCCAGCGACGTCTTGACGATGAAAGGCAAGCGCATCACTGCGCCGCCGAGCAGCGTCATCGACGGCAGACCGTAGCCGGTGGGAAGGATGTGCTCCACCACCAGAAATTGCGGCCAGGCATGCGGTCCGACCTCGGCAGTGAAGCGCTTGAGATAGTCGCCCGTTGCTAATAGATACGTGTTGGCGAGGTCGGACGGGGTGCCGGGGAGCGTGTAGACCGCGACGCGCTGGCCGTTGATTTCGTCTTCCATCACGGACCAGGGGGCGGCGGCGATGTCGAGTCCTTCGAGCGGGTTGACGCTGTCGTAGGTTTCGGTGCCGTCGGCGTTGCGTGTGAGCTTGCCGGGAGCGACCAGGCGCCAGCCTTCGGGGAGTTTGGCGGTGACGGTGAATGGCGTTGGGGGGGAGTTGGGGATGGTGGGGTACCAGGTGCCGCCGGGAAGGAACGCGCCGTCGGGGCTGAGGTAGCCGTTGGGGAGCTCGGTGACTTCGTTGCGGTTGAATTTGTAGTCGGCGGGGAGCGCGGGGGGTTGGCCGGACCATGTCAGGTGGAGTTTCAACGGGCCGGGTTGCTTCGGCAGCCGGACTTCGAAGCGTCGCGTCCCATCTTTTACGCCGGAGTCGGTGACCTTGAGCGCTTTGCCTTCTGCTTGGACCGAGTTCAGCCGGTAGAGCGCGCTGAGGGATAGTTGCACCGACTTATCCTTCGTC
>JANNUT010000082.1:0-29453 GCA_031395565.1 Acidobacteriota bacterium | reverse complement strand
TGGGGGGGGAGATGGGCGCGCGTGGCGTCTAGGGTGACGCCCGGGTCGACGAGGAGTGGGGCGGCAGTGCGGTTGAAGGGGGCGAGTTCGAAGTCGACGTCTTGGTCGCCGACGTTGTGAAGCACCAGAGCGGTTTCGGTTTTTGTCATGCGCACGAAAGCGAGCAGCGCGTCGTTGTCGCGTTGAGGTTGCAACAGCACTAGCGTTCCCTCACGCAGTGCGATCGATGACTGACGCGCCGCAATCCAGCGCCGGTAATGCTGCCAAATCGAGTTGGCGTCCGCGCGCTGCGTGGCAACGTTGCGCGTCGGCCAACCGGGCGCGAGGTCGTACCACGGTGTCGCCGTCGTAAAGCCCGCGGTAGCGGAGTTGTCCCACGGCATCGGCGTGCGTTTGGCTTCATCGCCACCGCCCTTGCCCTGCACGATGCCAACCTCCTCGCCGTAGTACAGAAACGGCGCGCCGGGCAGCGTCATCAACAGCGCGGGAGCTTGTCGCAGTCGCGCGCCCACGTTTGGCAACCCATCGAGCATCGATGCGAGGCGCGGCATGTCGTGGTTGGTGAGAAACGGCGCGTCGATGATTCCCGCCGGATACTCGCGGCGCATGTCGTCCAATGTGCTGCGCACGGCCAACGCATTGCCGCTCTGCAGCGCTTTCACCAACGTGCCGGCCAGTGGAAAGTTGAAACTCGCCGGCAACTCATCGCCGCCTTGCACGCTTTCAGTGGAACCGAAATACGCCGCAATCTTGTCGGTGTCACTCCAGTTCTCGCCCACCAACAACGCCTCGGGCTTCACGCTGCGCACGTAACGCGAGAAGCTTCGCCAGTACTCGTGCGTTGCGGGACAATCGGCCTGCTGACCATCGCCGCACTCGATGATGTGCTTCGCCGCATCGAGCCGAAAGCCGTCGAGTCCAAGATCCAACCAGTACTTGGCGGTCGCTTCCATCTCGGCGCGCACCGCTGGGCTTGTCAAATTCAAATCGGGCATGCCGCCCCAAAACAGTCCAAAGAAGTACTCATCGCCCAACTTGTGCCAGGTGCGATTGCTGCCACCCCAAGGTTGCGTCCAGCCCGGATCGTCTTTGCGCCACAGGTACCAATCGCGCTTGGGCGATGTGGGCGACGATGCCGATTCCGCGAACCACGGGTGCTGCGCACTGGAATGATTGATCACGAAGTCGACGATCACGCGGATGCCGCGCTTGTGAGCCTCTTGCAGCAGCTGCTTGAAATCGTCCAACGTGCCGTAGTCGGGGTTGATCGCGCGATAGTCCGTGACGTCATAGCCGTGATAACTGGGCGAGGCGAAAACTGGCATCAGCCACAGACCGGTGACACCCAGATCGTTGCCACCTTTAGGGTCGCCGTCGTTCAATTCGTCGAGCCGCGCAATCAAGCCGCGCAAATCGCCCACACCATCGCCGTTGGAATCTTGAAAGCTGCGCACGAAAACTTCGTAGAAGACCGAGTCGCGAGCCCATTGATTGGCCCACGGCGGGCCCGCGTCCGCCTGTTTACCAGCGGGCGCCGCAGCCGGCACGCCCGCGGCTTTGTCTCGAACAGCGTTAGGTGCGCACCCCGCGGCGCAAAGCAGCAACAAACCTGTCACGACTGTCGCAAACGAAATGGGGCGTGGTTTTGTGCGCGTCATGGCGGGTATTCTAGTGCCAGATCGGAACTCCTCACGATGCCTACGTTCGATACCGCACGCCGCGCCGCCCTCATGCAAGACCTGCTCCGCCAATGGCTGGGCCGCCCAGTCGATTTGCTGCCGTTCGATGCCGTGAAAGACGCGCTGGGCCTATCGCAGTTGGTCGATCGAGGTGTGCATGAGGTGCCGCTGTCGGCGATCGTCGGCACCGTCGGGCGCGAGCGCGAATTCAACCGGTCGTTTCTGCCGCGCGATGAAGCGCTGCGCACTCGCTGGCAAGAACTCGATGCGTTGGCCGAGGGTCAACGCGGCTTCCCGCATGTCGAACTGTACCGCGTGCAGGATGCGTACTTCGTGGTCGATGGCCACCATCGCGTGTCGGTAGCGCGCGCGCACGACACACCCACGATCGAAGCGCGCGTCTTGGAATTCGCCACGCCGGTGCCGCTGGCCGCGGATGAGTCGCTCGAAGACGTGCTGCTAAAGCGCGGCATGGCGGGTTTCTTGGAAGCCAGCGCCATTCCAACCGAGAACGCCGACGCGTTTCAGTGTTCGACACCCGAAGGGTACGAGCGCTTGCTCGAGCACATTGCCGGACATCGCTATGTGTTGGGCACACGCCTGCAGCGAGACATCTCGTGGGCCGAAGCGGTGGAGTCGTGGCGCAAGAATGTGTTTGAAACCATGACCGCAGCCATTCGTTCCGGCGGTGTGATGGAAGAGTTTCCCGAGTTCACTCCAGCCGATATGTACCTGATGGTGATGGACCATCTGTACTACTTGCGGCAGGTGCAGGGTGGTGATGCCGGCGTTACCTCCGACGACATTCGCGCAGCGGCCAGTTACGCGGCCTCGCCCTCCGATTCGTGGAGTCGATTGAGTGGTTGGTGGCGGCGGCTGCGCGGCGAGGATTAGCGAGCCCTACGCTGCCGAACGAATCGCCTGCGCGTGTTTGCCATACACCCACTCGAACAGCGGTGAGGCCATCAGCGTCGTAATCACCGCCATCAGCACCATCATCGTGAACAGCGTCGGCGTAATCACGCCTTGCTCCAGGCCGATGTTGAGGATGATCAGTTCCATCAAGCCGCGAGCGTTCATCAACACACCCACCGTGATCGATTCGCGCCACGGCTCGCCCGCCAGGCGCGCTGCGAGCGCGCAGCCGACACCCTTGCCGAGAATCGCGAGCAGTGTCAGCAGCGCGGCCATCAACCACAGGTGCCAGTGATCGAGCAGGCCGATGCGCGTGTTGAGCCCGCTGTACACGAAGAACACCGGCAACAGAAATGTCGATACGAACGGCTCGAGTTTGTCGGTCATCGCCGCGGTGAAGCGGCCGCGAGGCATCGCGGCCCCAGCGATGAATGCGCCGAAGACCGCGTAGATGCCGACAGCGTCGGTAATGTACGCACCGATCAGCAGGATGAGCAGAGCAATCGCCATGCTTGGTGCGGTGAGGCCGTTGTCGCGCACGACGCGTGCTTCGAGTGGCGCGGCGAGGCGACGGCCGACCGTCATCATCGCGATGCCATAGGCAAGTCCGCCGCCAATCGCGATGACCGCAATCGACCACGACCCTTTCGTTGCCGACAACACGACTGCCAACAAACACCACGCGAGCACATCGTTGCTGGCGCCGGCCGCGAGTGCGAGCGTCCCCATGCTGGTGCGCGTCATTCGTTTTTCGTAGAGGATCCGCGCGAGCATCGGGAAGGCCGTAATGCACATGGCGGCGCCCAAGTACAACGCGGCGGACCATGGTTGGACCGCGGGCGTAAACAGCGCCTCGTCGCGACTGAAGACAAACGCTGCGCCCATGCCCAGCGCCATCGGCAACGCCATCCCGGCCGACCCCACGAGCAGCGCGCTGCGTGAGCGGTCGGACATTAGCTTGACGTCGAACTCCATGCCGACCACGAACATGTACAAGGCCAGCCCAACCTGCGCGATGGCGTAGAGCACCATCATCGACGGATGGTTGATGGTAATGGCGGCCGCACCGTCACCGAGTGTGAGCTTGGCTGGAAACAGCCATTGCTGCACCGACGGCAGCAGCAACCCGAACAGCGATGGCCCGAGCAACACGCCCGTCACCATTTCGGAAACAACCTGCGCTTGTCCAAAGCGACGGCCAATCACACCGACGACGCGGCACGCCGCCACGATCACGAGCAGCTGCAGAAACAGTCGGACGACGAGATCGTAGTTGCTCATTTGCCCCGCGGCAGTATAGATGCGGTTGTAAAAAAAGTGCCTGTCCCCTTTTTAGAAGGAGGCGAGGGTGCGGGTGAAGTCGGCGGGGTGTTGGAGGTTGAGGTGATGCGTGGCGGATGGGAAGGTGATGAGTTGGGCGCCGGGGATGCGCTGGGACATCACCGTCGCCACAGCGAGGATGTCGGGGACATCGTGATCGCCGCGAATGATGAGCGTGGGAACGTGAATTTCAGAGAGGCGCTCGTAGGCGGGGGGCGAGGCCCACTGTTGGTCGCGGTAGGTGGCGCCATCGCTCCAGGTGTGGAGGTTGTCGCGCAGCATCGTGCGCAGCATCGAGTCGTACAGCGGGTCGGTTGTGTCTGACTTGAACAACGGGTGTTGCATCCACAGATCGATCGCCGCATCGATGTTGCCTTGGCGTGCATTGACCCAAATCGGTTTGAGCGCGGGGTCGTCGTTGGAGGGCATGCCGGTGACCGAGCTGCTGACGAGCACCAACTTCTCGACCCGCTCCGGATGCGCCAGCGCGAATTCGATCGCGATTTGTCCGCCTATCGACAACCCCACCAACTCGGCCTTGTCGACATTCAGCGCGTTCATGACGGCGAGCAGGTCGTCGGCCGGTGAGTACAGCCCCGGCGTGCGGGTCGACTTGCCGAAGCCGCGTTGATCGTAGCGAATCACGCGGCGGCCGGTCATCGCGGCCAGCGGCTCGGCCTGCAAGTCCCACAGTCGCATGTCGACCAGCCCGCCATGGATCAACACCATCGTGTGAATCGCATTGCCGCGTTGCTCGTAGGCCAGGCGTGCGCCGGGCAGATCGACCGTACCGGTCTTGACGACGGGCGCCGACGGCACGCAAGCGCTCGCCGCAAGTCCAAAAGCCGCCAAGAGAAACCATCGTTTCATCACCACCTCTTTCGAACGCTGCGAGTGTAAGCTTGCCGCCATGAACTGTTGCCGAGTACTCACCCTGTTTTACATTTTTGCGTTGACGGGAGTGTCCGCCGTTCAAGCCGCCGAGCCAACCCACCTCGACATCACCACACTATTCGGCGCGCGTGAAGGCTGCTTTGTGTTGCGCGAGTTGGGCGGCGCGGAACTCGTGCAATCGGGCACGCTGTGCGAGCAAGCGTTCAGCCCGTGCTCGACCTTCAAGATCCCTAACGCCGTCATTGGACTCGACAGCGGTGTGCTCGAAAGTGACAGGCACCTTTTCAAGTACGACGGCAAGCCGCGGCGCCGTGACGCGTGGAACAAGGACATGGACTTGCGCGAAGCGATGAAGCTGTCGTGCGTCCCTTGCTTTCAGGAGGTCGCGCGCGGCGTCGGCGCGGTGCGGATGCAAGCGGCGCTCGATGCGTTTGGATATGGCAATCGCGACATCTCGGGCGGCATCGATCGATTCTGGTTGTCGAGCACGCTGATTATTTCGCCACAACAGCAGGTCGAGTTTCTCGCCAAACTCTGGACCGACGCCTTGCCAGTGAAGCGAGAGGCTGCCGAGACGGTGCGCCGCATGCTGGTGCAGGAGTCGGGCAAAGGCTGGCAGTGGGCCGGCAAGACCGGCAGCTGCTCGGTCGAAGACAAGAAGGTCCTCGATCATGGCTGGTTTGTCGGCGAGGTCGAACACGACGGCCGTCGCGCGGTGTTCGCCACCTTCGTTCGCGGTGAGGGAGTGGCGGGCCCGGAAGCGCGCTCGTTGGCGCAGCAAATTTTGGTGGAGTTGGGGTGGTTGCCCAAGGAAGGCGCGCCGCGCGCACCATCCAAGTAGCGGGAGCCGGGGATCTGCTCGCCGTCACTCCGGCGCCGGCGCGAACCAAATGACCCACGCACACTGCGGACAGCGGTAGGCGACGACCTCGAACGAAGCTCCGAGACGCATCGAAATCGGCCGCTTTTTTGCTCGAAATGCGCAAACACGAGGTGTTCCTACGGGTCACCGCGACGTTTACCTCTGTGGCCAAGGGAGCCTGCTCGCCCACGAGCTCAAGGTGCGTGCAGAACGACCAGCGGTCGAGCGGAGCATCGAACCGATCAACTTCCTGCAAGCCTTGGTGCTCTCGTCGCCACCGGTGTGACGACGGCCAGCCGGAGCGATCTCGCGCCTTGGTCGGCAGTGCCTCTGTCTCAATGCCGGCAGAGGCACTCCCGAGTGTGAAGCAATGAACCGGCCACTCGTCGCCATCGAGTCGCTGACAGCCAACCTGCTGACCGAGATTCGCTCGACCCTCGAAGCGTTGCGGGCGCTCGTTGTCGCGACAGTTCCAACGGTCACCGAGACGCTGAACCTGGGCTGGCGTAGCATCAGTTTCACGCACCCGCGCGTCGGCTACTTTTGCGGGCTGTTCCCGTTCGACGATCGGATCGAGGTCGCGTTCGAGTTCGGCATCTTGCTGGACGATCCGGAAGGCGCTCTCCACAAGGGCCGCGGCAGCAAGCGAGTCCGCTATCTACGGATCAGCCCGCGCGATCCGATTCCCAATGCGCGGCTTCGTCGCTTGCTCGAGCAGGCGGTGTCACTCCCAGCCAACCGAGCTGCGCGAGTCGAGTTCGCGCGCACTGCTGGTGAGTCGTCGGCATGAGCGGCGGGAGCAGCGTTCCCGCTCCCGGCTGACGGAGCGATGTCGAGACCGTCGTTCGTGCGACTCGATCAACCTCGATTGATCCGAATCGCTTCGCAGCGATCACCACATCGGCCGCCCGATAGGTTGTCTCGTCCCGGCCAGCAAACGGTACGCGCCTCACGGCGCACACGTCGACCATGATCGATCTCGACTCAGCGCCGGTCTGCTCTTCGGGGCCCGGACTTGGCGCTAGTCGTGCTTCTCAACCTCCCCCGTCATCGGCACGAACCTGACAGGGATCAGTCGTTCTTTCTTGATGCCGTGCTTGGTCTTGCGAATCATCACCAGTTCTTGATAAGCATCGCCCACCGGCACGATCATTCGGCCACCGACGCGCAGTTGATCGACGAGCGGCTGCGGGATCGTTTCTGGAGCGGCCGTCACGATCACGGCGTCGAACGGCGCCTGCTCGGGCCAACCGCGATATCCATCGCCGGCGCGAACGTGAACCGAGCGATAGCCGAGTCGCGCGAGATCCGCTTTGGCACGCTCGGCCAGCGGCGCGACGATCTCGATGGTGAACACTTCGGCGCCAAGCTCGGCCAGGACGGCTGCCTGGTATCCCGATCCGGTTCCGATTTCGAGCACCCGTTCGCCGCGACGAATGTCTAGTTGCTCGGTCATGTACGCGACGATGTACGGCTGCGAGATCGTCTGACCTTCGCTGATCGGGAGCGGCGAATCGCCATAGGCCCATTCACGCTCGCTGGCAGGCACCAGCTCATGGCGTGGCACCTTGCGCATCGCCGCCAGCACGGCTGCGTTGCGAACCCCGCGCGCTTCGAGTTGTGTCTTGACCATCTGTTGGCGCGCTCGCGTCCACTCGTCGGCCGGCGGTTCCGCGGCGAAGCCGTGTGATAGGGCGGCCCACAGCGGTATCCAGACCTTCCAGTGTGGGTTCATCGTGTCGCTCCTTTCTGGTGCAACCTTAGGCGTGCCTCGTCGCGCGAACGCGCTGCGGCCCGGGTCAGCGAGCTGTCGGCGCCGAGCAGTTCTCTGCGCATCGTGACGGCCGCTTCGAGTTCGCGTAGCGCCTCGTCATGAAGCATGGCGCTCGACAGCGCCTCACCGAGGCGGAGCCGTGCTTCCGCGGTCGACGCGCTGCGCTCGCCGGTCTTCTCGATCCGCACCGTGAGTGCCTCGCGCGCCGACTCGATCGCCTCCGCGGTTTGACCGCGCGCGCGCTGAACGGTGGAGAGTGTCACCAGCGCATCGGCGATGCGAAGCGGCGTCGACGCGCTGACCGCACGCGCGATGTCGAGTGCACGTCGGGCCAGCCGTTCGGCTTCGATCCGATCGCGGCGACCGAGGCGAATCGTCGCCAACACCCGCAGAGTGTCGGCGATTCGCTGATCGTTCTCGCCAAACTGCTCGCGGCGCAGTTCGTAGGCGCGGCGCGCATGCGGCTCGGCTTCCTCGTATTTCTCCTGCAACACCAGAATCGATGCCAGACTCGCCAAACCGGTGGCGAAGTGCTGGTGCTTTTCTCCCAGTGCTCGACGCCAGATCTCGATCGCTTCACGAATCAACGGTTCGGCGCTGATGCCGTCGCCGAGCCGCGCCGAGAGTAGTGCTACGTTGTTGAGCGCACCCGCCAGGTCGGGGCTGTTCGGATCGAGCACGCGCCGGCGGATTCCCAGGGCACGAACGGCGAGCGCACGTGCTTCCTGAGCCCGGCCGCGTTGATCGGCCAGCATCGCCAGGTGATTCAAGCTGGTCGCCACCGCTGGGTGACTGTCCCCCAGCGCTCGGCGCCGCAGTTCGAGAGCGCGCTGCAGCGATCTTTCCGCTTCCTCGAACTTCCCTCGCGTCGCCAGCAAACGCCCCAACGTGTGGTGCGCCGGGGCGAGCGTCGGATGCTCGGCGGATAACAGCTTCTCGCGTAGCGCCAACGAGTCGCGCAGCAGCGGCTCGGCACCGTCGAGATCCCCCTTGTCCGACAGCACGCTGCCGAGATTGCTCAGATCGACTGCAACCGCCAGGTGCTCGCCGCCATGGTGCTTTCTGTGAATGGCGAGCGCTTGGCGATGCAGCGCTGCGGCCTCGTCGAGCTTACCGAGCGAGTGACGGACGCCGCCGAGCACTGAAATCGTCTCGGCCACCTCGAGATCGTCCGCGCCCAGCGCGCGTTGTTGAGCCTCGAGCACGCGGGTCAAGGCGACGTCCGCTGCCTGCAGTTTGCCGCGCTGCATCAAGAGCCTTCCCCAGCGGCGCTCGGCGATCGTCGCATCCAGATGCTCGGGACCAAGCAACTCGGCGAGTCGCCCGCGGCCGCGATCGAGCAGCGGCTCGGCGCGATCGAACAATCCCAAGTCGCCATAGATACCTCCCAACAGCAGCATCATCTCGGCTTGTACTTCGGGCTGCGATTCGAGGTCGCTGGCGACACGTTGGGCGCCGCGATCGAGTAGTTCGCGCGCGGTGATCGTCTCGCCCCCGGATTCAAGCGGATCGGCTTGTTGAAAAACGCTCGCCAAGAAGCTGGTCACCTCGCGAGCACGGGCGCTTTCGCGGACCGCTACACGCCACTGCCACGCTGTGCTGATGATGCCGGCAACCAAACTGAGCGACACCAGCACCGCAGCCCCGACAGCAAGGCGATGCCGTCCGATGAACTTGCGCGTGCGATACCCCCACTCGCCGTCGCGCGCTTGAATCGGCAACCCCGCAAGATGCCGGCGCAGATCGTCGGCCAGCGCGCTCGCCGAGGCATAGCGATGTTCGGGTTCAGGACGCAGCGCTCGCGCCAGAATGCGATCGAGATCGCCGTCGAGTTGTTTTGCGAACGGCGAACTGGTTCGTTCCGCGGCGCGCGAGGCCTTCTCGGCCGCCACTTCACAGCGCAAGGTCTGCAACGCGTGCAAAGAGTCGGGTTCATCCGTCCAGGGACGCGCTCCACTCAACAGCTCATACAAGATCAACCCGAGGGCGTAGACGTCGGTGGCGATCGTGATCGTGTCGCCGCGCAGTTGTTCAGGTGCGGCGTAGCGCCGCGTCATGCCGGCCGGACCGACCCGGGTCAGCTCGGGGTTGTCGTCTTCTTCGAGCAACTTGGCGATGCCGAAATCGAGCAGCTTCACCGTACCGGCTTCGTCGACCAGGATGTTGGTTGGCTTCAGGTCGCGATGCACCACCAAGTTGCGGTGTGCGTAGTCGACGGCGGCGCAGACATCCAGAAACAACGTGGTCCGCTCCGCCACACTCAGCCGGCGGCTATCACACCAGCTACGCAGCGGCTGGCCTTCGACCAGACCCATCGCAAACCACGGGCTCCCCTCGGCGGTGACACCTCCATCCAGCAACCCCGCAATGTTCGGATGCGACAGGCGCGCCAGAATCTGTCGTTCGCGCAAGAAACGCTCGCGCGCCATGCCGTGCAGCAGACCGCTGCGAATCAGCTTCAGCGCCACCTGCTGTTCGAACTGACCGTCGACGCGCTCCGCGCGCCAGACCTCACCCATCCCGCCGCGCCCAAGCAGCTCGATCAGCCTGTAAGGCCCCACACAAGTCCCGGCGAGAGTGTGCTCGTCGAGCTCTTCGAGCAGCTCTCGCGCTGCCAGGCTCACCGACGATGACGCCCGCGCCTCGATCGCTTCACCTGCGTTTCGATCGGCCTCGAGCAGTTGTCGCACCAACGCCTCGAGCTGTGGTTGATCGCGACACGAGCGGCGTATGAACAGGTCTCGATCCTCTACGGCGGTTTCGTAGGCGTCGGCCACGATCGCGCTGGCCTTTCGCCATGATTCGACATCAACCTGATCCCACGTCGCCATCTCACGCCCCGCTCAACGCCAACGCCAAGAACGCGCGGGCCTGCACCCAATCGCGCTTGACCGTCCGTTCAGAGACTCCGAGCGCCTCGGCTGACTCCGCTACCGACAACCCGGCGAAGACCCGCATCTCGACCAATCGCGCCCAGCGCGGTTCGATCGACTCCAGCTTTCCGAGCGCTTGGTCGATCGACAACAGTTCATCGAGCGCCAACGATGCCGAGGGCAGCTCATCGCTGAGCGTCTGGATCTGATTTGGGCCGCCTCGTTTGAGGGCGCCGCGTGCCCGCGCGCGGTCGATCAGGATCTGACGCATCGCGCGTGAAGCGAGCGAGAAGAAGTGGCCGCGATCGCGCCACTCTCCTTGGTGATGCTCGACCAGTTTCAAGAACGCTTCGTGGACCAGTCCGGTCGGGCTGAGCGTTTGAGCATCTGGTTGGCCCCGGAAATGCCTCCGCGCGACGCGGCGCAGATCGTCGTAGACCAGCGGAAGGAGCTGGTCCTTCGCATGCGGATCCCCGGTGCGCCAGGCGTCGAGCAAGCGTGTGATTTCGTCGCCGCCGGTTTTGCCGGCCTCGGACATGGCTACCCCCCGTGGAAAGCGGCGATGGCAGTGTCTGGCGGCCCCGACCGCCCTGTCAAGACGCGAAAAAGTCCGAAACCTGCGGCCCGCCGGATCGGCCGATTCCGTGATTCCTAATGAACAGGTTGCTGCGGCATCCGCCTCGGCTTTCCAGGAGCCAGCCATGAACACACTCCGCGTGTCGTCGATTCTGGGAATTCTCTTGGGGCTCATCGCCCTGACCGTTCCGGCAGAGGCTTTCGATTGCAAGACACCGCGCGAGTGGCACGGCAAGTTGAAATCGACACCGCTGGATACCGACGGCAACTTTCTCGACGACGCGATCGACAACCTTCCGCCCGGCGAGGTTGTCGACGTCGTCGTCGATCTCAACCGCTGCCCGTCCGAGGCCGATCGCGCCACGCTTGCGAGCTATGGTGACGTGATCCACGTCAGTCGCTGGCTCAGCCTGGCAATCGTGCACCATGTCCGCAGCGAGCTATTGAGCGCGCTGGCCAAGGAACCGTTCGTCGCGTTCGTCGAGCACAACCGGAAGCTCTACTACATGCTCGATGTCAGCAACCCCGCGATGAAGGTGCGGGCCAGCACCACCTACTCTCCGAACACGGTGCAGGACGCCTACCCGGGCATCGATGGCTCGGGTGTCAGCATCGCGATCATCGACTCGGGTGTCGACGATGGCGTGCACCAGAGCCTGCCCGCGGCACGCTTCGTCGGCGGCGCCGACTGCTCCGGAAATTCTTGTGTCGAGGGGAATCCGGACGATACCCACGGTCATGGCACGCATGTCGCGGGGATCGCGCTGGGAAGCGGGAACCCTGTCAATGGCCAGAACCGGGGGATCGCAGAGGGCGCCGGACTGGTCGATCTGAGCATCAACGGCAGCGCCAACTGGGTTCAGTCGGCGCTTTTCGCTCTGGAGAAGGTCCTCGAGCGGCGTGTCGCTTGGAACATCAAGGTGGTCAACATGAGTCTGGGTGACTGCGCCAACAGCAACGGAACCTCGGCACTCTCACAGATGGCCAACCGAGTTGTCGATGAAGGCGTGACGGTAGTGAGTGCTCAAGGAAACGCCTCGAATTGTTCGTTGGCCGGCGACTCTGCGCTGGTGATGTCGCCAGCATCGGCCGACGATGGGATCGCGGTGGCCAACGCCAACGACAACAGCACGATCTCACGCGGCAACGACACGCTCTCGAGTGACTCGCTCGAAGGACCGCGCCTGTCGGATCTCGATGGCACTTCGCTCGACGAGCAAAAGCCAGACCTCGCGTCCTACGGTACGGGGATCGTGTCAGCGCAGGCGGACACATCGAGCTCCTACGTTTCGAAGAGTGGGACCTCGATGTCGGCTCCCCACATCGCCGGCTGCGCTGCACTGCTTTACGAGTTGAATCCCAACATCAAGCCGCAATCGTTGAAGAAGCTGCTGCTGGACACCGCCGAAGATCGCGGACCGTCCGGCTGGGACAAAGACTGGGGCGCCGGCTTAGCCGACTGTTTCGAGGCGGTCGACGATCTCAACACGCTATTGAAAACCGACCTGGCCTACGACGGTGCATGCGGTGGGAGTGGTCAGCCTCCGTGCTGGCTCAACCCAGCGCTCTATCCACAAAATTCGTCAATCAGCGAGGGGACCACGAATACGATCGTGTTCGAGGTCAAGAACAACGGACCCAACCTGTCTACTTCATTTCAGGTCAAGCTCGGGGTCTTCAACTTCAGCAACAGCGATTTGGCGTACGACATCTGCACCCAGACCGTTGGGCCACTCAACTCAGGGCAAACTACGACGGTGACGTGCCCATGGACTCCGTCGATCTCAGGCTCGACCGGCGTCGTGCATGCCTGCCTTAAGGCCGAGATCGTCTACCCGCAAGACAGCAACTTCAGCAACAACAAAGCGCAGCACAACATCGACATTGCACAGACCAAATCCCCCGCGGTGTTCAAGATGGAGTTCGTCAACAAGCTGGGCGTGCCGCTCGAGATGCAGTTGCAACCGACCTTCGGCTGCGAAGGAGGAGTTTGCCCTGGCTGGGTTTTGTCGCTCGATCAGACCGAGTTCCCGATGCAACCGGACGACTGCCCGCGCGCGGTCGAGGTGCGGCTCGAACCGGTCAGCCCTTCGGCGGTGCGCGAAGCACGCGTCGATATCGAGGCGGTTGGAATCGATCCCACCGGACGGCGCCATCGACAAGGCGGCAACTCGGTGTTGGCGCGGATCGGCTGCGCCACGGGACGACTGGTGTTTTCCGCCGGCAGCAAAGAGCTGATCCGCTGGGAAGCGGACTCCCACTTCCAGGCCTGCCCTCGTCTCTTCGACGTCGCGCGCGGCTCGCTGCCGATCTTGCGCGATGACTCGATCACGCCGCGCGGAGATTTCAGCAGCGCTACGTGCATCGCCGATGATCAACTCGGGACGCAATTCACCGACGCAACGGTTCCGAGTGCCGGTACAGGATTCTTCTATCTCACCCGGGCCGGTGGTCCGCTCCCCGGGACGTGGGATTCGAGCGGAGATCCAGCGCAGCTGGGCAGCCGCGACGATTCGCTCCAGAGCTGCCCGTGATCGGGCGACGGGAGTGGCGCCGTCATCGCCAAGCGGTGTTGGTACACCGCAGCGGATAGCCTTGCGTCGGTCAGTGTTTCCAGGATCGGACTCTCGCAAAGCGCGGTCAGCAATGGGTGAAGAACATGCGATGGCGAGCGGACGCGTGATCACCAGGCTGCCGCTCGGTCGTGCCGCCGAAGCGAGTCGCGTCCTGAACGAGCGCATCGTGCGAGAGTAACTGCGTCCGTGTTGTCACCGGAGTGCTCGCACGTCATCCAGTCCGTGGCCGTGATCGGCCGGGGCGCCGTTGGCCGCCGACCCAAGATCGCGGTCGACGCCTCAACCGGTTGAGATCCTATTAGCGTCAGATGCCTAAACGCTTTGGTCAGCGTAGTGTTCAAACACACAAAGACTGCTAGGGGCGCGGGCATGAGAGGTCTTCGAGTTGTGTTGTTGTGGTGCGTCGTCGGTGGAGCGGCCTTTGCCTATGACGAACTCCCTGATCCTGCTCAACACGGTTTGGCTCAGGGCGAACAAGTTTCGTTGGCAGAGCCGCCTGCGGCGACCCCGATGTTGGAAGACAGACGTATCCTCTTCCCGACACCGTTGCCTGATCTTCCGGTAGGGATCTCACTCCCCCCAGGCGACCCGCAGTACGTTTATCTACTCGGTCGCAATGGCGATATTGCGGTCATGGATGCCGACACCGGTGAGCTGCGCGAAACGGTTGCCGGACCCCGCACAAACGATATCGCCACCTCGCTGTTTCTAGCCCCAGAAGATCCACAGTTATTGATCGCAGCTCGAACCGATGGCGTATTCGTATACGACCTTTCAAAGCCTGAGTCGCCGGTCGCGACCGTCAACCTCGGCGGTTGTGGCGGAAGGCAGGGTGCAATTCCCGCCGGACGATTCGTGCTCGTTTCCGGCCCCGAGTGCGCCTACTTGGTCGAACCGCGGACCAATCGGACGGTGGCGATCCTCGCTTCCGAGCACACGCACACGCGCATCGTCGGAGCAAGCCGATCGCTCGATCGACCGATCGTGGTGCGGGCTGACTATGCAGGCGCGCCCTTGCTCAACAATGCCGCTGCATATCGCATTGTCGATGGTGATGAGCCTGAGCTCTTGTCCAGCTGGTCTTTCGACGGATTCCCGACAGATGACATCATGCTCGATGCAGCCGGGGCGATCGCCGTCATTCCGCTGTACTCGAGCCCGGTGGGCCTGAGATTCGAAGTGCGAGACACAGGTACCGGCTTGCTGTTGTCCGAGATCGCAGGAGATCCCAGTCCGGGTGGTGTCGCCTCCGCGCTCGTAGATACCTCGTTTGGGCCGCGCCTTGCGCTCATGCGCTCCACTGGAACTGACGTCTGGGATCTGGCTGACGCTGTCAACCCTCGACTGCTGGGTCACTTCGACGTCTCGGTTTTTGTTCGTCAGTATCCGTATCAAGCAGTGGCGCGCCCGCTTGTGTCGAAGCGCGCCGCGACACTCTTGATCCCTGACCCTCGTCGACATGAGGTCGTGGTTTTGGATCTCGAGACGCTGCGGGAAGCAGGGAGCGCGCCGATCCCAGACGGATTTCCGGTTCAACTTGCCGAAGACCGACTCGCAGCAATCCCCCGAGTAGCTGTCCACGCGGTGCGGCGACTTGGTGAGGTGGTAATAGGTTACGGCGGAACTTCACTGATATCGGTGCTTCACTTCGATCCTCCCAGCCCGGCTGCAGTCGTATCCCAGCATCTCTCCATCTCACCGCAAGACATCGATGTCGTTGCACCGTTTGGCGGCCGATTTGTCGCCTCACTCGATCTGTATCACAACGTGGTCGCGGTCTCGGACACCAGCACAGGCCAATTGATCAGCGCCAGCGGTGCCGCACGTTATCTGGATGCGAGTAGGCAAACGGACATCCGCCTCGTCGCAACCAATACGACGATAGCGATCGGCGATCTCTACGGCTTCGACGCCTTCGACCTGATCGGTGGCACCCTCGTGCCCCGCACGAGCGTGGTGCGCTGGCCTGGTTATGACGATCTTCGTGCGTTGCAAGTCACCCCAGATGGAGTTGTGCTTGCGCTCTTTCAGAGTGGACTGATGACCTCGCTGCCGGATGGACGCTCCGCGTTCCTGCCCGCCGAGACGCCTATCGGAACGCTCAGGTTGGAGTTCGATCCCGCAACACGCCTTGCAGTAACGGGCCCACCTGACTACGGTCACGTCGAGCGCTTTTTTGCGTTTGACATCTCCGATCCGCTGCAGCCCAAAGTTGCATGGCAACACGAAGGCACGGCATTCACGGTTCAGTTTGCCCGCGGCGGGAGCGCAGTAGCGATAACCGAAGGAGATGAATATCAGTTCGCGCCACGTCTCCTCGACTCTGCTACCGGCGAAGCGCTCGGGAACGCGAGTCGACCGGTGCCCAAGTTCGCCTATCACGGATACGGATGCTCGTTCGGAACGGGAAGCGAAGCCCGCGTGGTGTACTGGCACTGGACATACCTTTGGCAAAACAGGGTCTTCGACCTATCTACGGACACACCAACGTTGCTGGCGAGCTCGCCCATCTACGGTCTCTTTCCGGAATTCACAGCCCAAACAAGTGGTCGCGGCTGGTACGAAGCGCACTACTTCTCTCCTCAGTGGTCGCGCCTGTGGCGTGGCGCTACAGATGGGTCACTGGCCGACGTCGGCCTCGTCGACACGCGCAAGCCGTATGCGCTGAGAGAAGGGTTCTTGGTGGGGCGGTCACAGACCAAGCCTGACGAGGTCGTGGTGTTGCGCGATCCCGAGGCCAATCGTCCACCACACGCCGCTTCTGGCGGTGATCGGCGACTCGAGTGCGACGCCGGTGCAGCGTCGGTCGTGCTCGATGCTGGTGCCTCGTACGACCCTGACTCCGCCCCTGGTACGCAAGACGACCTGGCCACCTATCACTGGCTCGTCGATGGTGTAACTGCCTCGCGCGAATCGGTCACAACTCAATCGCTGAACTTGGGCCGGCACGAGATACAGCTCGAGCTCGAAGACCGCCTCGGCGCGCCCGATGACGACACCGCTTCGATCACGGTCGAAGACACGCAGGCCCCAGCGTTGACCGCGTCGTTGGAGCCGGAAGTCTCGAGCGCTGTGTTTGCCAATCGATGGGAAGTGGTCGCCTCTGCTCAGGACGAGTGCGACGCTGCGGTAACCATCGAGGCCAAGCTGCGAGTTCCAGTTGGCCATCGCGTGCCGCCAACTTCATACGTGCCAAGCCTCGAGTTTGGCGTCGACGTATTTGTTGGGGTGCGGGGTATCCGAGTGGAGCTGCGGGGTCCGGATCGCGATCAAGCATCGCGTCTTTGGCAAGGAGTGATTGACAACGGTGAGGCATCACTTCGAGTCGACGAGCCTGTAACGCTGCGCCTGCATCGCGTCGCCGCCCAGTCTTCTCTGGTAGCTCGCTATCGGTTCGCAGCCGATGCAACCCTTCTCGCGGCCGACGCGTTTGGAGCCGACGCTGACCTCCTGGTCGCGGTACACAGCGCTGACGATGCGGGAAACGTGGCCGAAGCCGTCCGCTCGTTGCGGAGACGCATTGCCGAGTTGTGCGCAGTGGCACCGGCCCACTCAATGTGTGCGCGCTAGATGGCACAGTCTCGCGCGAGGCGAGGCGCTGCGGGCAAACTCGCCTAGCAATCCTGACTCGCTAGGAAACGGAGTATGCTTCGCCATCGCTTCCAGCTCCCGTTCCGTCCGGGGCGCGCGTGGTCCCAAATGATCCTCGCAACGAAAACGCTGTTCGTCGTCTCGCTCATCGCCTTCAACCTGCCCCCGGCGCTCACTGCCGCGCCGCGCGATCTCGCCGACGGTATCGCCCCACGTGCATCGCTCACAGCCACGGCTGTGGCCTGGTCACCCGACGGCGCGCGGCTGCTCTACGCGCAGCGCGACGGACTTTGGATCGCGCCTGCGGGCTACCTCGCCGCTGCGAAACGAATCGTACGCACGCCGGCCTCTGCGGCCGAGCAAGTCGCGTGGAGTCCCGATGGGAACCGGATCGTCTTCACGGCACAACGACCCGGCGATGGTTGGGGCACGATCTGGCGTGTCGATAACGACGGCGCACACCTGCGCGACATGCTGCCGATCGGGAGTCCAATTGGTTCCACGGGCAGGCGTTCGATCGGCCTCGCGGGGTGGAACGATCGTGGCGAACTTATCTTCTGGGTGCACTGCGGCACAGAGTGCTCGCGATTTGAGGCTCTCGACGTGAGCACCGGCAGGACGACCGAGTATTGCATCGGCAGCGGGTTCTCAGCGTGGGCGGATCGCGCGGCGCGTGGCGCGTGTTCGTTCCAGAGCGGCGGCGTCGGCATCATCGAGCGTGCGGCCGGTGACGACGACGCGGGTTGCCGAAGAGTGCTCGACCCTCCGGAGGTTGGTCCGCGTCCCATCACACGAACGTTCGATGCGTGGTCGCCGGACGCGCGGCGTCTGCTCTATACCGCGTGGTCCGCGCGTGGAATTCCCGCTGGATCCCCCACGCTCGCGATCCTCGACGTCGACTCCGGCAATCGCCGCACGCTTCTCGAAGGTGCGGCATGGGGCGCTTGGTCGCCCGACGGCGCTCGCATCGCCGCGATTCGGATCACGCGCGCGACGCGGGATAGAAACGCGGTAACGCTCGACCTCTTGCTGCTGCACGCGACGAGCGGGCGCGTACTCGCCACGCTGCCGCTCGGTCGTACCAGCGACGCAACGCGCGTTCTTGACCAACGCATCGAGAACAAGACGGCCGCGCCCGTGTGGTCACCGGATGGGTCGCGCCTCACCGTCGTGGATGCCGCGGGCAGCGTTCTGCTGTTCGATGTCACCAGCCGAACGGCGCGTGCGTTGACGCACCTCATGCCCGCGACCACGAGCTGGTCTCCGGACGGGCGACGCCTCGCCCTCACCATTCCGAATCGCATTCCGTGGTCGGACGCTGACGGGGTCGATGCGTACTTGCCGCCGATCGGCAGCGACGAAGCCGCGTTAACCCCAACGCAGCTCGTCGATCGTTACTACAGCACCGCCCTCGCAACGCTTCGCGCTGCATCGCCACTCGACTACTGGCACGGCGCGTATCTCCAAAGCTACGCCGGCGCGCTCTGGGCGCTCGGCCGCTTGCACGACGCCGAGGCCCGCTTTCGCGAAGCGCTCGATGTCGCGTCCGATGACTTCCGCGACGAGCGCCGCTCGGCACTCGCGTGGTTCTTGCGGTGCACGGGACGCGAGGATGAGGCCGAGCGCGACGCTCCTCCGCCCCCTCCGCCCTACCGAATGCGAAGTGATTCCATCGGTGGCCGTTACTTGACGCCCGAAGAACTTGCCGCGCAGGCGACCGTCGACCCGTGCCGCGGCATCGACCCGGCGAAGCCGAGTCCTCGCGTGAAGAGCGAGTCCCGCACTTCGGTGTACGTGATCGATCTGCCGTCGCCCGTTGGGGCCGCAGCGCGGCCCTAAAACCCGAAAGCTGCGAGCGCGTTCGAAACACGCGCCTTCGTCGCCTCCGACTTCATCGGATTCGAGCAGGCGGCCGATCTCGCCCATGTCGGTATCCGTGCGCAACCGGAACGACGACCCGCGAGCCGTGACGAAGAGCCAGCGAAGGCGCGATAGCTCCGCGATCAGTTCATGAGGCAACGCGTCTGCGATGGCCGCGTGGTCTGACTGCTACTTGGCGATGTGGGGAGAGCGGTGAGCAGGTCGGACGCTGAGGCGACAAGCGGATCCGCGACGTGAGCGCCCCGCGCCACCTTCGCCTCGGCAACGAACCGAAAGCCCTGGCCGTGGATCGTCTTGATGAACCGCTGCGCCGTGCCGTTGTCGCCCAGAGCCTGACGCGCCGATCTGACCCGGCTAGCGACGGCGGCCTCGGAGACGACGCGCAACTCGACTTTGATCAAGTCCAGCTCGAACGGACCGAACCGGTAAATCATGGACGCCAGCATAAGAAAGGTGCGGTGAGGTCTTTCAGAAACCTCCAGGGTTTCTCCATGCCGTCTTCTAGCGGCGTGTGCCGCGCGGTCTGAATCTCTCATCACCGGCGACGGAGTGGTTCCGGCCCGGCAAGCGAACTCAAAAGGGAGGTATCACATGCCACTCGTGACGATCGACGTGATCAAGGAAGTCTTCACCCCGGCGCAGAAACAGGCTCTCATCGACAAGGTGACCGAAGCGATGATCGAGGGCGAGGGCGAGAACATGCGCCCCGTGACCTGGGTTCGCATCAAGGAGTTTGAAAGCGGTGACTGGGCCATCGGAGGGAAGGCGCTCAGTGCATCCGATGTCCGTGCCCTGGCCGCGGGCAGGGTTGGTTGAGCTCGCAGAACGCGCATCACAAGTGCGGCGCAGCCTGGTGAGAGGCTGCGCCGGCCTGTCACTCAGCGCTGGCGATTGGCGTGGCCAACAGCGGCTGCGTCTTGGCCACCATCGCGAGGAAGGCGGCGCGGTGGCCGTTAGGATCGAAGGCGCCGGCGCTCTGCGCCAACTGATTCACCAGTGCCAACGTTGCCGTTCCGCGCTGAGGCGAATCGCGCAGGATCATTCCGAACGACGCGACCGCGGCGGCGAAACGCAGTTCGCTGCTGGCTTGCGTCCACGAGCCGCCTGCGTCATAGGCAACGATCGCGCGTTCGACGCTGGTCTCGCCATCGGGTTGCTTGAAGCGCAGCTTGACGGTGGCAACCTCGCCCGATTGCGCGGCGGCCGCATTCACCTCGCGGCGTTGATACTTCAATGGATCGACCGGCCGCACGGTCTCGTCGACGCCGGGAGGCACCAACTCTTACAGCGCTACCACCGAATGCCCGGCGCCAATCTCGCCCGCGTCCTTGCTGTCGTCGCGAAAGTCTTCCGCGGCTAGCAGGCGATTCTCGTAACCGATCAAGCGATACGAGGATACGAACTTCGGGTTGAACTCGACCTGGATCTTCACGTCCTTGGCAACGGTAATCAGCGTGCCGCCGGCTTGTTCCACCAGCGCGCGCTGCGCTTCGATCTGCGAATCGATGTAGGCGTACTGACCGTTGCCGTGATCGGCCAGCGCTTCCATGGTCGAGTCCTTCAAGTTGCCGTCGCCGAAGCCGAGCACCGTGAGAAACACGCCGCTCTTGGCCTGGCCTTCGATCAGGCGCGTCAACTCACCTTCGCTGCTGACACCCACGTTGAAGTCGCCGTCGGTGGCCAAGATCACGCGATTGATGCCGCCACGCACGAACTGTTGGCGCGCCGTCGCGTACGCCAATTGAATCCCTTCGCCGCCCGCGGTGGATCCACCGGCTTGCAGTTCTTCGATGGCGGCGTCAATCGCTGCGCGATCGTTGCCGGCAGTCGTGGGCAGCACCAACCCCGCAGCGCCCGCATAGACCACGATCGCCACGCGATCCTGCGCCAGCATCTGCCCGGCCAGCAGTTTCATCGCCGACTTCACGAGCGGCAGTTTGTCAGGGGCTTCCATCGACCCGGACACATCGATGAGAAACACGAAGTTGCCCGGCTTGCGTTCGACGAACTCTACCGGCGTAGCGCGCAGCGCAACGCGCATCAGTCGATGCGAGTCGTTCCACGGGCACGATGCCAACTCAGTGTGCACCGAGAATGGCTCGCCGGCCGCAGGCAAGGGGTCGTCGTACGGGAAGTAGTTGAGCAGTTCTTCAATGCGCACCGCGTCGATTGGCGGACGCTGGCCTTGTTCGACGAAGCGGCGCACGTTGGAGTACGACGCGGTGTCGACATCGATCGAGAAGGTCGAGAGCGGGTCGTGCGCGACGTTGCGATAGTCGGCATCGACACGATGGGCGTAGCTCTCGGTGTTCATCTCGGCGTCCTTCGCTGGCGCGAGAACGCCATAGGCGCGCATATAGCCCAGCGACTGCAGCTCTTTGGCATCGCGCTCCCGACGGGCACTCGAAGCTGGCGGGGGCGCTGCGTTGACGGTCGCCCCCTGAACAACTTCAGGAGGAGATTGAAAGGCTGGTTGACTGCCCGGCGGTGGTGGCGCCTTCGGCACCGGGACGGCGCAGCCAACGAGAAGCAAAGCCAGCGAAGCGTGAATCACGGCGGATCGGCGCATGACAAGCCTCCTGTCGTCCAGGACTGGACGAGGCGAGCGTTACGCGCGGCCTGTCCGCGCGCACCAACTCAGACAGGAGTCAGCGGGGAAAGTTCCGCGGCTCGAACGAGTGCCGAGCTTCGCCCGGCTAACGTTGCTTGAAGTTCACGGTGACGACCACGTACACCGCTACCGGACAACCCCCTCGGAGTGCAGGGCGGTAGCGCCACAGGCGAACCGCCTGGGCAGCTGCCGCAACTAGCTGGCGGCCTGACGGCTCTTTCAGCAACGTGACGGTGTTAACCGTGCCGAGTTCATCGACGATGATTCTGACGATCACCGCGCCGCGGTTCCCTTCGTTCCGATCGGCCAGCGGATAGATGGGGCTCTCTTTGTACAGAAGCTCTGGCGGCGTGATTCCGGCCGTTTCGTTGGACTTGATCGGTTCGGTTGTGGTTGTGACAGGTGCAACCGGTTTACATGCGGCGCTCGAGCGGGTGTAGAGCTGGCCTTCCTCGCCCAGCCTCTGCTCGAGATGATCGAAAAACCACTGCTCCGTCATGCCGTCGCCGAGGGCCACGCTCCGAGCTCCGAAGTAGTCTTCAAGGCGCACGATCGCGTTGATCTGGACCACTGCCGGCTCGTGCAGGGGTGACACGAAGACATTCAGCTTGAACTCCCCTTTCCTGAACCCTTCCTTGCGCTTCCCGGAGGGTAGGTCTGGCCGGCCCTTCGAAACGCCGAGCTTGACCCAGTCGGTGATGAGCAGACCGTTGTGCTCGTCCTCTTTCTCCACGCCGAGCTTGAGCTCTCTCACAAGTCCGTAGATCTGTTCCCAAGCATCAGCTCGGGAAACCGTGAACTGACGTCGGAACTCCAATCCCGGGGCGTTCGGTTTGGTTTCGTCGGGCTGCGCCTCCTGCGCCCAACCTGGCAGCGCCAAACAAGCGATCACGAAAACGACTGACGACTTGATCATGGCGCAGCACCGATGGTGTCGAACCTTCGTACCTGTGCGCGGATCGTATACGCCACATCGCGTTGCGAAGTGGCGCAAGCCCATAGGCTCAGGGCCGACAACAAGAACTCCAACGGCAGCTCGATTGAAGCCATTTCTCGCACTCCCGATTTCCGCGATGACCCGTCCTGGTGACGGGGCCAGACGCTAGTGAGCACTGAAGCCGTAGAGTTTCTACACAGTCTCACTGCCAATAAGCAAGTGACGCCGGTTGATCTTTGCGAAATCGGCCGGCCTGCCAAAGACCTCGCGGCCACGTCGCCCCAAACTGGTGCAAGCCTCCACTCGAAACAGGCTGACAGCGTCGCCTCCGTGGCTATATTTCTCGGCGACGAGGTTTGGCGGCAGCAGATGATTCAGCGGCCGTTCTTCATCAGCTCCAAGGTGTTTCTCATCACTTAGTTTCGGGATGGGGATGCATATGACATCAAGAACCGGTTGGGCGGCCCGTGTGAGTGCTCAGGCACAGTCACGCCCCGAGGCGCGCGCCGTGGTGTTGGGGCATCGCGAAATGTCGTATGCCGAACTCGATCGCGACAGCAATCGATTGGCGCATGCATTGCGCGACGCTGGCGCACGTCCGAGTGACCACGTGGCGTTGGTTCTCGACAAGTCGCCCGAAGCTGTGGTCGCCATGTTGGCCTGCTTGAAGGGCGGATTTGTCTACGCGGCGATCGACGCGACCAGCCCGGTGCAACAGGCGCAGAAGATCATGGACGTGTGCCGGCCGGCGGTGTTGCTCACGCAAGGCGCGGCAGCGTCGTTGGCTACCGTGCTGCATCCGGCCACTGGGTCGCGCGCGTGGCGCACCGGCTGGCTGGATGAAGTCGAACCGACCGGGACCTTTGGTTCGGCCGAGTTTTCCTACGCCGACCTGCGAAGTGCACCTGACAGCACGCCAACTCTTCCGCCAGGCGAGCTGCGCCCGGCACACGCTCTCTTCGACGCTTTGTCGAGTGCTGCGGTTATCGGTGTGACCGTCGATCAATCGTTGGCGCTGGATTTCTTCGATCACACGAATGCGATGCTCGGCGTCGCTTCGGGGGACAAGCACTCTGGCCTCGCACCGCTGCACGCTGGCGCTGCGGCGTTCGATGTTTTTGCGACGTTGACGGCGGGAGCTGAGCTGCATTGGGCATTGCCTGAAGTCGAGTCGACGGCCACGAGGCTGGTAACTTGGATTCGTCAGTCCGAACTGACGCAGTGGTCTTCGCCAGCATGGAGTCTGACCGGACTCTTGAACAGCGCAGCGTTGCGATACGACGATTGCTTGCAGCTGAAGCGACTGCTCTGGACGGGCGAGTTGCCGTCGGCAACTCACGCAGCACTCAGGCGGCGACTGCCGCACACCGTCCTCACTCGCTTGCACGGTTTCGCCGAGGTCGCGTCCGAGAGCCTGGCTACTGTTTAGCCGATCTGCCGCGGCGGATGCTGTTGACGGTCACTGCGTTTGAAAGACTGCAGCAGCGTGAGCGCCTTGTGCGGCTGCGCCCCGAAGTAGTCTTCCGTGAACGGCTCCGTCAGGTACGGGCTAAAGGTGGCGAGGTCTTCCGGTGACATGTCTCGCACGTTTTGGAACCCCATCGACCAGCCCTCGAACTGACGCTGCGTCAACGGGCCATGTGTGAGCGTGGTGACTTGGACGTGGCCTGCGTCGGTACGAATGCGGGCGTAGAGCTTCCACACCGCTTTCTCGGGACCTTCGAGCACCTGCAGAAAACTGCCATCTTTGTACAACAACATACCGGTGATTTGATGCGCTTCGTTGTACTCACGCGCCGTGCGCAGCAGGTCGATGAGCTGTTCATCGCTGTACGCGCGCTGCGCGGAACTTATGTAGACCAGGTAGATGAGGTTCTCCGAATCGCTCACAAAGCCCCCAATGCGCCCAAAAGCGACGATCCCGGCCCTACTGTCTGCCGGGTCGGACGCAATTGCAATCCCAAGCGCCGGAGACGGATAACAGTCGACTACTCAGCCAGCATCGTTACCGTCTCGCTAAAATCGTCGGCAATCGCCAGCGTGGTTTCGAAGTGCGGATGACGCAGCATCATGAATCCGTCGCTGACGAGCGTCTGCAGCCAATCGCGACGGTGTGCGCCGATCGGCAGCAGGTTGTCCCACACGATCGTCTCGCCATAGTGGCGCAAGAACCGCTGATAACCTTCGACACTGTGGATGCGCCCTTCGCCGCGCGCACGCTTGTAGATGGTGGCCACGTTGTATAGCCGCCGGCTCGGCTCGGAATACGTTCCCAATGCAACCGCTTCAGCCCAACCGCGAAACACATCGATGTCGCACGAGTAGTTCATTTGATCGACTTGATGCGCACCGGGCGGACGCCCGCCAATCTCACCGAACACCACGTCGCCATCGGCCTTGAGGTACCACTCCATGTGCGTGAAACCAGATTCGAACTCGAGCGCACGCAGCACGGCGTGCCCCATTGCCACACCGCCGTTCAACTCGGGGGCTTCGGGGTGACGCAGCGCCACGACTTGCGGGCTGAGCCATTCGTAACTGCGCGCGACCAGCGGGCGCGGGCGATACCACGCAATGTTGAAGAACTGCGGCACGCCGTTGATCGAAACGGTATCGAAGGTGTACTCCTCGCCATCGATGAACTCTTCGACGCTCATCTCGGGTTGATGCTTGGTAGCTTTGATCGCGCGCTCGAGTTCTTTGCTGTCGTTGATGCGATGGGTGTCGGCAGAGCCTGCGCCGGCGATCGGCTTGAGGATTAAGGGAAAGCCGATTCTCTCGGCCTTGGCGCGAATCTCTTTGGCGCCTTTGGCCGACGTGTGACGCGGCACGCGAATGCCGGCCTGATCGAGCTTGCGCTTCATTGCTTCTTTGTTGCGAAACGGGATCGTCTGTTCGACGGTGAGGCCGCTAGCGCCCACTGCGGCGCGCACCTTGGCGGCGAGCAGCATGCCCACTTCCCACAAACACTCGACGCGGTCGACGCGACGAGTGCCGAGCCACGTCTGCACCTCTTCGACGACCTTGGCCTCATCCCACAACGACTCGACCTGCAGGTAGTCGGAGAGCGCGTGCTGTGTCATGGGCGGAAGGGCGCCGCCCGGTTGATCGCCCAGACCGAAGACCTGCACGCCCACCTCCGCCAGGCCGCGCACGAAGTCGGGCATTTCCGAGGGGTAGCCGGGGGAGATAAACAACACGGTCTTCATGCCGCTCACCTTTCGACCAGCATTCTAGAAACGACCGGGACGCCGCGACACCGGTTTGTGTCAAGCCCGGCAACCGGGGCCGGACTGGTCCCGGGGCCGCACCCGACGGCGCAGGGTTGAGTATCCTTGCACCCCCTTCATGCTCCAGACGCGGCAGATCAAGACGTTCGACGCCACGATGCTCGTGGTCGGCTCGATGATCGGGTCTGGGATATTTATCGTCTCGGCCGATACCGCGCAGCTCACCGGCAGCGCGGCGGGACTGCTGATCGCGTGGTCGCTGGCCGGGCTGCTGACGATGTTGGCCGCCACTCATGTAGCCGAGTTGGCCACGATGCTGCCGCAGGCCGGCGGACCGTTCGCCTATTTTCGCGAGGCCTACGGGCCGGGCGCCGCCTTCTTGTTTGCCTGGACCACCTTCTTGGTGGTGCAAAGCGGCACGATCGCTGCGGTCGCCGCCGCCTTCGCGAAGTTTCTTGGATTGTTTGTGGTGAGTCTGGCAGCGCCGTGGGATCGCATGGTCGCGGTGGGCGTTATCGCGGTGCTGACGCTGGCCAATGCAAGCGGACTGCGTACCGGCACGTCGATTCAAAACGTACTCACGTTGGTGAAATACGCGGCGCTGTTGGCGTTGACCTTGGGCGGATTGCTGTGGAGCGGTGTCGTGGCGCTGCCTGCCGCACTTGCTCCCGCGGCAGTCACGACAACGCCGCCGATGGTTGCGGAGTTTTCGCTGCTGGCCTTCGCCGCGGCGATGGTAGGGCCGCTGTTCTCGCAGTCGGCGTGGTTCAACGTCACGTTCCCGGCAGGCGAGGTAGAAAACCCGGCGCGTGTTTTTCCGCGGGCGTTGATCGGCGGGTGTGCGTTGGTGGCGGTGTTGTACGTGATCACCAACATTGGCTATCTCAACCTGCTCGGCCTGCACGGGATTGCTGCGGCGCCGAGTCAGCGCGTGGGGAGTGCCGCGGCCGAGGTCTTGATGCCGGGCCTCGGTGGATCGTTGATGGCCGCGGCGATTTTGGTTTCGACCTTCGGTTGCGTCAACGGCTTGGTGTTGTCGGGCGCGCGCGTGGTCTACGCGGCGGCCCAAGCGCGCATGTTCTTTGCTGCTTTCGGCAAACTCAATCAGGCGCAGGTTCCAGGGGCAGCGTTGGCGGTGCAGGCGGTGTGGTGCAGCGTGTTGGTGTTGTCGGGCAGCTATTCGCAGTTGCTGCGCTATGTGATTTCGGTCGAGTTGCTGATTGTGATCTTGATGGTGGCAGCGGTTGCCGTGTTGCGTCGTCGCTTGCCAGACGCTCCGCGCCCGTTTCGCGCGTGGGGCTATCCGTGGACGAGCCTGGCCTTCGTCGGGCTGAGTGCTGCGGTAATGGTGCTGTTGGCCGTCGCGCGACCAGAAACAGCATGGCCGGGATACATCATCGTGCTGGCCGGTGTGCCCGCGTATTTGTGGTTGCGACGTGCGGGTGGCGTATGAAGCCGGTTGGGGAGTCGAGTTGGCTCTTGAGTTTTGATGATCCCGATGAACTTACGGCATGCCGGCGCGCGCTGCTGGTGCAACGAGCACTCGAGTCGGCCAAGCCGCCTGGCTTGATCGAAACGGTGGCGGCATCACGCACGCTGTTGGTGCTGGGCGAGGCCAGCTTCGACGCCTCGTTTCTGAGCGAGTTGGAGCGCGAGGCTCGTGTCGATGTTGCCGCTGCGCCGCGTGAGGTGGTGTTGCCGGTTTACTTCGACGGCGAGGACTTGGGCGGTGTTGCCGCTCGCTGCGGTTTGTCGCCGTCTGCGTATGTCGACGCGGTAACAGCGATTCGCTTCACCGTCGGTTGGATCGGGTTCTTGCCGGGCTTTCCCTACTTGCTCGGGCAGCCGCGCGAGTTGCAGGCGCCACGTCGCGGATCGCCGCGCGCGAGCGTTCCGGCGGGGAGTGTCGCGGTCGCGGCGGCGTATGCGGGTGTCTATCCAGCGAGCAGTCCGGGCGGGTGGAACTTGATTGGCCGTACCGATGTCGTGCTGTTCGACATCGCGCGCGACTCGCCATCGTTGTTGGCGCCGGGCGATGTGGTGCGCTGGGTGCGTGCGTGAGTGGCGGTGCGCTGGTCGTGCATCACGCTGGTGCGCTGACCACGGTTCAGGACCTCGGCCGCGTGGGATGGTCGCGATTTGGTGTGCCGACCGCCGGTGCGTTGGATACGGTGGCGCTTCGTTTGGCGAATCGCTTGGTAGGCAACGCCGACGATGCGGCCGGGCTCGAGATGCATTTGCAAGGCCCGGTGCTACAAGCGCGCGGCGCCGTGTGGGTGGCGGTGATGGGTGGCGCTTTCGGTCCGCATCCGGGTGAGGTGATGTTGTTGCGCAAGGGCGAGCGGCTCGACTTGCGCGATGGCCGCGGCACGCCGCGCGCGCTGTTGGCGGTGCGTGGCGGGATAAGTGTTGAACCGGTGCTCGGCAGTCGCTCGACCTGTTTGACGGCTGGCTTCGGCGGCGTGCAAGGGCGCGCGCTGCGGGCCGGCGACCTGTTGCCGATAGGGGGTGGCGCGGTGCGTGGCCATGCTCGCGGCGCACCACCGGGACTGAGGTTCGAATCCGACAGCGAGGTGGGCGTGCGTGTGTTGCGCGGGCCGCATCTGGAGTTGTTGGGTGAGGCGACGCTGCAAGCACTGTGCAACGCCCGCTGGACCGCAAGCCGCACGTCGAATCGGACCGGCTTTCGATTGGATGGGCCGCGGCTTGCGCTGACCGTCGATGCCGATCTGTTATCCCCCATTCCTACGTCGTTGGGCACGATCCAGATCACTGCTGCGGGACAGCCGATCGTGTTGTTGTGCGAGCGGCCGGTGACCGGTGGCTATCCGCAAATTGCCACTGTGATTGCCGCCGATATTGGGGCTATTGTGCGGGCGCCATTTGGTACGGTTTTTCGCTTCCGCGTCGTCGAGCACGACGACGCGCGCCGCGCCTTGCAACTGCAGACGCAGCAGTTGGCCGCGCTGTCGGAGGGTTTGTGAGGACGATCGACCTGAACTTCGACGGAGGCGAAGGGTTCGATGACCTCGCGTTAGCTCCGTTGGTGACCACAATTCACATCGCCTGCGGAGGACACACAGGCGATGCGGCGACGATGCGCAGCGCTGTGCGATTGGCGCGCGAGCATGGTTTGTCGATTGGGGCGCATCCCAGCTTCCCCGATCGCGAAGGGTTCGGCCGTCGTGCGATGGACCTGGCGCCCTCCGAACTGATGCCCGAGATCGAGGCGCAGTTGTTGCGGTTGATCGAGGTGGCCGAGAGCGAAGGGATGCGCGTTTCGCAACTCAAGCCGCACGGCGCGCTGTATCACCGCGTTGCCAAGCACGATGGCTTGGCGTTTTCGTTGGTGGAGCAAGTCGCGTTGATCGATCGGCGCTTGGTGTTGGTGGGGCCACCGGCTAGCTCAATCGAAGCGGCGGCGCGCGACCTCGGCTTGCGTTTCTTGCGCGAGGGTTTTGCCGATCGTCGCTACCAGCCCAACGGTTCGCTCGTGCCCCGCACCGAATCGAACGCGCTGATCGATGACCCCGAAGAGGCAGCCGAGCAAGCCTTGCGCCTGGAGGTCGAGACGATCTGCGTGCACAGCGACACCCCCTTCGCCCACCGCATCGTCGCCGCCGTCCGCGACACCCTGACCCGCGCCCACTACCGCATCTCCGCCCCGTAAGAAGTGGCGCGCAAAAAGGGGCCCGCAAAAAAAGGGGCCCGCAAAAAAAGGGGACAGGCACTTT
>JANNUT010000081.1:0-15186 GCA_031395565.1 Acidobacteriota bacterium | reverse complement strand
GGTCCCCGTTGACCGCTGTGCTCGATTTCGTCGGCAGCGTTCCCTTCGGGTTGTCGTTGATGGGGTTGCTGTTGGTGTATTGCTGGATTGGGTCGGCAGGGTTTGCGCCGTTCACCGAGTGGTTTCCGCGTCAGTCGTTGGAACTGACCGAACTGGAGTGGTTTTCGTGGTGGCCGTTCAAGACGCTGTTGATTTCGATTGCAGTTTCACTGGCGATCGTCACCGTGCGGCGGATCCGTTTCAATTTGCCCAACTTGGGTGTGTGGGCGGTGCATGTCGGGATCATCTGCTTGATGGCCGGCACCGGGTATTACTTCGCACGCAAACTCGAAGGCGACACAGCGGTCTATCGCTTTACCGCACAGCTTCAGTCCGGTGCTGCCACCACCGACCTAATGTTGCAGCCAGGGGCGCGCGCGTTCGTGTACGGCGAAGGGCGCTTTTACGACGTGCGCGTCACCACGATTCAGCCGCAGTACGAACTGTTGACCGGAAGCGACAAGGGCACGCGCGCTTACAGCGTGCAGCTGGCGGTGCAGCCGTACATCGCGGGACGCCCCGAAAGCGCGTTTGTACGTCAGGTGATTGCGGGCTTTCCGCAGTACACCGAGGACGTGATGCCGGGCCAAGGGCGCGCTATCAAAGTCGTCGGGCGCACGATCCTCGACGACGCACTCAGCGTGAGCCTCGTTCCGTTTTCGGCCGATCGCTTCTACCTGCGAGACAGTGCCGCCGTGCGACTGCGCTTGGCCAGCGACAACGAGTGGACCGAGTATGCGCTGCCGCGCTTGCCGCGTTACAGCGAGCACATTGGCGATGTGCAAAGCGTCGATGCCGCCGCGGGTGAGCCGATAGCATCGAGCGCACTCGATGTGCGTGGCGTCAGTGGCACTCCGCTGCCGGCGCTGGCCGGACTCGATGTGCGTGCCACCGCGTTTCTGCCGCACGCGCGCTTGGAGCAAACCTGGGAACCGGGAGGCAATCTTCGTCGCCCGTTGGCGCAGATTGCGGTGAACGCGTCGGGTAACGCCACGCGGCATGCGCTGGTGCAGTCCAGCGGGGTCACGCCGTTGCCGACCGCTGTCGGTCCGCTCGAAGCGCAGGTGGTGTGGGTGGACGATGTGGCTGCGCGCGAATCCCAACGCAGCGTCGAGCCGCCTACGTTGCGCGTGCAGGTGGGGGCCGAGACGGTTTCGTTGCCACTCGCCGACGTGATGAAAGCCGACACGCCAGTGGGCAACACCGGCTACACAGTGCGCGGCGTGCAGTTCGTGCCGCATTGGTTGCTGGGAGACTCAGGCGACGCCGCTTCGGTGGTTACGGTTGCGGTAACGCATGGGGCGGTGCAGTTCACACGCGCGGTAGTGTCGCCGGATGCGCTGATGTCGCAGGACATCGATGCCGCGGGCAAGCGCTTGAGCAAGCGCGTCGACGAGGCGATCACGATCGAGCTGCTCAACCCGGTGGCGCCAACGCTCAAGATTGTGGCTGGCGCCTGGGGCGCCGACGTCGGCCTGATTGGCGAGGATGGCAAGTCGGAATGGAAGTCGGCACAGGTGGGCGACACGCTCGATTTCACGACGCGGCCGCTGTCGATTGCCCTGAATGGACTGAGCCGCGAATCACGTCGCGTGATGCGTCCGTCGATCATTCCTATTCGCGAACGCGACACCAAAGCCGGGATGGCGCACGCGCTGATGCGACTGGAGGTCTCGCGCGCTGGCAAAACACAAAGCGCCTGGCTGGAGTACAGCCATTACCCGCATCCCAATCGCTACGGCTACAAGCCGCAGCGACTGACGCTCGACGATGGCACGGTGCTCGAAGCGGTATTTACGCGCGAGAGCCGGCCTTTGCCGATGAAGCTGTCATTGGCCGAGTTTCAACTCGAAACGTATCCAGGTGGACAACGCGAGCGCGACTACGTCAGCCGAATTCGCTTCGACGATGGCCAAGGCTGGGGCGAGCCGGTGGACATTCGCAGCAACGTGCCCACCGGGCACGCTGGCTGGTGGTTGTTTCAAAGCACGTGGGATCCGCCGTCGCCTGAGACCGGTTATAGCGGTCTGAACTTTAGCGGTGTCGGTGTCGCCAATCGGCACGGCGTCGGGGCGATGTTGGCTGGAGCGATCATCGTTTCGTTTGGCTTGATCTGGGCCTTCTATGTCAAACCCACGCTGTTGAACAAGCGGCGCACTCAGCAACGCCAGCGTGTGGATCAGGCTGTGGCATCGCCGGAGAGTGCGGCGCAGGAACAGGTGCACGCATGACACGCTCTCGTGAGGCACTGCTGGTCTTCGGCGCGCTGCTTACAGCGTTCGGTTACAACGCACGCCCACAGGAATCCGTCATCCCGTTGTCGGCCGGCCGGCCCTTTCGCGAGGCGGTCGATCTATCGGCGATTCGGTTGATCGCGGTGCAAGACGACGGACGCGTGAAAACATTCGATGCGCTGGCGCGCGAAACGTTGGCCCGCGCCTTCGGCCCCAATGCGTTGGGCGATGCCGACCCGGTGCTGGCGTACTTGGACCTGATGATCGTGCCCGAGCCATCGGCCACCGCGGCCACGCTGTATGCACCGAAGAAAGCGTTTCGACAGCGATTGATTCAAATCGTGCGTGAGTCGACGCCCGTCGCGCAGCGCCGCGACCTGCTTTCCGATGAGTTGCTCGATCGCTTTCTCGAAAGCGGGTACTGCTCGGCAGCCTTCCTCGATCACCCAACGGTGCGCGACGCGCTTGGTTTGCTCGATCGCGATTTGATGTCGGGCAGCAAGCAGGTGCAGCAGTTGCTGCGCTCGCGTCAGTTGGGCGATGGGCGCAGCTTGCAAACGCTCTGGCGTGTGGTGCCGCCACCGGGCGGCACGACGGTCGACACCTGGTTGCCGATTACCGGTGGAATAGGTGGTGGCCCGAATGCCGTGGTGCCGAGCGATGACGTGCACAAGAGTTTTCATGGCGGCGGGTTGCCTGCATCGATCGACTCGAAAACGCGACAAGCCTTAGAAGCTTCCTGGGCCGAGTTGCAGCGCGCCTGGCGCTTCCAAGATGTTTCTGCCACGAATGCAGTGCTCGGCACGCTGGCGCAGCAGTTGAGCGCCGTCGAGCCGGCGTTGTACCCGTCGGCCACGCGCCGCGCGATCGAGTCGTGGTACCTAAGGTTGCACAAGCTCACCTGGGCCTGGCTGATTTATCTCGCGGCGCTGGTGCCACTGTTGTTTGGCATCACGCGGCAGCGGCCGCGTGCGCTGCATCTGGGGTTTGTGTTGTTCGCGAGCGCACTCGCGTTGCATACCGCCGCGATTGGGCTGCGCTGGTACATCGCCGGCCGCATTCCGAATTCCAACATGTTCGAGGCGGTCTGCGCGTCGGCCTGGTTTGGCGCCGTGATTGCGTTGGTATTGGAGCGCTTGCTGCGTCATCACCGTGTGCACGGCTTACCGGCCTTGGCGGCAGCGGTCACGGGCATGACGGCCCTAATGGCGGGGTCGTTCTTGCCGGTCGGAATGAGCGGCGACATTTCGCCCGTCATGCCGATTCTCGATCGCACCGTGTGGCTGTACATCCACACCAACGTCGTCATTACCTCGTACGCGCTGATCTTCTGCGCTGGTGTGGTCGCGACACTCCATTTGGCGGCGCGTTGGTCGCCGGCCCGTCGCTGGGCCTCGGCCGGTGGTGACGCCAGCCTACTGGGCACGTTCGATGGCGCCACGATGATATTTCTGCAACTCGCCTTCGTGGCGCTGTGGATCGGCACTGTGCTCGGCGCGGTCTGGGCCGATGTGTCGTGGGGCCGGCCGTGGGGTTGGGATCCCAAGGAAGTTTTCGCGCTCAACACATGGCTGGTGTTTTTGATGCTGATTCATGTGCGGTTGCGCACACGCGACAAGGCGTTGTGGACAGCGATCCTGGCGCTGCTCGGATGCGCCGTGATGCTGTTTAACTGGATCGCCGTGAACTTCGTGATCGTCGGGCTGCACAGCTACGCGTGAGGCCGTTTCCAGTTGCGGCCCCTCAGTGCCGAATGTAGCGGCCCTTCAAGTCGTAGCGCTCGAGCATGTTGTAGAGCGTGCGTAACGACACACCCAGTTGCTCGGCGGCGGCTTTTTTGTCGGAGCCCGTTAGCTCCAAGGCCAGGACCAACGCTTGTTGTTCCAACTCTTCGATCCGTAGCGTTGGCAAAGCACCGACCGCCGGCTGGCCGGTGCGCAGAACAAACTCCTGCACGTCCTGACCCGTAATCGGTTGATGTTGGACCAGCACTGCGAGCCGCGTGATCGCGCTCTTCAACTCGCGCACGTTGCCCGGCCAGTCGTGGGCCGAGAGTGCGTCCAGCGCTGCTGGCGACAGTTCCAGCGGCGTGTTTTCGCGTTCGGCAACGCGTCGCAAGAATACTCGCGCAAGCAGCGAGACATCGGCTCGCCGATCGCGCAGCGCCGGCAGCGTCAAACGCAACGTCGACAGCCGCTGAAACAGATCGTTTCGAAAGCGACCGGCATGCACCTCGGCCTGCAAATCGCCTTCGGTCGCCGCCAGAACTCGCACCGGCAACGGTGGCGACTCCGGCGCGGCGACGAGCGCACCCATCAACGCGTCTTGCGCGGCAGCAGGCAAACTTTCGATGGCGTCGACAAACAGCGATCCACCGCGAGCCGCACCCCACAGACCTGGATTCCCATGTTCGCCGAACAGATCGAGCGTCAGGCGCTCGGGAACCACGGCGCGGCAATTCGCCACCACGAAGGGCGCATTCGCGCGCAACGAGCGGCGATGCAGATTGAGGGCGACCAGCTCCTTGCCGGTACCGCGTTCGCCAGCAATCAAAACGCACTCACCGCGTGGGCCGAACTTCTCGATCGAGCGCTTGAGTTCGAGCATGGGAGCGGTGTCACCCAAGATCTCGCCTTCGGCGTGGCTCCAGGCCGAGGCAACGGTGAGTCGCTGAACATCGGCAATCAACATGGTCTTCTCGGCAGCCTTCAACAGCGTCTGCTCCAGCTTGTCCAGCGGCGCAGGTTTGACCAGAAAGTCGTAGGCTCCTTCACGCATTGCCTCGACTGCGTCACCGACATCACCGTTGCCGGTCAGGAAGACCACCTGAATTGAGGCTTGTTTCAGCCGCAACTCGCGCAAGAAGTCCAGGCCGCTCTTGCCCGGCAAGTGCAGATCGACCAAGCAAACGTCCGGCGCCACCGAGTCGAAGACACGCAGCCCTTCCTCTGCAGTCGAATAAGCGCTGACATCGAACTGGTTCCGCAATTCGCGGCACAGTACGTTGCGGAAGGTTGCGTCGTCCTCGATAAACAGCAGCTTGGTGCGGCTCATGCGGTCTTCTCCCAGGCAACAGGCAGGCTCAACTCGAACGTAGCGCCCTTGGCGGCACCCGCGCGGTACTCGATTCGGCCGCCCAATCCTTCGACGATCATGGCGGTGAGCGACAACCCCAAACCGGTCCCCTTCCCCGAGTCTTTGGTGGTGAAAAACGGTTCGAAGATTCGATCGACGTTTTCGATCGGTACGCCTTGGCCTTCGTCTGCGACGCTGATCACTATTCGGCCAGCCTCACCGCGCAACGTGATGTGGATGGTGCCGTTCGCAGGCGAGGCATCGATCGCGTTCTGCAGCAGATTCAACAGCACCTGCTCGATCTCGGCAGCCGGCAACGGCATGGCGGGCAACGCTGGCTCCGGCTGTTGCAGTTGCAGCGTCACCTGCTTTTGCGTCAGGCGGTGCGCCACCAGCCGCTTCAGGTCCTCAATCAAGGCCGTCAACTGCACCGGTTTGACCTCCGCCGGGCCACGTCGCGCAAACGTCAGCAGTCGCGCCGCCAACTCGCTGGTGCGGTGCGCTTCTCCCGAGATGGTTCGCAGATACTCCAAAATCTCTGATTCGGCGACGGGACCCTTTTTCAGTTTTCGCTCCAAACCTTCTGCGCACGAGGCGACCGATGCAATCGGCGTATTGATCTCGTGGGCTACGCCCGCGGCGAACGTTCCCACGTCGGCCAACTTGGCGGCCTGTTTGAACTGCTGCGTACGCTGCTCGAGCAATTCGCCCAGCTGGCGTTGCGATTCGGAAAGGCGCGCGGCCATTTGGTTAAAGGTGTGCGCCAACGACCCCAGTTCGTTGTGCGCGTTGAACTCCAGCCGATGCGCCAAGTCGCCGGCGCCAAAACGTTCGACCGCGCGCTGCATGCTGTGCAGTGGCGACACGACTTGCCGCTGAAGCAGCCAGACCGTGGTGACCAACAACACCACGCCCACGAGGCCGGTCAGTTTCATCATGAAGGCGATCGTGGCGATGTGACCGCGCAGGTCCTCGCGCGCATCGTCGGTTTCGTTGCGGGTAATTTGAATCAGCTCCGTGAGCAACTTGTTGACCCGATCGAATAGGGCATCGCGGCTCGCAAACAGCGCCTGCGGCGTGGGCGCGACCAGTAGTTGCTTGAGTTGAAGCAAGCTGGCCTGGATCGCGTTGACTTGATTGGCCTCGGCCGTTTCGTGATTCGGCTCGCCGCGGCCGGCTCGCTCCGATCCGGTATGAAACTCCCCCAACTTGAACTGGACTTGCTCGATCAGCGACAACGCTTGCGGTTTGAACTCGTCGACGTGGGCTGGATCGACTCCCAACCCCCGTAGCAGCACCTCGAGCTTGGCAAAGTCGATCCGCGCTTCGGTGCAGACCTGCTCCTCGCGCGTTTCGTCCAACACACGGTCGCTGTCGCCTTGTGTGTTTCGCAGTTGCGCCAAGATCGCGGCCGTAACGGCCAGCACAACCAGCGCGACGAGTGCTCCCCCCGCGCCCCAGCGGGTTGCCAACGATGAGGAGAATGGTTGCGGCATGCGGGCTCTCGCAGTTCTGAAGCTCTTGGGGGAACGCCTCCGAAGTCTATGGAGTATACGAAACGGCCTTGCGCCGGCCTGCTCAACCCGCTGTATGACAAAGGTTTAAGCGAGCTGAAATAAAACGACGTCGGAGGTCCGGCGTCCTATAGAAGAGTTCGCGCGGCTCGAATTGATACCGCCATCGCTCAAAAGACGAAACGGCTAGCACTCAGGGGTGCTAGCCGCGTCGGACGGGCAGATTTTTCGAAGGACTCAAGGGGCTGGCTGAAATTCCATACTCGCCGAGTTCATGCAGTAACGAAGCCCCGTGGGCTGCGGCCCGTCATTGAAGACGTGGCCGAGGTGAGCATCGCAAACCGCGCAGTGCACTTCGGTACGCCGCATGAAAAATCCGTTGTCTTCAGTTTCACCCACGTTCTGCTTGTCGATCGGCTGCCAGAAACTCGGCCAACCGGTGCCGCTATCGAACTTGGTCTCGCTGGAAAACAGCGGCGTCGCGCAGCCGGCGCAGACGTAGATCCCCTTGGCGTGGTTGTCCCAGGTTTTGCCGGTGAAGGCGCGCTCAGTGCCGGCCTTGCGCATGACGTTGAACTGCTCGGGGGTAAGGATTTTCTTCCACTCTTCTTCTGTCTTGACGACCCGGCGGGCAGTGGTGGTCATGGTTGGTTTCTCGGGGGGAGGGGCGGCCTCCGAAGATTTGGGGCTACAGCCGGCGGCCGCGAGGATCAGGACTGGGAGGGTGGCCAGTACGAGGATAGGGTTTTTCATGTGGCCCTCTGATGCGGGGATAGGGGCGTCGGTTTCAGGTCCGGGCTCGTTAGAGTAGCCCCGGGGGCCGGGAGATTCACCTTTTCGGGCGCCCCGGGGGGCCTGGAACGGCTGCGGGCAGGATTGGGGACCTTGGAATTGCGAGCGGACGCGTAACATTCTGCGGCGAGCTTCGTTTGTAGAGGCGACTCTCGCTGGAGGATCTGCCATGTACGCCATTCGTGCTCGCTTGATTGTGATTGTCATCTCCCTCGTCGCCTATGCCGCCTCGGCCCTTGCCGCGACTCGTATCGAAAAGGAATGGCCCATTTCCGCAGCTGGCAAACTGTCGGTGGCCACAAGCGAAGGCTTCATCGAAGTCGTCGGCAGCGACCGCAAGACGGTCCGCCTGGTGCTCACCGCCGATGTTAGTGATTTCGATGCGAAGTTCGTGACCACGTACAGCATCAAGCCCGACTGGATCGCGATTCAGTTGGAACGCAAGGGCAATGGCTGGGGCTTTTGGGGCCGCATGATGGAACGCGGGCCCAACCTGAAGTTCAAGCTGGAAGTGCCGCGTGAAATCATGCTCGACCTCGACACCTCCGGCGGACCGGTCAGCGCTGCGTCGATCAAGGGGTCGATCGTTCTGCACACGTCGGGTGGACCGATTACCGTCAGCGAGATTACGGGTGAGGTCAACGCCGAGACGTCGGGCGGACCGATCAACGCCAGCAAGATCACGGGCACCGCAACGCTTCACACGAGCGGTGGACCGATTACCGTCAGTTCAATCACCGGCGATCTGCGCGCTGAAACATCGGGTGGGCCGATTCAAATCGAAGACGCGGGCGGTGTTGTCGATGCGCACACCAGTGGTGGCGGCGTCGATGTGACGTTGGCCAAAGGCAACGCCAAAGGCGGTTCGATCGAAAGCTCTGGCGGCGGTATCAATGTCGCACTCGATACGTCGGTCGACTTGACGATCTCCGCCGATACATCGGCGGGCCGTGTCGAGAACAATCTTGGGACCGCGTTTCAAGGCACCACCGATCGCGATGAGTTGAACGGCAAGCTCAACCGCGGCGGCGCCAAGTTGAGCATCTCGACGTCGGCAGGATCGGTGCGGCTCAGCGGACTGTAAGCAGCTGGTTTGTAGATTGCGGGGCGGTGGGCCGATCTGGCCGCCGCCCCGTTTTGTTTTGGTGGTGTGTGGTGCGTGAGGTTGAACGGCTACGTGGGCGTCGCCCGGTATCCACAACTCACTCATTCAGGCGCCTCGAAACATCCCTCATCGCGATTTCAGCTGCACGATGACGTTTGAGCCGTCGGACGGCGTAGCTCGTGGGCATACTGCGTGAGGATCTCGTTAGAGAATTGACTCGCAGCATCGATCGCGATCCGGTGATGAAGAGGCTGAAGCAGAAAAGCGTCACCACGAGCGAGACCAGTAATAGACCGGCAACTAGGATGGTTTCAGGAGAAGCGTCACGCTGATCTTGAGACCTCGCGTTCCTCGAGATAAATGAGTACAGACCTACCACTCGTGCGTTAGTGATTCTCGCATGCGCAGAAAATCGAAATTTTCTTTCGCACTTTCGATTGTTCTTCGTGAACTTTGTTTGTACCTTTGCATCACAACAAAGGTGTCGCGTGTCGCTTTCATTTGTGCGTCCCAAACACGATTCATCATCAACTCGGCTTGCTGCACTGCAGGCCGATGCAGTGGTCTGCCGCCTCGCCACCGAAACAGCACGTACGCTGTTGCCGCTCGCCAAGGTGGCCGCAGTCATTGTCGAGCGTGAGCTGTGGCGGAGCGCAGGCTATTCGTCGCTTCACGACTTCACGCGCGAGCGTCTCGAGCGCAGCAGCCGATGGTTGCGAAACCACGCAGCGCTGCATCGAGCGGTAGCGCAACTGCCCGCATTGCGTGCGGCTGTCACAGGCGAGCGTGGCGAGGCGCCAATCGGCGTCTGTCGAGCGCTGCTCGTGGCGCGGGTGGCGACATCGGAAACGGTCGATCGCTGGGTGACGGATGCACGACGGCTCACGGTCGACGAATTGTCGCAGGCAGTGCGGGAGCAGAAGCCCAGTTCAGACGCAGCGGCGGCAATAAGTAGTGACGACAGTGTCGAAAGTCACTCGTATTCCATCGCCAGCGAAGACATCGTGCAGGCGCCTCGCGTGCTGTGGTCGATGTCGGCACCACCCGCGGTCCGCGCGGCGTTCGACAGCGCGCTCGATTTGTATCGGCGCGTCGAGGGGGCCGATGCTCCGGTCGAGTCGTTCGTCGAAGCGCTGGTGGCCGAAGCCTTCGCCGGGCCCAACCCCCCGGACGTTTCGCAAGTCTGGCTGCAGACGCAGGAGGTTTCGCCCGATCTCACCCGCATTGTCACTGGGCTCGCACTGCCGGCGTTGTCGGAAGCGCGCGAAGTGCTGCAAGCGATCGATGTGGCGATCGCATCGGCCGGCGCCGGCAGCGACGACGATGTGCTGCGGCAGTTGCAGTGCTTAACATCCTCCGCCGATGTGATTGAGCGCCACTTGGCAAGTGTGCTCATCGAAATGTGCGACAACGGCCTCATCTGTGCGCTGGGGCTTCGCAGCATTGGCGCATATGCCGAGGACCGCTTGGGCTTGTGTCGGACCACTGTCGAAGACCGCGTGCGTGCGGCGCGGGCGATCGCCAGCCAACCCCAACTGTGGCAGGCCTACGCTACCGGCCAGATTGGTCTCGAAAAGACATTGCTGGCGGCGCAGATCCTTGGCGGCAAAATCGTCGACGCGGCGCTTCAGTCCGATTGGGCGAATCACCTCGCTGCTTGCACGGTCAAGCGGCTACGCGACGAGAAGCGAGCCTTGTTGTGGAACAGTGCCGTGGAAGGGTGCGGCGGCCCACCGCTACCCATGACCGATGAGCAGTGGCTCGCCTCGTTGCGTTGCGCGCCAGGTGACACCGCTGCCGCTGTTCAGCGCGCCGGCCGCGCCGCGTGTGAAAACAAATCGTTGCTGCCTGTCTCCGGTAGCGCGCTACGGCTACGATTGCCGGCCGAGTTGGGCAATCACTTCACCGCGTGCATCGAAAGTCAGCGCGTGCTCATGGCGCTCAAAGCGGATGCGCTCGATTGGCCGTTTCCGATTTCGAACGCAACCCCCGCTTCTTGGCGTGCTGCCCGGACGTTTTCCACGGCGTCTCGTCGCGTGCCTTCGTGGGTCGGCTTGCTCGCCCTGCTCGAAGACTTTTGTGCCCAACACGACCACGCCGCAACGCGCTCGGCCTGTCATTCAGAAGAATTCGCGCGCGCAAGGCATCGATGCGAGGCGCCAGGATGCACCAATCGCAAGGTCGAATCGCATCACCGTGTTTACCGGTCACACGGTGGAAGCGATCACCCGTTCAACCGCGACGCGTTGTGTGCAGTGCATCATCGGCATGGACAGCACGGTGGGCTTATGCACGTTGCGGGTGATTCGCCAATCCAGCGTCTGTGGCGGCTGGGGCCCAAAGGATTAGCCAGCGGTGCTGTTTGGTTTCGCAACGAGCGCCACGTTGATCCGGCTGATTACAAGTGAGCACTGTTGTCATGACTAGCTCCGACAGCGTCGACCGGCCGCGAGCAAGTACCGTTGTCATGACTAGCTCCGACAGCATCGACCGGCCGCGGCATGGTTGATCCGCCGCTGACTCCTGGCCCCATTGCGCTCCCCCGGGCTCGTTTCCGCAGTATCGTGCCAGGCGCTTTGGGGCGGGCGCGCGACTTGCTGCGCGCCTATCTTCCCGGGTCGAGGGTTTGACGATGCTGGTAATGAAATTCGGTGGCACCTCGGTCGGTGACGCCGCTCGCATGCGTAACGTAGCGCGCTTGGTGTTGGCCGAGCGCGGCAGAACACCCGTGGTGGTGGTGACCTCCGCGATGACCAAGGTGACCGATGCGCTGATCAACGTGGCACAGGCCGCGCGCGATCGACGATCGTCCGACGTGGAAGCGATTTTGGGTGAACTGCGGCGCCGCCACTTAGAGGCGGCCGAAGCGTTGATCGAGTCTGGTTCACGGCGCGAAGCACTCATCGGCACCCTGCGCGACCTGCTGTTGGAACTCGAGCAAATCTGTCACGGCATTCGATTGCTGAGCGATCTCACGCCGCGCTCGCTCGACTTGGTCTCGTCCTTCGGTGAGCGTTTGGCTGCACCCTTGCTGGCCGCCGCCATTCGCGCTGAAGGCGGCGAGGCCAAAGCCTTCGACGCACGTGAGTTTGTGCGCACCGACTCCGTACACGGCAGCGCGCGCACCGACGAAACCGCAAGCCGCGCGCTCACACGTCAAGCCTTGTTGCCTCACATCGAAAAGCTCGTGCCGGTGGTCACCGGTTTCATCGGCGCCTCGCAGGACGGTGTCACGACCACGCTCGGCCGCGGTGGCAGCGACCTGTCGGGCGCACTGATGGGCGCGTTTCTCGACGCCGATGCGATTTGGATTTGGAGCGACGTCGATGGCGTGCTGACCGCCGATCCACGCGTGGTACCCGAAGCACGACTCTTGACCCAGGTGTCGTATCGCGAAGCCGCTGAAATGGCGTACTTCGGATCGAAAGTATTGCACCCGGGCACCATTGCACCCGCCGTTCGCCAGCAGATTCCGATCGTCTTGAAGAACTCGTTCCGCCCCGACTCCCCCGGCACCTTGGTAGGACCCGCCACCGAAAGCACAGCGGGCCCAGTAAAGACCGTCTCGTCGATCGCCGACTTGGCCTTGGTGACCGTGGAAGGAAACGGCATGGTGGGCGTGCCGGGTATCGCAGCGCGTTGCTTTGGCGCCGCGGCACGCGCCAGCGTCAGCGTTTACCTCATTTCGCAAGCCAGCTCCGAGCACAACATTTCGTTCGTCTGCAAACGCAGCGATGGCCGCCGCGTTGTCGCAGAACTCGAGCGCGAATTCGAACTCGAACGCCAGCGCCGCGAAATTGAAAGCATCGACGTCAAAGAGCCGGTTGGAATCGTCGCGATTATTGGCGAGGGCATGCGCGGCATTCCCGGCGTCAGTCAGGAGATGTTCACCGCCATGGGGCGTGCCGGCATCAATGTCCAGGCGATCGCGCAAGGCTCATCGGAACTCAACATCTCTGCCGTCGTCGACGAATGCGATTTGGCGCGGGCCGTCGGCGCGATTCACACGCGCTTCGGACTGACGCGCGATATTCACGTGTTCTTGCTGGGCAAGGGCCTGGTTGGACGCACGCTGCTGCGGCAACTGCTGAAAGGCCGTCAACGCTTGGCCGAGCATTCCAAGATGACGGTGCGTGTGATTGGGGTTGCCGGCCGCCATGAAATGCTGTTTGACCCGCACGGCCTTGACGACGCCAAACTTGACGCGATTGCCGAAGGGGCCGCACTGAGCAGCTTGGGTGGTGAGCCGCGCCCCGACGATGCCGCGCTCATCGAGAAAATCGCAACCTCGCGCCGGCTCGATGTGGCGCTTGTGGATATGACCGCCGAAGAAACCGGCACGCTGCATCGCATGGCATTGCAGGCGGGTTTGCATGTCGTGACAGCCAACAAAAAGCCCGTCGCTGGGCCAGGCGATCTGTACAACGAGATTCGCGCGCTCTCGCGCCGCAAGGGGCTGGGTTATCACTTCGAAACTACCTTCGGCGCCGGACTGCCGCTGCTATCGACGCTGCAAGATCTGGTGGCCACGCGCGATGAGGTCGAGCGGATTAGCGGCTGCTTGTCGGGAACACTCGGCTTCGTGTGCAGCCGGTTGATGCAGGGTCAACGCTTTTCCGAGATCGTGCACGAAGCCAAGTCGCTCGGCTACACCGAACCCGATCCACGCGACGACTTGTCGGGCGTGGATGTCGCACGCAAGGCGCTGATCATTGCGCGCGAAATCGGCATGAAGCTGGAGATGAGCGAGATCGCGTTGGCTGGCTTGGTAACGCCCGCGCTGATGTCGCTGCCAAGCGTCGCTGCCTTCATGGAGGCACTCCCCTCGCTCGACGCTCCCATGGCTGAGCGCGTCGAAACAGCGCGGCGCAACAGCGCTGTGCTGCGTTTCGTCGCCGAGATTCAACCGTCGTCGGTCGAGGTCGGGCTGCGTGAGGTGCCGTTGACCAGCCCGTTGGCGCAACTCGACGGGCCCGACAACTTGCTCGTGTTTCGCACCGAGCGTTACCTCGACAACCCGCTGGTGATTCGGGGTCCGGGTGCCGGCGCCGAAGTGACGGCCGCCGGTGTGTACGGCGACATTCTCAAGATCGGGCGCGGCTTATGAGCACCACGTGGTGCACGGCTTTTGCGCCCGCCTCTGCTTCCAATCTGGGACCTGGCTTTGATTGCTTCGGCTTTGCGCTGGAGGGTTTGGGCGATGTAGTGCAAGCCCGCGCCGTGTCCACACCCGGTGTGCGATTGCTCGAGATTCTCGGCCGCGCTGCCGACCTGCCGCTGGATGCTGCGCGCAACACCGCCTCGGTGGCTGCAGCGTCGGTATGGAATGCCGATCCCGCACGCGCTTCGCGTGGCGGCTTAGAACTGGTGCTCGACAAGCGAATGCCGTTTTGCTCCGGCCTGGGCAGCAGTGCCGCGAGTGCGGTTGCCGGTGCCAAGGCTGCCGCCCTGGTGATTGCGCAGTTGGAAGGCCACACCGTCAGCGACGAAGTGCTGCTCTCCGCAGCACTCGACGGCGAGGCCGTCGCCTCCGGCGCTCGACATGCCGACAACGTCGCGCCGTCGCTCTTGGGTGGCTTTGTGATTGTCACGCCTGGCACGTCAACGCGCGTGGCACGCTTTCAGCCTCAACTAGAACTGCTGTTCGCCGTGGTCACCCCACAGCTGCATGTGCCCACGCGCGCAGCGCGCGAGGTGTTGCCCCGCGAGATCGCCTTGAGTGACGCCACGGTGGGTTGGGCCAACGCCGCCAACTTGGTGCTCGCACTCACCACCGGTGATGCGCTCTTGTTCTCGCGCGCGCTGGTGGACCGCATTGTCGAACCGCGACGCGCCGCGTTGATTCTTGGCTACGACGACGTCAAGGCAGCCGCCATGCACAGCGGCGCACTCGGCTGCGTAATTAGCGGTTCGGGGCCCACCATGCTGGCGGCCGCGGCGTCGCGTGCCGATGCCGAGCGGCACGCCCACGCCATGGCGTCTGCGTTCGCGCGGCATGGCGTGGCCTCCGAGGTCCTCATCTCCCCGGTTTCGATGCTAGGAGCGCGCGCAAAATGAACGGCATCTCTTGGCTGCAGTGCATCGCGTGTGACAAGCGCTACGACACGCACGAGGTGCGCTATCACTGCAGCTGCGGCGACATCTTGGAAGTGCAGCACGACCTCGAACGGATTCGCGCCGCACACCCGCACCTGCGCGACACGTTCGATGCGCGACGCACCGCGACGACCGGGCCGCATCGCTCGGGCGTCTGGCGCTATCACGAGATGATCCTCCCCGAGCTGCCGCTAGAGAAAATTGTCAGCAAGCCCGAAGGCAACACCAATCTCTACCGCACCGATGCGCTGTCGCGCGCCTTCAACCTGCCCGCGCTGTATCTAAAGCACGAGGGCGAAAACCCCACGCTATCGTTCAAGGACCGCGGCAT
>JANNUT010000080.1:0-2153 GCA_031395565.1 Acidobacteriota bacterium | reverse complement strand
TTGGAGCATCGCCAGAGCCATGATCGCACTTCTAGGCACGGAACGTACCGAACGAATAGGTCAATGATTGCAAGCACGCGAGTTGCCTGCGGAAGCCGGGGCAAGCATATGTGTCCCACATGGGACATTACGGCCCGGGATGCTCATGGCTCGGGTTGCGTGACAGCGCTGCCGACGTGCCGAGGGGTACGCTGCCTCCAACTAACAGGCCCGTCCCCCACTTATAGACGCCGGTCGCCAGGGTCATGCCACCGACATTGCCAGCCCCCGGTTTTTGGCCTCTTCGTGAAAGTTGGGGCCGCGGAAATCACAGCGCTTTTGCCTGGGGCCTTGCTTTCTGGGCTCGGCCACTGCCTGATCCCGGCACGGCTTGTGCTGTGAGACGGGGCAACGATCTGGCACTGCACGAGGCGTGACGCTTCGACGCCGGGATAAAACTAATCCACCTGCGGCGGTTTACCGGTTCCACGCCGGCTCAGCGTCAACCTCATCTTCCCCCTTTAGTTGCTCTCTCCTCTCTTCGTCATTTCGAGAGGTTGCGCGCGCGGGTGGCAGCTGTGGCCACGAGGTCGCGCGCTAGGCCGAGTGGATCAGGATCCTGGCACAAGTGGATAAGTCCGATGCCGGCGCTGAAGCGTGACGGGCGGCCTGTTCGGAACGCGCTGTCCCACCGCGCTCGCACCAATGCAAGTATGTCTTCCTGATTCCACAACGAAAAAGGAGCGACACAGGATGGGACAACGCACACGTACTCTGGCACAGATCTTCGGGTTCGATGGCTTCAAGGTGGAGGCGTTTTTCGAAAAGCCGTGCGGGGCGCGCATCCCCTACGACGTGGCGCCCCCGCTTCTGCGCGGGATGACGCTTGTGCTCTCAGTGACACGGCGCTGGCTGGCCCGCTGTTTAGGATGCGGGGGTAGGTGTCGCCGCATCAAGGCATACCTTTGTGCACGACGGTGGGCAGACCTGACCTGGGCCGAACATCCCGTCGTGATTGAGTACGCTCCGGTGCGCGTGAAGTGTGGGCGCTGCGGTGCGACTCCGGTCGAAATGATCGCGTGGGCGGAGCCACATCAGCGCCAGACCCGAAGGCTTCAGCAGCGGCTTGCAGTGGATGTCGCTTCGATGCCTATCGCACACGTGGCAGCACTTCATGGCCTGGACTGGTCCACCGTGCGCCGAGCCGAGGACGCAGCCCTCGCGCGCTGGGAGCAGACACGTCCGGCCGTACCCCTGCGCATGGCTGGGCTCGACGAGAAGTACCTGGGGCGCCGCGGCAAGAACCGGGTAGAAAAGTTCGTTACCATTGTCAGCAACCTCGCAACGGGTGAACCCATTTGGATGGGCCCTGGAAGGCGCGAGGAGACGGTCGCCCGCTTCTTCTCTTCGCTCACCAGAGAGCAGAAGGCGGAACTCGTTCTCGTAGCCATGGACATGCACGAACCCTTCGCCAATGCGGTCCGTAGAGACCCCGACCTCGCGCATGCCGCGGTCGTGCACGACCCCTTTCACATCATGAAGCGCGCGGGCCAGGCGGTCGATGAGCTGCGCAGAGAAGTGCTGTTCCGCGCAGGACCAGAACTGCGCGCACTGGGTCGCGGAAAGCGCTGGCTCTGTCTGCGTGCCTGGGTCCGCCTCAAAGACCACGAGCGCGCGCAGCTCGCCGTTCTTCTGCGGGGCAACAACACGCTCGCTCATGGCTATCAAGTCAAGGAGCACCTGCGTGATGTCCTGAAGGCACCCTCAGGACCGGAAATGGCCCAGGGGCTCCGACACATCCTGCGCCGCACCGCCCGCAGGGACAACGTGCCCATGCGCAAGCTCCACGACTCCCTCCGCCATCACTTCGATGCCATCGTAGCTCTCGGCGAGCATCGACCGCCCACTGGGCGCATCGAAGCCATAAACAACAACTGGGAGACCCTCGTCCGCCGCGGCAGGGGCTACCGAGACCTCACCCGCATGCTGAGGCGCCTACGCTTCATGGTCGTCAACCCTATCAGCACGGACGGGGGCCTTGAACGCTTCCTGGCGCTCGGAGTAACACCCCCATACCCTGTCCCCATCGCAGCGTGAAAAACTCAGCCCCAACTTTCACGAAGAGCCGAATTTGCAGACAAAGTGAAGGCGAAGACTGGCTGGCAGTCGGAGCC
>JANNUT010000079.1:0-55433 GCA_031395565.1 Acidobacteriota bacterium | reverse complement strand
GCCGCCCATGCGCTTGCTGCCAGTGCCGTAATGACCAGCGGCACCGCTATCGATCTGGCATTCATCCTGTTTCCTCCCGGGACGCGAGTTCGTGCAGGCCCGCACGCATCCATGGCGAATAACTAGGCACGGCCGCGCGAGAGTCCAGTCAGCGTTTCAATTTCGAACGAAGTGGGTCCGGGAGAGTTCGTATTGGCCCTGTAAATTCCGGCCAAAGATGCCAAATCGGGGCGAATGCGCGGCGGAACGCGCCGCTCTCGCGATCGACCCGGAGTACGATCCGCGGCTGGAGCACCCCCTCATGCTGCGACGTCATGTGATCGGACCGACCCTGGCTCTCCTCGCACTCACGCCGCTTTGCGTTGCAACGGCGGCCGAAGACAAACCGATCGCGACGCCGATCCGTGCCTGGTGGATTCACGGGCCCAGCTTCGATCCACTCCCGATGTTCGGCGATGAAAAGCTCGGCAAGTTCGGCGTGGATCAAGCCTTGAGCCTGGACCGGATCGACGCGGCCTCGCTTTGGCCGCAGTCCACCTTCAGTCCAGCCGGTCCCGCGTCGCCTGCTTCCGAGTGGAGCGCCGTGCGCAGCGATGACACTGGTGTGGTGGTGCTCGATAAACCGGCTCCCGCGATCGTCTGGTTGGCGACGACCCTGGATGCCGATCGATTCGTTGCTTGCGAGATCACGCTCATCGGCGCGCATCCGCGACGCGCTTGGCTCGATGGGGTGGCGCTCGCCAGTGGCAGCGGCGCCGAGGTGAAAGGCAACGCGAAACTATTTCCAGGAACTCATCGGCTGTTGGTACAAGCGGTGCGCGATGCTGCGAAGAGCGACGCCTGGACGGTGGGAGCGACACTCACCACGACGGCCGGGACGCTGGACGGATTGACGATCGGTACCGCGCTCCCGCGCCGGATCGATCTGCTCGACACGCTCCTTCCACCGCAAATCACCGAACTCGCGATGGCTGCCGACGGCAAGACCTACGCCGCGTCATGGTCGCGCGTCGTTCCGGGCACAATCGACACCGAAGGCTGGGTCGAGCTGCGGCAGACCGACGACAACACTCTGCTACACACGATTCGCGGAGCACCTGCAGCCCGCCAAGTGAAGTTCGATCCCAGCGGGCGCCGGTGGTCGTACCTCAGCGACGATGCCGCGGGGCGCACAACGTTGTGGCTCAGCGATGGTGCCGAGACGCGCCCCGTGCTGGAGCGGGTCGAGAAGTTCGCGGGGTATCGCTGGTTGCCCGACGGGCGAGGCTTCATCTACTCGATCAACGAGACGCCCGACGCCGACAAGAGCGGGATCAAACGGGTGGAAGGACTGCTCGACCGACAAGCGGGGCATCGCACGCGCGGCAGCTTGTATTGGGTGGCGCTCGACGGACTGCGGCGTCGATTGACCGCAGGCTCAGCCAGCGCATCGCTCTACGACATTGCGCCCGATGGATCGCGACTGTTGTTCGTGCGCGAATTCGATGACTACACCGCGCGTCCGTTCATTCGCCGCGAGTTGTGGGAGTTGGATTTGAGAGACTTCGCGGCCAAGAAGTTACTCGAGTTGCGTCTCGCGCAGTCGGTGCAATACGACCCTCAAGGCAAGCGGCTGTTGCTGCTGTCGAGTCCCGCGGAGTTCGACAATCTCGGGCTGAAGGCGCCGGCGGGAACAATCGCCAACGACTACGAGGGCGAGCTGTACCTGTGGGATCCAGCCACCGGCAAGGCCGAGTGTTTGACACGCGACTTCACACCGTCGGTCGACCAGGCGGCGTGGAACAACACGGACGGCACGTTGGTCCTGCGCGCGATCGAGGGGGACTACCGGCGGCTGTTCACGCTCGATCCGGTGAGCAAACGCGCGAAAGCACTCGATGGTGGCGCCGACTTCGTGACCGAATGGAGCTTGGCGCGCCGTGCGGCTCGCGTGGTGGTCGGGTCGACAGGCCCGTGGACGCCTGGCCGCTTGGGTGCGCTCGACCTGGCTACCGGCAAACGTGTCGAGTTTGCTCACGCCGCGGCCGAGATGTTGAAGCACACGGTGAAAGGAACCGTTGAGAGTTTCAGGTTCAAGAGTGCGCGTGGACGCACCATCGATGGCCGGTTCTACTTGCCGCCCGATTTCGATCCCGCGAAACGTTATCCGATGATCGTCAATTACTATGCCGGCGTGTATCCGGTGAATCGCGAGTTCGGTGGGCGGTATCCGAAAGAATGGTGGGCCTCGCTGGGCTATGTCGTGTATGTGCCGCAGCCCTCCGGAGCGGTCGGTTACGGCAACGAGTTTGCGGCCTTGCATGTGGGGGAGTGGGGCAAGTGGGTGGTCGACGAGGTCGTTGAGGGCACGACGAAGTTCGTGGCCTCCCATCCGTTTGTCGATGCCAAACGGCTGGGAGCGATTGGCGCTTCGTACGGTGGCTTTACCACGATGTCCTTGGTGACCAAGAGCAACATGTTCGCGGCCGCGGTTTCGCACGCTGGAATCAGTTCGATCGGTGGTTATTGGGGGGCAGGCTATTGGGGTTACACGTACAACACCGTTTCGGCGGCGAACTCGTTCCCGTGGAACGACCGGTCGATCTATACCGAACGCAGTCCGCTGTTCAACGCCGACAAGATCAAGACACCGCTGCTGCTGACGCACGGCAGTGCCGATACGAACGTTCCCGTCGGTGAAAGCGATGGACTCTTTACCGCGCTCAAGTTGTTGGCTGCGCCGGTGGAGTATCTGCAGGTCGAGGGTGAAGACCATTGGATTCTCACACCTCCAAAGCGTGTCCAATGGGCGCGGTCGATCGTCGCGTGGTTCGACCGTTGGCTCAAACAGCAGCCGGCCTGGTGGGACGACCTGTATCCGCCACTCAGCTAGCGCTGGCTTGTTACCGGTGGCGGCATCACTGCCGCGAGGGGTCGCGTAATTGTAAAAAAAGTGCCTGTCCCCGTTGTTCGATCTCCTCGGTGATCGCGGGCGGTTTGGGGAACAGTGAAGGAACTCGTGTGCTGGCGGGCGTGAGCGGCAGCCAGAAGATGCCCCCGACATCGGTCGATACGATCAGGCCTTGGCCGGTGCCATCGTTGAAGTCGAATGTCGGTTCGCTGACGCGAGCATTCGGCACGATGGTCCAGGTTCGGGTCGTGCTGCCGGTCGTGGCGTCGAGGGCGAGCAACTCGCCGGATCCCGTTCCGAAGAACGCCACCGTGTCGCCAGCCGCGAAAGCATCGCGTAGCACCAGTGTCGCGGATGGAGAATCGACCACGCGATCCCAACGGGAGGCGAGCGCAAACGTTCCATCGACGCCGACCTTCACACCGTGCACAGCATGCGAGGTGCTCCAGACCAGCCAATTCTCGAAACCGCCCGCCGCAGGAACGCGATTGCTCACCGCAACACCGCGTACCGCGCCATCGCCGACATGCAGCGCGTCCTTGGCGAGCAGTTCAGCGCCGTTCTTCTCGAGCGCGTCGTACACGTACAGTCCGCCGTCGGCGGTTCCGACCGCAAGCAAGGCCGAATTGGTGCTGCGGCGAAACGCGATCGGAATCGCATCGACGTTACCGATGCCGGTGATCGTGGCGTACGGCACGAGGCTTGGCCCAGGCGCAATTTCCAAGGCGACCAATGATTCGCCGCCGTCAGAATGCGTGCCGACATACACCATGTTGTTGCCATCGTCGCGGTACAAAAGACGTGGATCGGCCGTCGCCACACCCAATCCGTCGGCACCGCCGTCGTGGCTCGACAACGCCGCTCCCAGTGCATGACCGTACAACACGACCTTGTTGTCGCGATCGCCGCACGCTGTTGCTGCAATCACCGCGTCGTCATTGTCATTGAGATTGCGATCGAAGGCGTCGAGCAGAACCGCGGGACCGGCTCGCAGCGGCCCCGAGCACCCGGCGTCTGCCGCGACGGCAGCGACCGCCTCGGGACCGATGGCACCATCTTCCAAGCCGAACCGCAGCAACCGGCCGTCGTCTGTGCTGGCGTAGGCGGTGTAGTCGGCGTTCCCCAAAGGATCGAGATCGCCCGCCATCACGCGAGACGTGATCTCGCTCGACAGCGCGACAGGTGTCCAGCCCATACGCTCGCCGGTGGTGGTTCCAACACGATGCAGCAAGACGTCGTTGCCGGTGCCGAGCACGAACTTGCTAGCGACGACACCTGGCGGTTGCATCGATGTGGCCGGTGTCCAGTAACTCCAACGTGCTCCCGACAGAGACAAAGGCAGACTCCTGGCTTCCACGCCTGCCGAGTAGTTGAGTGCGGTGTCGAAGCTGAACGCTTTGAAACAAAACGTGTAGCCGTCGATCGGCAGCGTTGCGACCGGCAAGTCGACGGTGCAACTGTTCTGCGGCGCCGTGACCACGCACAAGATCAGCTGTTTGTTTTGCAGCGTGAGAGGTTTGTAGCGGCGGCCGTCCTTGGGCCGCTCGGTGACCGGTTTGAGATTGGCGATGACCACTGTTCCTGCCAAGTCGCTGTCTTCGGGCAAGACCCAATCGAGCCGCACGCGCCTTGGCTGACGGCTGGAGGTGAGACGAGTGACGTCCCCGGGAGGAGTGCGATCCACCTGCGGGCTGACGTCACGGGTCCGCGGCTTTCCCTCGAAAGGCACCGTTTGGCGGGCGGCCTGAACCGGACCGATCGACAACCCCGCTGCGGAAAGCACAACAGAGATCAACAGCAGACGACTCGACCGGTAGGTACGCATATCGACACTCCTCGACGCGGGCGCCAATAAGTTACCGCGAACCGGAGGCCGAGCGACCGATTCCTGGAGATTCGCTCGCTAAGGGATAGCGATGAGCCGTACCGAGACCACCGTGAGCTCCACCGCCAGTTCGGTCAGCGAATCGGGCAAGGCGACCTGCTCGGCGAAGACCGCGTAACGGGCCAAGGCAGCCGCCTCCTCGCTCGAAAGATCGCCGCCGTGGATCGGCGCCTCGGGCAGCGCGGCTTGGGCTGCAGGCATCTCCGACCAGCTGCGTATCTTGGCGAGCAAACTGTTGAGTTCCACCGGCCGTGCAGGAACCAAGAAACGGCGCCGCACGGCGGCGGGCGTCGCGGAACTGCCGGAGGTGTTTCGACGGGCCGAGACCGTGACGTCCGCGATCAACTCCCAGGCCGGCTCCCAAGCAGGAGCGCGGTTTTCTGGGGCGGGATACGCCGCGGCATCGATCGCTTCGAGCCCCCGCTCGCCAAAGAAACAGCCGCGTCCGCACTTGCAGAAAAACAGTGTGTCGCCGGGGCCCGCGGAGAGCAGCGCCTCGCAGGATGGACAGCTCAATCGCGACAGTGAGACGCTCATTTCAGTTCCATGCGCCGCTTCAGATCGCTGAAGATCTGCCACGGCGCAGACGTCGGTGCGCTGAGACGGCCTTGCCCTTCTTCCACCAAACCCCCGCGACGAAATACCCGGAAGCCCCAGCCCAAAAGTGCCAGGGCTGCAGCGCCTGCCAACACCAAGAACACCCACGAGTCGTCGTCGGCGTTGCCATAGGCGAGAGCCTGCAGCGTGGTGGTCGACAAGAAGGCCGCCCCAGCAATCCCGCCGATCAAGCAACTCGCGCGATACGCATCGTTGCCGGGTGCCTTTCCAACCCAGAGCCGCCCGTCTTGACCGTCGACCAATGCTTGATAGAGCCGCCCTCGAAAGCTGTAACGAAAGACCCAGAAGGGATATTGAATCAGCGACACGCGCCGTCGCGCCGACTCGAGGCTCTTGAACACCACACGATCGAGCCGGGTCTGGCTGGCCACGGTCTCGATCGTTGCGCGCACGGTGCGCGCGGCCACTTCGTCCGGCGTGTGCTGCGGGCGAAACACCATTCCGCGCTCGGAGAGTCGCGCTTCGTCCAAAGGCCAGAGCGTGTCAGAGCTGAGATCGCAATGGCCAACGCCGAATTCTGCCGTTTCGGCAGCCGGTGCGGTGAGGTCGAACGAGCGTTCGATCGTGATCTCCCGAGGCACCTCTACCGTGCGCTTGTTGCGTGTTTGTTTGACGATGCCGAACAGCGCGCCCAGCAGGTCAAAGCGCACCCGCACGAATGGGAAAAACGCCACGAACGCTTCCTCGATCTTGGCCTCTGTGACCAGCGTGCCGTGCTTGTTGAATCCGCTGGTCCACCAGCTTCGCAGCGCGCGTTCGGCAGCAACGCGGTCGACCGTGTCGAGCACCATGTAGCGCGGCACACCCCGTTCACCACGAACCGCTAGCGTCGTGCCGCAATGGCGACACGCGACATGCGGCGCACCCTCGGCCGCTTGCACCTCGCCACCACAAATTGGACAGGACAGCCCTGTCAGTGTCTGCGACTTGGTTTCAGACATGACGAGCCACGAACCAGGCGAGCAGCCAAAGCGGAATGGCCGCTGCCGCGAACACCACAAGCTTCAGGAACGGATTGGCAAAGACCAGCCCTAAAGCCAAGAAGGTGAGTACGGCGATGAAGGCGACGAGATAAAACGGCGCCTCGCGTTTGGCAGGATAGTCCGCCGGAAAAACCAATCCCGAGACGGCATCGACCGCAGCACGATAGTCGCGGCCCTTGTAGCGATACGAAATCTGATGCACGGGGAGATACGTCAGCACGGTGCGCGCCACCGTGATCTCGCCGTACTTGGTCTTGAGCCATGAGCGCGCCGTGCCAAGCAACACCTCGGGCTCCCGCACTGCCCCCACCTTGGAGGGATCCAGCGTGGCACCGGCCGGAATCGAGAGCCCCTGCAGACCGGCGAATGTCGAGGGTGCTGCGGGCATCATCGTGGTGGTCTCGCGCCCACTGCTAGCCAGCGTGAAGGTCCAAAACGGAAACAATTCGAGCGACTGCGAAACGATCTGCGCGTCGCGATCCAGCCCCGACACAGTTTGCGTTCCGGCAAAAAAACGCCGCAGGTGACCGAGCGCTTGATCGGGCGACACGATCGCCTGCAGCGTCTGTCTGAACACGAGATCGCTGCCGGCCACCGCCAGCGCCGATCTGCAAAACGGGCAATCGATCAAACGAGCATCGGCCGGCGGGTCGATCGCTGCCCCGCACTGAGCGCAGCGAAACGTCGGAGCGCTCATCGACGCCGCATCAGGCCAACTTGCCACCGCACTGCCCGCAGAACTTGGCTGCCGGGGTTACTGCGGTGCCGCATTCCGAACAAAACTTTGCACCGCTTGCGGCCGCGGCCGCGCCGCCTGCTGCCGCGCCGCCCGCCGCCGCGGGGCCCGCTGCGCCCGCCGCACCTTGCGATGCACCGCTTTGCATGGCGTTTTGAATCATGCCGGGAAGCATGGCGCCGAGCCCGGCTCCCAAACCGAGGCCAATCCCCGCACCCGCCACGCCGCTTTCGTTCTTAGCCGCGTCACCGAGCGCCTGCGCCGCTTTGTACTTCATGTACTGATCGAGATTTCCCAACGCCCCCATCGAGGCTCGTTCGTCGATACGCTTTTGGACTTCCTCCGGCGGGGTGATCGCGCCCACATAGAAGTCGGTGAGGTCGATGCCGTACTTGGAAAAATCTTCCGTGATTCGCGCCTTGGCAGCGGCGCCGAGCTCGTCGTAAACGCTTGGCAAATCGAGGATCGACTTCATCGTTTCGCCCATCAGGTCGTTCAGGCGAGAGACGATGATGTCGCGATAGAAGTCGGCGATCTGCGCCGTACCAAAGCGGCCCTGCGAGCCGACGACGGTGTTCACGAACAGTTGGCTGTCCTTGACGCGGATCGCGTAGGTGCCAAAGGCGCGTAGCCGGACCAAGCCAAGTTCGGAGTCACGAAAAGCGACAGGCTCGCGCGTGCCCCACTTCTGATCGATGAACGTGCGCTTGTTGACGAAGACGACGGCGACACGAAATGGCGAGGTTCCACCGAACGGCAAATTGATCAGCTTGGACAACAGCGGGATGTTCAGCGTCGAGAGCGTATGTCGTCCGGGGCCGAACACATCCAGCGCGCGACCGTCGCGAAACAACACTGCCTCTTGGCTCTCTTGCACCACCAATTGCGAGCCGATGTTCGTTTCGGCCGAGCCATCGGACGGCATGCGCGCGACCATCTCTTGGCCGGTTGGATCGAAGTGTTCGATTACGTCGAGGAAATTGGCCATTAGTGCGCTCCCTGGATCACATCGTGATAAACGGTTTCGCGACGATCGAAATCATGATCGGCTTGTTCGGCGGCCGTCAACAGCGCACGCAACTGCGCTTCATCGGGTGCGGCGCCGAGGGCTTCGATCGCGCTGGTGAAGGCCATCACCTTCTCGAGCAAGGTCAAATCGAATTGGTAGATCTTCCCAAGTTCTGCTTTGGAAATCTTGACAGCGTCGAATAGACCCGACGAGCCGTAATCGGCATGACGGATACGATTGGCGTAGCGGTCGAGGAGCTTATCCAGGCTCGCCGCCGTGCCGAGCCCGGCGAGGGCGCCACCGCGGCTCCACTCGGCCACCTTGCGCTGCAAACTTGCGCGACCACGATCAACGAGGCCGGCCAGGTGCTCGCGTTGCAGTTTGTCGACCTCGCGCAACATATCGCGCTCGATGTAGCCCGACAGGACCGGGATCATGGCCCCCAGTTTTTCGATCGCGCTTCGTGCTTGCCGCGCTGCTTCATCACCGCTCATGGGTTTACCCCCTTATCGTTCCGGTCGCCCGGAGCTTGGTTTTGCGAGCAGGAATATAGAGCGGTACGCCCACTCCGCGGGCCGCGAGCAGGCCACCTTTTCCCGAAGGTCGGCGGCGGGTTCCCGATGGTTTCCCGAACCGAGCCGGCGTTTTGGTCAGGCCCATGGCCCAAAACCGGTCAGGCGGCCATATTGTTCCGAAGACGATCTCTGGAGATAGCGATGATCTTGATCCTCGGAGGCGGGTTGGCAGGCATGTCGACCGCCTTTCATTTGGCCCAGTTGGCGCCCGATCTGCCGCGACTGGTCTTGGAGCGGGCCGCCGAGCCAGGCGGCTTGGCCCGCTCGCGCCGGATCGATGGGTTTACGTTCGACGATACGGGCCACTACCTGCACCTTCGTGATCCGACGATCAAGGCCTGGGTCGATGACTTGCTCGGCGAACAACTGGTCTCGGTGGAACGCCGCGCGAAGATTCACAGCCGCGGTGTTCAGTTGGAGTTTCCTTATCAGGCAAACCTGCATGGACTCCCTCCCGAGGTCGTTGCCAAGAACCTCACCGACTTGGTTGAAGCCTCGCGGCGCGAGTTGCCCCAGCAAGCGGCGTTGATGCCGTTCGGCGAGTGGGCTCGTCAGGTTTTCGGCGACGGAATCGCTGAAGAATTCATGATTCCCTACAACACCAAGCTGTTCTTGTGCGATCCGAATGCGATCACGGCTGAGTGGGTGGCATGGGCGGTGCCACGGCCGAGTGTCGAGCAGGTGGTCAGGGGAGCGTTGGGGATCGCGAATACCGGCATGGGATACAACCCGCAATTTCTCTACCCGAAGGCGGGAGGAATTGGAGCGCTTCCCGCTGCGCTGGCAGCACGGGTGCACCGCGATCTGCGCTGCGGTGCCCCGGTCGTGTCGATCGACGCGCGCGCGCGTCACGTGACGTTGCAAAGCGGCGAGAGTTTGCCGTACGAACGACTGATCAACACGCTGCCCTTGCCGCATTTGCTCTCGATGATTGACGGTGTCGACCAACCCGGTGAAGAGCCGCTGCGCTCGCTGGCGGCGTCACTGAAGTGGACTGCCGTGATCGACCTCGAACTCGGCGTCGAGCGCGCCGAGATCGCCAATGGTGCCCACTGGATCTACTACCCCGAGCCGATCTTTCCGTTTTATCGCGTCGGTTTCCCGAGCAACGTTTGCCGCGCCATGGCGCCTGAGGGCTGCTCTTCGTTGTCGGTTGAGTTCGCGCACGATCCAACGCAGCCGTTGCCGAGCCTCGATTTGTTGGTGGAGCAAGCGCGTGCCGGTTTGATTCTGGCGGGCGTGCTGTCGCCGTCCGATCGGATTCGCGTCGCCCATCGGCAACGGCTCGATCCGGCCTACGTGGTCTTCACCCCTAGCACCACGGCGGTGACGCGCCAGGCATTGGGGCGATTGAAGCGTGCGGGGATCGAGTCGATCGGCAGGTTTGGCGCGTGGACCTACAGCTACATGGAGCGCGCCCTGCTGGACGGCAAAGAAGCGGCAGCGCAGGTCGTTGCCGACCTCAGCTTGGCGCGATGAAACCGCTGCGTGTCTGCCATGTGATCACCCAGTTGGAATTGGGTGGGGCGCAGCAGAACACGCTGTACACGGTGGGGCATCTGGATCGGCAACGATTCGCGCCCAGTCTGATTGCCGGTATCGACGGCGAACTCGATCCGGAGGCGCATGCACTCGATCTTCCGTTCCTTCAGATTCCAGAACTCGTGCGGCCGATTGCGCCCCAGTCCGATGCGATCGCGCTGAAGAAATTGACCGAAGGCATGCACGAATTGCGGCCCGATATCGTGCACACCCACAGCTCGAAGGCTGGAGTGCTGGGACGAGTTGCGGCGGCACTCGCCGGCGTGCCGGTGATCGTGCATACGGTGCATGGCTGGGGATTTCACCCCGGACAAACAGCTGCCAAACGCAGCCTATTCGTGGCGCTCGAGAAGATGGTCACGCCGCTCACCACTCAATTGGTGGCGGTCTCACGGGCCAATGCGGCGACGGGTCAAGAGTATGGAATCGCCGCAGAGGGCGCGTTTGAGATCATCCATAGCGGCGTCGAGCTGCGACGCTTCCGCGACGCCCAAAGCAGCGGTGCCTTGCGGCGCGAGTTGGGACTCCCAACGCAGCCGCTGGTGGGGATGATGGCTTGCCTAAAGCCACAAAAGCGGCCGGAACACTTCGTCGCCATTGCCAAGCAAGTGTTGCAGCGCGTCACCGATGCGCACTTCGTGCTGGCCGGTGATGGTGAGCTGCGCGAAACCGTCGAACGCGCGGTGAGCGATGCGGGGCTCGCATCGCGGTTTCACCTCCTGGGCTGGCGGCGCGACCCCGAGGCGGTGGTTGGAGATCTCGATGTCTTGGTGTTGACGTCGCGACACGAAGGCTTGCCGCGTGTTTGTCCGGAGGCGATGTCCGCCGGCAAACCGATTGTCGCCACGGCGGTCGACGGGACGCCCGAAGCGGTAGCGCACGGTGTGAACGGGTACGTGCATCCCTTTGGTGACATCGATGCGATGGCAGCGAGCGTGACGAAGCTGCTTGTCGATCGCGATTTGGCGCGGCGGTTCGGAGAAGCCGGGCGAACTCGCGCGCAAGCCTGGGACATCGATCTGATGGTCCGTCGTCAAGCACACTTGTATGAAACACTGGCGGCTGCGGTCCGCGCCTAGCCATACTTACGGCCCCCGAATCGAATCAGAGGAGGGCACGAAAGTGAATCCCATGAATCGTAGCGTGATGGTGACAGCGGCGGTGTCTTTGGCTCTGCAAACGATCGCGTTTGGCGATGCGACGGTGCAGCGCAAGACGAAGGTGAATTTTGGCGGGGCGATCGGGAAGATCGCCGGAGTGTTCGGTGGTAAGGCCGTGCGCGACGGCGTCGTTTCGACCACCACGCTCGCGGGCGGTGTCAAACTCGACCGGCACGACCGCTTCGGGGAACTCATCAATCTCAAGGCAGAGACGGTCGCACAGATCGATTTCGACAAACAGACATACTCCGTGAAGACCTTCGAGCAGATCCGCAAGGAGCTGGAAGAACAACTCGAGCGCATGCGTGAAGCGCAGGACTCCGGCGGAGCGGAGGAAAAAGCTACGCCATCGGACGTGCAGTTCGAACTGACTCTCGATGTCAAGGAGACCGGCCGCAAAGAGAAGATCGCGGACTACGACTGTCGTGAGGTGGTGATAACGGCGACGATTCATCAGAAAGGAAAACCGGTCGAGGCTGCGGGCGGCAGCGTGGTGACGCTCTCGATGTGGCTTGGTCCGGAACTGGCGGCAATCAAGGAAATCGAAAACTTCGACTTGGCCTACGCCAAGGCGCTCAAACTGCAGGAACTCGCCGGCCAGTCGGCGCAACAAATGGCGTCGGCCTTGGCGATGTATCCGCAGATGCAACAGGCGATCACGGCAATCCAAAACAAGCGTGTCGACATGCGCGGCACCGCGATTCGCACCGTGATGATCATGGAGGCGGTCCCAGCTCCCGGCGCCGAGACGGCGGACGGCGGCGAGAGTTCGGAGGAGCCCAAGAGCCTCGGTGGGTTGTTTGGCAAAATGGCTTCGAAACTCGGCAAGAAAAAGGGCGAGGCAAATCCGGATGACTCAACCGCTCCCACTGCCGCGGGACGGGTCAACGTGATGACGTCGACTACAGAAATACTGAGCGCCGCCGCAACCGCTTCGGCCGCCGATCTCTCCCTACCTGCCGGTTTCAAACTGAAAAACTAGCGCGGCACGATCTTGAACAACTCACCACCGAGGTTCAGCACGTAAATCTCGCCGCGAGCATCTTCGCCAAACGAGGACACCCGCTCGAGGCCGCGCGCCGATGCGGAGTGGTCTTGCAGGTCTGTCGCCTGGCCATTTTGCATTTTGAACGATTGCAGGAAGGCCGCGCAGTAGTCTGAGAAAAAGTAGCGCCCGCGTAGCGCCGGCATGCGACACCCGCGATACACGTGACCGCCCGTTACCGAGCAAGCGCCGTTAGAGTGGCCGAAGACATGCACCGGCATTGAATAGCCTTGCTTGGATGGACAGTCGGGGAAGAGCGGCTGCGGCTCGAAGCACGCATTGCCCTCGAAGATATCCCACCCGTAGTTCTCGCCGCCGCGGCTGCTCTTGGGCCGCCAATCGATTTCCTCGAACTGATCTTGGCCGACATCGGCGACATACAGATCGCCATTGGAGCGATCGAAGGAAAAGCGCCACGGATTGCGCAGCCCCTTCGACCAGATCAGGCCGAGGCGTAGCCCTGCAGCCGCATTCGGATTGTCGCTCGGCACCTTGTAGTAAGGGGGAGCATCGACGCCTACATCGAGCCGCAACATCTTGCCCAACAACTGCGTGTCGCTCTGCGACGTTTCGAGCGGGTCGTTGGCGCCTCCTCCGTCGCCCATCCCGCAATACAGCATGCCGTCGGCTCCGAAGGCGAGCTGACCGCCGTTGTGATTGGCATACGGTTGGTCGATGGTGAGCAGCGTCACGCGGCTGGCTTTGTCGGCTTCGTCCGGGTCGTCCGAATTGCGTGTGAACCGGGCGATGGTCGTGCGCGAGTTTGTATCGGTGTAGTTGACGAAGAAGCGGCCGTTCTGAGCGTAATTGGGATGAAAGGCCACGCTCAATAGTCCGCGCTCTCCGCCATAACCAACGAACTCACGTATGTCCAAGAACGGCTTTTCCAGCAGCACACCGTTTTTGACGATCCGAATCCGCCCGGGCTGCTCGACCACGAAGAGTCGATGCACGTCGAGCGCTGGAGCGGCGAGGTGCACCGGATGGTCGAGTTCACCGGTGATCTTCTGAAGCGCGAGTTGCGTGCTCTGTGTGGTGGGAACCCCGGCGCACAGCGCCGTGGCCGATTCGAGTTGACAAGCAGCATTGCAACCATCGCCGTCGAGATTGTTGCCGTCGTCGCAGTCCTCGGCAGTTTCCAGGATCGCGTTGCCGCACGCCTCCGGCTGACAACTGACCGGACTCTCCGACTTCTTGGCAATCACCAGGCGTGCTTCGTTGCGCGCAAATTCGCTGAACCGCGCGCAGAAGGTGTCGTCGCCCACCTGCAACGTGAGCGTCACGAGGCCTTGCGGCTGGGTCACGCGGTACGGCCAGGCGGGCCCGCCGGCTTTGATCGTGAGCGACCCGCCCGCTGCCGCGCTTTCAATCGCGACGCGACGAACCCCGGCCGCCGCGGCGGGATCGCGGAAGACGTATCCCTTCGAGCCCGGGGGACGTCCTAGACCGGTCCACTTTTCTTTGGGAAGCGAAATCAGACTGCTATCACCGTCGCCCGGCGATCCGCCCCAGAGGCGAAGCAGCGCGCCGACCTCTCGCGGGTCGGCCAGGGTACGAAGATCGACGGCCGGATCGTTTCCCGCGCGAAACTGCGCCGATTGAGCGCTTTCGGACGGCGGGTCGGTGAGTTTGAGCAGATCGCCGCCCACCGGGCGTTCGGAGGCCAAGAGCAGCCAAACCGCGGGGAATGCAACGGAAGCAGCTACTCCGGAGAAGAACATCATGCGTAGTCGCGACATTGTTGTGTGACCTCGAAGGGGGCGCCAACAGAGTGCCGTGCGCGGCGTTGTCTGTCGACTTACACGGTCACAGTAAGTCGTGAAAAGCGCCCTCGCACGCGAACAGGCACGGATATGAGTTGCCTCACGGGCTTCGCAAGGGGCCGTTTGATACCATCTCGGCCCGTCCGTTCTCGAAATCACTCGGAGATCCCATGCTCGTCAAACCACGCTTGTTGACCCCTGGCCCGACGCCGCTGCTGCCCGAGGGTCTTGCTGCCCAAAGCCTCGCGACGTTGCATCATCGGACACCGCAGTTCCGCGCCTTGTTCAAGCAGGCCCGAGCCGCGTTAGGCCGCTTCTACCGATTGGACGCAGGCGAGCAAGTCGTCATGTTCGCAGGCTCCGGTTCGCTCGGCATGGAGGCGGCGCTGGTTAATGCAGTTCAGGCCGGCGATAGCGTGTTGGTCGCGCATGCAGGAAAGTTCGGCGAACGATGGCTCAAAATCGCGAAGTCCTATGGCCTGTCGGTGATTGAAGTGCAGTCGGAGTACGGCGAAGCGATTCAGCCCGAACAACTCGAACGCGCCTTGGCCGGCGCGCCGCGGATTGCGGCGTTCTGCGTGCAAGAGCACGAGAGTTCGACCGGAGTTCGCCATCCGGTCAAGGAACTGTCCGCGGTTCTGCGAAAGCATCAGCCCGAAGCGCTCGTGATCGCCGACGGTATTACGGGTGTCGGTGTGCACGACATCAAACTCTCCGACGGTATCGACGCGCTGGCCTGTTCGTCGCAGAAAGCGCTGGCGCTGCAACCTGGATTAGCCTTCGTCGCGCTGTCCTCACGCTACATGCAAGCGCTCGATCGCCCGCGACTGCCCCGTTTTTATCTCGACATCCGGCAGGAACTGAAAGCACATGCCGACGATGGGACCGCCTGGACGCCGGCAATCGGGCTCGTCGCGGCACTCGACGCGATGTTGTCATGGGTCGAGGCGCGAGGCGGAGTACAGACGTTGATCGATAACGCGGCGCTTCAAGCGCAAGCGTTTCGTGCCGCGATGAGGGCGTGGGATTTGCCGGGATTTGCCAAGGCTCCCGGCAACGCCCTCAGCGCTGTGTGTGTCGACGATTCCACCAAGTTGATCAAAGCGCTGCGGGACAAGTTTGGACTGTCACTAGCCAACGGTCAGGGCAGTATGGAAGGCAAGATCGTGCGCGTGACCCACATGGGGTATGTCGATGCGCTCGATACATTGATGGCGGTCTCCGCTCTTGAAACCGCGTTTCACCGCTTTGGGGTGAAGCACGGACCAGGAGGAAGCGGTGCGGCGCAAGCCGTGCTCGCAACGAGGTTGGCATGAGCAACGTACGTGTTCTGGCCTGTGATGGGATCCATCCCGATGGCCTGGCCCAACTGCGTGAGGCTGGCTACGAGGTGAAAGAGTCGGCGGCGTTGAAGGGCGCCGATTTGGCCGCGGCACTGGCCGGTGTCGATGTACTGCTGGTCCGTTCATCCACCAAGGTCGACGCCGCATCGCTGGGAGCTGCCGATGCGTTGAAGGTGATCGGCCGTGCTGGCGCTGGTGTCGATACGATCGATGTCGACGCGGCCACGAGCCGCGGCATCGCGGTGATGAACGCCCCCGATGGCAACACGTTGGCGGCTGCCGAACAGGCGCTCGCTTTGCTCTTCGCCGTAGCTCGTCACACCCCCTTTGCCGACACCAAGATGAAAGCGGGTGAATGGCCGAAGGGAAGCCTCACCGGCTTTGAAATGGAGGGCAAACGTTTGGCCGTGTTGGGACTCGGCAGAATCGGGGCGACCGTCGCGCGCAAGGCGCGCGGCCTAGGGATGGAGGTCGCTGCGTACGATCCACATCTTCCGCCCTCGGCCGCACAACGGCTCGACATTCCGCTCCGTCCACTCGACGAGTTGCTCGCCTGGTGCGACATCGTCACGCTGCACATGCCGCTCAGCGATGAAACACGCAATCTGCTCAGCGAGACACGCCTGCGGTCGATGCGTAAAGGCGCGGTGGTGATCAATGCGGCGCGCGGGGGATTGGTCGACGAGCAGGCGTTGCTCAAGCTGCTCGATGAGGGCCACTTGGCCGCCGCTGGGCTGGATGTGTTCGAGACCGAGCCGTTGCCGGCCGACTCCCCGCTTCGACTTTGCAGCAAGTTGGTGCTCACCCCGCATCTCGGTGCTTCCACGGGTGAGGCACAACGAGCCGTCTCGACAATCCTGGCGAAACAAGTTGTCGACTATCTAGAAAACGGAACTGTCTCCGGATGCGTAAATTTGCCGCCGCTGCCGCCCGAAATGATTCAAGAGCTGGGACCGCTGATGCCGCTGATGCGTGCCCTGGGGCGCATGTCGGCGCGATTGGTGGCGGCACCGACGCGAGTTTCCGTGACCTACGCCGGACGATTCGACGCTGTCGATACGCGTCCTTTGACGCGCTTGTTCCTGGCCGAGTTGCTGGCCCAAGCCGCGAGCACCATTACGCCGGTCAATGCGCTCGATGCAGCGGCCGCACGCGGGCTGGCGGTGAGCGAGACGGTCGGCGGTGCCGCCGATGGCTTCGATCGGCTGGTCTGTGTGGAGATTGAAAACGAGAAATCGCGCCGGCGGATCGAAGCCACCTTGCATCGCGGTCCACGCGTTGTGCGATTGGACGGCGTCGAGATCGAGTTCGATCCGCGCTCGCACCTGTTGCTGCTACGCAACGTCGATCGTCCCGGCATGATCGGCTTGATCGGCACGCACCTTGGTGTCGCGGGCGTCAACATCATCAATTTCACGCTCGGGTCGACTGGCGAGGGGCAAGCGCTCGCCGCCATTACCGTCGATCGGCACATCGACGAGGCGCTGATGACGGCGCTGCGCGGCGTGCCGGGCGTGATCGAGTTGGAGCGCGTGTAGCCGATGCGGATCTTGCTCGCCCGGCACGGTGAGACGCCGTGGAATCGGGACGGACGTTATCAAGGGCAAATCGACATCCCGCTTTCACCGGCCGGGGAGGTTCAGGCCCGGGCACTCGGCGAGCGGCTGGCTCACGAGCCGATTGCTCGCGCGGTCTCATCCCCCTTGTCGCGGTCGCGTCGCACGGCGGAGTTCGCGCTGGGCGAGGGACGCGCGATCGGACTCACGCTCGACCCCGGCTTCGCCGAGATCGCGCACGGTAGCTGGGAAGGGAAGCTCGTCGACGAGATCGCTGCCGAGGACGGCCCCCGTTTGGAGGCCTGGCGCCACGCGCCGCATACCGTGACGATGCCCGGCGGGGAGTCGTTGGAGGGGGTCCTTACGCGAGCGTGGGATGCGCTTACTCGCGCCACGGCCGGGCTTTCGTCCGAGGAGACGTTGCTGATCGTGGCTCACGACGCCGTCAATCGCGTGATTCTGTGTCGTATCCTCGGGCTCCCGCTGGCGCGCCTGTGGAGCTTCCGCCAAGCCCCAGCGACATTGAATCTCTTGGAGGGGCCGGGGCTCGATCGACTGGAGGTGGTCCGACTCAACGATGCGGGCCACGTCGCCGCGATGTTCGGAGAAGCAAAGCACCGGTCGGTTTGACGGGCTTGGGGTAACATCCGCGCGCCGCGGCGGGGGGTGCGGCCTTTACGAGGAGAGTGCATGAGCCAGACCGTCTTCGTGACCGGAGCGAGCGGCTACATTGGAAGCGCCGTCGCCCGCCGTCTCGCTGAAGCGGGATACAAGGTATGCGGACTGACACGGAATCCGTTGGCAGCCCAGCAAATGTCGTCGGCCGGCGTCGAACCGGTGATCGGGGATATGGGAACCGCCGACGGCTGGGTCGAGCGAGCCGCCGGGTGCGACGCGATCATTCACACCGCGTTCGATGCGAACGCGGCGTGGGATGCCGATGCCGCCGCGTTGACCGCGTTCGAGAAGTCCGCCGAACGCGGTTTGATGCGCAAGTTGATCTACACCTCCGGTGTGTGGGTGCACGGCGACAGCGCGGGAGCGGATCTGGATGAGACCTCGCCGCTGCGTCCTATCGATCTCGTCAAGCCGCGCACGCGACATGAGGCGCGCGTCCTCGCACTGACCAATCTCGACGTTATGGTGATGCGCCCTGCGGTGGTCTACGGCGAAGCACGCGGGATTATCGGGGGTTGGTTCGAAGAAGCGCTGACACGGCGCGTTATCAACTATCCAGGCGACGGCGAGCAAACGTGGCCGCTGGTGCACCGCGACGATCTCGCGGAGGCCTATCTATTAGCGTTGCGTCGTGGCAAGCGTGGCGAGGTCTACCTTGCCTCGGATAGCTCGACCTTCCGCGTGAAGCAGTTGGCTGGGGCGGTGGCGAAGGCCTGCGGTGCAACCGCAAAAGCTTGGCCGGCCGCACAAATGCTCGAGAAGTTAGGTGCCTATGGAGCGGCGCTGTTGCTCAGTCAACGCGTTTCTTCGGCGAAGGCCGAGCGAGACTTGGGCTGGCGCCCGAATCACACCGATTTCGTGACCGAAGCGCCCGCGTTGTTGCGTGAGTTCCACGCTGCCTCTGACTGAGGACGTCACGTTGAGCGGAGTGCGATCGCACAGGTCTCTTGGCTGGGCGGTCGCCGTAGCGTTGGGCCTGTTGGTGGCGTGGTGGTGGCGCTTCGGCAGCGCCGGCGTTACCGCCAACGAACTCTCGTTTCTCTCCCACGGTTCTTGGCTGGCTCGTTGGATCGACGCATGGCTAGCCCATGCCCCCGGCATTCCTGCGGCGCGCGCTCTCTTCGCATTGTTCGCTGCCTGTGGTTTGACGCTGGTCGCACGAACCATTGTGCTCGCGGGCGACTCGTCGCGCGCCGCGCTTGCCGTGCTCGGGATCGCGTTCGCGCCGCAGTGGTTGTGCTCGTCGAATGCGATGGGTGTTTCCTCTGTGGCAGGCCTGTTGGTGGCCCTCGCACTGAGCGTGGTGAGCCTCCGCGGCGATGCTCGCAGGGCACGCGTGTTGATCTTGATTGCATCGGCCCTCTGCGTTGCAGGCTGCCTGCGGGTCGACGCTTCACTCTCGACGCGACTCGTGATCGCGGGGATGGCGTTGCTCATGGCGGTTTGGTCGCGCCGCCTAGCCATCGAGCCGCGGACCTCGCGCTTCCTGTGCACTGCCGCCGTGATCGGTGCCATCGCCGCGGCAACCGTGATCGGTTGGCCCGCGATGCGGCCAGGCGCGGTGGCGCTGGTGGTGCTGGCACTGATACTTCCACCCGTGCTCGCAGTTATCGCGCCGACTCCACGTGCGGCAGCGATCGCGATCGCGGCGATTTGTCTGTCCGGGGCCGCAACGCTCGTCGGTCAGTGGCGCGATGACGTACACGCCGTGCCGTTGCAGGCGGCTCTGAGGTCGATGTCGCAGCAGCGGCCGGAGGCCAGCGAACTAGTGATCGGCGCCGGCATGACACGCGGTGTGGTGCAGTTGACGGTTCGCGGAACGCCATGGCGCGTTGTCGAAGCTCCGGTAGCGCCCTGGGTTGGAGAGTTGGCGATCGCGGGGCGCCGGCCTGCAGCCCGCGAGCGCGCGCGGCTCGAAGAAGCGTTGGGGCAGCGGGTGATCGAAAAATACGGCGTGGCCACCCGGGGGGAGGACAGCGTTCGCTGGACACTGTATCGGCCCGTGAGGATCGAGCGGCCTGCGACGCTTACGTTGCCCGATATTGCGATCGTGTCGATCGATACGCTGCGGGCCGACCATCTTCCGCTGTACGGATACGCGCGCGACACGGCGCCGCAGCTCACCGCATGGGCTCGCGCGGCGGAAGTCTATGAGCAAGCGATTTCGACCGCGTCGGAAACGGTTCCGAGTTTTGCGAGCGTACTCACCGGCCGATTTCCGGCAGGACACGGTGTGCGCGGAAACACGGGGTTCTTGTTGCCCGGCAACTGGACGCTGCCGCGAGTCTTGACGCAGTTGGGGTACGAGACATCGGCATTTGTCTCCAGTTCGGTCTTGGCGGCTGACAAGCGGGGTCTGGACACCGGCTTCTCGACTTACGACGACACGCTCGATCATGTCGAGCCGCAGCGGCCCGGCAACTCGTCGCGACTGTCGCCGTCACTTGCCGAAGCGGTGAGCACTTGGCTCGATCGTCGCGAGGCGGCCCTGAAACCATGGTTTCTGTGGATTCACTGCATCGATCCGCACGGACCTTACAATCCGCTGCCTGCGTATGAAGGACGGTTTCGAACCGAACGTGCGCAGTTGCTCGATCGCGCGGTAATTCCTGACTACCAGTGGAAGGGCACACTCGATTTTTTCCGCTACGTCGACGCCTATGACGAGGAGATCTTGCAGTTCGACAGCGAGTTGGCGCCGATCCTGGAGCGACTGAGCCGGCCGCCCGGATCGCGCGGGCGAATCGTGATCTTCACCGCCGATCATGGCGAGCAATTCGGCGAGCACGGCAGCTACTTCGTGCATGGCAACACACTGCATCGTGAAGAGATTCATGTGCCGCTGATCTGGATCGATCTGGGCAAGTCCCAACCGCATCGCGAGTCGACGCCGGTGAGCTTGGTCGATATCGTGCCGACATTACTGGAGCGCCTTGGTGTGACGACAGACTTGCCGCTGGATGGGATGACGTTGACCCAGCGCGTGGCACGGCGTGCGCCGGTTTTCTCGGGGTACCGGCCGGGCGAATGGGCGGTCACACATGACGGTATGTCGGTGTTACGAGATTGGCGGCAAGCGCCGCTCAAGCAACTGGCCTACAACTTGGCCGACGACCCGCGCGAAGCGCATCCGCAACCGGCCCCCGCGACGATCACCGCGTTGCTCGACGCCTTCGTTCGGCTCGACCCGATTGCGGCCGAGAGCGTGCCTGGATTCGAACAGCAGCAATGGAAGGATCAGTCGCCTGAAGACCTGGAGTTGTTGCGTTCGCTCGGGTACGTTGGACCAGCACCAGCACCAGCACCAGCAGAAAAGCAGTAGAGCGTCGCGCCCGTTACTCGGGCAGGAGAGCCACTGATGGCCATCGAAAAGTTCGTAGCCTCGCGCTTGACCGCCGGGAATCACCTGTTTCCGACCGTGATCGAGTTCACCGACACGTTCGTGGTCAAGCGAACTCGAACGTGGATCACCAAAAACGAGATCAGCATTCACCTGCAGCGCATCTCATCGGTGCGGATTGCAACCGGTGTGTTGTTCTCGGATATCGACATCGAGTCGACCGGAGGCACCGATCGGATCTCGAGTCACGGTCATACCAAAGGCGACGCTCGACGAATCAAGCAACTCATCGAGCAAGCCCAGCAAGCTGTGTTTGCCTCCGGTTCAGTGCCGCGGTAGTCGCAGCCGTCAGTGCGACTTCCCGCCTGTGGTTGAAAAAGTGCCTGTCCCCTTTTCGGTGGCGCGGAGCAGGGGGGTGGGGGAGAGTGGGGCACCGAGCGCTTGGCGCATCCAGAGGTCGGGGGTGAGGCGCCCGAGGCTGGCGATGCGCTCCCACTCGGAGCCGAACTTGCCGGGGTTTTTGGAGAAGTGCTCGTCGATCTGAAATGCGATCAAATGCCCGATCGTGTAGTCGGGAAGATACAACCAGTACTGAATCAGGTGAGAGTACACGCCCAGCAGCACAACATCCTTGGAGCCCAACAGCGGCGCATAGTACTTGTTCCAGACCTCGCGCGAGATCTTCACCACCGCTTCGCGAAACTGCGCGGGTGTTGCTTCGCGGTTGGCGTAAAGCCATTGCCACGCGCGAATGTCGATCAGCGAGGCACCGGCGATTTCTCGCGTGGCCCAAAACTCTTCCAGCACCCGTGCCCGTTGTGCCGCTTGGTCCGGGGCCGGCATACCAAGCAACTCCAGGTCGCGGGCCTGAAACAGAAACGCCATGGCCTCCGTAAACGCGTTGTTGGGTACGCCGGCCAACAGTGTGTGGTCGATGGCGGCGGTCGAGAATACCTGCTCGACGTTGTGACCCAACTCGTGAATCGCGATGTTGTATCCCTTGTAGTCCATGCCGTCGGCTTTGACATGAGTGCGCAGATGCGCCAGATCGTCGCGCCGCCCCATTCCCAAGGCGTGACCGGCGCCGCGAGATGGGTCTACCGCAATTCGTTCGGAGATGAACTTCGCCTTTTCGGGTGAAAAGCCGAGGGCTACCAAAATCCGCGGGATGTCAGCCGCAAACGCTGCGGCCGTGGGGTAACGCTGTTTGGTCAAGCGATCGAGTTCGGCTTCGTCGTGCGAGGCGCTGGGTTTGAATCCGGCGTACCACACGTCGAAGGGCTCCAGCGGGCGGCCGAGCCGTTGTTGCACGATCGACGCGACGCGCGCACCCATCGGCGATTCGAGCAGCGTCGTCAACATCGCTTCCACGTCGGCCAGCGGTAACTCGCGGTCGCGTTGGAAGCGCCGATCGATGAACGTGGGGTTGTCTGGATCGTAGGGATCGGCGCCGAGCATGGCGTGAAAGACACCCAACCAACGTTCGTAGCGCTGGTCGTTCTCGCGCGTCGCAGGGGCGCCGTCGACCGCTCCCGTAACCACGTCCCAAGTGGCGCCCTGGCTGTCGATCGCGGCCGCTGGAATGGTTTGAGTCACGATCGCTTCCATTACGCGTTGCAACGCGCGCTGACGCAGCAGCGCGCCCGGTTTGTCTTGCGCGCCATACTGCGCCTTGATCTCGTCGCGCAGATTCCAGTGCGTGATCAAGCGCTTGCCTTCCGGAAACAACTTCTTCCCGTCGTACAGCACGCGGTCCATCCGCACGTAGTACCCGTTGATGTAAGTCTCGCCCTGCGCCAGGCTACGCGCGATGTTCTGCCGCACGTCTCCCGGCAAGCGATCGGAAAAGCGATCGGAAAGTCGTGTCTCGGCCCACTTGCGCCGTGACCAGCCGGGCCCGTCCTTGAGTCGTTGATCCAGTCGTGTCAGTTCGAAGTTCAGCAGCACCACGAATGCTGTCTGGTTGGCGAACAGGTCCTCGGTCACGTGCGCACTCGGATCCCACGCGGCCAATCGTTCGTCGAGCGGCAGCATCGGGCCCTGCTCGACATCCACCCCCCAACGCCAATCCCGGCCGAGTGACACCAGGTAACCGTCGAGCCGCTCGAAGGCGAACTCGAGGCGCTGGAATGTTGCGTCCAGGAGTGGTCCCTGCGGAATGAACTCGGTGGTCACGAACTGCTGCCATGCGGCCGCGTCGCCATCCTCGGAACGCCACTGCCGCAGAGTCTGCGACAAGCCGCGTTCGATACGCACCCTTTCGGCTTCGCCGTGAGCGGCGAGCAACGCCGTACGAGAGTCGGCGAGCGCTTTGGCCCAGGCAGCGCCCGGCTCGAGGCTCGCAGCGTCCTGTGCGATCGCCAGCGTTGGAAGGATCAAGCCCAGGGAAAAAGTGACTATCGCTGCAATTCGCATCGTGTGAGCTCCCACTCGTGACGCGCAGATTCTACAATCCGCGGCGATGCCACACCCCATACAAATCCCTCGCTCGATCCTATTCGGCAATCCGACGCGCAGCGCACCGCGCATTTCTCCCGACGGGCGGCGCTTGGCGTACTTGGCCCCGTCCGAAGGGGGCGTGCTCAATGTTTGGGAAGGAGCCGCCGAGGGCCAGGACTTCCGGCAAGTCACCAACGACACTTATCGCGGCATCCGCTCCTATTTCTGGGCCGAGGACAGCCGTCACCTTCTTTATCTGCAGGATTCGCACGGCGACGAGAACTTCCATGTCTTCGCCGTCGACATGCAGACCGGGACGGAGCGCGACCTCACTCCCTATCCCGGTGTGAAAGCGCAGAACATCATGCTCGACAAGGACCGGCCCGATGAAATTCTGGTCGGTCTGAATCGGCGCGATGAAAGCGTGTTCGACATGCACCGCGTGCACGTGGCCTCGGGCGAAACCACACTCGACACCGAGAACCCTGGCGATGTGGTGGGCTGGTTGACCGACCAGCGATTTGCGATCCGCGGTGCCGTGACGATGGACCCGGAGGATGGGTCCACGGCGTTGCGCGTTCGCGACGACGTTCAGTCGTCGTGGCGGCAGATCCAACACTGGCCGTTCGGCGAAGAGGGTGGCCCCGAGGACTTCAGTGTCGATGGCAAGTCGCTGTTGGTCAGCACGTCGCTGGGGGGCGACACCACGCGCCTGGTGCGCATCGATGCCGCGACGGGCGCCGAATTGGAAGAGATCGTTCAGCACCCGAAGTGCGATGTCGGTGGCGTGATGCTGCATCCCGATACACGTGCGGTTCAGATGGTTGGTTTCAACTACCTGCGTCAGGAATGGCGCTTCTTCGACCCGCGAGTCGAAGCCGACTTCAGTTTCTTGCGTACGATCGAAACGGGGGATGTCTACTGCGTCAGCCGCGATAGTGCCGACAAGACCTGGATCGTGGCGTTCACACACGATGCCGGTCCGGTGGTCTGGTATCACTTCGATCGCGGCACGCGACAGGCCCGCAAGTTGTTCGTCAACCAACCGGAACTGCTCGACTACACGCTCGCCCCGATGGAGCCGATCACCATTCAGGCGCGCGACGGTCTCACGCTTCCGGCGTATCTCACCCGTCCGCTCGATGCCGGCGCCGGCCCACATCCGATGGTGCTGTACGTGCATGGTGGGCCGTGGGCGCGCGATACCTGGGGCTACGACCCTTCGTCGCAATGGCTGGCCAATCGAGGCTATGTGGTGCTCAAGGTCAACTTCCGCGGCAGCACTGGCTTCGGCAAGGCGTTCATCAATGCCGGCAATCGCGAATGGGGCGTCGGCACAATGCAGCACGACCTCACCGACGCGGTGCATTGGGCCGTATCGCAAGGGATCGCCGATCCCAAACGCGTCGCGATCATGGGCGGCAGTTACGGCGGGTACGCGACGCTCGCCGGACTGACGTTCACTCCCGAGTTGTACGCGTGTGGGATCGACATCGTGGGGCCCTCGAATATCCGCACGTTGTTGCAATCGATTCCGCCGTACTGGAAACCGATGCGCAAGATCTTCGATCTGCGCGTCGGCGCCGCCGATCAGGACGAAGAGTGGAATCGCCGCATCTCGCCCTGTTTCCACGCCGCGCACGTGCGCGCGCCGTTGATCATTGCGCAGGGGGCCAACGATCCACGCGTGAAGATCGCCGAGTCCGACCAAATGGTCGAGGCGATGCGTGCCCAAGGCAACGACGTCAGCTACGTGGTGTATCCGGACGAGGGACATGGCTTCGCACGTCCCGACAATCGGCTCGACTTCTACGGGCGCGTCGAGGAATTCCTGCGCGCTCACCTCGGCGGCCGCACGCAACCGTGGGTCGCGATCGACGGGGCGACGGCCGAGCTGCGCTGAGGCCCAACGCCGGGGCCAAAGGCCGATCTCCGGCGAATCCCGCGAATGGGGCTCCCCGCCTGTCCGGAACTGTTCGTCGCTTGACAAATGCAGCCGCCGGGACGCAGTTTTGGGCCTCGATGATTCGCTCCGAAACAACGCCACTGGTCTATCGCGGCGCCACCAAGAACTACCAGCAACACTTCTGGACCAAACCGTCCTGCTCGCTGGCGAATCTCGATCTGGAGGTTCGCGACGGCGAGATTCTCGGGCTGTTGGGGCACAACGGCGCGGGCAAGACGACGGCGATCAAGCTGGCCCTCGGGCTGATCTTTCCTGACCGCGGCGAGGTGTGGCTCAATGGCCGGCCGGCCAGTGACCCGCGCAGCCGGCACGGGGTCGGATATCTGCCCGAGAGCCCTTACTTCCCCGACGATCTCACCGGCCGCGAGCTGATCGAAACCGCCGGACGCTTGCACGGGCTCGACAGGCCCACGGTTCGCCGCGCGACCACCGAGTGGCTCGACCGCGTGGGTCTGTCCCAAGCGGCGGACCGGCCGCTGCGGAAGTACTCCAAGGGAATGGTGCAGCGTGCGGGCATGGCCCGAGCGCTCGTTTCCGCGCCACGTTTCGTGATCTTGGACGAACCGATGAGCGGCCTCGATCCTGTCGGGCGCCGCGAGTTTCGCGACCTCGTTCTTTGGCTCAAACAGCAAGGCACCACGGTGTTGTTCTCGTCACATGTCTTGGCCGACGCCGAAATGCTGTGCGATCGCGTGGCCATTCTTCGCGAAGGAAAACTGATCACCGTGCAAGATGTTTCCGCGCTGGCACGCGACCGCAAAGTGACACGTTGGGAAGTACAGGTGGCCGGTGGCCGTGCGCTGGAAGGCGCCGAGTTGGTGACATCGCGCGGTGAGGAAACGCTGTGGCGTTATCCGGCCGAGGCGAGTGCCGAAGCGATTCTGACAGCGGTCCACGGTGCCGGGGGTAAGTTGCAGGCCTTGACCCCGCAACGCGAAACGCTGGAAGACTTGTTCCTGCGTTCGCTGCAACGCGAGTCCCCATGAATCGGCTGTTGACCATTGCACGCGGCACGCTGCTTGAGGCGATTCGTCATCGAATTCTGTATCTGTTGGTGTTCTTTGCCGTTGCAATGATTTTGTTCTCACGGTTTGTCTCGATGCTGACCGTCGGTCAAGACGCGAAGATCATCAAGGATCTCGGGCTCTCGGCGATCAATTTGTTCGGTTTGCTCGTCGCCCTATTTGTGGGCGTTGGGATCTTGTTTCGCGAGATGGAGCGACGGACAGTTCAAACCACACTCGCGGCGCCCGTCGCGCGTTGGGAGTACCTGCTGGGCAAGTACGCTGGCATTAGCGCGGCAATTCTGCTCAACGCCACGCTGATGGCGCTGACGCTGTTCGGCCTTCTGGCGATCAACGGCGACATGGATCTGGGTTTAGTCAAAGCCGCCGCGATGCTGTTGGTCGAGTTGCTGTTCATCACCGCCGCGGCCGTGTTCTTCTCGTCGTTTTCGACGCCGATCTTTTCGGCACTGTTCACCAGCGCCTTTTATGTCGTCGGGCATTTAGCGTGGTCATTGCCGCTGCTTCAGAAGCGATTACCGCCCGGGCTGGCGCAGGGCATCGTTCATGTCGTGTACCTCGTGGTGCCCAACCTCGAGTACGGAGATGTACGCGCCGAAGCGGTACACGGCTTGCCCATCGAGTGGACCCGTTTGTTGGGCGCTGCTGGTTACGAACTGACCTACGCCGCCCTGCTGTTGTTGCTCGCGTGCCTTTCGTTTCGCCGCCGGGATTTGGTCTGATGCGGCATCGGCGTGTGATTGCAGTCGCGTTGGCGGCGCTGGCGCTCATTACCGCGGCCGGCGTCATGCGTCTGGGACTCGAGGACCAACGCAAGCCGGAAACCAGTTCCGAGTTGTTGTATCTGCCGCGCGGGCCGTATCTGCGCGCGCTGGCGATCGGCCATGAAGAGACACTCGCAGATCTGGTCTACATTTGGGCACTCAACTACTACAGCAGTTACCAAAACAAAGAAGTACGGCGGCAGTATCTCGCCGCTGTCTTCAACGACGCGATCACCGAGCTCGATCCGCGCTTCACCGAGAGCTACGTGATCGGCGCCCTGGTGATGTCATTGGAGTACGGCCAACCCGACGCTGCGTTGAAGCTGTATGAGAAAGGGCTCAAAGCGATGCCCGAGAACTGGGAGCTTGCCTACTGGGCCGGTTGGGAGTGCTATTCGGCAAAAAGGTATCTCGATGCACGCGAGTACTGGAGGCGTGCGGCAACAATGCCTCAGGCGCCCGTCACGCTGATGCGTCTGGCCGCGCGAATGCTCGAGAAGGCGGGGGACATGGACGCCGCGATCGCCGAGTACGAGCAGTTGCTGCAACAAACCTCCGATGAAAAAACCCGCGCGATCGTCGCGCGCTGGCTCGAGCGCATGCACGCTGAGCGCCGTAGGGGCCAAACATCGCGTGAACGGACCCAACGATGAACCTGGCCGAACTCCAGCAGTGGGAGTGGTGGATTGGGCTGTTTGTCTTCGGGGCCGTCTTCGGGTCGTTTCTCAACGTGGTGATTCACCGCGTTCCGCGCGGTGAATCGGTGGTGCGGCCCGCCTCGCGCTGTCCGAGCTGCGGCACCGCAATCAAGGCCTGGCAAAACATTCCGGTACTGTCATGGCTTGTGTTGAGAGGACGCTGCGCGCACTGCGCGACGCCGATCTCGTGGCGCTATCCGGCAGTGGAGTTGTTGTCTGCGCTGTTGTGGTTGGGACTTGGGCTGCGCTTCGGTGTTTCGCTGCAGACGCTGGTCATGCTGCCGTGCGTGAGTCTCTTGTTGGCGCTGTTCTTCACCGACTATGACGAAATGCTGCTGCCCGACGCGCTGACGATCCCACTGGCCATCATCGGGGTCGCCACGGCGGCTTGGAATCCTCGACTGGATCTGTTCTTCGGCCTGCTCGGTTCGGGCACCGCGGGTGGCCGGTTGGCGCACGCGCTGGTCGGTGCAGCGTTCGGCTTCGGATTGTTCTTCGCGATCGCGTTGGCTGGGCGATTGGTGTTCGGCAAGGAAGCGATGGGCGGCGGTGATCTGAAGTTGATGTTGGGTGTGGGTGCGTTTCTCGGCATTCCAGGGGTGGTGCTGACGCTGTTTCTGGGCTCGATCGGCGGAACTCTCATCGCTATTCCAATGCTGCTCAAAGGCCGGACCTCGATGGGAAACACGTTGCCGTTCGGCTGCTTCTTGTGTCCCGCGGCGGCGCTTTGCGTGTTCTACGGCAACGAGATCGCGCGCTGGTACTTGGGGCTGTTGACGCACTAGCGAGCGTCTCGTCCGGACGCTGCGACCGCCAGCGGACGTTCTGCGCTGCGGGCTGCCACTTGAACACGACTTTGTGGCGGCATGCGAATTGCCATACGTCGCAGCATGCAAACTCCCTTCGATCAACGCGGCGACTTGTTGTTGGACGCCTTGCTCGCCCTCACGCTGCTCGGGTTTGTCGCGCTCGGCGCGGTTGGGCTCGGCCATTCGGCGGTGCACCTCAGCGGTGAGGCGGCGCATCTGGACGCGGCGCTGAATGTTTCACGCCAGTGTCTCGCCGATCTGGATCAGGTCGGTTGGCACCGCTTGCCGCAGTACTTCGGCGCGGCCGGTTCCGCGCAGTCCGCGACGCTGGATACCGATGTCGATCACACACCACCCGAGTGGCTGGCACGTGCCGCGACTCTGCCCTGGGGGAAGATCGTCGTCAGACTCGAAGGTCTGGTGCGCGATGGGGACGCCGCGGCCTTCGACGCCTCGATCGCGCTTCGAGTCAGCATCGTCGTGTCCTACCGTGAATCGCAGCAACGCCGGCACGTCACGTTGCGCACGGTGAGACTGTGAGCGCGCGCGGATTCGGCAGCGTGGAGATGATCGTTGGGGCTGCGCTCAGCCTCGGCACGGTAGTCGCAGCGCTGACGCTGACGCAGGGGCTCACACGCCTGACGACGAACGTGCAGGATGCGGAATCGCGGCGTTTGTCGGCGAGGTGGTCACTGGATCAAATCGTCCGCGCCATTCAACAGGCGGGGATCGGTGTCTGCCCCGGTCACGATCCCGCCTGCAGCGACGAACCGATCGAGTTCTTCGCACCCGAACTGCTGGTCGTGCGCGGCGACCGCGATCGGGACGATCCAGCCGCGGCCCGCGTGCCGGAGACACTCATCAGCGGCCGCGTCGGCGACGTGCTCACCGGCAACGATGAACTGCTGGCATTCACGCGCCGCGCGAGCAGCCGCAACAACGCCGCCATTTTCGCGGCTGACTTGGATAGCGCCGACCGTGTCCCGATGCCGGACGGTGCGCCGGTCGCAAGACGCGACGGTGTCGTCGAGTCGATCGACACGGGTGGCATGCAAGCCGCCGATGATCCGCGTGACGGCACGCTCTATCGCGTCGCCTTCGTGAACGACGCGCGGACTTTTGGAACCGGCCGGTTTCGAATCAGTGAACCGCTCGCGGACGGCGTCGGCTCGCTGCGTTTCGAGGCTTTCGATCGCAACGATCTGCCGGTCGCGGCCTGCGGTGGCGCGGACGATGCGCCGGCACGCGCCTGCCGTGCTTCGATCAAGCGCGTGCGTGTCTCCCTGACCCTGCGCCAGCGCGCATCCAGGCGGGTCACGCTGTCGGCCGACGCGGTGTTGCCGTGATCGTCGCGGTGAGCAATCAACGTGGAATGGCGACACTCGCCGTGGTGGTCATCGGGCTGCTCGTGATGGTCACCGCGCTCGGCGGATTCGGGCTGGCGCGGCTCTCGCGCCGCGCCGCTCAGTTGCGGGTCGCGCGTGTCCAAGCCGAACAAGCGGCGCAACTCGCCGTCGCGGCTACGGCGCAGTGGTTCGAAGTCACCGAGCGAGGCAGCCTTGTTGCACCGCCGGTACTGGATGATCTCGATCGTGATCAGCGTGCTGTTGACCCCGATCGCGATGGTGTCGGTGTTTTGTGGACGCGCTCGGCGGCGCCGTGGAATGTGCGCTATCGAGAGCATGGCGAAGATCCGTGGAGGCCGCCGCAAGCGCGCGGTGCCGACGATAGTTTTGCCGGCACATCGGCGGGGCCCGACCTGTGTTTGACCCGAAACGGTGCTGGCGCTGGACGCTTGGCCGCGCTGGCGAACGTGATCGACTCAACGGGCGCCGTCACGTTGCAACGGATCTGTTGGTTTGCGCCGCAGGCAAATCTCGAGCGCGCTGCCTTCGCGACGGTCGAGGCAGTGGCGGAGGTCCGCGTTGCCGGAGCCGCTTTCCCTGCGCTTGCGGTGGCGCGCGCGGAACTCGCTTGGCTCGAGGCAGCGCGATACGACCGCCCGCTCGTGGTGGAATCGGACGCAACATTGCGAGGGGCATTTGCCTGGCGGCGCGGCGAGGCGGCGGTTGGTGGAACGCTTTCGGTTGCGCCCGAGACGATCGACGCATGGCCCGGCGGAATTCCTTGGCGCGCCGCTGACGCTGCGCTTCACGACGATGAAGACGCGGATGGCAGCGCCGACGATTTCGATCGCAATGGACTGCCTGATCTCGAAGAGTGGCGCTCGTCACCCGGTACCGTGATCGATCCCTGGTGGCGTGCGCGGATTGGCGGTGGACTCGTGGGGGCGCCTGCGGTGAGCGGTCCGTGTGTGGCGCCTTGGCCATTCGGTCCACATCGCAGTCCCCCCGAGGCACCTTCCAAACGGCTCGAGCGTTCGGGTGTGTTTGTCAATTGCGTGACCACCGACACTCTTCGCGCTATTCCCGCAGCGTGGCGTGACGCGGTTCACTCGAAGCTCCGCGGCGTCTTGAGCTACGAAGAAGACATCGATCGTCTGGGCTGTTTTCGTCTTGATGGACTTGGGGAGTGCGCCGCTCTCGATGAACTGTTGCCAGCAGCCGGCGGCTTGGTGCTGGTGCGCGCCGCACCGACTCGAACCGATCCGCTGACGCTCACGCTGCGAGGCTCGCGCGGCGCGATCATGATCGAAGGGGCCGACCTGATCGTGCGCAGCGCGGGACATCGCAGCGTTCGCGACCAGTCGCCGGGCGATCCACGCGAGACACACGGGGTCGAACGCGCCGCCTCACGTCGCGACGATCTGGCCCCTCTGGCCCCACTCGATAGCCGCTGCCAGAGCTGGAGCGTGGGCCCGTGGGTTACCTGGGGGGCCGCGTCCGATCCTCGGGATCGATTCGAGTGCGGCTCTTCCGATCGCGACCATGAGGGGCTGATCGCCACCGATCGCGAGCTACTTCTGGAAGGTCCGCTGGAGCTCGCGGGCCAGGTGAGGGCCCGAACGCTGGTGGGCTCCGCCGATCCGGAACCGATCGAGGTTTGGGCTGGTCCGGCCTTGGTGGGGGACCCAGCGTTTCGTTTTGGTCCGCCTGGGATGCCGCGCGTGCTCGTCTTGGACCGCAGAATCGCCCATTGAGTCGCCATCAACCGATCCTGCGATTGGACCTGGATGGGGTAGCGGTCCCATATTCCCAGCGCCCGCTTCTGACCAGAGCCACGGAGTTGCCCATGCGTCGCCTCTCGATTTTCCGCAACGTTTCGTTGTTGCTGTGTTCAGCATCGATCCCGGTCTTAGCCGCTCAACCGGTGCCGCCGCCTAAACCGTCAGCCCAGGAAGCCAAGCCGGCACCGTCCAATCCGCAGGAAAACGCAGAGCCCGCCGATGGAACCGGGCCCCGTGAGTCAGCCAAGCCAGGGCCGGTGGCTCGACCCAAGCGAACCAGCGCCGGGAAACCCGTGACCGAAGCGCCAACCGCTACCGATAGCCGGCTGCCCCAAGCCATCGGGCCGATCGAACTGCGTGAAACCAAAGACCCGGCCTCGGGCAAGGCAGTGCTGGTCATTACCAACGACGATCTCAGCCGAATTTATGGCAAGTCGACCGTCACTCCGACGACGGCGGTCGCCGACCCGATGTCGGGTGAGAGGGCCGGAGCCCCCTCAGGAGCCCAGCCGGCAACCTCCGCCGCCGCTTCCGACCCCGCCGCTCGCATCGCACAGGCCGAGCAAGAGCTGCAGCGCCTGAGGTCCAACGCGATGAAGCTGCGCAACCCTCTTTTGGGTGCCCCGGTGCAATCGGCGGAAGAAAAAGAGAAGATGCAGGGCGAAGACAACGCCCAACGTCTCGCGCAGACGCAATCACAGATCAGCCAGCTCGAGGCAGAGTTGGCGTCGCTGCGCGGGGCGGGAAGCAATTCTCAAGAACCGAAACGGTAAACGTGAAGGTGTCTGCAAGCCCGAAGAAGAGTGCACGATTCGTCCCATTGTTGGTCTCTGGTCCCGGCGAAGTTGCCCGGGCCAGGCTGATTGCCTCGCTGGCCCCCCGCATCGATGGCGTGGTCGAGGACGCGCCGCTGTCTGAATTGGTGGCGGCGGTCAAATCTTTTTTCGTCGTCGGCGCCGTGGTCCTGATCCCGGATTCCTCGGCTGACGAGCCACTCGACACGTCATTACGCGAATCGGTGCAAGCCCTCGCGGCGCACGATCGTGCGTTGCCTGTGGTCATTGCCGCAGATGGCCTTTCGTCGAAGCAGGTGGCGGCTGCATTCCGTGCCGGCGCCACCGACGTCTTGTTCCTCGACGACGCGGCGCTGCCCCATGCACTCGCCGCGTTGATCCAACGCCGTGCCTCGCGTGCAGCCGGCCAACTGTTCGAGGACATTCCTGGGATGCCACGCGTGATCGGGTCAGCGCACTCGATGCGAGAGTTGGCGACGCTGATCGAACGTGTCTCGCCCTCCGATGCGACGGTCTTGATTCTTGGCGAGTCGGGCACGGGAAAAGAGCTGGTGGCACGCGCCATTCACGCGCTCTCGTCACGGCGGCGTGGGCCGTTCGTCGCCATCAATTGCGCCGCGATCCCAGAGACTCTGTTGGAGAACGAACTGTTCGGCCATGAGAAGGGTGCCTATACGGGCGCAAGCAGCACTGCGATCGGAAAGGTCGAAGCCGCCGAGAAAGGAACTTTGTTCCTGGACGAAATCGGCGAGATGCCGCTGCCGCTGCAATCAAAAATTCTGCGATTGCTGCAGGACCACACCTACGATCGGATCGGTGGAACGAAGACCAAGAAAGCCGACGTGCGCATCGTCACCGCCACCAATCGCGATCTAAAAGAAGACGCCGCCCACAAGCGATTTCGCGAGGATCTCTACTATCGGCTGTCGGTGGTACCAGTCACGCTGCCTGCATTGCGCAACCGTCGCGACGACATCCCGCTCATCGCACAGGCGATTGTCGAACGCCTTGCCAAAAACCTCGGCCGTCCAGCACTGCGCATCTCCAGCGACGCGATGCAGCGCTTGGTCGGGTATCGCTGGCCCGGTAACGTGCGCGAGTTGGAAAACGAATTGGAGCGCGCGGCAGTGCTGGCGCACACCGAAGAGATCGGTCCAAACGACTTGGAACTGCGCTCGCGCGTCGAAGACCCAGAGCGTCAAGCTTGGTCGCGTTTGGTCGATCTCAATGCGCCGCTTGCCGAAACCGTCGCGATGGCGGGCGAGGCCGTGTCGCGATTGCGTATCGCGATGGCGCTCGAAGACTCCGGCGGCGATCGTGCTGCCGCCGCCGAATCGCTTGGCATCACGCCCGAGCAACTCGAAGGGCGTCAGTAGCTATTTGGCGGCTGCGGTTCGCACCATCGGCTACAACGTCACCTCGGCTACGGGAAGTGATCTCGCTTTTTCGGTGATCTCCTTGAAGAGGTCGGTGGTGAGATAGCGTTCGCCGCCACTGGGGATCACCGTCACGATTCGTTTCCCGCGATTCTCGCTGCGGCCAGCCACCTGCAACGCTGCCCAGACGATGGCGCCGCTGGAGATACCTACCAGAATCCCTTCCTCCGACGCCAACCGGCGTGCGTAGGTGAACGCGTCTTCGAGTCCGACGGTGACGACTTCATCGAGCAACTCGCGATCGAGAATCGACGGCACGAAGCCGGCACCGATGCCCTGGATCTTGTGCGGACCCGGTGCACCGCCGGAGAGCACCGGCGAATCGAGCGGCTCGACGGCGACGAGTTTGAGGTTGGGCAAGCGCGGCTTGAGCACCTGTCCGACACCCGTGATCGTTCCGCCGGTTCCGACGCCTGCAACGATGGCATCGACGTTACCGTCGGTGTCGCGCCAGATCTCTTCGGCGGTGGTGCGGCGATGCACCTCCGGGTTGGCGGGGTTGTCGAACTGTTGAGGCATGACCCAATCGGGGTGTTCCACCAAAAGCCGATGCGATTCAGCAATCGCGCCGCGCACTCCGAGTTTGCCCGGCGTGAGATACACCTCTGCCCCCAACGCCAACAGCAGCACGCGACGCTCCAAACTCATCGTTTCGGGCATCACCACGACAAGCCGATAACCGCGCGCCGCTGCAACGGTGGCCAGTCCAATCCCGGTGTTTCCAGACGTCGGCTCGATGAGCGTGCCGCCTGGCTTCAAGACGCCAGCCCGCTCGGCAGCCTCGATCATCGACAACCCGATGCGGTCCTTGACCGAACCTCCGGGATTGAAGAACTCCAGTTTGACGAGCACTTCGGCATCGATGCCGCGCACCATTCGATTGAGGCGCACGAGCGGAGTGCCGCCAATGGTTTGGGTGATGTCGTCGTGAATGCGTGCCATGAGTCGTTGCCTCCTGCGCCGGTCCAGCGCTCTCAACGACACAGCGCCGGGGTTGCCGGCGCTGTGGGTGATTGAGTCGAGGATCGCGTCACTGCGACCTAACGAAACGGCCCCCAGCCGGCTGAACTGACGGCGGGACGACAACAGATGCCGGGCTGCTGGGTCGCTTTCATCGAGCCGGAAAGTACCGCGACGGGCCGACGGAAGCAAGACATGCCCGCGTCATTCGGCGCGCAGCGCGTCGACGGGATCTAGGCGTGACGCGCGCCGCGCCGGCATGACACCCGCCACCAGCCCGATCAAGAGCGACACCGCGATCGCCAGCAGTCCGACCTTGGGTGAGGTATAGACCGGCAGCTTCGGTATGAGGGCGTGCATCAGTTGCGAGATTGCCACCGCGCCCACAAGACCGGCGACACCTCCCGTGAGTCCGAGCACCAGTGCTTCGCCAAGAAAGAGCGAGAGGATTTTCCTCTGCGGAGCGCCGAGTGCTCGCAACAGGCCAATCTCTGCGGTTCGTTCGCGAACCGCGATCGTCATGATCGTGAGGATCCCGACGCCGCCGACAAGCATCGAGATGCTGCCCAGTGCACCGACCGCGAACGTCAACACATCCAAGATCGATCCGAGCGTGTCGAGCATCTCTTGCTGCGTCGTGACGGTGAAGTCCTGTTGTCCGTGCCGGGCAATCATGGCGCGCTCGAGAGCCGCGGCCACATCCTTCGCATCGGCACTGGTGTTGTAGAGCACATCGACGGCCATCGCGCCGTCGCGGTTGAACATCGTCAGGGCGCGGCCGACCGGAATCGAGACCGAGTCGTCGAGGTCGGTGCCGAGAAAGTTTCCTTTCGGTTCGAGCACTCCAATGATCCGGTACGGCTCGCCCGCGATCTTCAGCCGCTCGCCCAAGGCGCTCCGGCCAGCAAACAGTTCATCGCGCAGCTTGGTGCCGATCACGCAGAAGGCGCGCGGAGCGCGCGGGTCGTCGTCGGGAAGATAGCTGCCTTGTGCCACGCGCACTGTCCAGACACGCTTGGCGTCGCTGCCGACACCGAAGACCGTCACGCGACGGCTCTTGCCCGCAAAAGAAACGGCCGCGTTGCCTTGAACCACGGCTGAAACAGCTTCGACCTGCGGCAGCCGGCGCAAACTCTCGGCGTCATCGAGCGAGAGCGGCCGCACGGTCCCGAGAAACGCCCCCGGTATCCCATGGGTCGACGTGCGGCCTGGCGTGAGCTCAATCAGGTGAGTGCCGAACTGCGTGAATTCGCCCAGCACGAAACGCTGCGTCCCTTCACCAATCGAGGTCAAGAGCACCACGGCACCCACGCCGACCGCGATTCCAAGCGTCGTCAATGCCGTGCGTAGCCGATGTGCGGTCAGAGCGCGCGCCGCAAAGCCGATGGCATCCATCAGACGCATCAGTGCCTCGCCAAGGCTGTAACGGGATCGAGCTGCGAGGCCCTCCGCGCTGGTAACACCCCGAAGACCAGCCCCGCGACTAGGGCCAAGAGCAAGGAAGCGAGCACCGCCCAAACAGGGGGCCACGCTGGCAATGCCGGAAAAACACGGCCGATTACCCATGTGCCGAAGTACCCCATGAGCAGGCCCAAGCACCCGCCGAGCAAAGACAACGTTGCGGCCTCGAGCAGGAACAGCGTCATGATCTTGCGCGGCGTCGCGCCGAGCGCTTTGAGCAATCCAACTTCACTGGTTCGTTCGGTGACGCTGACCAGCATCACATTCATGATCAAGATCCCAGCCACCGACAGCGAGATCGCGGCAATCCCTGCCAGCGCAAAGGTCAACGCCATCAGCACCCGATCGAAGGTCGCGGCGACGGCGTCTTGAGTCACCACCGTGACGTCATCTTCCCCGTCGTGACGTAGCGTGACGATCGAGACGATGTCGCGTCGAGCACCCTCGATCTGTTCGTAGCTCTTGGCCTCGACCAGGATGCGAAACAACGAGAACGTGTTGAAGAGCGACTGTGCCGACGCGATCGGAATGACCACCATCTCGTCGAAGTCGATACCCAGCGAGCGGCCACGCGACGCGACGACACCAATCACCTGAAATCGCCGATCGCCGACCTTGATCCATTGACCGAGCGCCGGCTGCGCGCCGAACAGTTCGTCGCGGACCGTACCTCCAATCACGCAAACAGAGGCTTGCCGTTCGGGGTCGGTCGCAGGCAGGAAGCGGCCGGAGGCCATTTGAATGCTGCGCATCGCGAGATAGTCCGACGTGGTTCCGAGTATCGGCGCCTCCCGTTCCTTGCCGCCCCAGCTCACCGCCGCGCTGCCGATATTCAGTGGTGCAACGAGACGTATCGAGGCGGAGCGGTAGAGCGCTTGGGAGTCGGCGATGGTCAAATCTCGCGGTGTTTCGGACAGCAGAGGCGGGAGCCCGCCGACTGTTTCCGAGCGGCCGGCAAACACGATCAGCAGGTGAGTTCCAAGCTGCTGAAACTCACCGACAACGTAGCGCCGGGCCCCATCGCCCAATGCCGTCAGCACGATTACCGACGCGACACCAATGGCCATCGCGAGCAGCGTCAGCAACGAGCGCACGCGAAAGCCGGTGACGGCTCGCCACGCGAAAGCGGCCGCATCGCGCGCGATCATGGGCTCGAGGATTGCGAAAGGTCGTCGGCTACCTCGCCATCGACCATCTTCACGCGCCGCCGCGCCCGAGCACCGATCTCGGCATCGTGTGTGACCACGATCAGCGTCACTCCGCGCGCGTTGAGTTGTTCCAGCAAGACCACCACATCGTGTCCGGTATGCCGATCGAGATTGCCGGTGGGTTCGTCGGCCAATAGCACGGGCGGGTCGAGAATCATCGCGCGCGCGATCGCCACGCGCTGACGTTGTCCGCCCGAGAGTTGATCGGGCCGATGATGGGCGCGTGGCGTCAATCCGAAATTCTCCAGCGCCAGTTCGACGCGCGGCTTGCGCTCGGCGGGGGGGATGCTCGCCAGCGTGAGCGGCAGTTCGATGTTCTCTGCCGCCGTCAGTCGCGGTACCAAGTGAAAGAACTGAAACACGAAACCGATCGTGCGAGAGCGGACACCTGCTTGAGCGACCTCATCCAGGGTCGTGACATCGGTGCCGCGAAGCTCGTAGCGGCCGGCGGTGGGGCGATCGAGCAAGCCCAGCAAATGCAGTAAGGTCGATTTTCCCGATCCGCTCGGTCCCATGATCGCCACGTAGTCACCGCTGGCGATCGATAGATCGACATCGCGCAGCGCGCGCACCTCTTGGTCGCCGACCTGAAACGTGCGCGAGATGCCGTGCAGACGAATCACTTTCGCGCCGCCACCGGGCTGGCGCTCGATTCGGGGATGACCTTCGCGCCTGCCTTCACACCGGCGCGATCCAATGACAACACGACGGTGTCACCCTCGTTGAGCCCTGACGTGACCTCGGAGTACTGCCAGTTCGATAGCCCGATGCCGATCGCAAGTTCCTGCAAGCGGTCATCGCGCAGCACGTACACGCGGCCGCCCTCCATCACGCTTTCAGTCGGCACACGCAGCACGCCGGCGTGCGTTTCCAAGACCACTTCGATGTCGGCGCTGTAGCCGGGCGCCAGGCGCTGAATGACCGCCGGGTCATTGAGTTCGACCTCGACATCGACGGTGCGCGACTGCTTCTCGAGATCGAGCACGTACGAGGCCACACGCCTGACCGTGGCGGGGAAAGTCTCGCCGGGGAAAGCATCCAGTGTGACCCGCGCCGGGTCTCCGAGTTTGACCCGCGGTGCGTCGACCTCGTCCAGCGGCGCAAGGATGTACAGACACCCGCTCTCGACCAAGTCGATCGCTGGCGGCGTTGGGATCCCGGGTGGCGATGGCGAGACGATCTCGCCTAACTCCGCGGTGAGATCGGCAATCACTCCATCGAACGGCGCGCGCAACACGGTGCGCGTGAGCGCTTCCTTAGCAGCAGCGACCGCACGATCGGCCTCGTAGACTGCGGCATGTGCGGTGGCACATGACGACGCGCGCGAATCGGCCTCAGCTTTGGCGCGATCGACCGATTGCGATGATGTCACGCCGTCGGCAAACAGTCTCTGCTGGCGGACCCATTCGGCCTCCGACCATTCGGCGAGCTTGCACGCTTCGTCGACACGCGCGCGGGCTGTGGCGCTGGTGCTTTGCGACAGCCGGATCTGCGCCGCGAGATCTTCGTTCCACAACTCCAGCAGCAGTTGGCCGGCGACGACACGATCACCCTTTTTCACCTCTAGCTTCTCGACACGCCCGCCAACCAAAGGCGCGAGCTTCGCGCGACGGCAAGCCTTCACAGTCCCGGCACGTGTATTGGCGACGCTGCGTTCTACCGCGCCCCGCTGCACTTTGGCCATGACGACCGCAACTGGTTTCTCACGCGTCAAAAACATCACACCTGCGATGCAGGCGGCGAGCACGAGAGCGGCTACGAGCAGCCGCGACACGAGGCGTCCCACGGCACGTCCTTTCTCAAAAAGTGGGCGGGAGCATGCCTTACCAGTAGGTTCATCGCAATCCAGCTATGCTCTCGAGCACTCGAAGGAGCTCGCTATGAAACAGATCTTCGTCGTCTTACTGATAGCCCTCACCCTGCCGAGCGGGGCAATGGCCGGAGAAACACCATCGCTGCAGGACCTGGAGTGGATCGCGGGGCGGTGGCAAGGCACTAGCAACGGAATCGATGCGGAGGAAGTTTGGATGTTGCCGCGGGCTGGTTCGATGCTCGGGATGCATCGCGACATTAAAGGCGATCGCACCGTCTCCTTCGAGTTCTTGCGCATCGAGCAGACCAACGGCCAGATCGATTACGTCGCGCTGCCACAGGGCCGTCAAGAAACGCGCTTTCGTTTGATCGAGTTGTCCGCGCGTCGCGTCGTGTTTTCAAACCAAGCACACGACTATCCGCAGCGCATCGTTTACTGGCTCGGCGACGACGGGGCGTTGCAGGCGCGTGTCGAGGGGACGATCAAGGGAGTACTTCAAGGCGAGGAGTGGCGTTGGGTGCGCGCCCAGTAACCGAAGAAAAACGGGGCGGCCTCGAAAGACCGCCCCCAAAAAGGCACGGGCGGCACGATGCCGCCCGTGGCGAGAACAAAGGGGCCGGGGAGTGTACCCCCCTGTCTCGCTAGCCAACTCTGTCAGCGCGCTTAGCGCGCAATACGCGTCGCAATCGAGACCAAACGAGAACCGGCGAAACGCTGCAAGGTACTCGTCTTGTATGTGACCTGCGGTAGGGAGGACCCGCCGGAGATCTGGCGCGGCGTGCGGCCTGCGGACTGGCCAGCTTGTACCGGCGGGAACGCCGCGAGAATCAAGCCCGCCACACTCAACGCCATTGCCAGTCTGCCTAACCGCTTCATAGATCCCTCCAGATCGGTTCGTGTCACGCGTTGTCGCGTTCGTCGTTCGCTTGGCGGGGTGTTGCTCCCGCTTCGGGTGAACTTCCTAAGAGCAGGCTCCGTGCCAAGCACCGCTTCGCTGGGCAACTCGATACATGGAAACGACTTAGCTGCCTCGAGGCCAGGCTCACCATTCGCCCTGGGCTGTACTGGGCCCGCCATTGAACGTCGCAAGTCAATTAATTTCAGCAACTTGGGTGGTGTCTCAAATCCGACATGCCGAACGCAGGCAGGCATGGTCGGCCACCGGTGCGCGACCTAGATTCCCAACAACCCGCGCAGCCGCGCTCAGCGGGCTTTTCCGCGGGGGGCAGGCGCAGCGCGCCAACGGACGAGATGAAGGCAGAAGAGACTCCATCGATCGGCAGAGCGCGGGTTCCACTCTTTGTCGTGTTGTTGAGCGTGCTACTGCTCGTAGCCCTGGTGCCGTTGGTTGCCTTCGGGTGGCTCACGCACGGACAGATGCGCGACACATTGGTCGCGGCGCAACAAGAGCGACAGCTCCATCAAGCCGCTGCGGTCGCGCAGCGCGTGCAAGCGTTCCTCGATCAACAAGGGCGTGAAGCGGTAAAACTCGCTGAGGCTGTGGCTTGCATCGACGCGGGACAAGCGATCGAGACACGCGCGCTGTTGAGCAGCTTTCTTGATGACACCGTGGTGTTCGCTCGCTTCCGGCCGATCGGAAGCGCTCCGCAGACAGTTGCTGCCGTCGAACTGGTCGTTCCAAAAGCCGTTACCGAGGCACTCGAAACCGACGCTCGAGCGATCGAGGACAAAGGCGTAGAACGGGTCCCTGCGGCAGCCCGAGTGGCGTTGACACGCGGGCCATTCGCGGTCGGGCCGGAAAAGGTTCTGGCCGTGACGCTGACCTCTCCCGTGCAGCGAGACGGAGTGCTGCTAGGGGTCTTTCAGCAAGTTGCTGTCATGCAGAGCGTCTGGCGAGACGCGATGAGCGCCGTACCGGCTCCCACCCGATTGATTTTGATTGGCAGACAAGCCGAGGTCGTGGCGCAGGCGGGCACAATCGCGGTCGAAACCCCCGCCACGATGCAACGCCGAGACTTGGTGCAACGCTGGGTCAAGCCGGGTGGGACCACACGTGACCCCGCAGCAGCAGCCACGAGCAGCGCGAGTAGCTACGAGTTGAAACGCGGTGGTGATTCCGGTGTGCGTTGCTTGGGAGCGCTGGTTTCCACGGGACAAGGTTGGGCAGTTTTTACCGAAGTCGATGAAGCACTGGCGTTGGCTCCGGTGGATCAACTGTTTCGTCAAGTCATGCTCGGTGGCTCGATTGCTGCCGCGCTGGCGGTCATGGCGGCAGTGCTGTTGGGAAGCGTCATTTCCCGCCCTGTGCGTCGCTTGGCAGCAATCAGTAAACGCTTGGCGGAAGGCGACTTCTCAGTGCGCGCCGAATCGTCACACGTGGCGGAACTCGAAGCGCTCGGCTCGCACTTCAACGGCATGGCCCGCAAACTCGGCGATCTGGTCGAGCGCTTCCGTGCAGCGGCGCGTGACATCAACGACATGTTCGTCGGTACGATCCGCTCGCTGGCCGAAGCGATCGATGAAAAAGACCCGTACACCAAAGGACACTCGGTTCGCGTCGCGCGCTACTCGGTGATCATTGGCCGATATCTCGGTCTGTCACCTGAGGACATGCGGTGGTTACATGTCTCGTCGCTGTTGCATGACGTCGGCAAGATTGGCATCGACGATGCGATCCTGAAGAAACCAGCGGCGCTGACCAGCGATGAGTTCGAGGTCATGAAAACTCATCCCGAACGCGGCGCGCGCATCCTGGGAAGGATCCCACAGATGCGCAACATCGTTCCCGGCATGCGCTTTCATCACGAACGCTGGCGTGGCGGCGGCTATCCCCTGGGTTTGAAGGGTGACGAGATCCCACTGCAAGCGCGAATCATCGCGGTGGCCGACACCTTCGACGCGATGACCACCGACCGGCCCTATCAACGCTCGTTCACTGTCGCCGACGCCATTGCGCGAATCAGCGATATGAAGGACTTGCAACTCGCTCCTGAAGTGGTCGAGGCTTTCAATCGTGCTCACGAAGCTGGCGACCTAGACGAAGTACTCGCCACTCGTCCTGGTGCCCGGATCCCTTCACTCGATCCGCAGCGCGAAGAAGAAGGCGATCTGATCACGACGCGCTAACAGCGCCACTAGCTTGTTGTGGGCGCGTAGCCGTGTCTCACTCGTCGATGTCCCGCACGATCTCGAGCGGGATTTCGGCGCCGGAACGAAGTTGGCGAAGAACCCAGTTGACACGCTCGTGGCGGCTGGCCTGCCCGGAAGTTCTTCGCGAAAACTGGAGTGCGTTGAGTTCGACCAAATCCTTCACCGCCGGCGGTCCCTTGATCCGTGCGAAAGCCAACAGCGCGGCAAGATTTCGACCTCGCTCCTGCACATACGCTTCTCGCAGCGCTTGCGCTGCCACCGGAGACTTCGAGTAACGCGCCAAGGCTCTCGCTGCTTCTGCGCGCGCGCGCAGCAACGATGGAACCCGATAGATTTCGTCTGTGAGCAGTTGTGTCAGAAACAGCGTCGCTCGTTCGCTGCCGATTCTTCCCAGCGCCTCCGGAATAATCCAGGCGCGCTCGGGCTCGATTCTCCCGAACAGGCGGGTGAGCGGCTCAACCGCTCTTGCATCGCCGAGTTCGCCGAGCCTTCGCACCGCAAGATCGACTTCGAGTGGCGTCCCGCCGACCAGCAGCTCAATCCAGGGCCCAATCTCGTTGCCTCGTTCGGAAATCAACCGGATCGCGTCGGCTGCAGCGTGGAGCCGATGCTGAATCGTGGGAGCCAGCATTTCACCCGCCACGGTATCGAGCGACTGCGAAGCGCTGGCGGGAGCGAACAAGGGCAGGCGAGACAAGAGGTCGTCGACTTCTGGGGTGACTCCCTGATGGGCCGCGATTTCATCGCGCAAGCGTCGCAAAATGCACGGCACGGCGCGAGCATCTCGCCGCTCGACCAGCACGCGTGCGGCGGCCATACCGGGATCGTGTCCACTGGCTTCTCCGCAGACCGCTAGGATCGCGTCGCGAGCCACAGAGTTGGGGAGCTTGAGAAGCGCCTCGGTGGCGATCGCGCTCCACAACGGGTGCGCTGTCAGCGCTTCGCGTTGAAGCGGTGCGACAGCCGCCTTGTCACGGGTGTTGCCGAGAGCTTGGATCACGCGTGCACGTTCAGGATCGAGCGCGACGGTGAGCGCTTCGCTCAACGCTTGCGCCGCAGCGGGTCCGCCGATCAGTCCTAGCGACCACACGGCATTCAATTTGGCAAGACTCGGCTGGCGTTGCCGGACCATCGGTGCCAGCAGCGGGATGGCCGCCGGATCGCGCAACCACCCTGCCGCTTCCAGGGCTGCCAACCGGACGTCCTCGTCGGGATCATTGAACGCAGCCAACACGGTGCCGCGTGCTCGCGCATCACCCAGGCGGCCGATCGCAATCAACGCATTGCGGCGATCGACCGGATCTTCCTGCTTGGCCCACTGCAATAGAAACTCGATCGACGATTCGCAGCCCAAGGTCGCGAGCGTACTGAGTGCGGCCGCGCGTGACTCACGCGATCGAAACGGAATTTGCTCGCGCAGCACTGCGGCCGCTTTCGGTCCTTGAACTCCCGCAATGAAATCGAGAGCCGTACCGCCCACCCCAGGTTCGAACGAGATCGAGGCGTGAGGGCTGCGCAGGGCGACCAGCAGCGCCGTGGAATCGCCCGCCATCGACAGCGCATACAACGCGTCCATCAGTGGCTTGCCCGACTGTCGCAGCGCTTCTTTTCGCAGGATTCCGATCACGCGAGCATCGCCAGTCGCGCCGAGGAGATAGATCACCTCGGGCCAGGTATCGCGCGATCGGCGTTCGAGTTCGAACAGCAGCAGGGGGATGGCAGGGCTGCCGATGTCGACGATTTCTTCCAGCGCATTCTCGCGCTCGGCACCGCCCTGGGCTCCGCGCCGAAGCTGCTCGATGAGGCCCGTGACGCGCCGAGTCAGCGCGGCCGAGGGCGGAGGGAATGCAGCCGGATCCTTCTCTGAAGGTGCGCTAGGCGTACCCTGTCCGCCCCCCTGCGCGTTCACCGGCAGGTAAGCGACGGAAGCGATAAGACATAAAGCCAACGTCCGTGCGAAGGCGTCCATGGGCGGCGAGGGAAAGTAACAGAGGGGGTAAGGCGCCGCAAATTTCGGCCGCCGGCAAGGACTTCCGGGGCGAGCCATAAAATCTCTCGCCGCCGAGAGATTGGTGTTTGCCTGTCATTGGCTTTCGCCGGTTGTTTGCTAGACTCCGCCGTGACTCTTGATCGGGAGGCCTCAATGGCACTCACGCGACGACAAAAACAGATCTTCGACTACATCCATGAATTCATCGTGCAGCGCGGCTACTCGCCGAGCCTTGAAGAAATAGGCCGCAACTTCGGCTTGTCGTCGGTCGCCACGGTCCACAAACACGTCACAAACCTCGTCCGCAAGGGGCTGCTTCGCCGTACTTGGAATCAGAACCGCTCGCTGGAGGTGGTGCGCGAAGACGACGCGCCCCGGGCCGTGGAGTTGCCGCTCATGGGCCGCATCCACGCCGGGCGGCCTCACGAGGCCGTCGAGGATCGTGAGGCCATCACGGTACCGTCCTGGTTGGTCGGGGCGGGGCGCACCTACGCGCTGCGAGTCGAGGGCGACTCGATGATCGAAGAGCAAATTCGCGACGGCGATTACGTGGTCATCGAGGAACGTCGCAACGCAGAAAACGGACAAATCGTCGTGGCAATGATCCATGGCGACGAAGCCACGCTCAAAAAGTTCTACCGCGATGGCGGAACGGTTCGCTTGCAGCCCGCCAATCGCAAGTACGAACCGATCCTGGTTCCCGCCGACCGCGTCGAGATTCGAGGAGTCGTGCGCGGAGTTCTGCGCAAGTGCTAAGCGGCCGCCGCGCGGCCTCGATGTTGCGCCGGGCGGTCAGTCCGTCCAGCGGACGTTTATTCGTTGCACCTGCCGAAAGTTCTCATCGCCGCGCGGTGGAAGCGGTCGTTGCTTCCGCGCCCGTAACTCATGCGCACGTCGGCGCCTACTTCAACGAAGCGCTCAAACATGGTGCCGGGCTGTGGGTGCTGCTCGATGGACCGCACGTCGTCGGGGCCGTTCAACGCTTGCGCGGCGTCAGTTGGGCACTGGCCCCCGAGTTTGCCGAGTCGCCGGCAGCCATCGCTGCGCTTGGCGATTTTGTCGCGCGCTGGTCCGCGGTGCAGGAAATCGTGTTTGGACCGCAGGCGCAGTTGCAGCGAGTTCTCACCGACGCAGCGCCGCGCGGATTGGCCACGATGGAGTTGCGGCAACAGGTAATGCTGCGCTGCGACGATCCCATCCTTCCGGCCAGCGACAACAACAACGTGGTGTTGCGCCCTGCTGAGACTCGCGATCTTTCCTGGCTGCTGCAAGCGCACGCCGCGATGTGCCGCGAGGACCTGGGCGTCGATCAGGTGGCCCGCAATCCCGAAGGCTATCGCCGGCATTTTCTCGACCTCATTCAGCGCGGGCTCTGTTTCGTTGGCGAGGAGGACGGCCGGCGGGTGTTCAAGGCCGAGGCGCCGGTCGTGAGCGACCAGGCGTGGATGTTCGAGGGTGTCTATACCGAGACCGCATCGAGAGGACGAGGCATCGCCACGCGGGCCATGGCCGAGCTCACGATCCAGGCGGCCGGTCGTGGGTTCTTGCCCTGTCTGTACGTGCACCTGCGCAACACCAATGCGCTGCACGTTTATGGCCGCATCGGCTATCGAGAAATTACACCGTGGACCACAGCATTGGTCTCGCGCGATGCACCGGGTCCCGGTGGTCCACTCATGTGGTAGCCTGCCGATCTGCTTCGCCCCCTAGCTCAGCGGTTGCACCGGGGCGAACCGATCGAATCGAAGAAAGGTTCTCGTCGTGAACAAAATTGGCGTCGCGCAAATCTTTTCTTGGTCGCTTGGCCTCGTCGCTTTTTGGTTTGCTGCCGTGGCGGTACATGCTGTTTGGCGCGCTCGCAATCGCAAGTTCGACCCTCTCGCGGCCGAACCGCCACACCCACACCACCTCGATCATGACGATCACCACGACGATCACCACGCGGCTGCGAAAGCACCCGCGGCAGGTCACGCTCACCACTAATCTGTCGCGACCTTTCGTCACGCTCAAAGAAACTGCAGACAAAAAGTGCGGGGCAGCACCCCGCACTTTGTTTCACTTGAAAGGCGTAGCTGGACTAGCGCGTGAGTTCGTCCAGTTCGTCGTGGAGCGAGGAGACGATTAGAAGCGTGCAACCGTGCTTGGTCCACTGACGTTGATGGCGGCTTCCGCCCGCGGCTCTTTGGTAGTCGCCAGCGCCCATCACCAGGTCGTTGTCACCGACGATCAAGTCACCCTTGATGACGTAGCACTCTTCGGGCGTGGCATGCACATGGGCCGGATAGCTCGCACCAGGATCCATCTGCACGATCATCGTGATTCGATCGTTCTGCTCGTCGGTAAACAGGCGGCGAAACCGCACGCCCGGTACGGCAGTGGGTTCCCAGCCAGAATCACTGCCGGGGACGTAGAGCAGATCTCCCGAGCGCTGATGTTCGACCGGCTGCTTCCACGGTTGCGTTTGAAGTGACTCATGTTGATGTGAAGCTGCACTGAACTCGAGGTTGTTGGCAATTCGATTCCACAACGCCGGCGGTGGTGCTACCGGTGCCGCGACCAAGCCAATCTCTCCCACCACTTCACGCAGTGCCGCGACTTCAGCGCGGCACGTCGCGCAGTCTTGAAGGTGACTTTGAAACTCCTTCGAGTCACCAGCATCGAGAGCGCGAAGTGCGTACCCTGCGGCGCACTCGCGCCAGTGTTTGTCGTTCGAGCCATGCGTCGTCATGCGAGTGTTCCTTCGCTGCCTGCCAGTTCACGGCGCAAGGCCGAAAGGCCGGCGCGGATTCGAGTCTTCACGGTGCCGAGCGGAGCGCCGAGCGCTTCCGCAGTTTCGCTGTGCGACAGCCCACCGAAAAACGACACGGTGATCGCTTCACGTTGCTCGGCGGGAAGAGCGGCGAGTGCTTTGCGCACAAACTTGGCGCGCTCCTCGCCGAGATTCTGTTGCTCCGGATCGGCACCAGGTGCTTGGACTTCCCAGGCTGCATCGATAGCGCCTTCGCGTGACGCGAGACGACCTGCGCTTCGCAGCCGATCGATAGCCCGTGTCCGCGCCATCGTCAGGATCCACGACACGCTCGAACCCTTGACCGGATCGAAATCGGCAGACTTGCGCCACAGTTGGGTGAAGACCTCGCAGGTAACGTCTTCAGCCGCGGCCCGATCTCGCAAGATTTTCAGTGCTAGACCGAAAACCCGGCTACTGGTCGCCTGGTAGATCTTGGAAAAGGCTGCCTCGTCGCCTCTCGCCGCCGCCCTCAACCAGGAGTCGAGCGTGGGCGTGACCCGAGTCGAAGCGTCGTCCGGTACTGACTGCGCGTGGGGATTCATCGCCAGGTAGTACGGCGGCGAGGCCTCAGCCGGATGGCAATTAGAAAGATAATTTTGAAGTTGATTTGATGGTGTGCCGGCATGTCTAGCTGCGTGGGGAATAAACGATGCGCAGAGCGACCACGCTGGGCCCCGCTGCCGTCGTCTCGCTGATCTCCAAAGTCCCTGCGCCGTCCGGGGTGAGTGCTTCTTCGAACCGGCTCAACTGGCCGGTACCGTAAGAACCGGCCGGCCGGAAAGTGCCCGCCATCCGCCGGTTTTCGGAGCTGTAGGCCGCATCGAACAGGACTAGCGCGCCGAGCCGTGTATCGGTCCATGTCCCGGTGAACCGTCCGTTTTGGACGTCGAAGCCCATCAACCCAATCGCCTCGAAGAGTTGTCCGTCGAGCGTTCCGCTCAGGCGCCTAATGAGCCAACGTCCGTCCGCGGTGACCTCGCGGGTTTCGATCGCCCTCCCTGTGAGAGCGGTCGTGCCATCGCGACGAAACTCGATCTCCGCGTCGAAGCTGCCGGCCAGGATCGAGAGGGCCTCCGGAGAGCCCGTCGGAGCCTTGGGGCGCACGGTCTTGGGTTCGAACGCTCGAAACGCCGCGTCGCTCCACCCGCTGTAGGTCGCCAGGAATGTCGCCGCCGCCGCCAGGACAGCGACGGCAATCGCCAGTCGTTTGAGGGTCATGGCTCGCGCTCCCATGAAACGTCGAAGCTCGACGCTCCTTTGCAGGCCGAAGTATCGCGAACAATGGGCGTCGAAAGTAGCGACCGTCGCGCTGGATTGCGATCGGCTCGGACCGTGCTGAAAGAATGCGGGCCAGGCACAATCGATTGCACCTGGCCCGCATTTGTTCGGGGGTCGATAAGTGATGAAACGTCACTCACGGGATTCGGGAGCAACCGCTCCAGCACCGCGCGCATTTTACGCCACGCGCGTCCGCTACGCGCGTCGCATGAGGATGTGAGGGGTGAAGAGTGAGTGACAGCGCCTGGTGGCAGAGGTTTGCTCGCTGCTTTCAGGGTTGATTGGTGCCCAGGGACAGAATTGAACTGTCGACACCGTGATTTTCAGTCACGTGCTCTACCAACTGAGCTACCTGGGCATCCGAGGACTAAGGCGCGAAAGGGTAGACGGGAGGCCCGTGATCGTCAAGCTTCACGGGCCCCGTCAGCACTCACGCGTTGGGTTGTTTGCGCGGTGGCGCTGCCACCGCTGGCGGCGGCGGGGCAGCAACCGATGCGGCCTCGGCGCTGGCGCCGTTCCCATTGCCATCCACCGGCTTGCGGGAGAGGCCGAGCACATCGCGCAGCTTGGTTTCGAGTTGCTTGGCCATGTCGGGGTTGTCGCGCAACAGTTGGCGCGCGTTTTCGCGGCCTTGGCCCATGCGCACGTCGCCCATCGACAGCCAAGCACCCGACTTGTCGATGATCTTGTGGGCGATCCCCAGGTCGATCAGGTCGCCTTCGCGGCTGATTCCCTCGGCATAGAGCAGATCGAATTCGATCTGGCGGAAGGGGACCGCGAGTTTGTTCTTGACGACCTTTACCTTGGTGCGGCTGCCGACGACCTCTTCACCCTCTTTGATCGAGCCGATGCGGCGGATGTCGAGGCGCTGGCTGGAATAGAACTTCAGCGCGCGGCCGCCGGTGGTGGTTTCGGGTGAACCGAACATGACGCCGATTTTCTCGCGCAGTTGATTGATGAAGATGAGGGACGTACGGCTCTTGGCGACGATTGCCGTGAGCTTGCGCAGCGCTTGGCTCATGAGCCGGGCTTGCAACCCGACGTGGCTGTCGCCCATTTCGCCTTCGAGTTCGGCGCGCGGTACCAAGGCGGCGACCGAATCGACGACCAACACATCCAGCGCGCCCGAGCGAATCAACACCTCGACGATTTCCAGCGCCTGCTCGCCGCTGTCGGGTTGCGACACCAGCAGGTTGTCGACATCGACGCCCAGCTTGGTGGCGTATTCGGGGTCGAGTGCGTGCTCGGCGTCGACGAAGGCAGCCATGCCGCCCATCTTCTGGGCTTGCGAAATGATGGTGAGAGCGAGCGTGGTCTTGCCCGACGATTCGGGCCCGAAGATCTCGATGACGCGGCCGCGCGGGATGCCGCCGCAGCCCAGAGCCCAATCCAGAGACAGAGAGCCAGAGGGGATGACGGAGACCTCGACGATCCGGTCGCTGCCCAACCGCATGATCGAGCCCTTGCCGAACTGCTTTTCGATTTGGCCGACGGCGACCTCGAGGGTCTTCAGCTTTTCGCGGTCGAGGGGGGGCATAACGGGCTTGGCGGGCTTGGTTGGGGGGGTCTGCTGAGTGCTCACGTGGGGAACCTCCGGTGGAGCCGTCGAGGAAGGGGGAACAAAAGTGCGGCGAAAACCTGAGCCCGAAGATTACCCGCCGGTAGCCGGGCGGGTCAACACGAACGACAGCAGAAATGCCTGCAAATGTTGACGGTCCGGGAAGGCATCCCTATATTCGCGAAGCCTGACGCGGCAGCCACGCTGTTCATCTTCCCAAGGGGGGCGGTTTTGTTCCCGAGCGCTCGTCCCGTCTCGAACCAAACGCGTCGAAACCTAGCCTACGCGGCTCTCGTTACCTCTTTACTTACCTGGGGTGCCTGCTCGAGCGGCAACAGCCTGACGCGCGCGCTCCCGCCGCCGGGGGTCCCGGTTCGGTCGGCGCCTAGCGTGTCCGAGCGGGATCGGCTCCTCAATGAAGCGATGAGCCAGGTTTTGTTGGCCCGCGAGCAATTGCGGCTAGGGTTGGCCGACGAGGCAGAAGCAGCCTGGAACCGCGCGGTCGACATCCTGGCGCCGCTGGCGGTCGTCGACTCCGAAATCACCGGGCGGTTACGGGCCATCGTGGCGGAGCGCGACCGGGCGCTGTCGGAAGTAGAAGGCCGTTCCGACGCCGCTGCTCAGGCCGATGCCGAAGCGGGCGATGCCGGCGAAGATGCCGGCGAGGGCGATGACGAACTCGCCGGCGAACAACCAGAACGCATCGAACGAATCGTGATCTTGCAGGCACCCGAACCCGAGCTTGATCCCACGCACATCGAAGAAGTCACAGAAGCTGCGCAGGAAGTAACGACTCCCGACTATCCAGTCGAAACCTCACCACGAGTCTTAGCGTGGCTCGAAGCCTGGACCGGCAACCTGCGAGCTTTCTTTGGTGGCAGCATCGAACGTTCGGGTTTGCACGCCGACAGGCTGCGAGAGATTTTTGCGCAAGAGGGTTTGCCGAAAGACCTGGTTTACCTCGCGCACGTAGAAAGTGGTTTCAAGACCAGTGCGTATTCGCGAGCCGCAGCGCGCGGGATCTTTCAGTTCATTCCCGAAACCGGCCGCCGCTACGGACTGCGCATCGATCGCTTCGTCGACGAACGTGCCGATCCCGAAAAGTCGGCGCGCGCCTCAGCCGCGTATCTGCGCGATTTGTACGAAGAATTCCAAGACTGGAAACTAGCGCTCGCGGCCTACAACTGCGGCGAGGGGAAGATCCGCCGAACGATCAACAGCACTGGTCTACGCGATTTTTGGGATCCGCGCTTTCAGCGCTACTTACGCCAAGAAACGCGTAACTACGTGCCGGCCATCTTCGCGGCAACGCTCATCGCCAAGCAGCCCGAGAAGTTCGGCTTCACCGATGTGAAGCCATTCGCGCCCTTGGGTTACGAGACGGTGGCCGTGCCGCAAGCCACACCGCTCGCGTCGCTCGCCAAGTTGCTCGGCACCGAAGCGGAAACACTTCAAGCGCTCAACCCTGAATTGCGTCGCGGCTACACACCGCCCACAGCGACGTACACCTTGAAGGTTCCGGTCGGCAGCGGCTCAGACTTTGCAGAGAAGTACGCATCGCTGACACCCGCGGACAAACAGATTCAGTTCGACGTCTATCACAAGGTCGTGCGCGGCGACACGCTCGCGTCGATCGCCAAGCGCTACGGCGTGAGTTCGAGTGCGCTCAAGCGCACCAACCGTCTGCGCCGCAATTCAGTGCGCGTGGGTCAATCGCTGCGTATTCCCGATGACGGCGCGGCGCAAGCCAAGGCGGTTTCGCCGAAGGGCGGTACGCGCACCGCTTCCTCGTCATCGCATGCCAAGACCTCGCCGACGCCACCGCAAAAAGCCACCTACTACCGGGTACGGCGTGGCGATACGCTCACCGAGATCGCTGCCAAGTTCGACGTCGAGATCGATGAACTTCAGCGTTGGAACACCATGGGCTCACGCACGCGCGTGGCGATTGGAGAGCGGCTGCGCGTTGCCGCTCCAGCCGGGAGTGGTTCGTCACCGACGGTTCGTGAGGCCGCAGAAACCCCGCCGCCGGCTCCCAAAGACAAACTGCACACCGTGCGTGTGGGCGAGACATTGTGGCGCATCGCACAAAACTACGGCGTGTCGATTGACGCGCTGTTGGGTGCGAACGGGCTGAAGAAGAGCTCGATCATCAAACCGGGAATGCAGTTGCGAATTCCGGGAGGCAGGGGCGAGCAGAGCAGCGGCCGGAGTGAGACCGCGCCCGTCTCCCAGGTCGTGCATGTGGTGCAACGCGGCGAAACGCTGGCCTCGATTGCCGAGCGTTACCGCACCAGCGTTGCGTCGTTGTGCAAGCTCAACGGCCTCAACGCCAACGCCACAATATTCCCGGGCGACACACTCACCGTTACGCGCTAGTCCGCTTGTCACACTCTCGCCACCGGGAGAGTCCACTCAAGTAGGTTTGGCCACGCGTGCGCTCGCGCCGCTAGTTTCGCGGCATGAGCAATGCGGTGGTGCGTGCCCATGGTGCGGCGCTTTTCGGCGTCGATGCGGTGGCGGTCGAAGTCGAGGTCGCCGAGACCGGCGGCATTCCACGCAGCGGTGTCTTAGGGCAAGCCGATTCCGAAGTCCGCGAAGCGCGTGATCGCTTGCGCGTGGCACTGCAGCGCTCCGGCTTTTGGCCGTGGAACGGGGAAGCGCCGTTGGTGGTCAACTTGGCTCCCGCGGGTTGGCGCAAGACCGGTACGGGCTTGGACCTGCCGATGGCGCTGGCGATCGTGGGCTTGAAACGCCAGGACTTGGTGGCTGTGTTGGCGGAGGTGATGTCGTTCGGCGAAGTCGGTTTGGATGGACGATTGCGCGCCGCACGCGGCACGTTGAGCGTCGCCATCATGGCGCGCGACATGGGAATGCGGCGCGTGCTCGTGCCCCCGGAAGCGGCCCGCGAGGCAGCCGAGGTCGATGGCATCGAGGTGTTAGCGGCACGCACCATTGCCGATGCCGTCAAGGCGTTGTGCGGTGATCGCAACGCTCTGGCAGTCTGGCCCTCGGCATCAGTCGCACTGCACGTCGACGACTGCGACCTCACCGATGTTCGCGGTCAACGCTCGGCGCGACGTGCGTTGGAAGTGGCCGCAGCAGGCGCACACAACCTGTTGTTTATCGGACCGCCTGGTTCGGGAAAGACTTTGTTGGCGCGACGTCTTCCCACAATTTTGCCCGAGCTCACTCACGACGAAGCGCTGGAGGTGACGCGCGTGCACTCGGCGGCCGGGCTGATACCGGCCGGCCAAGGATTGGTTCGCAGCCGGCCGTTTCGATCGCCGCATCACAGCGCGAGCGCCGCGGGATTGGTGGGCGGTGGTTCGCATCCGCGCCCCGGAGAGTTGTCGCTGGCGGTCAACGGCGTGCTGTTTCTCGACGAACTCCCCGAGTTTTCGCACGCCGTGCTGGAGACACTGCGACAGCCGCTCGAAGATGGCGAGATTCATGTCACGCGTGTGCTGGGCAGCGTGCGCTTTCCAGCACGCATTATGTTGGTGGCTGCTATGAATCCCTGAGCTTGCGTTGCCTTCATGTGGTCAGTTCGAGAGAAGGGGAGAGCTTCGAATCGGACGGTGATCTCGTCGTCGTCGACCACGATCTCTTGGGTGATCATTTCAACGATCCGGCGGCGGTCTTCTAAAGGCAGGTTTGGCCAGTGGTTTGCGAGGTCGGCGGCTTGGTCGACAACCTCTTCGGCGGAGAGCCTTGAAATCCTTGCGGCATCGATCTGGCCTTGGAGTTTGGCGGACTCGTCCGTCAATTGATCGAGACGGGCTTCGAGTTTGGGGTAGAGCTTGCCGAAGGTTTTGCCGTCGGTTTCTTCAGCCTGGAAGCTTCGATAGAGACGCTCCATCTCGCGCGAGAGGGCTTCCTGGCCTTTCTGAAGACTTTGGAGTAAGGCTTCTTGGTCCTCGATCGCTTTGTCTTCGTCCGAGAAATGGGCGGCGAGGATTTGGGGGGAGAGGCGGCCGAGCTGCGAGCGGTAGATGTCTTCGATCGCTTCGCAGAGGATCTTTCGTCGGCATTTGCGACAGCTGTATTTGGGACTCCAGGACGGGACATACATCTTCTGGCCGCAGGAGCACTTAAGAATGCCGGTGAAGAGCTGGACCCCCGGGCGCGCGAGAGGGTGACTTTCAAGCTGTTCGTCGAGGATCTGGTTGCACTGGGTCCAGAGGTCTTCAGGGACGATCGCCTCGATTTCCCCAAAGATCCAGTCGGACTCGGGTTTGAAGCGCCAGTGTTTTTTCTCGCCAAGGCTTTTGGTGTAGTTAGCACGTCTCAGCCCCTTGGCGGTTGGATCGCGGAGGAGTCTGGTGATGGTGGTATCAGAGAAGGCGGAGCCGTTTCGGGTCCGGTGGCCTGCTTCGTTGAGGAGTCTTGCCACAGTCTTTTTGCGGCGGTGTTCGAGAAACAGTTCGTAGATCCGACGCCTGATGGGGGCCTCGGCGGGGTTTGGCATCAGGAGCTTGTCTTGCCATTGGTAGCCAAAGGGGGCAGCTCCCCCCAAGGATTTGCCGAGTTTTGCGCGGATCGGGACGGAGGCGGCAACGCGTTCCGAGATCTCTTCTCGCTCCCATTGGGCCATCGCGGCAATCATTGTGTAGAACAAGCGGCCTGCCGGAGAGGAGGTATCGATCGACTCTTGCAGGGAGATCAGGTCGGTGTTGTTGGCTCTGAAAATGTCTGAGAACTCCAAGAGTTCACGGGTGTTGCGGGCAAGCCTCGCGAGTTTTGAAAAGATCAGGCCAGAAATTCGCTTTGACTTGATATCGTCAAGCATCTTCTTGGTTTCAGGGTGTCCCATGACCGACTTCCCGGACACCGCTTCGAGGTGATAGACCACCACGACGTCCCAGCCCTTGGCCTCGGCATACATACGGGCTCTTTTTTCGTGATGCTCGGGACTCTCGCCTCGGGCTTGGTCTTCGGTCGAGACCCGGATCCAAATGCCGACGGGTTTGGTTGCGTCGTAGGAGCGAGCTTGGTTGTTCATGTGAACCTCGCTTTTCGAGTGCAGATGGACAACATCGGCTAGTGCCCACCGGGCCGGGTCTTACTTGGCTGGGAGAG
>JANNUT010000078.1:0-24064 GCA_031395565.1 Acidobacteriota bacterium | reverse complement strand
GGGGCGGGCCGCCCTCGCCTCTCGAATTAGGTATACCGTCCCCGTATCTCCGTCCCCGTATCTCCTCAGTTTTTGAGGGCGGAGTCGTAGAGGGTGACGAGTTTTTCGACGCAGCCGCTGATTTCGTAGTGGGTGCTGGCGAGGCGTGCGTTCCGCGAGAGATGCTCGCGCAATCCGGGAGTGCTTAAAATTCGATCGATGCGCTCGGCGAATTGATCCAACTCTCCGCAACGCACGACGTACCCGGTTTCACCGTCGGCCACGATTTCGGGCATGCCGCCCACGTTGCTGACCACGGCGGGCAACCCAGACGCCGCCGCTTCCATCAGCACCAGCGGCAAGCCTTCGACTTCCGACGGCAGCACCAACACCGTCGACAATCGCATCAGCGCCGGAACATCGTCGACTTGTCCCATCACTCGAAAACGTGACGACAATCCCTGCTGACGCACACGCTCTTCAACCGCGCGCCGCAGGCAACCTTCCCCGGCCACCACAAAAACGGCATCGGTGTGGCGCCAGGTCAAGCGCGTCGCAATCTCCACGAAATCGAGCGGCCGCTTTTCCGGCACCAATCGGCCCACCAACGAAACCACGCGCGATGTCGGCGGAATCCCCAAGCGATGCGCCAGCTCCGCCGTATTCAAATCGCTGCGACGAAAGCGCGCCAAATCGCGGCCTGACGGTATGACCTCGACGCGATCGGCCTTCACACCCGTTCGCGTCACAAAAGATTCCGCGACCGCCTTGGACACCGCCAACGTGCCCGCTCGCACCGACGCCGCGACGCGCGCCCACACCGCTTGCGCCGGCCGTCGCACCTCGCCACAGGAATGCACCGTGGCAAACACCGCAGGCACGCCCGCCAATCGCGCCGCCAACGATCCTGTCACGTTCGCCGAATACAAATGGCAATGCACGATGCTCGGATCGTTCTGTCGAATGAACCGCGCGAGCTTCATGAGTGACAGCGGTCCCACACGCGACCGTGCCCGCACATGCGAGACCGCAATCCCTTGCTCGCGAAACTCGCCCGCCAACGAGCCCTCTTCACCACCAATGCACAACACCGAGCAATCGAAGCCGGCGAAGCGCAAATGGGTGAGCACGTCTAGCAACTGCCGTTCGGCACCGCCGGGTGCGAGGCGCGCCACGATTGACATGTGCTTGGTCAAGGGTCTTCGTCCGCCGTCATGGAGCTTTCGGGCTCCCTCCGAGATCGGCGCCACCGTGGGCAGAGTGGCTGTAGGCGTCACGATACATGCCCTCCAGGCGAGGAAGTAGCCGGGCCGTGTCGAATTGCTCCGCTTCAGTCCGGGCGCCGCGGGCCAGCGCCCCCGAAAACATAGGGTCGGTCAACACGGAATGGAGTGCCTGGAGCAACGCTGGTCCATCGCCCGGCGGTACCAAAACCCCCGTTTGTCCGTGCTTGATCAACTCGCGGGTCCCCCCGGCATCGGTCGCCACAATCGGCCGCGCCGCGGCCATCGCCTCCAAGATCGCATTGGACCGGCCCTCGACATCGGAGACCGAAACGAACAAATCGGCCCCGGGCAAGAGCCACTCCACATCGTCACGCCGGCCGGTAAAGCTAACCCGCGGAACGATTTCCAGCCGCGCCGCCTGCATTCGAAGCGGTTCCAACAAAGGGCCATCCCCGACCAAGACGAGATGCACATCGAGCCCGCGGTCCAAAAGCCCGCGGGTTGCGTCCAGCAACCGCGCGGGCGCCTTTTCCGGTACCAGTCGGCCGACCGCCATCAACACGAGACGCTCTTGCGGTACTCCCAGCCGGGTGAGTGCCGAGCGACGCGCGGCCGCCGCATCTCCCAAGATCGGCAGCGGCACCGCATTCGGAAAAACTTCTATCAAACCAGCTCGTGGACGCACCTGCTGTTCATAACCGCGCTTTACCGCATCGGCCACGCACAGCACACGCGTGCGCATTCGATTGAGCAACCGCTCTTGCCATCGCTTGCGCCACGAGAACGATTCCATCGTGTGGTAGTGCGCGATTGCCGGCAGGCGGCCCGCGAGCCACGCGCCCAGCGTTGCCGTTGCATTGGCTTCGTAAGCGTGGGCATGTACCAACTGCGCGTTCAAACGACGAAACGCTTGCGACAACGCGCCCGCCGCTTGCTTGCCAAAACGGCCACGCGTGCGCACCACCTCGACATGAATGCCCGCCTCGCGCAGTGTTGCCGCCAGTGGTCCTTCGTGACGCATCAAAACAACCAACGGCTCTACCACCCCACGCTGCTTCAAGGCTGGAAGCAACAAACACAATTGCCGCTCGATGCCGCCCAACTCCAACGCCGAATAAACGCGCACGACACGCAGCGCTGCCCCTGATGCTGCCAAGCGCGTCACTGGCCACGCACCTGGATCAACAGTTGCTCCCACGATTCGCCGATGCGCTCCGGTGCAAACTGCTCCCACGCCAGCGCCGCCCCTCGATCGCCGATCGCGGCGCGCTGTGAGGGGCTGCGCAGTGTTCGCAGCGCAGACGCCCATTGCTCCTCGCTGCTCGCTGCAATCGCGCCGCCAGCGGCAATCAACGGGGCATAGCTCGGAAGAGCGGAGCAAATCGTTGCCAACCCTGCGGACAGAAACAGCGTCAATCGATTGGCCGACTTCAACTGCGCTGCCGGTGTGTCCAAACACGGCAACAGCGCGATGTCGGCGTCGAGCAACGCCTGCCGCGCATTGACCGGCGACCAAGCGACGGAGGCCAAGGGATGATCGGAAACAACCTGCAGCGCAATGTCGCGAAACTCCTCGCGGGCCAACACACGCTTGACCAAATCCAGTGCCGCAACATTCGCAGCGCTCCCGATAAACACCGCGCGCAGCTTCGAAGTGCGCGAGGAAACAGCGGTGCGCGGCCGCGGCAACAGGTCGATCGGCTCATCGATCGCGTGAGCGCGCGAGACGCCTTGATTCACAAGCCAATCGCGCAGCGGCGTGGAGGAGGCGACGACAGCATCGCTGACCGCGTACATCGGGCTATCCAACGGATCGCTCTGTGCAAACACGACACGCGTGCCAATCCGTCTCAGCAATTTTGCAAACGCCACGGCACGTGACGACTCGACCTTCTGAAACACGACCACATCGCGCCGCCGAAGCGCTTCCCACCAACGCTGCGGCCACTTCCAATGCAGGCGCGTATCGAAGCCGGAGGGAGCATTCAGGACCTGGCTATGGTGCCCACGCGCGGCCAACGCGGTGTGCACGTACCAACCTTGCAGCCGCGCGGACGCAACCCGCTCATCGCCCACCAAAATCCATCCGATGTGCAGCGCCGTCACCGCGCGTCGCTAGCCTTGAGGCATGCGACCGTGCCACTCGTCGCTGTCGCGCGTGAGATCGATGAGCCCCGCGACTTGCTCGAGCAGCATGTCGATTCGCTCGCTTTGACGCCGGCTGGCCAAGAACCGCTGTCGCGCGCTGGCGTCCTGCACCATGACGGAGGCGAGCATAAACACCATCCGTCGCGGCTCATCACGGTCTTTCAACAGCGTCCACAGGACATCTGCCGGCTCACCCAGCACGCGCGCCAAAGCCGAGGTCGCTTGCACCAGCGCCTCGAACGAGGCCTCGGTATCGCGGATCGAATCGACATCACCGAACTCGCGGCACTGAGCCAAACGAAACGCGTGCGGTGAGGCGACTTCATTCAACAACACGCGATCTTCGCCGACGAACACCATTTGAAATTGGCCGTTGGCTAATGCGGAAAGGTGTGCGGCCCGGCCCACCGTGGCCACCAACTCGAAGCGCGGCGCGGCTTCGTAATCGTCGCGCCAGCCCTTGGCCAAGCGAGGAATTGCCAGCCGCCTCGAGCCGGCAGGTTTCTCCAACAGTGCCAAAGCTAGTTCGCAATAGCGTGGTTCGAACAAGCGATAGGGCGTGGGCACTCCGGGAAACACCACGTGGTCTGGCAACGGAAACACCGGCACGACGCCAAAACCGCTGTCATCGGAACGATCCTGCTGTGGGCTCGTTTCGGAACGGTCGCTGTTCATGGCGAGAGTATCGGCCAGTCCCAATAGCAAAGCCAAGCGTCGATAACAGCGGCCGGATTTGGGACCCGTGCCGGATACGGGACGTCGTTCGCCCGCGAGCAGCGTGCAAAAAAGAACCGGGCGCGCGGTGCGATTCGCGATCGAGTGCTGCACTGACGGTCTGCTAGAGCGAGAATGCCTCCGGCGGCGATGGCTGCCGGAGGCATCGATGCGAAACAGACTGCGGTACCGGTTGACTGAACTGGCGTTGGTGGTTGTTGCGATGCCAGTACTGAATGCCAACGCTGCTGAGAAACGCGCCTTCGGAATCGAGGACGTGTATCGCGCCAAGTCGCTGGAGAGCCTCTCGGTCTCGCGCGACGGCAAGTTGGCGGTGTATGCCGTCAACACCAAAGACCTCGCACGCGCCACCAGCCAAGACGACATCCGGCTGCTCGACTTGAGCAGCGGGAGTTCGCGTCCACTCACCGTCACCGCTGACAAGAACGAAAGCAACCCGGTGATGAGCCCCGATGGCAAGACGGTCGCGTTTGTCAGTGATCGCGGAGGCGTCAACGCTCTTTGGTTACTGCCGCTGGCGGGAGGTGAGGCGCGTGAGTTGCTGCGGTTCCACGCAGGAATCTCAGGCTTGTTGTGGTCGCCAACCGGAACTGCGATTGCCTTCAGCAGCGATGTATTCCCGAGCTGCGGCGCCGATGATGCCTGCAACGCGCGTCTGGCCGGCTGGCAAACCAATGGCCCCTTGAAGGCGCACGTTGCCGACGAGTTGTTGCTGCGACATTGGACCGAGTGGGACGATGGCAAACGCACGCACATCATGATTGCCGAGATTGCCACCGGCACCGTTCGTGATCTTACCCCGGGCGATCGCGAAGCGCCGACCTTCGCACTCGATGCTCCGCGGGCCTACGATTTTTCGCCCGACGGTTCACTGCTAGCGTACGCGCAGAATCCCGACTCGCCCGAGACGCTCGCCTTGTCGACGAATGTCGATGTCATGGTGGTACCCGTCGCGTTCGACGCCGAGGGTCACCCGCAGCCGGCGCAAAACATTACCGCAGCCAACCAAGCATTCGACGGCACGCCGCGTTTTTCACCGGACGGCCGCTACATTGCGTATCGCACCCAAGCCACCCCTGGGTACGAATCGGACCTGTTTCGAGTGGCGCTGTACGACTGCCAGACTCAACAGACGCGCCCGCTCACCAGCGGCTTCGACAATTGGGTCGACAACATCGCGTGGTCGCGTGACAGCAAGTCGGTTGTGTTCTTGGGGCAGTTTCAAGGGCGAAACCCGCTGTGGCGCGTCGGCCTCGACGGCAAGCCGGTGCTGAAGGTTGCGGACTTCGCGCACATCGATGAATACGAGCTGTCGCCCGACGGAGCGAGCGCGTACGCGATTCGGCGCTCCGTCGCGCAGCCGTGGGAGGTGTGGCGCTTATCGATCGATGACAGCAACGCAGCGCCCAAGCGGCTCACGACACACAACCTCGCGCTCGAGAATGACGTCGACATCCGGCCTGTCGAGACACTCTGGATCGAGGGTGCTGCAGGAAGGAAAATTCAGACCTTCATCGTCAAGCCGCACAGCTTCGACCCGAGCAAAACGTACCCACTCATTCTCAACGTCCACGGCGGACCGCAAGGGTCGTGGGACGACAGCTTTCGGGGTGATTGGCAGGTGTATCCGGGTGCGGGCTACGTGGTGGCGTTTGCCAACCCCACCGGGTCGACCGGCTTCGGTCAAGCATTCGTCGATGCGATTGGCGATCAGTGGGGCGGTGCGGTCTACGAGGACTTGATGCACGTGACCGACGCGCTGGTGCAACTGCCGTACGTTGACAAAGAACGAACCGGCGCAATGGGTTGGTCGTATGGCGGGTACATGATGAATTGGTTTCAAGGCCACACCACGCGCTTCAAGTGCTTGGCCAACATGATGGGGATCTTCGATTTGCCTTCGTTCTACGGCGGTACCGAAGAGTTGTGGTTTCCCGAAAAAGACCTGAGCGGCCGCCCGTGGGACAGCGAGCAGTATCAGAAGTGGAACCCCGCCGCGTTCGTGAAGAATTGGCAAACACCGATGCTGGTGGTCAGTGGAGAACGCGATTTTCGAGTGCCGTACTACCAAGGTGTCGCAGCCCACACGACGCTGCGTCGCAACGGCATTCCGTCACGGCTGGTCGTGCTGCCCACCGACGGTCATTGGCCGAAGTGGTATTCGATGGTGCTGTACTACACCGCGCACATCGATTGGTTTCATCGCTGGTTGGGCGGTGAAGCGGCGCCATGGAGTGTCGAGGACTTCGCGTTCAATCGCGTCTTCGATCCGGCCACCGGAAAGAAGCGCTGACCCCGATTCAGCGTCACCGCGGTTGATCCTGCGCTGAAGCGCAACTAGCTGGTTTGGCGCGCTTTTTGGATCAACAGGAAGAGCGCGGCGATGCCGCCGGCAATGATGACGGCGCGGATCACGCGCAGCAGGCTGACCGCCCACGCGATCCCGATTCCGAGCGCTGCCCATTTGACCCACCAGTTGCCCGGCGTTGTCATCCAGTTGATCACGACGAGCATCGCCAGAATCAACGGCCCGGTGACCAAGAACTTCAGTGCGCGAATTGTTTCCATAGCGCTACGCCTCCTGTCACGACCCGCGGTTGATACTCGGCTGCACGCGGGCTGACAAGGCCCGGTCTGGGCGCAGGCGCCGATACCTTGATGAACGGTCGGCAGCGGGTGGTCGCGCGCCGGGGCGGCGCGGCGGCACCGCCCTCTAGTGTCCGAATGTGGCCTTCACCAACTGGCCCCAATGTTGCGGCCGCAGGTCCGGTCCGCCTTCCAGAAAGCGCTTCAAGTTGTCGAGGTAGAAGCTCCAGCCGGCGATATGACTGCGCCGCTCCTCTTGCCATTCCGGTTCGTCGCCCCATCCGCTATGCACCAGCGTCAACATCGAGCCATCCTCGGTCTCTTCGATGTTGATCGCGACGACGGTCGCCTTCTCCTGCCGCTTGATGCGAAAGCCATCCCACTCAAATGACAACGCGCGCGGCGACTCGAAATCGAGAATCGTGCCGAACCGGGCATGGTCGCGATTGGGGTTGTCCTTGGCGCGCCAATTGAAGCGGTAGGCGCCGCCCAACTTGGCGTCGATCTGGCAGTCGGTAAAGAACCATCGTTCTAGCTCGTTCGGGTCTGTCCAGGCGCGGAAGACCTTCTTGGCGGGTACGTTGAAGGCGCGTTGCAGAAGTACGTCCGGATTATCCATCGCAGCCATGGGTTGTCTCGCTCGCCCGGCGGTCGTGAGTCTGCGCCGAGGTCCGGTTTATACCAGACGAGTGCGCGATCCGGGAATGACGGGGGAGATTCGTATACCGTCCCCGAAATAGGGTTGCTTGTTTCAGTAAGGCTCGTACACTTCTGACACGTTTGTGGGAAAGGGACTGGACCTCCCCAAGTCCGGCCTAACGAAACGGCCCGCACGATTCGGGGATCGAGGCGGGTTCAGGTAGGGGAGAAGAACTATGTCTACGCTCTCGGCGAGACGGATCGCTGTGATGGTGGCGGTGTTTGTTGCCGCCATGTCGCTGGCCTCCGCCGTATCGGACGTTCAAAAGCTCACAGCCGCATCAAGCGACTCTCAAGTCGTGATCGAGTGGGTCAATCCAACCATTGAAGCCGACTTCCAGGGTGCACTCGTGCTGGTTCGAGCCGGCGCGCCGGTGGGCGACGTGCCGTCTACCGGTGCGGCCTACTTGGTCGGTGAGGCGATTGGCGCGAGCACCGTCAGCTGCAACGCCTCGAGCCTGGTGAGCAGTTGCACGGTGAGCGGCCTGGACAACGGCACCAGTTATCACTTCAAGGTGTTCACGCACGACAGTGCGCTCAGCTACTCCAGCGGCATCGCTGTCGCGGGGCTTCCGCGCGCGGCGAGCGACGTGAAATGGAGCTTCTCCACCGAGGCCAGCGCGCTCAACCCAACCGGCGCGGTTTCGGGACGCAGCGTGGTGGCGATCGGCAACGACGGGTTGCTGCACCGGATGTCCGAAGCCAACGGCTCGCGCGGCAACTGGGTTCCGCCGGTTGTGGGCGGTGCGGTGCAATCGCGGCCGATGGTGGGCGACTTGAATCCGGGTGGCGCTGCCGATGACACGGCCTTTGCTTCCGCACAAAACGGCTTCTTGTATCGCTACTCGCTGGCCGATGATGCAGCGCTCGACGCCGCTGCCAACGTGGTTTCCGATGCCGGCTGCGCGGGCGGGATACTGCAATCGGGTCCAGTCATTGTGGTCGACGCTTTCGACGGTAATTCCAACAACAACGACAACGTCGTCATTCAGGCGACGCGCTGCGGTGACGTCAACGGCGACGGCACACTCAACGACAACAAGATCATGTTGTATTCGCACGATCTCTCCACGCTCTACGCCAGCTATGCCGGTGGCGCGGGCGGCCTCGGCATTTCCAATGCCACGCCGTACGTGCTGTATCGCGATACCGCCAACAACGTGGTGTATGTCCCGGTGCACGATGGCGGCGGCACGTCGCTCTTGGTGCTCGAGGTCGACTCCACGCCGTCGTTCCAAGTCTTCTCGACGATTAGCGGCATCGGCGACATCGATGCGTCGCCAGCGATGTTCCGAAAGGGCAGCGATCCGCTGATGGTGCTCGGCAACACGACCGGCAGCATTTATCTGTATCTGGCGTTGGTGCAAAGCGCAGGACCGGGTACGCCGCTGGTTCAGCGCGATTCGCTCAATGCCGGCGATGGCGGTGTGAAAGCGGTGGCTGCGAGTACGGCCATCGGCTTGGGCGGCAATCTCTACGATCACTGGGTGGTGTGGAGTACCGACACAAAGGTGCACGGTGTGCTGGTCCCGCCGAATGGCGCCTTCGAGATCTCGACGCTGTGGCACGCCGATATCGCGAGCGCTTCGGCGCCGCTGGTGTTGCGCAATGTGCGCACGTCGGGCGATGTGCTGATGTACGTCGGCGGTGCTAACGGCATGCTCTACGAACTCAACGCCACCAACGGCGCCGTCTCGCGCAGTTGGTCGCTTGCGCCCGGAACCACCGTGGGCGATCCAACCTTCGACTACAACGACGGAATCCATCAAGGGATCGTGGTGGGTACCACTGCCGGCACGATTCACTGGGTACCCATCAACTAAGAAAGGAGGCCACGATGCGTTCGATGACACGTCGCTTCACCATGATGTTGCTCGTCGCCGGTCTCGCCTCCTGGGCGTGGACGGCTGACAATCGAAACGGCGAGGGAGGCGGTGGCGGTATCAACGGTGCCGATCCACCGTCTGCCATCAACAGCGTGTTTGTGATGAATCAAAATCCCAACACGCTCGTCGGTGGGTCGCGTCGCGGGCCCGATCCTGGAAGCACCGGCCCGTTTGCCTCGTACGACACGCCGCAGGTCTGGATTGTGGTGCAGTACGATCGGCGCTTGGTCGGCAACGACCCGTTCGATCAACGCGTAACACTGTACCTGCCCGATGGCAGCGTGTATCAGCGCATGATCACACCCATCGATCCATTCGGTTTGGGCGGCAACGTCGATCGGTCCGACATTTCACCGGTCACGATCGGGCTGTCTCCACTCAAGCGTAACCCTGCGCTCAACCAGCGCCCTCAAGCGCCTGGCAAAGGCGGCAAACCATCGGCAACGCGTTACACCGCGTACGCCCAAGTACCTCTTCCAGTCGCCGGAACATGGATCACGCAACACAACCTGTTCGGCACCTGGACCGTCGTCGTCGACGCCACTCGCGACGGCAAACCCCTCGGCCAAGCTCAAAGCTCCACCACCTTCAACGGCCGCTAAAAAAGGGGACAGGCACTTTTTGCAGTTGCCTCGACAACTGCGCCGGGCGGCCTTCGCGGGCCGCCCGACCTGTTTCTATGGACCGATAAAAAGTGCCTGTCCCCTTTTGGTGGTGACGAGTCGAATGACCATGACTACATGAGTGGTGATGACCAGCGGTACCACGAAGGTGGGAAGCAACGACAGTGGCAAGACCAGCAGCTCGCTCATAGACGTGGGATCGGCCAGTGCCAACCGCGCTGCTGTGGTCACCACAAACACGATGTCGGCCAAACCAAGAGCGTTCCAAAGTAAGGAGAGCAGGCGGCCGAGCACCAAACGCCCAAGACGAGGAGGACCCGTGAGTGCTCCAGTGGCTGAACGCGGGTCATGGGCGCCAGTCTCGCGCGATGGGTTAACCTCCTGGCTTCCAAGCGAGCCAGTGAATCAAGCCACGAGGTGGATCATGTGCGGCATCGTCGGAATTCTCGAAATCAACAAGCCGGCCGAGGTCGGGACGCTGCGGCGACGGGCCCTCACCATGGCCAAGAAAATTCGCCATCGCGGGCCCGACTGGAGCGGCGTATTCTGCGATGACCGCGCCGTGCTCGCGCATGAGCGCCTCTCGATTGTCGATGTCGAACACGGCGCCCAGCCGCTCTACGACTTGGCCCGCGGCAGCGTCTTGGCGGTCAATGGAGAGATCTACAACCATCGCGAACTACGCACCGGGTTGCGCGAGCCCCACGACTTTCAAACCGCGTCCGATTGTGAAGTCATCTTGTATCTCTACGACGAACAGGGCCCTGAGTTCCTCAACAAGCTCAACGGAATTTTTTCGTTCGTGTTGTACGACCCACGTCAACAAACGTACCTGCTTGCACGCGATCACCTAGGGATTGTGCCGCTGTACATTGGCTGGGACCGCGAGGGTCTTTTTTACGTTGCCTCCGAGATGAAAGCACTGGCTGGTACCTGCAATCGAATTCAAGAGTTCCCGCCAGGGCACTACTACCTCGGTCACGAAAAGAAGTTCGTCCGCTGGTACAACCCCGAATGGATGCAGGAAGGGCACTATCCCAGCGACCCGCTCGACTTGCCGCGGCTGCACGATGCCTTCGAGGCAGCGGTGCGCCGGCAATTGATGTGCGACGTGCCGTACGGATTGTTGGTTTCGGGTGGCGTCGACTCCTCGATCGTGGCGGCGGTGGCCGCCAAGTACCGAGAAGGACGCATTGAAGAGGACAGCCGCACGCCCGCGTGGTGGCCGCAAATGCACACCTTCAGCGTGGGATTGAAAGAATCGCCCGATCTAAAGATGGCGCGGGTTGTGGCCAACCATATCGGCGCGATCCATCACGAAATCCATTTCACCGAGCAAGAGGGAATCGACGCGCTTTCCGACGTCGTCTATCACCTAGAGACCTTCGACATCACCACCATCCGCGCCGCGACGCCGATGTATTTGATGACCCGCAAAATTCACGCGATGGGAATCAAAATGATCTTGTCGGGCGAAGGGGCGGACGAAATTTTCGGCGGCTACCTGTACTTTCACAAAGCTCCCAATGCGCACGAGTTCCACGAAGAAACAGTCCGCAAGCTGCTCAAGCTCCATCAATACGACTGTCTGCGCGCCAACAAGTCCACCGCAGCGTGGGGAGTGGAAGCGCGGGTGCCGTTTTTGGATCGCGAGTTCCTCGAAGTGGCGATGGGCTTGAATGCCGCTGAGAAATTGGTTCACAAGCCGGAGCGAATGGAAAAGTGGGCACTGCGCAAAGCCTTCGACGGCTACTTGCCCCACGAAATTCTCTGGCGCCAAAAGGAGCAGTTTTCCGACGGCGTCGGCTACTCGTGGATCAACTCACTGAAAGCGCACGCCGAACATGAGGTGAGTGACGAAATGCTCAGGCAGGCTGGCGATCGCTTTCCTATCAAGACGCCCGAGACCAAGGAAGCGTACCTCTACCGCACGCTGTTCGAGCATCACTTCCCCGACCCCACATGTGCCGCTTGCGTGCCGCATGAACGCAGCGTCGCATGCAGTTCACCAACGGCGCTGAAGTGGGACAAGGCGTGGGAACTGATGACCGATCCATCGGGGCGCGCCGTCACCGATGTCCATCAAGAAGGGTATTCGTCTCCGTGACGATTCAAGGTCGCCGCTAAACCAGATGTCGCACGGTATCGACGGCAATCGGGATCGCGTTGCGAACCGCAGTGCTGAGCGCGTGCTCGTAGTGCAGTGGTCTTGCAACCGCGATCGCGACGATGCGAATTTCTGGCGGCGGCGTATCGCGCGTTAAGCGGCGCGCCAACTCGATCGCATGCGCCACGCTCAAACCCTGGCTCGAGTCCTCCGTCAACGGCACCGCATCGAGATCGGCTGGAAAAAGCACCCGCACCGTCCCGGGCACGCCCGCCTCGACGGCAGCATCGATCAGCACCACCAACTCGGGGCCCTCGAGCAGGCCGACCAATTCGGTTGTGTCGTGCACCGTCAGCAGCTCGGTATTCTTTGGCGGATCCAGGCGCAGGGCGTCGATCACCGCGATGCCGATACCATCGTCACCAGCAGCGGGTTTTCCCATTCCAATCACACGAGTGATCACCATCCCTCCTGAACGAACTTGGGTCTTGGAAGCGTGGATCGAGTGCTCATGGGAGCCCTTCAGGGATAAGGGCAGTGTAGGCACCCAAGCGGTCGCGACGAATGAGCCACGTCAACACCAAACGGCGTCGCGTCGAATCTCTCTGCGTCTTGGCCGACGAGCCTCAGAAGTCGCGCCAGCCCTGGGCCACTGCCGCAAACCGCCTGTTTTCAACGGCCGGCGTCGCGCTTGGCCTGCTTGCCAGGACCGGTTCGCGGGTCTGCTTACCCCCTCCGTATTAATAGAGGTATCCCGGCCGCCACCCCCGAACCGATCACCTGGCCTCAATCCGGGGCTAACTCCCACCAGTAGAATGGTTTATCGCACCTTGACGCTCCCCTTACCGTCCAGTACCATCCCGCCTCCGATCGGGCGCTGCAGCGCGCGCAATTTCTACCGCTCCCCATCGAAAGAAAACAGTTCAAGGAGAAGGGCTCAATGAAGAACGACCGCCTGCTCGCGGCCCGCTACGCGGAAGCCTTGTCGCAGGCCGTTCCTAATGTCTTGGACCTCGCTGCGGCGTGGGACGATCTGCGCACTCTTTCCGGCGTGTTTTCCAAATCGGAGGAGTTGCGAAGGGTCATCAAGAGTCCCGCCATCGACGGAGCCGCCAAAGCGCGCGCTATCCGTGCGATTGGCGAGCGGCTCGGTATGCGTGCTCCCGCGTTGCACTTCGTGGCAACACTGGCCCAGCACGGCAATCTCGCAATGCTGCCGCACGTCGCACAAGCGGTAGGTCTCGTGGTCGACCGCAAAAGCGGCATCGCCGAGGTCGCGATTACCACCGCAACAGCGATCGACGACACCACGCGCACTCGTTTGGTGGCGGCGCTTGAAAAAGCGGCCGGCTGCAAGGTGCGTGTCAGCGAAACCGTCGATAGTTCGTTGATCGGCGGCCTGATCGCGCGGATCGGCGCCACCGTCTACGACGGCAGCCTTCGCACCAAACTCGAAAAGATGCGCTCGCGTCTCGCGGGCTGAGTCACGACACCACAGCAGCATTCCGGAGAATCACGCACATGGAATTCCGTATCGACGAGATCACTCAAATCCTCAAGCAGCAGATCGAAGGGTATACCGGCACGTTGGACGTGGCCGAGACCGGCACCGTGATTAGTGTCGGTGACGGTATTGCGCGCGTGCATGGTCTCGAGAAGTGCGCGTACCTCGAACTGTTGGCGCTGCCGCACAACGTCTTCGGCTTGGCGCTGAACTTGGAAGAGGATCAAGTCGGCGTGGTGCTGTTGGGCGAGGCCAAGGCAATCGCCGAAGGCGACACCGTGCGCCGCACGCGTCGCATCATCGAGGTGCCGGTAGGCCAAGCAATGCTCGGTCGTGTGGTCGATGGTCTCGGCCGCCCGGTCGATGGCCGCGGCGACATCAAGGCCGATGCCACCGTGCCGGTCGAACGCGTCGCTCCAGGCGTGGTGTATCGCCAATCAGTACGTGAATCGCTGCAAACCGGCATCAAGGCGATCGACGGCATGATTCCGGTCGGTCGTGGTCAGCGCGAATTGATCATTGGTGATCGTCAAACCGGCAAGACCGCGGTCGCGCTCGACACGATCATCAATCAAAAGGGCAAAGGCGTGATTTGCATCTACGTTGCGATTGGTCAGAAGCAGTCGACCATTGCCAACGTCGTGCGCACGCTCGAGCAGTACGGCGCCATGGAGCACACCATCGTGGTGGCGGCATCGGCTTCCGATCCCGCACCGATGCAGTTCTTGGCTCCCTACTCCGGCTGCGCAATGGGCGAGTTCTTCCGCGACCGTGGCGAGCATGTGTTGTGCGTGTACGACGATCTTTCCAAACAAGCCGCCGCGTATCGCGAAATCTCGCTGTTGCTGCGCCGTCCGCCGGGCCGCGAAGCGTATCCCGGCGACGTGTTTTACCTGCACAGCCGTTTGCTGGAACGCTCCGCCAAACTGCGCGAGTCGTACGTCATCGTGAAGTCCGATGCCGCGGCTGGCGCCAAGGCTGGCGTCGATGGGCAGATCTATCACGGGATCATGGGACACGAAGCGGCGTCGAAGAAAAGCAAAGAGCTGGGCGCCGGTCACGAAGTTCGCTTGTTGCCTGGAACGGGTGGATCACTCACCGCGCTGCCGATCATCGAAACGCAAGCCGGCGATATTTCGGCCTACATTCCAACCAACGTGATTTCGATTACCGACGGTCAAATCTTCCTCGAGTCCGACCTGTTTTATTCAGGCATTCGTCCCGCCATCAACGCTGGACTGTCGGTGAGCCGAGTCGGTGGATCGGCGCAAATTGCCGCGATGAAAAAGGTTGCCGGAACGTTGCGCCTGGAGCTGGCGCAGTACCGCGAGCTGGCCGCATTCGCGCAATTCGGCTCCGACCTCGACAAGGCGACACAAGCGCAGCTCGAACGCGGCAAGCGTCTGCAGGAGTTGTTGAAGCAGGACCAATACCAACCGCTGTCGGTCGAGCAACAAGTCGCCATCATATACGCTGCGGTCAACGGCTATCTCGACAAGGTGCCAGTTGCGCGGGTGCGTGAGTTCGAGAAGAAGTTCTACGAGTACTGCACCAACAACGCGCCCGATGTGCTGCCGCTCATCTTGCAGCGCAAGAAACTCGACGACGAAGTTATAGCCAAGCTGCGCGCCGCGTTGGATGCGTTCCGCGATCGCTTCTCGGCGCTCGTCGAAGGAGCGTAAGCCGTGGCGAATACTCGTGACCTGCGGCGCAAGATCCGCTCGGTCAAGAACACCTCGCAACTGACCAAGGCCATGAAAATGGTCTCGGCCGCCAAGCTGCGCCGTTCGCAAGAAGCGATGCTCGCAGCGCGCCCCTATTCACTCGGGCTGCGCCGAGTGCTCAGTGAAATCGGCAAGCGCGCCCAGGAAGAGCTGCACCCGCTGCTGGCCTCGCGCCCCGAGAAAACTGTCGATTTGGTGGTGGTGGCAGGCGACAAAGGTCTGTGCGGCGCGTTCAACACCAACGTCATCAAGCTCGCCGAGAAGTGGCGCGTGGAGCAGCAAGCGGCCGGCAAACGGGTGGTGATCACCGCGATTGGCCGCAAGGCTGCCGAGTACTACCGGCGCCGCCCGCAGATCGAGGTACGCGAGTCGCTCACCGACTTCTTCCGTAGCATGAACTACATCCAAGCGCGCGACATTGCCGAACGGTTGCAGGGCCGATTCGTGAGCGGAGAAACCGACGGCGTTTTCTTGTGCTTCAACGAGTTCCGCACCGTCGCCTCGCAGACCACGCTGATTCGACCGCTGTTGCCGCTGAATGCAACCAACGACGTGCGCGAGCACGAGGCCACTGTGACTGAGTTCATGTACGAGCCCGACGCCGAGTCGTTGCTCAGCATCATGTTGCCGCGCCACGTGGCGTTTCAGTTGTGGCAGGCGCTACTGGAATCGATTGCGTCCGAACACGGTGCCCGCATGGCGGCGATGGACAGTGCGACGCGCAATGCCAACGAGGTCATCGCCAAGTTGACTCTCAAAATGAATCGCGTGCGCCAGGCAGCCATTACGACCGAAATCATCGAGGTGGTTTCGGGTGCCGACGCACTGGCCTGACGATTGCGGGCCGAGCACGGTCGGCCGCTACGACGAAAAGAAACGATACGAGGATAAATTCGATGAGTAAGCAGCTAGTCGGCAAAGTGATTCAGGTGATCGGCCCGGTGGTGGACGTCTACTTCGAAGGCGGCCATCTTCCCGCGATCTACAACGCGGTGCGCATTCAAGACGACGGCGCCGACACCGGCATCGCGATCGATGTCACCGGTGAAGTGCAACAGCACTTGGGCGAGGGGCGCGTCCGTTGCGTGGCGATGGAGCCCACTGACGGCATGGTGCGCGGCATGAAGGCGGTCGACAGCGGTGCGCCGATTTTGGTACCGGTGGGTAAGGGCACACTCGGCCGCGTGATGAACGTGCTCGGGCGCCCCGTCGACGAACTCGGCCCAATTGCGGCGGTCGACAATTGGCCGATTCATCGCGAAGCGCCGGGCTTCGATCAGCAGTCCTCGCAGATCGAGATGTTCGAGACCGGAATCAAGGTAATCGACTTGCTCGAGCCGTACATGAAGGGCGGCAAGACCGGCCTGTTTGGCGGCGCCGGTGTCGGCAAGACGGTGTTGATCATGGAACTCATTCACAACGTCGCCATGAAGCACGGCGGCTACTCGGTGTTTACCGGCGTGGGTGAGCGCACTCGCGAAGGCAACGATCTGTGGGTCGAAATGCAGGAAGGCGGCGTGATGGTCGCCGGCGACCCCGATAAGTCGAAGGTCGCATTGATCTACGGCCAAATGACCGAGCCGCCCGGTGCGCGTCTGCGCGTCGGCCTCACCGGCCTCACAGTCGCCGAGTATTTCCGCGACACCGAAGGTCAAGACGTACTGCTCTTCGTCGACAACATCTTCCGTTTCACGCAAGCCGGTTCGGAAGTGTCGGCGTTGCTCGGCCGCATGCCCAGCGCCGTCGGCTATCAACCGACGCTCGCCACCGAAATGGGTGAACTGCAAGAGCGCATCACCTCCACGCGCAAGGGCTCGATCACGTCGGTGCAGGCTATCTACGTGCCTGCCGACGATTACACCGACCCGGCGCCCGCCACGACCTTTGCGCACTTGGACGCGTCGACCAACCTGTCGCGCCAAATCGCCGAATTGGGAATCTATCCGGCGGTCGATCCGCTGGCCTCCACCAGCCGCATTCTCGACCCGCGGATCTTGGGCGACGAGCACTACAACACCGCGCGCGACGTGCAGCGCGTATTGCAGCGCTACAAGGAACTGCTCGACATCATCGCGATCTTGGGGATGGACGAGTTGTCCGAGGACGACAAGCTCACGGTGCAGCGCGCTCGAAAAATTCAGCGCTTCCTCAGCCAGCCGTTCTTCGTGGCCGAGCAGTTCACCGGCATTCCGGGCAAGTACGTTTCGCTGGCCGATTCAATTCGCGGCTTCCGCGAACTCGTCGACGGCAAGTACGACGATATCCCCGAGCAGGCGTTCTATTTGCAGGGGACCATCGAGGACGTGCTCGAACGCGCCGAAAAGATGAAGCGCGAAGCGGCCTGAGCCGCAGGAGCTGGCAGTGGCCGCAATTCCGCAGAAGATCACCGTAGAGGTCGTCACACCCGAACGGCGCGTGATGACCAAGGAGTGCGACGAAGTCATCCTGCCCGGCGTCATGGGCAGCTTCGGCGTGCTCCCAGGGCACGCAGCGATGCTGTCGGCGCTGCAGCCCGGCGTCGCCATGGTCCGCACCGGCAACGAGAAGTCGATCATGGCGGTCGGCGGCGGGTTCGCCGAAGTGCTCCCCGATCGGGTGATCGTGTTGGCCGAGACGTGCGAGATGTCGAATGAAATCGACATCGACCGCGCCAAGCAATCAGTTGTCGAGTGGGAGCAGCGACTCAAAGACAAGACTGCCGGCGCCGAGACCGACGTCGATGTGGCGCGCGTCAAAATCCTCAAGCACCTGGCGCGCATCTCCGCCAAACAGTGGAGATGATTTCCACGGAAGTCTTGGCCTGGCGCCACACTCAACGACTCGCCCACAAGCGCGTCGCATTCACCAACGGGTGTTTCGATCTGCTGCACACCGGCCACCTGGCGCTGCTGACGTCGGCGCGCCAGTCCGCTGATGCGTTGATCGTCGCGGTCAACACCGATGCCTCAACGCGCCGCCTCAAAGGCGACAAGCGCCCGATCGTTCCGCAGGCTGAACGCGTCGAGTTGTTGCTCGCGCTGGAGCCGGTCGACCAAGTCGTGCTGTTCGATGAGGACACGCCGCTGCAAGCGATCCTCGCGCTGCAGCCCGATGTGCTGGTGAAGGGAGCCGATTGGGCCGAAGACAAGATCGTCGGTGCGAGCGAAGTCAAGGCTTGGGGCGGCGAGGTGGTGCGCGTCCCGCTGCGAGCGGGGCTCTCGACCACCAACCTGGTGGAGCGTGTGCTCGAGGTTTACGGCAAGAGCGAGTGACGTCGTGAGCTTGGCCATCAAAGCGGTGAGTTGGTTTTTGATTGGACTTGCCCTGCTGACGCACGCCCGTGCCGCCGAGCCCGTCGTGGTCAATGACGATGGCGGTTGGAATTGGATCGAAGACCCGCGCGTGATGCTGGACAACGGCGTGTTGATCGTCGGTTCGGCGGCGGCCGGGAGTCACGAGCCCGCTCGTCGCGGCAACATCGATGTGGTGGCCTACGACATCGCCAATGGTCTTACGGTGCGAAACGCGTTGCATACGCAACTGTTCAACGATGGCCTCTCGATTTACGACGATCACAACTCACCGTCGATCCTGAAACTCGCGGATGGCCGCTGGCTGGCGATGTACTCGGCGCACAACGTCGCACCGCAGTTTTATTATCGGCTGAGCCTGCAGCCGCACGACGCCACGACTTGGGGCGACGAGCAGGTGTTCGTACCCAGCCCCACGTCGAAGGTGACGTACCCAGGACTCGTGCGATTGAGCGCCGAAGGGCGCGTCTACAATTTCTTTCGCGGCTTGGACGATCGCTTCAAACCGTCCTATGCCTACTCCACCGACGATGGCCGCAATTGGAGCACAGGCAACGTGTACATCGACGTGCCCGGCCCGATCCGCCACCGACCCTACGTGAAGTACGCGAGCAACGGCACCGACACCGTGCACATCGTCTACACGCAGGGCCATCCGCGCAATCTCGATAACAGCTTGTTTCATCTGATCTACCGCGCTGGAAAGCTGCGACAGTCCAACGGTGTTCCGGTGCGACGCCTCACCAAAGGCCTCGCCAAACCAAACGAGGGGACGCGCATTTTTCGCGGCGATGCCAACAACGTGGCGTGGATCAGCGATGTCGAGCTTGGCTCGGACGGATACCCGAGGGTGGCGTATTCGGTGCAGAAGGACTCGGCCAATCTACGGCCTGGCCAGGGCGGGGACGATCACCGCTACCGCTACGCGCGCTGGACCGGAAAGCGCTGGCTCGATCACGAAATCGCCTTTGCGGGCCGCCGCCTCTACGCGGGCGAAGACGACTACACCGGCACGATCGCCATCGATCCGGACGATGTATCGGTGGTTTATGCCAGCACCGATGTCGACCCGGCGACCGGTGCGCCGCTCATCAGCAGCACCGATGGCCGCCGCCACTACGAAATCTTCGAAGGCGTCTCGCGCGACGGTGGTGTGAGCTTCAATTGGACTCCGGTAACGCACGATTCGACGCTGGACAACCTGCGCCCCACGCTGCCGAAATCGGATGGGACCTATCGCGCGTTGGTTTGGTTACGCGGCAGCTACCGCACCTACACCGACTACGACCTCAGCGTGGTGGCACTCGCCGCGCCGCTGGGGACGCGATTCGGCGCACCGGCGCTTACGGCACGAGCAGCGCTTCCAACGCCACCGCTGCCGCATCGTTAAGACCGAGTGCCCGTCGCGAGGCGTCGCGCGCCCGCAACGCGAGTGTGGCATCGGGGTGTGTCGCCAACAGCCGATGCGAGGCCGCCAACACAGCTGTCCAATGTCCCGCTTGAGCGTAATGAGCGCAACGCATCAGGTCGGCGGCATCGGGCTCGAGTTTGGTCAGCGACTGCTCGAGCTGCGCCGACTGCGCCACCTGCTCGGCCGGCGAGATTCGAAACGACGCACTATCGGAGGCCGGCTCGTCGTTGTCGCCGGTGGTAAGCACCCAGCGATACACACGCGCGGCATCCAGTGGCGAAGCGATCGTGATGCGCCACGGTCCCGCGCCCTCCATCGGATCGCTGCGGTGGATCAGTTTGCGCCCATCGTAAATCGCAATGCGCACCGGCCGCGGTCCGCTGCGAGCGTAGAAAGTGAGCGCTTGGCCATCGATCACCTCATTGCGCGGAGAGAGCAACTCGGCACGAAGCTCGCGCGTCGGTTCGTCGCTGACACCGCGCGACGCCATGGCCAGCAGCACACTGCCGTTCGGATCGTTGAGCACACCCAAACCACTTTCGAGCATCTGCACGTTGGACGAGCCAAATCGCATGGCGTCGCGCGCCTGCGCCGTGGCTGACGGTTGCGATTTGGGCAGCACCAGGCGCGTGCTGGCATCGAGCTCTTCGACGCGGCCGCCGGAGAAGTAGATCGTCGCCCTCGCGCCCGGCCCGGTGACGACGACATCGCCCGGGAGCAGGCGCATCCCAAGGTCGGTCACGATCGACTTGCCCTCGCGCTCGACGCTCACCACGCCGCGCCAACCGGCAAGCACGCCCGCCGCTGCGCCTTCCGCTGCAAGAACAGGCGTGGCCGTCAAGGCAAGCAGCATCCAGATCGACATCGCCAAACAGCAGTGCAGCATTCGCTGCCCGCGCCGTGCGCTCTTCATGGTGTGGTGCCCTCCAATCGTTGCAGTCCCGCACGCGCGGCCTGTGCATCTTCGCCGCGCGCGCCGGCTAGTATCGCCTCTCCGTAGGCAGCGCGCGCACTTTCGACATCACCGATTTGCTCCCAGCTCCGGCCCAGCGCTACGAAGCCGCGCCCACGCTGAGCAACGGGCAGCGCGCCGTCCAATGCCAACCTCAACTCTTTGGCGGCCGCGGCGGCATCGTTGGTTTCCAGGAGTGCCAAACCACGCGCACGATGTGCCATGGCCGCTTCTACCGAACCGTCCGGAGGCGCCTTATCTGGCGGCAGCAAGCCGAGCGCTTCGCCGGCCCGGTGTGCGTCGATCAATACCAGTGCTTGCTCGATGACGATCAACCAACGCAACGACTCGGCGTCGTCGCCCGTCGCGGCTGCCTGTAGTTCGCGTTCGGCGCCTGCCAGATCACCGGTGAGGTGCAGCGTGGCGCCGAGGTTGAAGCGCAATGCCGCATCGCGTGGCGCGTCAGCGACGCACTCGCCCAAGATCGCAATCGCCCAGTCGGGATTGTCCTCATGCGCAGCCAGCGTTCCAACGTTCAAGCACGCAGGTCGAAAGGCGGGGTCGGCGTTGTGCGCGGCTACGAACCGGCTGCGCGCCGTGGTGCGATCGCCCGCCACCAATGCCTCGCGTCCCTGTTCGTTGAGCAAAAACGCCTGGTGACTCTGCCAGGCACGGTAACCAAGCACTGCAGCGACAATCGCCACGACCGCCAGCGAGCCTGCGAAGGCGACGCGCCAAGTGCGCCGCCGTTCACGCGAACGGCGGGCGATCGCCTTATCGAGTGCCTGCACCACGGCATGCATCGATTCGAAGCGCGCACTCGGGTCGCGTTGCAAGCAGCGCGACACAATCGACGCGACATCGCGCGGAAGTGTTGCCGCCAGTGTCGGCAGCTCGAGCACCGACTCGATTCCTTTGGAGCGATCGAACGGAAGTTTGCCCGTCAGCATTTGGTGCAGCGTGACGCCGAACGCGAACTGATCGCCTTGCGCTGTCGCTTCACCACCGGCAACCACCTCGGGAGGCATGTAGTTTGGTGTGCCCGCCCAACCGGGCCGCGAGCCAGGCCGAGAGCCGGAGCCACGAATCGTGGGGGCGTCGGGGTCGATCGCAATATCGATCGCAACAGCGCTCGCTTGTGCTTGGGGCGATGCGCCATGTGCGCGCAGCGCGATCCCGAAGTCGGCTACCTTCAACACGCCATCGCGAGTGAACAACAGGTTCGACGGCTTGACGTCGCGATGCACGATGCCGCGATCGTGTGCCGCGGCGAGTGCATCGCAGCAGCTGCGCGCGATCGTGAGTGCGTCAATCAGTGGCAGCGGCTCACGCGTCAAGCGGTCTGCTACCGATCCACCGCCCAAAAATTCTTGTACCAGATGCAAACCATAGGTTGAGGTAAGCGCTTCATGCACCGCCACAATGTGTGGATGCTGCAGTGCGGCGAGCACCGAGGCTTCGTGACGCAATGCACCGGCATCCAAAGACAGCGCCGCGCCGGAGAGTGTTTTCAGCGCAACCAGTCGGCCGGGGATCTCCAAGTCGTCGGCAAGATGAACGACGGCAAACCCGCCCTTTCCGATCAGCTCGATCAGCCGGAAGTGACCAAGGACCATCCCGGGGCTCAGAGCATCGAGAGCCTTGGCGCCTGGATCAGGGTCTTTGTCCGTCATCGGATGCGACGATAATCGATCCCGTGAAACATGCCCGGTCTGTCGCAACACTGTTTTCGATGCTGATCCTGTGGCTGGCCTGGGGGCCAGTCTTGGCCGCATCCGATCCGCTCGGTGAGGCCCTCGAAAACGGCGATTTGGCGCAGGTGATACAGCTTTGGCCGGCGCAGCGCGAGGTCTGGCTTAGCGTCCCAAGTTCACGCTCCGAAGAGGCGATCGCGGCGCTGGTTCAGATCGCCGAGCGCATTACCGATTTGGCAGGCGCTGACGAACGCGGTTGGGAAGCCGCCGAGTCGGCATTACAAGCGGCGCAAGAGTGGCGGGAGCGCCGCTTCGGGACGAGTTCGCTCGAAACCGCCCAAGGCTTGACGATGCTCTCCGACGTCGCGTTCACGCGCGGACGCTTTCATCAAGCAGAACTGCTCGAACGCCGCTCGTTGGCGTTGCGGCGTGCGTTGGGATCCAGCAGTGTGGCGACGAGCTTGGAAGGGGTTGGGCTGTGTTTGCTGCAGCAAGGCAAATCGGGCGATGCCGAGCCGCTGCTCGAAGAAGCGGTACAACTGCATCGTCGACAACAACCACAAGACAGTGAGTCATTGGCCGAAGCTCTCAACAGTCTTGCGGAGTGTTTGCGACTGCGCACCGACTTCGACAAATCGGAGTCATCGTTTCGCGAAGCACTGGTACTCGTAAAAGCGCGCGGCGAAGCATCCAACGCTCAGGCCGCGCGCGTTGCCAACAACTTGGCGGGATTGTTGAAGGACCAAGGCCGGTTGGCCGAGGCCGAAGACTTGCTGCGCCAATCGCTGTCATGGCGAGAGGCGAACGCCAGCCAAGACCCCGTCGCTCTTGCCGTTGGGCTCTTGAACTTGGCCGAGCTGCTGCGCTTGGAGGGTGAGGGGAGCGATGCCGAGGCGCTGTACCGGCGCTCGCTATTGGTGGCCGAGGCAGCGTTGGGTGCCGAGCATCCCGACCTCGTGCCGCATCTCGCACAACTGGCGGTGCTGCTGGCCGAACAAGACCGAGCGTCCGAGTCCGAGGCGCTGTTTACCAGAGCCCTCAGCGTGGCTGAGAAGAGTTCGGGTCCAGAGCATCCGATCGTCGCACAGATCGCACACGATCAAGCTCGAGCGCTGATGTCTCGCGGACGTATCGCTGCGGCACTTCTTCTGTTGCAACGCGCTTTGGCGATTCGCACGCTGGTCTTCGGTGCCGAGCATTTCGATACCGCGCTTACCGAACTCGAATTGGCGAGGGCCTTGCGCGCCAGCGGCAAACCTGTCGAGAGTCGCACGCACGCCGAGACGGCGGTCAACGCTCTGGCGCTCCTGCGCGCCTATCCCGAAAGTCATGCCGATGCGTTGGGTTTGCTGGCCGATCTCGATCGCGCCAAGGGAGACCGCGCGTTGGCAGAACGTGAACTGCGTGCGGCGATCGAGATTGTCGAAGGGCTGCGACCCGAGAGTGGTGGCGGTGAACGGGCGCGAGCCGAACTCGTGGCGCGGCATGCGTCGTCGTACG
>JANNUT010000077.1:0-30390 GCA_031395565.1 Acidobacteriota bacterium | reverse complement strand
CGACTCCGGAAGCGTCTGGCTGATTCTCGGACGGCGCGGTGCCTGGCGGGGCACGAGTGTCGTCAGCGCGATCGCGCTTTCCAAGATCTACGGTGCCGATGAATTCGACTATGTCGGTGACGATGTCGCCTGCGCCGACCTAGACAACGACGGGCTTGGGGACGTGATCATCGCTTCGACAGAAGCCGATGGGCCGTCGAATACACGACCATTTTCCGGCGACATACACGTCCTGCGCGGCGCCCTCGGCCACCCGGCCGTGAGGGACCTCCTGATTGATCCTGGGATCGTGATCTACGGACAGAGTGCCAACGATCACGCGGGCGACGGATTGGCGACGGGTGATCTCAACGCCGACGGTATTGCGGACCTGGCGATTGCAGCGACAAGCGCACCTCAGCCAAACGGTTCTGGCCGCACGTTTGTGGTCTTTGGTCGCCAGAGCTGGCCTGACTCGCTCGACCTGGCCGTGGACACGAACGTGATGATTCGGGGCCGCGACCCGGGCGACTATCTCGGGTACCCGCCTGAGATTGCAGATCTCACCGGTGACGGGCGCGACGACTTGCTGGTGTCTGCACATCTTGGCGATGGCCCGGGGAACGCTCGATTCAATGCCGGTGAGGTGTACCTGCTTGCAGGACGCGCCGCGTGGCCGGCCGACATCGACCTGAACGTCGTGACACCAGAGTTGGAGGTGGTTGGTGCCGACAGTTCGGATGGACTCGGGTTCGTCAGTGGGATCGAGGTCGTCGATGTGGACTTGGACAACACACCTGAGCTCTGGCTCGGTGCAAGTACTGCGGATGGCCGGACTGAAACCGCTTACTCGACGGGCGAGCTCCGCGCGATTCGATGGCCAGCTATCCAGAGCCTGGTCGATCTTCGATCATCGACGGACTACTTGATCTATGGCGATGATGCGGGGGATCGCTTCGGAAAATCGCTCCGCTCTGGCCGATTCTTCCCCGGCAGAAGCCGCTCGCTTATTGCGGATTCAGGGAACGCAGATGGTCCGAGTGATTCGCGCATCGATAGTGGGACGGCATTCGTCTTCAGGCCGCGCAGTCCACTTCCAGCTGTACAGGACAACGAACTTGGTGCAGCAGATCTGATGATTTATGGTCGCTTACCCAGCGCCCGGCTCGGATCGAGGGCAATCGGAGACATCAACGGCGACGGATTCGACGACATGATCCTCACCGAAGACATCGATCACCTGACTCGCCGCTCTGCGGTATTGATAGTCAGCCCGATCGATTCTGATGGCGACGGCTGGCCGCAGTTGTCGGACAACTGCCCGCTGGTGCCAAATCCGACACAGGCCGACAGCAACCTCGATGCGCGAGGCGACGCGTGCAGTTCCGATTGGGATGGCGACAGCATCGTCGATGCCGAGGACTGCGCGAGTGCCGACGCCGAGGGTGGGACACCCGGCGAAGTTCAGCAGCTTGCATTCGATCCCAGCTCCAAGTCTCGGCTCGTGTGGGCGGCAACGGCATTCGGTAGTCGATACGACGTAACGCGGTTGGTCTTGAGCGCAGTGGGCCCGGGAAGTTATGGCGATTGCCAGACCGATCGGGACCCGGATCCCACAAACACGAGTTTCGATGACAACGAGTCAGCCCCAGCGGGAGATGGCCTCGGATACCTCGTGCGCGCGCGGAATGACGTATGCCGGATCGTCGGCGGATGGGGGACGACCTCGAGCGGCACCGTTCGAGTCAACAACTCCGGGCTGAACTGCCCCTGATCTACTTCGATTGATGCAACATGTGATTGCAACGAAGCGCGCATCGGCAGTCAACCGAACGCTCGGCAGCGCGGTCACAGAGAACGTCGCGAGCACCCCGATCGCCAGTACCGACGCAACCGGCAACCACTCGGCTATCTCGAAACTGGGAACTGGCTTGCGAGGAGTGCCTTGATCTGCATTGGTTCACCAGCCTGCGGCAGGCTCAGGTCGAGATCGAGGCTTGGCGGGTGAACTACGACCAGGAGCGTCCTCAGCGCGCACTCGGCTAGCGCGCACCCGACGAGTTCGCGGCCCTTCGCTCAGCAGAGCTCCAGTTGTTAGCGATCATCTGAAACCGTAGAAATTTGGACGGCTCGCCGTCCGATGTGAGATCGGAACTCGATCTCATCCAGCCGCCCGCCGTGAAGAGGGCCGCGTGATAGGCCATGCTCGCGAACCAGGCGATCTCGACGCGACGCGTCCAACGAAACCCCCTCGAGTGAGGCAGGAAGAATGCTCCATCGTCGATCGACGGAGCCGAGCCCCACTGCTAGCGCTCGATGGCGTAGGCGTTCAAGTACTGCAAGGACTCGAAGACGTGACCTGCGCGATCCCGCAGGTCGCATGACTGGTAGTCACGCTCCCCCGTATCCCAGCAGTAGTCCAGTACCACGCTCAGTGCGCGCCAGAACTCATCGCGTAGAGCCGATGTGGTATTTGGTCTTCCCCCGATTTTGTGGACATCCCGAACCTAGGGAATATGCCCTCGTAAAGGGAGTCCAGAATGCCGAAAAGGAAACGACCGACCGACGAGTTCAAGATTGAGGCGGTGCGCGCGATGCTCAACCGCGGCACCCACCGAGGTGATGGAGCCTCAGAGAGACCTGGGGCGGTTTAGGTACCCTTTTGCATGGCTTACTCCTCCTCCTTCGGCTTTGCTGGCAAACTGGTTGGGTACCAGGAGGTTGCGCCATCCTTTTTCCACAGAACTCGGGACGGATCCAATAGGCGTTCCAATGCTGAGGGGAGCTTCATTGCGCGGGCGCGTGAGCGGCTTCGGCCGGGCGTGGGGTCTGCCTGGTAGCGTCGATGACGCCGACATCCAAGGTGCATTTGTCAGTAATCGGCCCTTCCCTCGTTTCCGAGATCAGAGTTTTTCCGCCACAAGCAACGAGGATCGTCACCTCAAGCCTGTCTCCAAAGTAGTTTAACGGGACCTCGAATCGACCATCCTCGAGAAGGTCTCCCCATCGCGATTTTGGAAACATGACCCTCATCTTGCGCACCTCAACTCTACAACCGGTGCGGTTAACGCCTGGCGGGAGCTTGACCTTTCCTGTGACCGCTACGAACCGATCACATCCAGTCAAGAGGAGCGACGCGCACACTACGACGCTGCGCATCGCATCGATCATGGTTGTGTGAGGCATTGTTGAAACTCCTTGAGCTTTCGCTCCGCTTGAGCATCTGCCTCGATCTCTGAACGGACCCTTGAAAGTACACAGCATCTTTCAGTGTGGTCTCGCGCCCGAGCGTTTGCGCTCACTTCGAGTACTCCGTGATCTGTACCGAGGAGAGGTCTGCCCCAGTGTCTTCTCAAGGCACTTTTTTACTTTGGGATTGAGCTGGGTGCTGTTCGAAGCTGGTGCTGCGGTCCCAGGCCCTGCGCCACCCCAAGAATCCTATGAGCTCTGCGCCGGTTGCCAGCGGGAGGAGACGCTCCAACCATTCGTCCCAAAAGGAACTGTCGACTTCCACCTCTTCGCAAAATGGCGTCACACAGTCTCCACCGCTACCGGTCGGACACGTTCCATCCTCCTTCAATGGAACGGGGCATGCGACGGGATCACTTGCGAGGCCAAGAAGGTCAACCAGTGCCATCGGGCTGGAACGCGCATACGCATACTTGTTCCACGAGCCTGGCCTGTAAAGCGAGACATCCTCCGCCAGGTCCACGGTCAAGAACGAGGGGTATCGCGTCGATTTCGCTCGCATCACCATGTCGTCCGTGCCCCCGGCGGCCACCCCAAACTCCTCCACCCGTGGCCGGGTCAAATTCCTCCCCCTCTGAGGCCGTGGGACGTGTTCGACCCTAGGCTGGCGCCGTTCCCTTGGCAAGGCGGGCAGCGGATTCTTTCAATCGCCAACTCTTGCCCTCGAATTTCGGTAGGTGTCCGTGGTGCAGCAGACGATCGAGCAGCGGCGTGACTACCACGACATCGCCGAGCAACTTGCCCCAGTCGCCTGCGGCTCCTTCCGCTAGGCTGAGCGAAGAACAACGCAAGCAGGAAAACGATGTGGCATAGTGCGGCTCGCGCCGGTAGATCGTTTGGGTGGGCGTCAGCGCCAACATCCAGGCTCACCCCACGGTCGAGTTGCGGTACTCTGCCGACGTCACGAAACCCTGCTTGAATCGCTTGTCGGCCCTGCGGTCCGTGTACGAAGCAGAAGCGGCAACGCAGCTCGACGCGCGGCACGCGCACTACATCGAGAACGTTTTGAACGCGCGCGGGCGCTGGGAGGCGGTGCGCCGCAAGGAGCGACCGACCAGAGGGGCGGTCAGCGTATTGTCGCGCCGGTCAGCGGCCCCGCCGCGTTAGACTCTCGCTGCAGCCACCCGATTCCAGGGAGGTACCCAGCGTGCGCACGATCTTCCGGCGACTGTTCGACCGAATCCGCGCCAACCTCACCCGCTTCGACGAACACCCGTTGAGCACGGCGACGCTGGTCATCATTCTCTTCCTCGATGTCTTCATCCTCGTGTCGATCCTTAACGGTCTGTCCAAGCACACCCTGCAGCTCACAGCGCCCGACGAGTACATCCCGCGCATCTGTCGCGAAGTCGTTCTCGACCAGCGGTGGAATTCCACGAACCGCATCGAGAGCATCTCCTCGATCGCCCTCCCGTACGCCACGAGCTACTACGAGGTCGAGCAGGAGAAGCGGGACCTGCATCCCCTCTGTGCGCCGCACGTCGTCGTCCTGGACCGCATCAAGCAGGAGAAGGATCTGACTCGCGCTCTCGAACTCCGGGCAACGTACTCCGCGGAATCGATGAAGCTGCAGGAAGAGATCGCCAGTCAGAAGGGTGCGTACGACACGTCGCTGCTCGAGACGATCGCGGGTCAGGGTGAAGGCCAGGTGAACGTCGATGCGGTCAAGGCCGCGATCCAGAACAAGACCGATGCACTGAACACGCTGACCGTCCAGATCGCGACCGTCGACCGGACCATCGAGGCCCATGAGCTCGTCAAACTCCTGGTGCAGCTTTTCGCCTCGATTCGCGAACAGGACCGCGAGACGCTCCGGTCCGACCTCCGGAAGTTGATCTTCTGGTTCCCCATCAAGAAGCTGGCGATGCAGTTGCTCTTCCTGCTGCCGCTCTTCGTTGTGTTCTACGTCTGGAACGCCGCCAGCGTCAGGAACAGACGGAGCGTCCAGACCCTCGTCTCGTCCCACCTGCTCGTCGTGTCGTTCGTTCCCATCTTCTTCAAGATCATCGAGGCGATCTACGACATCATCCCGAAGAAAATCCTCAAGCAGCTGATCGGCCTTCTCGAATCGCTCAAGCTGGTGGGTATCTGGTACTACCTCGTCATCGCCCTTGCTGTCGCGGCGGCGCTCTTTCTGATCTACCTCTTCCAGAAGAAGCTCTTCTCGCGCGAGAAGATGCTGGAGCGCAGCATCTCGAAGGGCCTCTGCCAGGAATGCGGCAGGCGACTGCCCCCGGGGTCCCCGGCCTGCCCTTTCTGTGGATATCTCCAGTTCAGGTCTTGCCAGACCTGCGGGAAGTCGACACATGTGTACGGCAGGCATTGCCGCGAATGCGGAGCACAGTTGCAGTAGGACCCAGTGGGGCCCAACCGCGCGACAACTAGGAACGCCGGCGAGCGTTACTACTCGTGGGCCGAGTTGATGCGCCGAGTCTCTGCCATCGATCTGCTGGAGTGTCCGCGCTGCCAAGCCCGGATGAAGATCCTGGCCCAGATTCATCCACCCGACGCCACCCGCAAGATTCTGCAGTGCTTCGGGCTGCCGGCCCGGCCGCCGCCGCTTGCTCTCGCGCGACCCGATCCACAAGAGTCGTTGCCGTTTGATTCCGATGAAGCGCCACCACCGGACTGACCACAGCTCAGGCCTGCCGCTGCATACAGGACATGGAACTTTGTGCTGCAGCAGATAGCGCTCGATCTGCTCCAGAAGATCCGAATGTAGGCAGTAGCGAGCAGACGGAATCAGCGATAACTCGCACCGTGACGGGGGTTACCCGCTCCAACGCTTCGGGAACCTCGGGCTAGCGTCAACATGGTTGCGGCCGGATCAGGCCGCGCTAGGCGATTCAAGCGGAGTTTGCGGGACCTGGAACCCGACGACGCGTACGTTCGCCGGCCGCGCGAAGTCTCATGGACAGGCGCTGGGATTCAGGTTGACTCTCTCCGTTCCAGAGCTGGCCGCGCCCCAGGATCCAACCGCTGGACACTCGCTGTCTCGTCCGCGCACCAGGTAGAACCAACCTGTCGCTGCTGGCGGAATGGCGGGGTCGTCGAACTGGGTATCGGCCAGGTTCGGATCTGCGGAGTCGATGCAGGCGCCGTAGTTCTGCTGCGGCAGAAGTTCCAGTGCGCCTCGGGAGATGTCATACGTCTCGGCGAACGCAGCGGGATTCCAAACGATGCGCGCTTTCGAACCGCTTTCGTAGCGGATGCCGGCGACCTCGGGCGGCTGTCCGGCACTGGCCCGATTCGGCTTGCAGTCCAGACCGTCTGCCAGTCCATCACCGTCGTAGTCACCGTCGCACGCGTCGCCGATGCGATCGAAGTCGGCGTCAGCTTGGGAGAGGTTGGGGACGAGTGGGCAGTTGTCGTCAAGCTGAAGCACACCATCGCCGTCGCTATCGACGTGACTGATCACGACCATTGCGGCGGGCACGACGACGTCGCTCGTCCTGGTGCTCCCGATCAGCTCGTCGATCCCGTCCATGTTGAGATCGGCAGCGAGCTTCTGATTGAGCGAATCCGAATTCGCAGCTCCGTAGATCAGAAGGTCCTTCGTGGAGTTCGGTTCCTCGCCAGTGTATGGGAAAGTCCTCGGGCCATAGAAGACGAGGATTTCTCCGGCGGAAAAGCGTTGCTCGTCCGGTCCGTCCGCGTGGTGGGCGCTACAAGCCAGGTCACTCGTGCCGTCGCCGTTGTAGTCGCCCGATTGCGGTGCGACTCCCGAGTAGTCCTGTGCCTTGCCGCCGAACAAGGCCCAGTCGGTCCAGTTCCTTATATCGACGACACTGGGTCGGCCTGGAACGACTTCGAAGAGTCGAACTTCTCCGGCCGACGTCATGTTGTTCATCGCGCCATCGCCGAGAATGGTGGACAGCCAGAGTTCTGCCGTGCCGTCTCGATCGAGGTCCCCGAGCTCGAGTCCTTGAGTTCTCCCGAGGCCGTCGAACGTGTCGGCGCCGTAGAGTCGGAGGTCGGAGGTGACGAGCGAGAGGTCGATGCTCGGCGGCCACACGGTGCGCCCCTGGAACACGAACACATCACCACAGTCCTGTCGGATCGCTCCAGGCCCATCGCCTACCCGCGCTCCGACAACCAACTCGCTGATCGCGTCGCCCAGCCCGAATTCCGCGACGATCATGCTGGTGCCGAATCCTGCTCCCGCGCGCTCGCCGTAGATGATGACGTTTGCAGCGCTTGGCAGATCGAGTTCCGCGGGCCATGAGGCGCGGCCAAAGATCACGTACGTCTGTCCCACGTTCTGGGTTCCCAAAGGTCCAGATCCGGCAGGGTGGGAACAGATGATGTCGTCGATCGAGTCTCCGTTGATATCGCCTGACGCGACCATCGTGTAGTCTCCTAGATAGCCGTTCACGACATAGCCGTAGATCACCGGAGCGGTATCCACGGCCAGGTCGATCACGGATGGAGGATTCGCGCGGCCGAAGACCAGACGAATCTCCCCGGCATTGAACCGGGAGTTCCCGAGTGAATCGGCCGTCTGCGCCCCGATCACGGCATCATCGAAACCATCGCCGTTGACGTCGGCACAGGCGACTGAAGTTCCAAAAGAATCGAATGGGTCTTGACCGATGATCCTGACGCTGGCTGCCGACAGGATCTGCTGCGTGCCTGACCACGATCCCATCCGGCCAAAGACCACGTACGCTTCGCCACAGCCTTCACGCTGGCCGCTGATCCCGTCCGCAGTGTAGGCCGTCACCACAACGTCGTCGATCCCGTCACCATTGAAGTCACAGCGGGCTTCCGCGTCGCCGAGACGATCGGAGACACCAGATGAAACTAGCCGTGCGTATGAGGTGTACGACAAGAGGTCGATCGACTCCGAAGCCAGTGCGAGCGAATGTGCGAGCGCGAGCGCCAAGACCAAGCTGGGGGCTCGTTCCATCACGATCTTCGGAAGTTCAGAGGTCACCACGGCTGATCCTACTGGCTCCCGCCACGCACTACCTTGAAGTCAGCATCCCAGTGATGAGAGGACAGGGCGTGTTTGCCAGACTGCATCAGTGGGTGCATGGGATCTTCGATCTGGTCGTCGACGAGCGGGTTGCCCGACTGATCTTGCGTGATCGTACAGGTATTCGCGCATCCGGATGATGTGCATCCACCCCAGCCGAGTTGAACGATGAGCGCTGGCAGTGATGAATCGACTGACCGGATCAATCGAGCAAACACTGGCGCGCCGTTCTTGAGCGCTGTCACGTCCGCGCCAGAACACAGCGTGGCAACCGGGACGAATCCGGGACCGATCAGCCACCTCACATAGTCGGCCGGAAGCGCAGGACACGTCGCCTGACCCGCCCGGGCCAATCGAATCGACGGAACAGGCACCGCACCATCACCCCAGTTTGGTTCGTAGACGACTTGCAGCCAGTACTCGTACGGAATGTTGGGGGCATTCGGATCGGTCGGAAAGCAGATGTCTCGAATGAAACTGTACTGAGTCTCGATGTCGACACGATAGTTCACGACGGGGGTGTCGCTCGTGCCGTCAGGCAGGCAGTCTGTCTCTGTGTCCGGGTTTGGTTTCGGTTCGGGTGTCGGACCGACGGTGCAGAGAGGCTGGAATTCAGCCTCGGTGTATGAGACGGGCGTCAGTGCGAGCCGAGCAAGCGAGGCGCGCGAACTCTGCTGGAGCCGATGCGCGAGTCGATCCACGGTCCCGTCGGAGTTGTAGTCGAGGGAGAGCACGTCGCTGTCGTTGGACTCCCATACGGTTGAGCTGCCCCAACCGTCGCCCGGCGGGCTCGCAGTTCGGAGCTTCGTGGGGAGTGAGGAGAACGGCTCTCCGAGACGCTGAGTGATCGTCGTACCGGCTGGGAAAGCCACCGGGCTCGACGGGAAAGCGGTTGGCTGCGAGTCGGGCGAGCCGTTCTGATCCGTGTCCAGGAACCCGTGCGCGGACCAGCAGTTGCACCCCTTGCGGGAACCGTTGCGACAGAAGGCAACTCGGAAGCGGTGGGGTTCTCCCGGGATCAAGCCGTTGGCCACGAACTCGACATGTGTACCATTGCCGGCACGAGTGATGGCATCGAACGATTCCTGTTTGTAGAGCGTTTGCCAGCCCAGCGTGCTGCTGTAGTGCATCACCCAGAAATGCGCGGAGTCATAAAGCGACGGTAGATTGGTCCCTGTCGGTTTCGCACGAACCCGGACGGCTTGTGGCTCGCCGAGCGAGACAATCTCAGGACTCAAGGGAGGAGTGCACACGACCGGCAGATTGCACGGAAGCAGCGCATCAGGAGGAAGTGGTGGCAGGTCGCCGACTTGCTGGACTTCGAACGGGAATGGCGGGCAAAGCTGATCCCCAGATGGAACCTGAGCGTACCCCCCCCCCCGCGAGTGAAATCGTGGTCATGATTGCGCCGGAGATGACACGGCTGCTGCTTTTCTTCCACGACCTCACTCGATAGATTGATCCGGGTTTCATGACCCCTCCCGAGCGGCCGGTAACGGATACGTCCGCTCCTCTCTGACTACTTCGCGATTGGTAAGCGCGCCTATCACAGCACAGATTCATCGAGTCACGAGACAAATACGGCCTCGAGCGGCGCGCGACCACAGCTGATCGCTAGGAGCCTGTCCGCGTAATAGCCGTCGTCGACGCAATCACCTGCTGTTTCTCGTTGGAGGCCGGCCTCCAAGAGGCAAACAGGGCATTTGCGAGGAGCAAAACAGTGGTTTCAGGCATTACTCGGACGGGCTCCTAGCAGTCCGGCATGTCCGCGCCAAGTCACCGAGCACCGGGTCCCGGCCAGGCCACACAGCAGCGCCATAGCTACGTACCGCGTTGTCCTGAGCAGACGCTGCTCTACACCACACTCGCCTCACACCTCGAGACGTTTCTCGCCCAGCGTGAAGACCGCCCGCTGCCGCGCTTCGTCACGCGCGAGCTGCGAGCTTTTCTAGAATGCGGAATTCTCGCGCACGGCTTTCTACGGGTGCGCTGCCCCGCCTGTCGCGAAGAGCGGCTCGTCCCGTTCTCTTGCAAGGGGCGCGGCTTCTGTCCTTCGTGTGGTGGACGACGTATGGCCGACACCGCCGCGTGGCTCGTCGATCGCGTGCTCCCCGAGGTCCCCATTCGTCAGTGGGTGCTGACGCTTCCGTTTCGCTGCGCTACCGCCTAGCCTTCGACGCTGAGTTGATTACGGTCGTGCTCGCTGAGTTCATGCGCGCAGTGTTCGGTTCTTTACGTCGCCGCGCCCGGCATGAGTTTGGAATTGCCAAGCCGCGCTGCGGTGCCGTCACTTTCGTGCAGCGCTTCGGCGATGCGCTCAATCTCAACATCCGCTACCACAGTGTCGTGCTCGATGGGGTGTACGAGGATCGCGGTGACGACCAGCCGCGCTTCCATCGGCTGCCTGCTCCTAACGATCGAGCGATCGCGCTGATTGCTGCGCGGATTGCACGACGCATTGCCCATCGCTTCCAGCAGCGTGGACTTGGACCTGATGATGAACCCGGTGGCACCGACCCACTGGCTGAGGAAGAGTCCTGGCTTGCCGCACTCGCCGCGGCCTCGGTGCAAGGGCGCATCGCGATCGGCCCGCAAGCTGGGCAGCGTTTGTTGAAGCTGGGTGATCGCGTCGATCCCGAAGATCTTCCTGCACGCTCTTCGCCGCTGTGCGCCAACATCGCGGGCCTTGGGCTACATGCGGGTGTGGCACTTCCGGCGCGCGATCGGCAGCGGCTCGAGCGGCTGTGTCGCGATGTGGCGCGGCCAGCGATTGCTGCCTCGCGACTATCAGCGCTCGACGATGGCCGATTGCTGTATCAACTGAAGAAGCGTTGGCGTGATGGCACGACGCACGTCGTGTTCGAGCCGCTCGAGTTCATCGCCAAGCTGGCGGCGTTAGTTCCTCCCCCGCGCGTTCATCCTGTCCGCTATCACGGTGTGCTCGCTCCTGGTGCACCAGGGCGTGAGCGGATCGTGCCGCCGCCGGATGATGCAGAAGAGATATCAACGCCGTACGCGCAGAAACCCACTTCGGCAAACCCTCCGACTTGCGGGGCCGCGAGCTCGGCACAAACAAATCTCGCGGCAACGAACAGCGTCAACGAGCGCTACTACTCGTGGGCTGTGTTGATGCGACTAGTGTTTGCCATCGATGCGCTGGAGTGTCCACGCTGCCAAGGCCCGATGAAGATCCTCGCGCAGATTCATTCGCCCGACACCACGCGCAAGATTCTGCAGTGCCTCGGGCTTCCCGCCCGGCCACCACCGATTGCAGTAGCACGCCCCGATCCGCAAGAGTCGCTGCCTTTCGATTCCGATGAAGCGGCGCGACTGGACTGACGACACACGCCCGCAGCAACAGACGAGAAGTGGAACTCCGTGCTGATTCGGCCGTGATCGGGCGACAGTTCATTTCAACTGGCGCGATCGGGTTCAAAGGCATTCACCGCACGAAGGACGTGTCACTTCGAAGACGACTTCTCCAGCGCCCGTCGATCGGCGATACTCTGGCTCCATTCACGAAACCACGCTTAAAACGACTATCCGCAGTAGCCATCATCACCATCGCCGAAGCCAAACTGGCGACGGAACGTGCGGCGAACTTTCCCTGGCGCCTCACACCCGCTGCTTGCAAATCCTGTTGGTACGAAGGCGCTGGCAGCGAGCTGCGTGTCTCTACGGACAGTTCCCAGGGTTCTGGTTGATGCGCTCAGCCCCGGCGCTGCTGCGCCCGAGTGTGCCGCGGCCACCACAGCCAGCGTCACGGCCTAGCACCAGGTAGAAGTAAGCGGTGCCGCTTGCCGGACTCTGCGATTCCGAGAACTGGGTATCGGCAGTGTTCGGATCGCGGAAGTCCTGACAGGTGCCGTAGTTGCTTCCGTCGAGTTCGCTCACCAACCCGCGCAGCACCGAGTAGGTGTCGGACGCCGAGTTCGGCTGCCATTGCATCGTGGTCGGAGTCGATCCGGTGAGTGTCACGCCTTGGATCGCGCCTGGTTTGCCGAGAGTGCGATTCGAGGGGGCGCAGTCGTCGGGGTCGTTGGCTCCATCGCCGTCGTAGTCGAGTTGGCAGGCATCACCCACCAGATCGGCATTCGAGTCGAGTTGATCGACGTTGGCGACGAGTGGGCAATTGTCGGCGAGCTGTTGGAAGCCGTCACCGTCGATGTCGAGGGGGCTAAGAAGCCACGCCGTATTGGGTCTTGTGCTGGTCGAGTCGTTGGCGACGACGATCTCGAGAATGCCGTCCGCGTTGATGTCCGTGAGGCCCGTGAGTTTGAGTCCCCACTCCGTGTCTCCCAAGATTCTCCAGTCGTCATCTCCCTCGGCGAAGTCACTCTCCGTTGGAAATGCCGTCCGTCCAAACATCACCGAGACGACCCCGCTGCGGAAGCGATCTTGGTTATCGCCATCGTAGGAGGGTGCCGAGTAGACGAGGTCGGAGGTCCCGTCACCGTTCACATCGCCGATGTAGATGTGAGTTCCCAGCACATCGCCAGCGTGCGCACCGTAGATTACCTGACGCGTTCCGGTGGCTAAGTCGATCGTTGCCGGCCATGACACGCCGGGCGTGACGTTGCGAATCTCGCCGGCCAGATCGAGCGAGTTGCTACGCCCGTTAGCACCGCGCAGCCCGATCGAGAGGTCGGCGATGCCGTCGTTGTCGATATCGCCGATCGCCAAACCGTCGATATCACCGGCGTAGTCGAACGAGTCGATGCCGTAGATCCGGGTCGTCGCCGATTGAGTCTGCAGATCGATCGTTGCGGGCCAGGTGGCGCGACCTCGAAACAAGAACACGTCTCCCGCGTCGGTGCGGCCGCTTACGGGTGTGTCCCCGACGCGAGCGGCCGCGATGATCTCCGCGGTGCCGTTTCCGTCGAGGTCGGCTGCCTGCAGGTCGGTGCCGAAGTCCGAGATGTTGCGACCGAAGATTGTGATGTCAGCAGACTGCGTAGCGAGGTCGATGGTCGCTGGCCACGAGCTTCGACTGAAGAACGCGTAGACACGCCCGGATTCGATCGTGTTGTTCTTGCTGAGTCCCCTCGGAGCATTTACTAGCAGGTCGAGGTGACCGTCGCCATTGATGTCACCGACTGCCGACTGGACACCAAAAACCTCATTGACGGCCTTGCCGTAGATCACAGTTCCAGGTTCCGTCGCCAGGTCGAGAACCGCAGGCCATGTTGGCCTGCCGAAGACAACGTGGAGCTGACCTGTGCTGTTGCGGGTGTTTGCTGGACCGTCACCCGCGTAAGCCCCAGCAATCAAGTCCGGCAAGGTGTCGCGGTTTACATCGGCACATGCGAGCCTGCCACCATACTGGTCGAATCCTTCCTCTCCGACTATGTAGCTAGACCGCACGTTCTCGATGGAGTGATTGCCGTTCCAGCGCCCGCGGCGTGCCCAGACTAGGTTCACTTCACCACAACTGGTTCGAAGGTTCTCGGGGCCATCGCCGCCTTCAGCGCCGAGTGCAACATCAAGCAGACCGTCACCATTGAAATCACAGGCGGCGACCCCTGCACCGAGCTCGTCGAACCTCCGGTCACTTTCGAGCTGGAGTGAACTGGACTGAGAAGTCAGATCAATGACGAGCGGCGCCGCACTCGAGGTCAAGCCTCCGAAAAGAAGGGAGATCCCGAGTGCGGCAACGAACTCGTGAAAAGACTGCCTCAAGTACTCGCGGCAGTTCATGACTACGGGTTCGCACTCCCGGCTCTGAACGCCTCGATCCGGTGGTCTCGGTGGTGCACGAAATAGGCCCAGTGGCCGAAGACGGACTTGAGTGACGCGGGATCTCCCAAGTCCTCAACGGCCTGAGCAAAGTGGCAGTAGGAACTACATGACGACATCGCACCGGTCTCCGTGCAGCCACCCCACGCCACCTCACCAACGATCTTCGGGTCCTGTGTCGGGGATCCCTGCACCTCGATCCTCAACCACACCGGATCGGTCGAGCCGTTGGTACCGAGCGGGATCGTCGCGCTGCAGTTCGTGCCACTGAGATTGGCGACTTTGGCGGCGTAGACGAACGTTGAACCCGTGGAATTGTTGAATCGCCGGACTTGCAGTTCCGCTCCCGATCCGGAAATCTGCAACACAGCCGGCTCGTTGACCAGCTTCACCGCGTAGGCCTTGAGTTGATTCGACCCCGCAGTCAGTGACGCCCGCGCGATCGCGTCGACGTTGTACTCGGTGGCGGTGACCAACGGATCTCGTTTGTAGAGTACTTCGGCGTACGTGTGCCCCGCGGCGGCCGACTTCTGCATGTAAACGATCGGCGCCGAGTGCGCGACAGCGACCCGCTCGGTGTCAACGATCTTCTGTCGGCCATCGGAGTTACTGCTCAACTCGAACCACACCTCGGGCGGTCCAATCCCTTCGCCGCCGTCGGTCGATTTGTTGGTGTTGCGGCGACGAAACTGATCCTCGACCCTCTGCACCAACGGCGAAGCCGGGGCGGAACCGTCCAAGCTGCTTGTGGTGAACAAGCCGCTGTAATCCGACCGGCAAGTGCAACTGTCGATCGTGCCGGGTGAGGACTCGTGACAGTACGTCACGCGCGCCGCGTAGTCGGTGTTGGCTTCGAGACCCGTCGCACCGTAGCGCACCGTCGCCTCAGGCAATCCAGACGGCACGGTATCGCGTGAGGTGAACTCGTAGAGTTTTTGGTAGCTGCTGCCGGTGTACTTGGAGATCTCCCAGATCACGACATCGGCGTCGAAGTTCGTGGGCTTGGTGGCTTCCAACAACACGGTTTGCGACTGAAGGTTGTCGGTGCTGGTGGTGGAGTCGAGACCTGGTAGCGCAGGTCCATAACACTCGCGGCCGAGCGGCTGGCAGAAAGTGAGCCAGAAGGTGTTGGTGCTCAAGTCACTCGTGTTCATCGGCTGGTTGAAACACTGGTTGGGAAATCGATCAGACTGCGCGTGAACTGACTGATTGGTTAGTACCCGCCCCCACGACGATGGAAAGCGTGAGCAGGAATCGGGTTCGATGTCTCGTACCTGGTGATCTCATGATGTTGGCCCTCATGTGTCTTGCGGTGCTCTTGAGTATCGGCCGCGGTCGGGCGAGCCACGGCGATCACCCTCAAACGCCGATTTCGTGGATCTGGCAACGGAGATGTTTGAGGCTGTCGAGTTTGCTTCGCTGAATCGGTCTCGACAACGTCCATAGGACGCCGACAGATCGGGCGGGTCAATCGTGTCCGACACGCACTACGCCAGGTGAACCGCTGATAAACGCGGACTGTCTTCGACGCTGGCCGGAGGAAACACGGCGCGAGGCAAAGCGGGCCGCGCGCATGGCACGACGCATTGCACAGCGATTCAAGCAGCGCGGACTTGGACCCGATGATGATCCCTGCGGCGCCGACCCATTGGCTGAGGAAGAGTCGTGGTTTGCCGCACTCGCTGCGGCCTCGGTGCAAGGGCGCATCGCCATCGGTCCGCAGGCTGGGCAGCGTTTGTTGAAGCTGGGTGATCGCGTCGATCCCGAAGATCTTCCTGCACGATCTCAGCCGCTGTGCGCCAACATCGCGGGCCTTGGGCTACATGCGGGTGTGGCACTTCCGGCGCGCGATCGGCAGCGGCTCGAGCGGCTGTGCCGCTACGCAACTCCCGTCGGTTTGCCAAGGCCATGCTGGCCAATCCGCGCACCAGACCAGCATGGAGCTGGTCGAACCCCACCGGCGCCGTGGCCACGCCGCGCGTGGGATCGCGCGGCGGCGCGTGTGCAACGGCACGATTCGAACAGCGCGCGATCCAGGCTGCGATTCCCTCGCGGATCAAGCACAGCACGTCGAGCTTGCGGCCTCGGAAGTCGGAGCGTTTGCCGAAGTGGGTTTCTGCGCGCACGGCGTTGATGTCTCTTCTGCATCCTCTGGCTGCGGCACGATACTCCCGCGGCCAGGTGCGCCGGGAGCGAGCACGCCGTGATAGCGGACAAGATGAACGCGCGGTGCAGGAACTAACGCGGCCAGCTTGGCGATGAGCCTCGGGTGAACGAATGCCTCACTTGGCGGCTGCCTCGCATTACAGCGGTGGGTCGCGCTTATACATCAATTGCGGCGGCAAGGAAGGCGGCGGCACCATGGCACTGCACGCCGAGAAACTGGTTCACATGCTGCACGGTCGCGGCTGGAAAGCGCATCACTTGATGTGGCGGTTTGTGAAGAGCGGAAAGCACCACGAGAAGTACTGGCGAGCACGCATGCCCAAGGCGCTGAGGTTTTTGTACGGATAGGCAGCGATGTACGGGCTAGCCCACGCGATAAGACCTGTTTCCGGCGACCGCTCTGCCCTTCCCGGTCGATGCTCGTCAATCTATCAGGCCGAGCGTATGGCGCAGCGTCATGTAGATACCGACAACGACCAGCGCAGCCGCGGTGATTCGCCGTGCCCAGCGCTCGATTGCGACGACCTGGTTGAAGACTCTCCCGAGGGTGTGTGCACCGCACCCGAGGACGATCGCAAATGCCACCACCGGCGCCGCGGTGCCGACACCGTAGAGTGCAGGAAGCAACAGATACGAGCGCGCCTCGAACGAGAGCGGAATCAAACTGCCAAAAAAGAGCGCCGCGGAGACGGGGCAGAACGTCAGTGCGAAGATCGCTCCCATGGCAGCGGCGCCCCAGGCGCCGGCCGCAGCCGCGCGAGCAGCAAGGCGCTCGCCCCATCGACCAAGCCCTGGCAGTCCAACCGGGATCTGCACAAGCAACATGACGCCAGCGACCGCCAACAACGGTCCGACAAGCCGGCTGATCCAGGATTGAAGCGCCATCGACAGCGGAGATGGGGACATCAGACCTATCAGCAGCAGCACCGCAAGTCCAACGTACGTCACCGTACGGCCGATCGTATAGAAAACGCCGTTGGAGACCACTCGCCGAGTTGAACTGACGTCACGTCCGAGATAGGAAACTGCCGCAATATTCGCCGTCAGTGGACACGGGCTGATCGATGTGAGCAGCCCGAGCCACAACGCCGTTCCGGCCGCGACCATCAGCTCCATTAACCCTGACCCTTGAGAAAGCCGGCGATTTCTTTGAGCAGCCAACTGCGGAAGCGAGATTCATCGTTGGCGTAGAGCCAAGCCTCTGCCAGTAGTTTAGAGCGTACGGTCTTGCCGCTCTTTCGCTCAATCAACACCAGCGAACTGGAGACGAGCGAGAACTCTCTCACGAAATGCTCGTTTCCCCGCTGCTCGAAGTTGACGCTTTGAAATCCCAACTCCCCCGCCTTGAGGTTGGTCGCGAAGGCGGACTCCACCGTACCGCGTGCCTGTGCTTCGATCGACAGACAGGTGCGGCAACGCTGCATACCGTGCAAGTAGTAGAGCGTGACCGGTGGCTCAACCGCCGCCGCCGTGTTTACAGCCAACGCCGCCAGCGCCAGCACGACCCCAATCACCGATGCCATCGCAACCCGTGGATACTTGGCGTTCACGCGCTTCGTCACGATCGTTCCTCCTGCTCCGCAATCAACGACTTCATCTCTGGATAGGTCGGCACACGTCCGGCAACGACAACCTTGCCATCCACCACGAGCGCTGGCGTCGCCATGACACCGAAGGCAACGATCATTGGAATCTCGGTTACCTTCTCCAACTCGTATTCGATCCCGATCTCGCGGGCAGCGCGTTCTGCCAGGTCTGCCAACTTGTGGCACTTTGGACAGCCGGTGCCCAACACCTTCAGGTTCTTCATCAACTCTCTCCAAAGTGCGTGTTCTAGAACAACAGGCCGTACACCCACCCAGTCAGCGCGGAAAGCACGACAATCAGACAGCTGTAGACCAGCGTTTTCTTCGTACCCATGATGCTTCGCAGCACGAGGATGCTCGGCAAGCTCAAGGCAGGGCCGGCAAGCAGCAAGGTGAGTGCCGGCCCATGGCCCATTCCCGATCCCACCAGGCCCTGCACAATCGGAACCTCGGTCAAGGTCGCGAAGTACATCAGCGCGCCAGATACCGCCACAAACAGATTTGCCACGAGTGTATTCCCGCCTGCGACGCTGGTGATCCACGCGCTCGGCACCAAGGCCTCGTGGCCCGGCCGCCCCAGCAGAAAGCCCGACAGCAGTACGCCACCGAGCAACAGCGGCGTGACTTGCTTGGCGAAACTCCACGTTGCATCGAGCCATTCGCGCGCCTCACTGCCTTCAGGCGCCGCCGCCAGCAACACGATCAGCCCGACGATCCCGGCAACGAACGCGTACGCCGGGCGATCTGGTGCCAGCAGCGCCAGCGGTAACGCCGGAACGGCAGCCACCACGACGCCCACCACACGAAGATCGATCACCGCAACGAGCAACCCCGCCAGCAGCAGCGACGAGGCGCCGGTCAGCCACCACTTCAGCGCAAAGACCGCGGCGAAGAACCCACTCACGCTCTCGGCGGCACTCCAATTGGCAAAGACCAGAATCGCCAGCAGCGAAGCCAACAGCAGCGTGTTCTGCCACAGCGGATGGCGCGCTGCGGGCATCGGCAGGTCCGCAGCGGCCTTCGCTTTGCGTGCTTCTTCATGCCGGAAGATGAACGCCATGAGAACACCGATCACGACGCTAAAGACGACGGCTCCCACGGCGCGCGCGACGCCGATTTCGAAGCCGAGGACCCGCGCGGTGAGGATCATCGCCAGCACGTTGATCGCAGGGCCGGAGTACAAGAACGCGGCCGCTGGTCCGAGACCGGCTCCCATCGAGTAGATCCCCGCGAATAGCGGGAGCACCGTGCACGAGCAGACCGCGAGAACGGATCCGGAAACCGATGCCACGCCGTACGCGAGCGGCTTGGAAGCGAGCGGGCCCAGATAGCGCAGAACCGATGCCTGACTGACGAAACTCGAAATGGCGCCGGCGATGAAAAACGCTGGTACAAGACAGAGCACGACGTGATCGCGGGCATAGTCGTGCGCTAGCGCCAGCGACTCATGAATCGCCCCGCTCAACCGAGTCGATTCGACCGGCAGCAGCCACAGGAGGGTGAAGCCTGCGACCAGCGCCGCAAGCATCCGTCCCTCGCCATGAGCGAGAAACTGCCACGTCGCGCGCGCGCGGCGGATCGCGGAGTCGCGAAGAGAATCGGCCGCCGGCAGCGACTGGCTCGTCGTCGTCATTGCGAAGTTCCGCTGATGCGCCGCGCCTTCGGTCCAACCGCCGCCATGTGCCGTTCTGCGTTCTGGCGCGCCAGGCTTTCCAGGCAGGCGAGGAAATTGGGCAGGCAACTGGCGCGCAGTGCGTAAAAGACCATGTTTCCACGCCGCTGGTCACCAATGATCCCGGACTCGCGCAGCAGCGAGAGATGCTTGCTGACGGTCGACATATCGGCGCCGACCACCGCTTGGAGTTCGCACACGCACCGCGGGCCGTCGCGCAGCTCGTCGACCAGCAACAGGCGCGTTGGATGCGCCAACGCCTTGGCGATGCGTGCTCGCCGCTCATAGCGGTCGCGCAGCGCCGCTTGTTGCGTTTCACCGCCGGCGGTTACCACTCTTACCGGCCTTCGCGCTTTCTTTTGAGCCATCGGGTTTTGCAGAAGTCTCGCCATTCGGTCCTCTTGGGTATTTGGCCAAACCACCAAACACGAGAAATGCTGAACCGTGCGCGCGGTGTCGCCACTTGACGTAGGTCAGGCGAGGGAAATGACGAGCGTTGCAAGGAAACTCCGGGCAAGGCACCGGCGCACCACAGCCGTTCACGCAACGAACGAATGCGGAGGTGGCGAGACTGCCGCCGTGAGGCCGAGGCCGCGAGCGTGCCTCGATGCTGAAGAAAACAGGTGAGTGACCCGGCTACGCGACCGGGAATCAACCCTGGCATTCGTCAGTTCCTTGGGTCTACCTGCTGAGAGATCGGCGTAACGACCGCCCGTCCGACACCCGCCAGCGGAGACGGCTTGTCGCCGGCGTTGCGGTCGTTGCCCAGGCGCGGAACGGCGTCGCGGTGTCTGTGGGAGACCCCCCGACGGCTCGCTCCTAGTTTTCGGAGAGGGGCCAAACAATGAGATCGGAGCGTAGCTACTTCGCGTCATCGGGACGGCTGACTCACTCGGTGATGATCGTCGTCATCGGGTTCATCCTCGGCGTGAGCACTGCGGTGAGCGGTGGAGTTCCTGCTCCCGACACCAGTGCGACCCCGCGAGCGTTCGTCGTGGACAACACTCATGACGATGGCCCGGGGTCACTTCGCTGGGCCATCGAGGATGCGAACAACTCACTCGATACAGCAGCGATCGACTCCATCGACTTCTCGATTCCAGGCACCGGCCCTCACACGATTCAGCTCGCGACGCCGCTCCCGGCGATCATCGATCCGGTCGTGATCGATGGATTCTCGCAGGCCGGTTCCACCGTGAACGAGCGCGCCGACGCGATCGACGCGCGTTTGATGATCGAACTCGACGGCAGCCGTGCCGGGATCGGTCCGGGTTTGTCGATCAGCGCAGGCAGCACGACCGTGCGCGGTCTATGGATCCACGGGTTTGGCGGGGATGCGATCCGCATCGAGGGCGGCGGATCCAACTGCTCGCTCCCAGTGCACCTGACCGCGCGCGCATCGTGCAGCAGCCAGAGGATGCAGAAGAGACGTCAACGCCGTGCGCGCAGAAACCCACTTCGGCAAACGCTCCGACTTCCATGGCCGCAAGCTCGACGCGAACAAACCTTGCGACAAGGAACAGCGTCAACGAGCGCTGCTACTCGTGGGCCGAGTTGATGCACCGCGTGTTCGTTTGCCATCGATGCGCTGGAATGCCCTCGCTGCCAAGGCCCGATGAAGATCCTCGCGCAGATTCATCCGCCTGATACCACGCACAAGTTCCTGCAGCGCCCCGTTCCGCCGGCGAGGTCACCACCGATCGCAGCAGCATCCCCCGATCCACAACAGCAGCTCGATCGGAGCATTGATCAAGCGGGTGCTGCGTTTCGAGCACGCCGACGAGTGAGCGCGGCGTTAACCCGGCGCTGTTGAGTTCCTGCTGCCCGCCAACTATGCTGGCTCCGCTCACCTCGGGGGCACCATGCTCACACTCAAGATGCTGTTCATCGGCTGTGCCGCGGCCGGTGGCCTCACGCTCCTGCTCCAGGTCTTGCTCTCGGTCGTGGGGATCGGTGACGGTCACGAAGGGGTCGTCGATTCGCACACGATCGATGCCGGCGGACATGACGACGGCTCAGGGTTCGGGTTGTTATCGGTGCGGGCGGTCGCCGCGTTTCTGACCTTCTTCGGATTGACGGGATGGTGGGCGGCGACGATGCAGTACTCCGCCGCTGCCTCCGCGGCCGTGGCGACGGCGGCGGGTGCCGCCGCGATGCTGCTGGTGGCGTGGATCATCAGCCAGAAAAAGCGACTCGACTCGCAGGGGAACCTCGACCCGAACAATGCGATCGGTCAGCCGGCCAGCGTTTACCTGCGTATCCCTGCCAAAGGGGGAGGGCAAGGGAAGATCCAGGTCAAAGTTCAAGGACGCACGGCCGAATTCGCGGCTGTCAGCGACGGTGGCGAGATCCCCACCGGCGCCGCAGTCCGCGTCGTGCGCATGATCACTGCCGACACATTCGCTGTCGCTCCGCTCGACGAAACCACGGGAGACCGTTGAAATGACACTCGCGCTCTTGGCTCAATCCTCCGCTTTGGGCACGCTTATCCCGGTGCTGATGGCACTCGGTTTGGTGCTGATCGTCTTCAGCTTCGCGATGGTGCTGGTGCGGCGTTACAAGCGCTGTCCGTCGAATCGAATCCTGGTGATCTACGGAAAGGTCCGCACCGGCCGGGCCGCGCGCACGCTGCACGGCGGCGGCGCCTTCGTCTGGCCGTTGATTCAATCGTTCGAGTACCTATCGCTGGATCCGATGCAGATCGAGATTCCGCTGCAGGGCGCGCTCTCGATCGAAAACATCCGCGTCAACGTGCCCAGCGTCTTCACCGTCGCGATCGGCACTGACGAAGAAGCGATGACCAACGCCGCCATCCGCCTGTTGGGACAGGATCAGCGCGTGGTGATGAAGCAGGCCGAGGACATCATCCTCGGTCAGCTACGGCAGGTGATCGCCTCGATGCGAATCGAGGACATCAATCGCGACCGCGATCTGTTCCTGACCAAGGTGCAGACCTCGCTCGAGCCGGAACTCAAGAAAATCGGCTTGGTGCTGATCAACGTCAACATCAAGGACATCACCGACGAGTCGGGATACATCGAAGCGATCGGACGCAAGGCTGCCTCGCAGGCAATCCAGCAGGCTGCGATCGACGTTGCCGAGCAGGAGAAGCTCGGTGCGATCGGCGTGGCCGAAGCGCAGCGCGAACGTCAGATCCAGGTCGCGAACGCCGACAAGCTGCGGCAGATCGGCACCAGCGAGGCCGACCGCGACCGGCAGGTCAAGCTCGCCGAACTGGCGCGCGATGCGCAGGTCGGACAGCAGCGCGCCGGTTTCGAACAGGAGGTCGCGGTTCGCCAAGCCGACCAGGAGAAGCGCATCCGCGTGGCCGAGGCGAATGCGTTGGCCGTTACCGGCGAGAACAATTCGAAGGCTGAGATCGCTCAATCGACCGCGGACCTGAGGGTGAGGGAAGCCGACGCCTACCGTCTCGGCGAAACGCGCCAGCGCGAGGCCGAAGCGCAAGTGCTCGAAGCGCAGTACATGGCGCAGGCGCGCGCCGCCGAAGCGGAGGGCAAGAAGATCGAGGCCGAGAAGCGCGCCCAGCTGGAGTCGCTGGCGCGCGCCATGAAGTCCCAGGTGATCGTCGACGCCGAGGCGGCGGCCGAACGGGTCAAGATCGAAGCGCAGGCCGCGGCGACCGCAATCTTTCTGAGGCTCGAAGCCGAGGCCAAGGGACAGTTCGAGATTCTGGCCAAGAAAGGTGCCGGTCTACGCGCGATCGTGGAGAGTTGCGGCGGAGCTCAGCCGGCGTTCCAGCTGTTGATGCTCGAGCACATCGACAAACTCTCGGAAACGGCAGCGCACGCGATCTCGAACATCAAGTTCGACAAGGTCGTGGTTTGGGATGGCGGAAAGGGGACGACCGCGGGGTTCCTGCAGTCGCTCGCCGGTGCGTTGCCGCCGACGCTGCAGATCATGAAGGACATCGGTGGTGTCCAGATGCCGGAGTACTTCGGCAAGCTGGTCGGAGATCCGCCCGCTGAAACGAAACCGCCCGTCGCGCCGGAGCAGAACGACTCGTAGTTTCGGCGGCTACGGACATCTCAATCGATTCTGATCTTTGCCGATTTGGATGGAAATGAGGTCGTTGTCTCCGGCAAGAGATAGGAAGTGTCGGAACTGGAGGCCGCATGGAACGAGACTCCCATCCGCCATGCTCAGAGTTCCCTGTCGCGGCTGCCCGCTCGGGCCGCTCCCCAACCCAGTGACAAACCGATCCCATTTCACCCGCTGCTGTTCGCGAAATGTCGAAAAGCGCTTGCACCTGTTGCAGGCCGACGATTCCCGCCGTAAGACATTCACCGGACGCGTTCGCGCAGCGGATGTGGTGAGCCGGTAGGGGTACCGGCCAACCCCACGATCCGTGATTTACGGGGAGAAACCTTCCGGTTGCGTCCGCAGGCCAACCGCCCTGGAAGGATTACTGCCGGCCCAGCTCGTAGCCAACGGGCGAGGGCACGACGGAGGCTCCTTGTTGACGCCTTATAAGGCGATGCGTGCGTGCGGCCTGCTCCTCTCCTGCCTACTCGCCACGCTTGTCCCTGCCTTAGCCGCCAAGCCCGACCCGGCCCTCGCCGCGCGTCTGCGCAGCATCGGCATTCAACCCCCACTCCCCCTCTCCCTCCTCACCACCCAATTCGGGGACGGTTTACCTAATTCACTCAACGGCGATGGTGACGGCGTCCTCGAACCGGGCGAAACCGCTCGACTCGAAGTCACGCTGCGCAACGATGGACCGACGCCGCTCAACGGCGTGACCGGCCGGTTGCTGGCCGATAGCGCCGCGCCGTTCGTGCGCATCCTCGACGACCGCGCGTTGTGGCCACTCCTCGCCGCACACGACGGAACGGCCAGCGCCTCCTTTCAAATCCAGATCAGCCCCGACGCTCCCTGCGGTGCGCGAATCGAACTCGCCTTGCAACTCACCGATGGCGCGAGCTCGTCGCTGCTGCCGCTGGAACAAACGCTCGGCCGCCGCTGGGCCGGACCCGCCTTCACACTCAGCAGCGCCGACCGGGTGGGCGACGGAAAGATCGTCGCACTGGTTGCTGATAACCGAGGCTTCGCGGCCGTCGTCCCGCGCATCGACGAAACCGGTGCGCACCTCGCGTTGCTGCGCCTCAGCACAAGCGGCTCGCTGCTCGGTACGACCGACTTGCCGTCTCCTGCGCATGCGCTTCCCAATTCACCGGCGCTGGCATGGAACGGCAGCGAATACGGCTTGGCCTTCAGCCACCGCGCGGAAGGAAACGAAGAGATTTACTTCCAGCGCATCTCTGCCGATGGCCGACTGCTGGGCGACGCCACGCGCGTCACCAACGACGACCTCACCTCCTTCGATGTAAAGCTGGCGTGGCATGCAACCGTCGGTTGGGTAGCTGCCTGGCGCGAGGGCGATCAAACGTCTCAGCGATTGAAGTTGGTAACGATTGACGCCGATGGACAAACGCAAGGCGCCCCGCTCGATATTGCCGACGCGACCTTCGGCTATGCACTTGCCGCTGGCCCACACACAATCGCTGTGCTCGCTACCAACGATCACCTCAACACCAGTTGGTTCGTTCGCGACACACACACGAGCGCTACCACCACACTGCCTTGGAACGCACCCAGCGTTTCGGTTGGCGAACAACTCATTTGGAATGAAGCGACGCAAGAATTCATCGGCGCGCGCTCGTACAAGACTGACGGCACCGTCTACGGCGAACTGGCACGCATGTCAGTGGATGGCCAGCGCCTCGGTATCTCGTCACCGTTGACGCTGGGCGCAGCGGCGGGCTTCACCGCACTCGCCGCCGATGACACTCAGATACAGCTCACCACATGGGAACTGCACGGCCCCGATCAATCCGAGCCGCGCCTCTTCACGTTGGACCCGAGCCTGCGAACCGCGCAGCAACTCGAGCTGCCAGACACCGACCAGAACTTTGCGCACTACGAAGCGGTCGCATTAGGTCACGGACTGGCGCTCTACGGTTGGGCCAAGCCGCCACAAGGTGTGTTCGCGCGCTTGGCCTACGCGTCGGCCACGTGCAGTCACGACGACCCTGGCAAGCGCACGCGCGGCGAACCCGACGGTCCCGAGATCCTCTGCAACGGGATCGATGACGACTCCAACCCGTCCACACTCGACGCACCCGACGCCGATGCCGACACCTTCGACGTCTGCGGCCCCGGCGATATCGTCAACCCCGATGGCAACGCCGCGGACTGCAACGACGCGCGCAACGACGTCTACCCCGGTGCGTTGGAATTCTGCGATGGCGTCGACAACGACTGCGACGCCAGCACCGACGAGGTCACCGGCACGCGCTACGTCGCGCCCACCGGCTCCGACAGCAACAACCTGTGCACCGTGCAGGGCACCCCGTGCCTCACGTTCAATCACGCCATTCACGCGGCGTGCGTCAACGCTACGGTCTTTGCCGCCGTCGGCACGTACAACCAAAGCGTGACCGTCGATAAGAAGGTCATCATCGACAACAGCGGCCTGTCGTCCGCCACGTTCGTGCAAGGCAGCGGCAGCGGTGACGTGGTCACGATCCTCACCAGCGGTGTGATTTGGGACGGTGTCGAAGTGCGCGGCGGTGGCAGCAATGCTGCGTGCCTTCGGATCGGCAATGCCTCCACCCCCAACCTGCGCGGTGTCGAGGTGGGTAATGCAGCGTTCTATAACTGCGCGCAAGGGATCGTGATCGAGAACACGGGCAACGATCCGACGTTCCTCGGCATCAATCGAATGACACAAGTCGACTGCAGAGAAAACCTCTACAACGGCTCGGCCGATTCGGGGCTTGGGCTGATGACCGTGGGCGTCAACGGTCGACTCGAAATCAAAGGCGGCAACTTCCGCAACAACGCCAGCAGCGGTATTCGTTTCAAGCCGCCGGTGTCGGGGACCAGCACCAACATGCTGGTCAACGGCGCGATCATCGAAAGCAACGGATTGGCAGCGTCGTCGGGCGGGCGTGCGGGAATCGAAGTACTCACCGGCGCTGATGTGCGGATCGAAGGCAACGACATTTTCGGCCACACCGGCAACGGCGCTGGCGATGATGGCCGCGGCATCGTGGTCGATAACGCCAGCAGCGGCTTCATCGCCTGCACGCGCCTGCGCAACAACGACACCGGTGTCGAACTCAAAGGCGGCACCACCAGCTTCAACGTGCTGCACAACCGCGTCAACAACAACGGCGTGCGCGGGATGCTCGTGGGTGCTTCTACCGGGACCGGACTGAAGGTCAACGAGACAATGTTCACCGGCAATGCGGCCGGTGTATCACATCAAGGTGATGGCACGCTCGACCTCAAGCACAACTGGTGGGGCGCTGCCAACGGACCGAGCGGCGCCGGCGGATCGGGCAACAGCGTGTCGGGCAGCGTCGATGTCTCCAACTTCATTGCACGCGCCGATGAACCGGTGTTGGTGCGCGGCCCCGTCGATAGTGGCTGGGCTTATCCCAACGCGGCGTGCTACGACATCATTCAAAACGCCATCAACGCGACGCCAGCGGGAAGCTTGCTCTTGATCGGAGCTGGCAATCCGTTTCACGAAAGACTCACGCTCAACAAGGCGCTCAATCTAGAGGGCGTGCCGGCGACGATAGCTGGCACATGCCCGCTCACCGATCTTTATGGCGATCAAGGCGGCACGGTAAAACCGGCGCTGCGCATTACCAACGTCGCGGGGATTTCGGTCAAGTACCTCACCATTCACGCAGCCGGTGAAAACACGCCGGCCTGCAACACGCACAGCGGCGACGAAATCGGTTTGGATTTGCAGAACGTCGACAACAGCACCTTCACCGACTTGTGCCTCCAAGAAAACGGCATCACCGAAATTCGGCTGTATGGCGATTCGGATGGCAACACCTTCCAACGGGTCAACATCGACGGACAGTTGTGCATCCCAGGCAACGGCTGCTTGTGTTCGCACCGTTCGCGCTATGGCTACCTGATCGACGGCTCGCCAGTCTGTGAGGCGGGTCCCGGCGCGATTGCCAACAACAACCGAATCCTGGACTCCAGCATCAAGAACGTGACGCAGGGTCTGTCACTACGCTTGGCGGCCGGAACCGAAATCACCAACAACACCATAGAACCCACAACCACACCGACGTGGGACGGTGGCACGCTGGCGATTGGCGTCAACATCAAGGCCGCCGACGACACCGTGGTGCAGAACAGTACGATTGGAAACTCAACCGAAACCGAAGGGATACGCCTCGCCGGCAAGGCCGCCTCCGACTGCTTCACAGAAGAACTCAATGCCGATCGCAGCATCATTCGCGACAACACCATTCGCACCGCTTCGGGTCCAGGCGTGTACTTCAAGCGCACGGGTGGCGACCCCGGCAACGCGCTCTCGACCACGGTCCGCTGCAACGACATCACGCAAAACGGCACCGGCGTGCAGGCCGAGGATCCGAGCGCGGCGAGCCCCACCACCGTGACGCTCAACGACATTCGAACCAACAGCGCCGGCGTACGCAATCTGGGCGTCGACACGCTGTCGGCTGTGCGCAACTGGTGGGGATCGGCATCCGGTCCTTCGGGCAACGGTCCCGGCACCGGTGACAGCGCACTCGGTTCCGTCGACTTCGCCAACTGGCTCGCGTCCCCTTCGAAGAATGATGCCGACAACGACACGTTCACGGAATGTGCCGGCGACTGCAACGACGCCAACATCGCCATCAAGCCCGGCGCCGCTGAGCTGTGCAATCAACTCGACGACGATTGTGACGGCTCGGTCGATGAAGGGTTGCCGCTCAACACCTACTATCGCGATGCTGACGGCGATACCTTCGGCAATGCGGCCGTAACCACGCAAGTCTGCGGCAGCGCACCCTCCGGCTACGTCGCCAACGACACGGACTGCAACGACGCGGTTGCCAGCATCAACCCCGGTGCCGCCGAGATCTATTGCGACAACATCGATCAGCGCTGCAACGGGGCGGGCGACGAGACGCCCGACCAAGACAACGACACCTTCGATGTCTGCGGCCCGGTTAACGTTCTCAACCCCGATGGCAAGGTGGCCGACTGCAATGACTTGAATCCTTCGGCATACCCCGGAGCACTCGAAGTCATTTGCAACGGTGTCGACGAAGCGTGCAACGGCGGCTCCGACGAAGCGCCTGACGGCGATAGCGACGGCGCCGACCGCTGTGGCTTTGCCGACCCATTCAACCCCGACACGTTTGCCACCGATTGCGACGATGCCAATCCGAACCGCGCGCCGCAGCTGGCCGAACTGTGCGACCTTATCGACAACGACTGCGACAACACCGTAGACGAGGGCTTCTCTACTAGCACCTACTTCCGCGATAACGACAGCGATACCTTTGGCACCACCAGCACAACGCAGCAAGCCTGCATCGCACCGCCGGGGTATGTCACCAGCAGCACCGACTGCAACGACTCCAACCCGGCCATTAACCCCGGTGCAGTGGAGTTGTGTAACGACAACCTCGATAACGACTGCGACGCTAGCATCGACGTCGCCGATTCGTCGTGCGCCTCACTGGATGTCAGCAACCTGCGCTTCCAAACCGGCGGCAAGGTGACGCTCACTTGGGACAACGCCACCTCGGCCAGCAGCTACGCGCTGTACCGCGGCACGGTGCGCGAGGCGGGGATCACTCCCTACGACCATCGCAGTTTGTATAGCGAGCTACCGTCGGCCACCGCGCAAGATGCGCAGGTCCCCGCGCCGTCCAGCGCGTTTTATTACCTCGCCACCGGACTCTCGAAGAACGGCACGACTGGCGAGATCGTGGGCGGCCCCTTGGGCAAGCGCTCCAACAACACGTCACGCCCCGAATCGAGCATCGCGAGTGCCGGGCCGCGCGTCTATGTCAACCCCGATGCGGTCGGCGCTGGAACCGGTCTGTCATGGGCCGACGGCTACACCACCGTGAGCGGCGCGCTTGGTTACACCAAGGCGCGTTCACGCGGTGTGGAGATTTGGGTCAAGGGCACCATCAATAACGACGGCGGCACATCGATTACCGATAGCTCGCGCGCGGGTGCGGTGATTTTGGGAGGCTTCGCCGGAACCGAAACCTCGGCTTGGCAACGCAACCCCACGGTCAATGTCTCAACCTGGAAGGGTGGCTCCGGCAAAGCCCTGCTCACGGCGACGCGTACCGGCGTCGTGATCGACGGGATGACATTGGACACCGGCACCAACGCTGTTGTCGTGACGGCACCCGGCGGCGGGATCGAGCTGCGCGGCGTCACGATCACAAACTTCACTGCCAACGCTGTCGACATTACGGTCGACGGCATGGCCGGCGCATCGCTGATTGTCGACGCGAGTTCGTTCGATGCCGCGAGCCAACGCGGCATTCACGCGCTGGTCACCGCCGGCACGCTCGGCGGCAGCCTTCGCGCCAATACGTTTACAGGTTCGTCTACCAGCGCGATTCATCTCGAAGCCGACCCCACCGCCGGCAATGCCGTCATCGCCACGCAGTTGGTGCGCAATGTCGTCAACGGTGGCGCACGAGGTGTGTGGCTTTCGGCCCGCGCCGACGATGACGGCTTCACGGCGTCGGTGACTGGGCCGGTGCTGTCCAACTTGATTCGCAGCACGACCGTCGAAGCGATGCGCGTCGAAGCCCTCGGTGCGTTTACCTCGTTTGCTGGGACCACATCGGCGCTCGCCAATCTGCCGATCATTGGCAACACGTTGGTCGATGGTGCTGACGGTGTGGTTTGCACCGTAACGCGCACCGATTCCACCGCGTCGCCGTCGTCGCACACGGTAAGCGCCAACCCGGCCGTGTGGAACAACCTGATAACGCACATGTCCGGGGCCGGAATTTCGGAAAGCAGCGACAACGCGGCGGCCAATCTAACGGCGGATCCGGTGGTGATTACCAACGGCCTGTTCTCGGCGACACCGTTGTATCGCGATGAAGGGTCGAGCAGCTTGACAATCAGTCAGGTCAACGCGCTCTCGGGGAATTCTGGGAATACGTCGCAGGATCCGCTGTATGTAAATCGCGCTGCGTTTG
>JANNUT010000076.1:0-4075 GCA_031395565.1 Acidobacteriota bacterium | reverse complement strand
GGGGCGGGCCGCCCTCGCCTCTCGAATTAGGTATACCGTCCCCGTATCTCCGTCCCCGTATCTCCTCAGTTTTTGGCTTCGATCTTGGCCCAGGTGTCTTTGAGGGTGACGGTGCGGTTGAAGACGGGGTGGTTGGGGCGCGAGTCGGGGTCGAGGCAGAAGTAGCCGAGGCGCTCGAATTGGCAGTACCAGCCCGGGGACTTGTCGGCAATGGTGGGCTCGAGTTTGGCTGCGGGCAGCACCTCCAACGATGCCGGGTTGATCAGCGAGAGGAAGTCGTCGGCAGCGCCCGGGTTTTCGACCGTAAACAAGCGGTCGTACAAGCGAACCTCGGTTGTCAACGCGTGCGCCGCCGAAACCCAATGCAACGTTCCCTGCACGCGCCGGCCATCGGGCGCATTGCCGCCGCGTGATTCCAAATCGACCACGCAACGCAACTCCACGATGTTCCCCGCCGCATCCTTCACCACGTCCCTGCACGTCAACAAGTACGCGTAGCGCAATCGCACTTCGCGCCCTGGCGCCAAGCGGAAGAACTTCTTCGGCGGATCCTCGCGAAAATCGTCTTGCTCGATGTAGACCTCGCGCGAGAACGGCAACTGCCGCGTCCCCGTAGACGGATCCTCAGGGTTGTTGACCGCCTCGAACCACTCGACCTGCCCCTCGGGGTAATTCTCGATCACCACCTTCAACGGCCTCAGCACACCGAACACGCGCGGCGCGTGCGCGTTCAACTCCTCGCGCACCGCATGCTCCAACAGCGCCACGTCGACCATGCTGTCGCGCTTGGCCACGCCGATCCGCTCGCAAAACGCGCGAATCGCTGCCGGTTGAAAGCCACGACGACGCAGCCCCGACAACGTCGGCATCCGCGGATCGTCCCAACCCGCCACGTGCTTTTCGTTCACCAACTGCAACAGGCGCCGCTTGCTCATCACCGTGTAAGTCAAGTTCAAGCGCGCAAACTCGATCTGTTGCGGCCGATTCGGCGTCGCCAGCGACTCCAAGCACCAGTCGTACAGCGGCCGGTGATCCTCGAACTCCAAGGTGCAAATCGAATGCGTGATCCCCTCCAGCATGTCGCTCAAGGGATGCGCGTAGTCGTACATCGGGTACAAACACCACGCCTCACCGGTGCGCGGGTGCGAGATCTTGCGAATGCGATACAGCGTCGGGTCGCGCATGTTCATGTTGGGCGAGCCCATGTCGATCTTCGCGCGCAGCGTACGCAAGCCATCGGCAAACTCGCCGGCGCGCATGCGACGAAAAAGGTCGAGATTCTCGTCAACACTGCGCTCACGAAACGGCGAGTTCTTCCCCGCCGCCGTCAACGTGCCACGATACTCGCGCGTTTGATCGGCCGTCAGATCGTCGACGTACGCCTTGCCACGGCGAATCAACTCTTCGGCGAATAGGTAGAGCTTCTCGTAGTAGTCGGACGCGTAGTACATGTGCGCGCCCCAAGCGAAGCCGAGCCAGCGCACATCGGTGATGATCGCGTCGATGTACTCCTGCTCTTCCTTCGCCGGGTTGGTGTCGTCCATGCGCAGATGACAGCGCCCGGCAAACTCTTTGGCCAGTCCGAAATTGAGGCAGATCGCCTTGGCGTGTCCGATGTGCAGATAGCCGTTCGGTTCGGGGGGGAAACGCGTCACCACCGCCCCGCCGTGCTTACCGGCCTCGCGGTCCTTGTGGATGATCTCGCGGATGAAGTCGGGTTGGGTGGGCGCCCCGGCCAGGGATACCTTGCGGTCGGGGTCGGGGGGATTCTTTGGTGACTCGCTCATAGGGCGGGGATTGTAGCGTCGCAACCGTCGCGGACCTACGGGGGGTTTGAACCGCCCCGGGTTTCTCGGAGGCTCAATTTCTCGAGAGACTGGGGACGCAAGAAAACCGACACGCCGCCCAGCGGGGTTGCGTTGCGGACGGTCGGCATAAACCAGTTCGTTCGCTGTCACGAGAGTCGCCCCCGGCTCGTCTTCACCTAGACTGAACACGCAAGCCGAGGGCGCGCCAGCGCAGACGCTGTCACTAGGCATGCATTCGCTCCGCTTGTCGCCGACCCAAGCGTTCCCGATCCTCGAGAGTCGCTGCTGTTTGATTCCGATGAGGCGGCGTCGCTAGACTGATGACACACGCCCGCAGCGACAGACGGGACGTGGAACTCTGTGCTGATTCGGCCGTGATGAGACGACAGTTCGATTCGCCCGACGCGATCAAGCTCAGAATCACTCACCGTACGTAGGACGCGTCACTTCGAAGACGACATCCGCAGCGCCCGTCGGTCGGCGATACTCTGCGCCATTCACGAAGCCACGCTTAGAACGACTATCCGTACTGGCTTGATTGATGTCACTCGTATCGCCGCGGTCGCCTGCAATACGGTTCACATTCTCTGCAGGGAGACAGGGTCCCCTACTCGGATCTCCTTCGTTCGGGGACTCGGAGCGGAAGCAAGGAAGGCGAATGGCAATGCGTTTTCCAGGTTTGATGGTCGCGCTCGTCTGTGCGGCTGGTATTGCTGTCCACGCGGCCGACGAGAAAAAACTCGGCTGGGCCGATACCACAGAGTTTGGCTACGTGTTGACGAGCGGCAACTTCAAGACTGACGCGCTCGGTTTCCAGAATGTCGCCAAGCGCAAGTGGCAGAGCGCGATCCTTACCCTGCGTGCTGGGGCGGTGCGCGCCCAAGACGAAGTCGTGGCCAAGTTCGCGATTCTTCGGCCCGATCGCACCGTCCGCGTTGTCGAAGCGATGGCCAACGGCCCCTCGGCGGCGTCTTACTACCTCAACGGACAGTACGATCGAAACATCAGCGCGCGCCTCTACTGGTTTGCGGGCGCCGGGTGGGAGCGCAATGACCTGACAGGTGTTTCCCACCGTAGCTTGGTGTCGGGTGGCGTCGGGAACATCTGGCACAACACCGACGATCCGCAGTTCAAGACGCTCTACGGCGTGACCTGGACCGACGGGAGGCCGGTAGGCGGTGATAGTGACAGGTTCGTCGGCGTCCGCGCGGGTTACGACTACCTGAACAAACTCACAGCGACCACCGGCATAGGCGGCCTACTGCTCCTGGACATCAACGCCTCGGAGACTCGCGACTGGCGTGGCGACTGGACCAACTGGGTGGCGGTCGCGATCAGCAAGCGGTTGGCGCTGAAGGCTGAGCTTCAACTGCTTTACGACAACCAACCAGTTCTCGAGTCGCTGGATCTGGTCACCAGATCCGGCCTTCCTGGTCTTCCCGCTTTTATCGGGATCGGATCTTTCACGAGGCCGGTCGACAAGCTCGAGTCGATCTTCACCGCGTCGCTCGTCATCAATTGGTAACTTGCGATCGTCGATCTTGGTTCTAGGACAATTGCCGCGCTCGCGGTACCTGCTCCGTACTATCCGCACGCTCGTCCTTCATGTACGGCCTGCTGAAGGGGTGGCCAGTTTGTCTTTCGACCAAGAACACCATCCTCGAGGCTTATGACGGACGCTTTAAGGACCTCTTCCAGGACGTGTTCGACGCCGACGGCTTTGTGTGGGAGTGCAAGAGTGACGATGGCGACGTGCAGAGCGACACGGTTGCCCAGGGTTTCGGATTCCTGGGCCTCGCCCATCGCGGCAAACTCGACGGCAACCAAAAGCTGATCGATTACGCGCTGCTGCTGGAGAAGGTCACGGTCGATACAGTTGAGGCGGGCCAGATGACCGAGGATTTGGCGCAGCTTGTGGGTGACACACAGAAATGGCTCACCACCGAGGGCTTCCTCGAGGCGATCGCGGATGATTTGGATGAGGCGATGGCGTGAGGGGCGCGGAGCCGGGTCAGCATGCTTGAACATCCAAGGTCGCCAATGCTGCCGCAGAGCGCCCCGATGACGGCACAGTGCGAGTGGACGAAGCCGGTTTAGACCAGCTTATTTTCAACCACTGCATTTGCTTGTTGAACTCAATCCGCCTGACGGCGGATAGAAGAAGCGGCGTCCTCATCATGAGCCCGACCTCACTCTCGTGAGCCAGTTCTGACGGATCCTGCACCGGGCGGCTCGCACCCGCCCGGAAAGGAATCGTCATGACGCCG
>JANNUT010000075.1:0-11345 GCA_031395565.1 Acidobacteriota bacterium | reverse complement strand
TGGCAATTCGAACTCAAGCAAGACGGTTTGTATCGAGTCACCTACGCGTGGGCTCAAGCCAACGCCCCGGCGCTATTCACATTCCTGACCGCCAACGATCCACGCAAGTACCGGCTGACGGTGCAGGGGATCGAGTTGCCGATTCGCGTCGAAGGAGAAACCGACGGAGTCTTTGGACCGGGCGATGCGATCGTTTTCTACGGGCAAGCGGTCGGCGCGGTCGACCTGTTTTCCGCCGATGTCTATCAGAGCGGCGATTACACCGACACCAACGTCTATCGGCTCGATCTGGTCGTGGGCCCTAAGCGAATCGCCGCGCGGACGGGCACCGGCGCGCCAAACGGCACGTTCCAAGTTCCAACCTCTTTCCGCTACACCGTGCGTTACGAACAGAATCTGAGATTTTTCGGAACCAGTCCGTTGGACGGCGTCGATCACTGGTACGCCGACTCGTTCTCCTCGTCGACGACAGCGGATGGAACCTCGCAAGAGCAGTCGGTGCCCACCCCCGACTACGCCTCGGGGCCGGTGAGCGTGCGTATCAAACAGTTGGGCCTGAAGCCGTCGGGCAACCCGACCTACTTGCATCGCACGCAAGTCTTCGTCGACGGTGTGTTGCGCAACAGTGCCGACTGGGATGGCTACCGCGAGTTTGTGCAAGGTCAAGAGAATGGCGTGATCAGTTTCACACCGGCATCGTTGGCGGCAACGACCAAGGTTCAAGTCAAGCTGCCGTTTCCTCCCCGCAATGGAAGTACTGCCGACTCGGTCAACATCAACTGGGTCGAAGTCGACTACGACCGCCGCTACCAGGCCCAAAGCGATGCGCTGAGCTTCGATCTCGACAACGCCGATCGAGACCCTCGCGTGGCGGGCTTCAGCGCGCTGGCCGAAGTCTGGGAGGTTACCAAGACCTCACGCTCCACAGCTGGTATGGACATCGCGCTTCCCGAACGCGTCCCGAACGCGTCGTTCGTCGCTGGAGAAACGCGTTACTCGATGCAGCTCGACAGCGCGGCCCCTGTTAAACGCCGCTTTGCCAGCGCGGGGCCGAATGGATTCCTGCTGCCGTCTGCGGTCCGTGAGGATGTGGCGCCCTCCACACTGGATGCATCTTTGGGCAGCAGCCTCCAAGGGGCCGGTCTAGGCGCCGATTGGGTCATCATCGGGTATCGGCCGTTTCTCGACATGACCGCTGGCTCACGATTGCGCCAATTGCTGACGCAGCGTCAAGGCCAAGGGCTCGACACGGCGGTGATCGATATCCGCGATGTCTACGACGAGTTCAGCGACGGTATCGAGGATCCCGAAGCGATCAAGAAGTTCATGACGTACGCCTTGGCCAACTGGTCTCCAGCGCCGTCGTACTTGGTGTTGGTCGGTGATGCGACGCGCGATTACAAGAACTTCTACGGCAATACGCCTCCGCGCCAATTCGTTCCGACCCACATGGTCGACGTATCCGCCGATCAGCAGCTCAGCTATTACCTGTCGGATACGTGGTTCGCGGCTACCGCACCGGGCAGCGAACTGCCTCAAGCCGCCGTCAGTCGCGTTCCGGTTCGCACTCTCGCCGAGGCTGAGGAGGTGTTTCGAAAGCTGGTCGCCTACGAGACAGCAGCCGCTCCTGCCTCGTGGTCGGCGCGCGCGCTGTTGGTTTCGGAGAACGATCCCGACGGCTTTTTCGCCGTGCACAACGAGATTTGGGACGAGTGGTTTTCGGGCACCAACGGACCTCAACTAGCGACCAAGGTCTACGAGGCGGCACAAGACGACTGCCTGCCGATGAACAGTTCGATCGATTCCAACATCAACACCGGGGCAGGCCTGATGACGTACGCGGGACACGGCGGCTATCAGGTCTGGGGCCGTGGCACCTGCGCGTTTTTCTCGACCAAGACCAGCGGCGCCGACGATCTGGTCGATATCAACAATCCGAATGCGTTGAACTACCAAGTCCAGGCCAACTGCATTACGGGCCATTTTGCGCAAGACAACAGTCTCACCGGCACCGACTCGCAGATCGTGTTCATGGAAGATTGGTTGGCCACGGCCAACAAAGGGGCGGTGGGCGGTATGGCCCCCTCGCACCTGGCGTTCGGCTTCGAACTCGACACCATTCTCAAGCCGCTCTACGAAGAGGTCTGGGGCCCGCACAAGGCGCGTCTCGTGGCCGATATCGATCGGCGCATGCGCCGCGATTTCGACACCTTCAACAAGACGATTATGCTGCGCTCGTTCGTGACCTTCGGCGATGCAGCGACGCGGTTGCGCATGCCGGCGCCAGCCGCACCTGCCATCACGGCGATCAACAAGGCGGCGTCAGGCCAGTTGGCGGTCTCGTGGACAACGGTGTCGGGAGCGTCGAAGTATCGCTTGTTCCGTGCGTCCTCGCCCTCGGGCCCGTACACACGCGTGACCGAAACCACGGGGCTCACGTTTACCGATACAGGCCTCACCAACTGCAGCGAGTACTACTACTACGCGACAGCCGTGGACGCGTCGAACTTCGAAAGCCGCTGGTCCAACTTCAACCTGACCTGCAGCGGAACGCGAGATCCGCAAGACTGCAAGGCGGGCATTCCCGAAAACCCCTCGGCGCCCGCGGCGCCGACGTTGCTGGCCGTGAACGACCCGCAACGCGGTGGTCAGCTCGAGGTGGTCTGGAACAATGCCACGCGTGAACCGGATGTCACTCAGTACACGGTGTTGTGGGGCAACGCACCTGGTAACTACAACCTCGGCCAGAAGTCCACCAGCGCGAGCAGCGATCGACTCGTGATCGGCGGTTTGACCGATGGCACCACCTACTACGTCGTCGTGCGCGCCGAGAACTGCAGCAAACTCGGTGCTAACTCGAATCAGAGGACCGGCGTGCCGCATCGTGTGGAGGGTCTCAACCCACCGCGTTCGACGTGGGATCTGCGTGTCTTCAAAGATCCCGACGTGGACGGAACCGCCAACGTGAAGCTGACGTGGAGCGCCCCGACTCAGACGGTGTGGGGGATCGCAACCTCGGCGGCGAGCGTCGAGGTCTATGCCAATCAAGCGGGACCGGTGTTCGCGATCGATGTCGCACATCGCATCGGGACCACCGCAGGTACGGCAACGCAGTTCATTCACCCCAACCAGTACCCGTCCACCACCGGCAATTGGTACTACCTGTTGGTGACGATCGACGGCAGCGGCCAGCGGTCAGCGGCTGGGACCGAATTGCCCGACGGGATCGGTACTCTGAAACTGCAGAAGCAAGCCGGCAATCAAGTCCGTTTGAGTTGGACGGCCGTGGCGCAATCATTGCCGTATCCCGGGCAAAGCAGCGGGCATCGCTTGCGAGTCACCGGCTACAACGTTTACGGCCAAGCCGGCAATCTCACGCGCCCCAATTGCACGCCTGCCAATCGTCGTGCGAGTGATGTGGTGGCGACCGAGATCACACTGCCGATCCCTGTCGAGTCGTACTACACCTATCAGGTGCTGGCTAAAGACTCTTACGGCAGCGAAGCGGTGTGGTGAGGTGGCTCGACTACCCAGCTTCACCCAGCCGCGTGAGTTCATCGGCAGCCGGCTTGTAGCCGGGGTGCATTCGACGTAGCTCACGCAACAGCGAGATCGCTTCGACACGATCGCCTTTTCGCAGCGCGAACAAGGCCAGCCGATGGTACGAGTGCATTTGATTGCGAGCCGCGATGCTCGCGTTGCGATTGGCCGACTCGGCCTCACTGATCTTGCCGCTCTGTCGCAGCATCAGCGCCAGCAATTGCCATTCGGCCGGCGCATCGCGCACGAACTCGACGAATCGACGCATCACAGCGATCCCGTCGTCGAGCCGGCCGGCACCGGCCAACAACGTGGCGCAGGTTGGGAGCACCTCGGGGAAATACGCGGCATAAGGCGTGAGTGGAAGCGCCTTGGCATCGGCAACGGCGTCGGCGAATCGTCCCGACCCTCCTAGGCACCGCAGTCGAAGCAGCCGTGCGCGCGGGTCGTCCGGCGTGATGACGAGCGCTCGCGTGGCGTCGTCGAGAGCGCCCGCCGCATCTCCGGCAAGCCGGCGCTGCTCACCTCGCAAGAGAAGCAACTCGACGCTGTCGGGCGACTGCTCGAGCGCGCTATCCAAAGCTCGCGCTGCATCGATCGCAGAAAGTGAGTTGGTTTGCTGAGCGTAGACGGTTCGGGCTGCAGCAACATGCCGATCTTCTCCGGTGCTCTGCGCTCCCAACACCGCCGAACTCATCGTCTGATCGCCGCGCGTCAGCAGATAGGCCAGCGCGAGATCGGCGTGTAACTTTGGATCATTCTGCGTCGCCAGTCGCCATGCCGACGCCAGGGAGGTTGAGAAGCTATCGATCAGGACTTGGTTCTTGGTCTGATCGGTATGCAACAGCCAAGGAGCCCGTAACTCGATGAACATGCTGTCGTCGGTGTTGGAGAACGACGCCTGGGCCGCTAACGCTTGCGTATCGCTGTCGCTGAGTCGCAGCAAGCTGTAGAGCTGCGCCGTCGTGACAATGCCCACGCGCTCGAGATCGGCGCGAACCGCAGGCGGCAGAGTTTCGAGCTTAGGGAGTGCGGATAAGTCCAGCGCTACGTCCGAAGCCAACAGCAGCAGATCGCCTCCGCCCGGTGAGAAATGGAAACCGTACACATGTCCAAACTCTCCGCGCAGCGCCGACAGAATGCTGGAGAGTCCCTGCGGATCGAGCCCGTAGAGCTGGATCCACTGCAAGAGGCGCCCGCCAGGGTTCAGCCGCCCATGCGCTTTCACGAAGAACTCGCGCGTGAAAAGGTTCGCGGCTCCCGCCAAGAACGGATTGGAGGGCTCCGATACGATCACGTCGTACGTGTCGTGCGTGCGCGCCAACCACGCCCGGCCGTCCTCGATCAACAAGCGTGTGGCGGGATTGTCGAGCGGCTTGTGATTGACCGCTTCGAAATAGCGCGAGCCATCGATGACCGCGGGCTCGATTTCCACGATGTCGAGCCGCTCTGGTTGGTACAACGACAACGCACCGCTGGTTACACCGGAGGCATAACCAATTACGCACGCGGTTTTCATCGGCCCGCCGAACAGCACCGGCAAGTGCCCACTGAGCACTTGCGTCGACATGTCGTTGAGGCTGGCGTCGGTCTTGGCATTGATCCGCATGTCGATGCCATTGGCCTGATTGTGAATCGAGACGGTGGCGCTGGGTCCGTCCTTCAACATCAGGATCTCTTCTGCTGGCAAGCCTTCGAGCGACTCGGCCGGCATTCCAAAGTCGATCGCGCGCTTGGGGTGGTAGTACGCGCCGCGCGTCATCTTGTACTCGCTCCACGACGGCGGAAAGAAAAGCGTCGCCAGCGCCAGAACTGCGGCCGCTGCGGCGAGCATGCGTGGCGCGCGGCCGAGCCAGTCGCGTTGCCACAACAACACTCCGGCAGCGACGAACGCGTTGAGCGAGGCGCCCAAAATCAGACTCTTGGCGAGTCCCAACTGAGGAATAAACACGAACCCGGCCAAGAACGCTCCGAGCGCCGAGCCGACCGTGTTGAAGAAGTACAAATCACCCACTGCGCGAGCGGCGCCGCGTTCACGCGAAAGGGCGGTGGCGAGTACCGGGAACAGTGCGCCCAACACCAGCGTCGGCAAGATCATCGTGGCTGCCGAAAGCACGAAGGCAGCGAGCAAGACCGTCTTGCCACTGATTCCGAATCTCAGGTAAAGCATGACGAACAGATCGTTGGAATAGCCCAACATCACCAGCGCCAGAACCGAGGTGATGGCGAAGATCAGCATGCCGATCGCATACGCGCCGTAGGCCGCCTTGAGACGATCGAGCCATGGACGTATCAAGAAGCTCCCCAACGCGATCCCCAACAGAAACGTTGCGAGCATCGAGGCGAACGCGTAGGTAGAGGAGCCGAACACCATCCCCAGTCCGCGCGTCCAGGCGACTTCGCTGGCCAGTGCCGTGGCACCGACCACGCCGTAGGTGAGGGCTGCGAGATTCCAGCGCGTCGTCGCTGGCGCGACAGCGACAACAGCGGTCGAACGTTCGGGAGCATTCGCGCCCTGGCGCACGAGCCACAATGCCAAGCCGCCGGCCGCGAGATCGAACGCAGCACCGATCACGTTGGTCCAGTGCACGCCGACGGCGGGGAACAACACGAATGTCGCCAGCAGCACACCAGCCACCGCGCCCAGTGTGTTGGCGCCGTACAGCAAGCCGATGGCGCGGCTGTTGGCCTTGTCATCGTCGATCAAGCCGGCCAAGAGCACGGGCAGCGTCGCGCCCATCAGGATCGTGGGAGTGATCAGTGCCAACAGTGCCAACACGAAGCGCGCGATGGAGGACGTCCAAAAGCCAAGATCTCCCAGCGAAGCCCACCACAGAGCGGCGAGCCCGGAAAGCAGCAGCGGCACCACCAGTGCGTAGGCCGCAATGCCGAACTCCAGTCGCGCATACGTGGTCAACCCGCGAAGGCGCTTGGCGTAGCGGCCGCCGATCAGCCCGCCAATGCCAAGCCCCAACATGTACGCGACGAGCACCGTGCTGATCGCCAGCGTCGTCGAACCGAAGACCAGCCGGAGCAGTCGTGACCAAACGACTTCGAGGATCAGGCTGCCGGCACCGGAGAACAACAAAAGACCCGCAGCGATGCGCAGGCGTGACGACGAATTCATCGGCGGGGTGCTCCTGTACCTTCCAGCGCAGCGAGATCTTTCTCAGCCTTGCGCACCGAGTCTCTTTCCTCTGGCCGAGGACGCGCCAACTGCAGGTATGTGCGCAGCGCCTCTGCTGCTTCGTTGTTTCGTCCTAGTCGCTCGAGCGCTTCGGCCCGGTTGTGCCACAACCCGGTGTCGCGTGGTGCCAACCGAAGTCCTGTATCGGTGGCCGCTAAGGCCTCAGCCGGTTGTTGCAGATCGAGATGGATCGCCGCGAGATTGGTCCACTCCTGTGCAGATTGAGGCGCCACTCGTGCTGCGCGTTGAAAATAGTCCAGCGCGCGGTCGTACTTCTTGTCGACATCGCGCGCTAGGAACGCGGTTTGCCGCAACGAGCCCACATCGTTTGGATCGCACGTCAGCGCTTGATTGAACGACGTGGCCGCGCTGCCCCACTGCTTTTGCCGCATGAAGGCCTCGCCCTGCAGCCGATGCAATCGAGCGACGCAGGCAACCTGTTGCCGCAGTGGTTCGCGCACCGAAGGGAAGGAGAGCCCTCCGCGCGCAACCATGGCGACGAGCAACAAGGCCAACACGAGGGTGACGCGGTGGCGATTGGCGGATGAAAAGCTACCGTCGGCAAATCCGCCTAGGCCTGCTGCAATCAACGCGGCTGGAACAGCGACAAGCAGCAAGCGTGCCTCACCCCACACCAAACAGCCGATCGTCACCGCAATCGACAGCGCGACTGCGGAGCGAAGAATCGAAATCGTTGTTTGAGAAGCGAGCCACGCGACTGCAGCGCCACTGGTGATCGCAAGTGCCGTGACCGCCAGTGGCAGACGCGCCAACCCTTCGGGCCCTACGATCAAACAAAATCCAGCGGCGCAGGCGCACAGTCCCGACACCCCGCCGCTCAACGCACCCATCAATGCCGCGAATCGCGGCGCAACGAGCCCCGCACTCCACGGCGCGAAGGCAAGCACCGCCGCGAGCGCCGGCACTCCGAAGGCGCGATCGAGCGCGATCGACACGGCGGCCCAACCGAGTCCGAAGACAAGTCGCTCGATGCCGTGTGTCGAGAGCGCGCGCAAGCCCAACCAAAGTGCGAAGGCCCCTCCAGGCAAGGCCAGCCGGTCGAATGACGAAACGGCGAGCGTCGGCCCATCGGGAAGAAAGAGAAACAGCGCGGCGATGAGCCCGATCAAGTAGCCGCTCCACGGCGCGACCACCAAAGAGTCGGGGAGCGACGAAGGACGACTGGATGTCGAGAACCACGCATCCTCAGCATGCTGGCGTTCCAGCCGTCGCCAGAGCCAAACGCCAAGCGCCAGCACCGGCAGCAACCACAGGATGGCGAGACTGTCGGGAAAGGTCGCCAGCTCACCACGCCAGACCACGCCCGAGTTACGAAGAAACTGGCTCATTTCGAGGGATGGTTCGAACCAACGCATCACGCTGAGCACCAAGAGCGGCAACGAGAAGAACGCCAGCGAGACCAAGTAGACGCTGACCGCAGCGCCGAGCGCCCGCCAAACACGGCCAGCTCTGAGAAACACATACAGCGCCGCGAGCAACACCGCACACGCTGTCTCGATGCGAATGCCGACCGTCGTTCCGATCAGCGTCACGCGCGGATCGAAGAAATGCACGAGTAACCAACCGAGTTCGGATGGATCGCCGGTGAAGTAACCGATGGTGGGCACTTCACGCGTCCGATGCAGCAGCACGTCGGCGAGCGGCGGCAGCAGTGTCAGAGTCCACGCGGCCGTCATCAAGCGTGCCACACGCGCCGGTGCGAGCTTGGCCCAGTAGGCGAGCGTCAGCGTCAGCGCCAAGAACGGGCCGACGTACGCCAGCGGGTAGTGCACGAAGGCCGCGGTCGCCGGAAAGATCGGGTTTTGGGCGAGCATGATCTCGAGCAGATTGCGCAGAGCAATCACAGCGGCCAGCGTGAGCGCCACAGCACCAGGTCCCCAAGACCATTGCTCACACCCGGTCACCCAACGGCCGAAGCTCTTCCAATACGAATTCATCGAGCTCACCGTGGCGGGTTTGCGAATTGAGGTTTGGGCTGATCGCCGACGTATCCGATGCTCGTAGCCCGCTCCAAGTTCTCTGGGTCGATCACCGACTCGGGTCCCGTGGTTGGAACAGCCGCACAGGCGTCGACAAAGCGCGTTGGTGCCGGTTTCATCGCAGTCAGGTCGTGGAGTTCGTGCGGATCGGCGGCGAGATCGTAAAGCTCTCGCTGCGGTGGAGCGGAATGCAGCGGAATGGTGATCAGTTTTTCGGTCGCTTCGCGCGCGGCGCACCAACGTCCCTCGCGACCCGCTACCTGCCGGCGCGGATTCTCGGCGCGCACCAACACGTGATCGGCCAAATGTATCGACAGCCGTGGCTCCACAGTCACCGTTCCACCGCCATGCAACTTGTCACAGAGGTTCACGCCATCGAGCGCACTGGGCACTTCGAACCCGGCTAGCCCCAGAACGGTCGGCAAGATGTCCATCAGCAGCACATTGCCTTGAACTCGAGTTCCTTTTGGTATGCCGGGAGCGCGGATCATCATCGGCACGTGCAGAGTCTCGTCATAGAGATACTCGCCGTGCGCAAACCAATAGCGGTGTTCGCCGAGTGACTCACCGTGATCGGCAGTGAAGACAACGATCGCGTTATCGAGCACGCCGAGTTGTTGCAAGCCCGCCAACAGGTCGCCGACGGCGGCATCGGTGGCCGCGACCTCCGCAGCATAGAGTTTTCGAACATGGTCGAGTTCACGCGGCGTGAGAATTTTGTCGGCATCGAAGATCACGCGCCCCTTGGTGAAACCGTCGGGCGCGGCATCGTTTCCCCGTGCATCGCTGACCTTCGCGAACAGATCGAAGCTGCCATCCCACGTCGGATCGGCGAGCTGGGCAAAGCGTGCCGGCGGTTCGTAGGGCCAATGCGGATCGAGATAGTGGGCCCACAAGAACACCGGCTGCTTGTGCTGCAAGGCATCGCGAGTCCAGGCCAGCGCCTCGCCCGTAATTTGCGGCGCAGAGTCTTTCTCCCAGCGCTCAGGGGGATTGGTAAAAACCTCGAACCCTTGCTCGAAGCCATGTCCTTTTTGAATCCATAGATTCGAAACGAACGCGCCGCGCCGGTAACCGTGCTCGCCGAGAATCTCGCTGAGCGTGTGATTCTCGTCCGCGAGCGTCATCCCCAAGCCATCGGCGCCGTGCTTGAGCGGGTGCAGCCCCGTGAGAATCGAGCCGAGCGACTGCGTCGTTCGACCAAAAGGTGCGAATGCTTGCGCGACGACTGCTCCGGCAGCTCCGATCGAATCGAAGGCTGGGGTGGGGAGAGGTGACCGGCCATACGCCCCGACGTGATCGGCCCGCAAGGTATCGACAGTGATCAAGATCACATGCGGTGGCGCTTGCGGTGAGAGCCAATCACAGCCCAATCCCGAAAATAATGAGAGGGCCACGAGCACAGCGCGGGTCGCGAGGGTCTGGCAGGCAGGCAAGAGCGGCTCCGTACTCGGACAGGAATGGTCCATGGCAGCGGTCAGTATACTGACCGGCCTGCATCGACCCAGCCGTGGGTGAGGAAAGGACGACGTTCTGGACAGCGAACTCGTGCGCCGCGCGCAAACCGGTGATGAGCGCGCCTTCGACGAGATCGTGGCGCGCTTTGGCTCGCTTGTGCTCGTCGTCGCCCGCAGCATCACGCGCCACCGGCAGGACGCGGAAGACGTCGCACAAGAGGCCTTTCTCAAGCTGTTCAAGACGATAAATCGCTGCGACCCCGAGCGGCCGCTCGAGCCGTGGCTGGTGAAACTGACACTCAACGCGGCGCGTAATCGAGTCACCCGCCGCCCCGAGCGCCGCGAGGACGAGTTGACGGCCGAGTCGGTCTGGCCGGCCGATAGCGCCAGTGACCCGGCGGCGGCCTTGCAGCAACGCGAACTGCGCGCCGCCTTGCTTGAAGCTATGGCCGGTCTGCCTCAACGCGCCCGCGAGGTTTTTCTGCTGCGCGATGTCAACGGCCTCGAAACGGCATGGGTTGCCGAAGCGATGGGGATCACCGATGTCACCGTCCGGCGCCTTTCGGGCGAGGCCCGCGAGCGGGTGGTGCAGTGGCTGCGGGTCCATCGGCCCGAGCTGGCTGGAGCGCTCGGGCGTCACTAATTTCCTCTTTCCAGAAAAATCTTTGCCGGCCGATGAACGTTTGGCGCTCGGGCTGGGTATACGGGTTGACGCTCCACGAGGGAGCCAAGGAGGTGGCCGTGATTCAACAAGACCCACGCGACGGATGGGACGGCCTCGTCGGTAGCCTCAAGCCGGCCGATCCAACCGAGTTCGACGTCCGAAAACTCCGGGCTCGGGTGGGACGCGAATTGGGGCAAATCCAGCAGCGCCAGCACTCCATGGCTCGGTCTGGATTGGCGGCTGCCGCGGCAGCCGTGGTCTTCGGGGTCCTCGGCATTACGCTCTTGCAAAACGGTCCTGCGGTGTCGTCCTCCGCGCCTCGGTTCATGCGGGGCGATGACGGCTCGTTACAAATCGACTTCAACGGGAACCAGGGTCCGCATCGAGTTTCGATCAGCAGCGACCCGCTTTCTAGCGACGCCGACCCGGTCACCGTTGCACGTGGCCAACAGTTTGTGGACAAAACCGAACAACCGGCCCCCGGGTCGGTCGTGTTT
>JANNUT010000074.1:0-32928 GCA_031395565.1 Acidobacteriota bacterium | reverse complement strand
GAGTGCCAAGGCCGAAAGCTCCGCGTCACGGCGATTCAAGAGCTGCAAGACACACTTGCGTTGTTCGTCGTAAACAGTCTGCCGCGCCGTCTGGCGGTAGCGATCAGCGAGCCGCCCCCACTGCTCGATGTCTTGCGGGAGCTTGTCCCAGTTGACGCTGTCGTCGGCGCCACATGCGCTGCAGGGCGAGCTGGTCAGTTCGACCAGGAAGCGGATCGACTCCATCCCCATCTCGTTGGCGGTGCGAGAATGAAACTCGGCCGTTGGGTCGGACCGATCTACGGCTGGCGGTTGATTCTCTTTGGACTGTTCCCGTCGCTGATCGGCGTCGCGCTGCTTGCGCCAGTCGACGAACATCTCGAAGCTCGTATCGAGTCGCTGTTCGATGATCTCGACGCGATACAGCGCCGCCGGGTCACCACAGGAAAGCGGTGTGCCGGCCGTGACTGCAAGCGAGTTGGTAAGCAGCAACCCACAAGCCGCGACTACGGCGCCCCAAGCCTGAGGCGCGAAGCGACGGCCCCCCGGCCGGCCCGTCACGGAAGCCTGATCTCGAGTGTCCGCGTCTCACCGTGGTGGAGCCTCAGTTCCTGGACTTGATCGCCAGCGTAGAGCCGAACCGAATCGGCAGGGACCCGTGTCAATTCGAATCGCCCCTGTTCGTCCGTTCTGGAAAGCACTTTTGTTGGTGCGTGATACCACCGGCTTCCTTTCTGTATTTGCACCAGCACGCCGGCCGCAGGCTGACCATCTCGAGTGAGCACGCGACCCTCGATCGTCGCGCCTGGGCCGAGCTCGAAGTTGGCCTTGCGATCGAACGGCCAGGATCGAGCGAACAGTTCGGGGTCGATCACCGACGCAAACCCATCCTTTTCTGCGGATAACAAATACCAACTTCCGGCCCACACGTGTCGCCGGTTCAACCCAACGAGCTCATAGCGTCCGTTCGCGTCGGTTTTCGTTTCGCGCTCGTCTTGCGGTATCGGCCCAACGGCGCTGACGACCGCGCCTTCAATCGGATTCCCCTCGAGATCGGTGACGCGCCCCTTGAGTGAGAACCCTCGGTGTAGCTCGATCACTTGTTCCGAATCTTGCTTTCCATTGTCCAAGAGCGTTACCGCGGCCTGGGTCACGACGCGCCCCGCTTTGTCGGCAACGAAGCGCCACGTGCCTGGGGCCAGGTTTCTCAACTCGATCACACCATCGGTGGAGTCGAGTTCTGTCACCGACGAGTAGTAAGGGCCACGATAGTAAAGACGGGCAGGCGGCTCGATGGGAGTGCCGTCGTCGGCGTTCACTAGTTTGACGCGCAGCACACGACGCCTGGGTGTTGTGATCGCCAACGGTTGATCGTGCGGAAGCTCGACGTCTTGCGAAAACACGTCCTCGCCGGTGAGTGTGACGGTGCCTGCTGGAAGCCCGGTGAAGCGGAACGTTCCGCCGTCATCCGTCGTTTTCTGACGGTATAGCCCCGAGGCTCGTTCAGATAGTCGAATGTTCAGGCCCGCAACCGGTGCGCCGTTCGCGCGAGCGACTTTCCCCTCGAGCGCGTGTCCGGGCGTCAACGCAAGTTGGAGCGGCGAGGGGAGTGCTTGTGGTGACGCCGCCTCGACTGCCGGCGATGGTGCATGCACGTCGTGCTCAGCGCCCAACGAGAGCTTGCGATCATCCAGGCCACCCAACCGGAACCGGCCTAGCTCGTCGGCTACCGCTTCGCTGTGAATCGAGACGCACACCGGCTCATCCGGTTTGGCAGGTCCGGTGGCCATCACGCGCGCGCCAGCCACCGGTGTTCGAATGGGATCGAGCACTGTGCCTTCTACCCACACGCTCGGGTTCATCACGGTCTTCAGCTCAATTACACCGTCGCGGCTCGGCAGTTGGTCGGGGGTTTGGATTACGGCCGGGGCGTGCGACGGGTGTTGGATCGTGATGACGTAGCGTGACCCCTCGCGCTGAACGGGTGCCTCGAGGTTGAAGCTCGTAATTTCCCAGCGGCCCTGCTCATCGGTCTTCGGATCACTGGGATAAAACGGTGGCCAGCTGCACCAGCCAGGGCCCGAGAGCGTCATCAAGATGCGCGCGCCTGCGATCGGCTGGGAGTCGGTGTCGACCACGAGACCGGACAGCACCAACCCCTTCTTCACGGCAATCTCGATCGAAGCGTCGCCGCCCGAGGTGACGACCACGTCTGTGCTCCGCTGTCCCCATTTGCCACTCGGCTGATAACCGCGCGGCATGGCGACGACATACGCAGACGCGTGCACGCGAAACGGCTCCGGAATTTCAATCACGACCGCGCCCTCGGCATCGGTCTCGAACTCGTCCTGTTGCCTGATCAGGTCCTCACGCGCTACGAAGCCGGGCGCGACATCGTTGCGCCATGTCACGCGGACACGTGCTTCGGGCACCGGCAGCTCGGTCTCGGCGTCGATGACGTGGATCGTGAGTTTTGGAGCGTCTGTTGCGGTGGCCGGATTCGCATTCAGCAGAGCGGCAAGGACGGAAAACAGAAGCAAGGCGCGTACGAGCATCGTGACCTCCCCCAACTCGTGAAGCCCGGCGCACTGTCTAAACCTAGAGTTCTCGGGCGTCAAGTGACGCTTGTCTGGAGTAGGATCCAGTGCGTTCACTGCGTTCGGAACGAGGCCGAAGCGTGGAACCCAGATTGGAGATCGAATGAGCAGCGACAACCTTTATTCGGCACCAAGCAGCACGCCTCATGACGGTCCATCAGGCGGCGGAAACAGCAACGTCTCAGCGGCTATTCTGGAGTCGCTGCGCGGCACTCGGCCCTGGGTGATGTTTCTCTCGATTCTCGGGTTCGTTGGTGCCGGACTCGGCGTGTTGATGGGCCTCTTCATGATGACCATGGGCGCCGCCCTTGGGAACATGAGTGCGATGGGGACGGTGGGGGTGGGCCTGCTCTATCTCGCCTTCTCGGCGGTATATGTCTATCCGTCACTGACGCTGTTTCGGTATGGGCGCACGATCGGCTCGCTGCTGTCCTCGGGCTCTCAGACCGACCTCGAGAGTGCGATCGGGCTGCAACGCTCGTTTTGGAAGTTTGTCGGCATCGTGACCGCACTTGGTATCGCGCTCTACGTGGTAGCGATCGTGGTGTTTGTGGTTTTCTTCGCCGCGAACTTCGCGAACGGGCGCAACTTCGGTGCCCCCGCGTAGCGGGTGGCCGACTGCTTGCGCTTGGTCACGCCTGCATGGGGTGCGAGGCGTGAGTCGTATGACGGATCAGCGTCGTGCAGCGTGGTGGGGTGGCGGCTGGGGATTCGCCGAAGCGACGCTGTGGTTCATCGTCCCGGATGTGCTGCTGACGTTCATGGTTCTCAGTTCACGCCGGGTCGCGCTCCGCGCGGCGCTGTGGGCAACGCTTGGCGCGTTGGTGGGCGGCGCGCTGCTGTTCTTTTGGGGCGGCTCCCAGCCGTCGGCGGCGCGGCGTTGTGTGGCCGTCGTGCCCGGCATCTCGTCGTCGATGATCGATCATGTGCGTGGCGAGATTGCCGCGGACGGAAACGCGGCGCTGTTTCGTGGCCCGCTCAACGGAGTGCCCTACAAGGTCTACGCGATCGAGGCTGGCGCGGCGGGTCTGTCGCTTGCGGTGTTTCTTGCAGTCAGCGTACCCGCTCGCCTCGCTCGCTTCGTCATCTCGCTGGCGATCGTCGCTGCCATCGCGCGTGTCGCAACGGCGCGCGGCGCCTCGCCAAGCAACCAACGCTGGCTGCTCGGCTGTTTTTGGCTGGTGTTCTACACCTGGTACTGGACGAGAGTCGGCTGGTAACCAGCGCCACCATCCACACCCCGTTCAGCCGCTCCCGATTCGCTTGATCATCGACATCACGCGCTGAATCAACTCCTCGATCGGAAGACTCTTGCTCCACAGATCGTTGGCGCCACGGCGCAGCGCTTCGGTCCTCACGTCGTCGCTGCCATGCGCCGTGAAGACGACGACCGGGGTCACGTGGCCGAGCGCACGCACCATGTCGATCACACCGAGGCCGGCCTGATCGACGCGCCCGCGTGAGAGGTTGAGGTCGGCCATCACCAGATCGAACTGCTGGCTCGCCAAAGCGATCTCGGCTTGAGTCAAGCTCTCGGCCGTCGTCACCTCGAGGCCAAGGCTCTCCAACAGGCTGCGAAGTCCGCGCCGGACAGAAGCTTCGTCATCGACGATCAGCACGGTGTCGGTCATCGCCCACGTCACAGCAAGCCGCGTGCCTTCATTCAAAGGCCTCGATTCGGACCGTTTCTCCTGAGTTGCCGCGGCCTATCAACCTACGTGGCTCCGTTGTGAGACACCTCGTGGTCCCGAAACGGAGCCGATTCGCGCAGCAGTGGATCTATAGTTCTCCCGCACCGTGAGCAGGCCGGGAGGAACGACGATGGGTTACAAGATTCGAAGCTGGAAAGCCCCGAGTGGACCTGAAGCGCCCGCGAAGACCCAACGCGGCGGTGCGATCGAGACGGCAACGAAAGCGATCGACACCGCTGAAATGGTCACCAAGGCTCTGAGCCTAGTTGGCGGCGGCGCAGTTCCGGTGCTCTTCAACCGGTTCGTGCTTGGGGTCGGGCAAGGGCTGTTCGAAGCAATCCTCGTGACGACGCCGCTGACGTTGGCCGTTGCGATCCTCGTCTACGGGCTGTTCAGTTTGTTCGGCTTGGAGCTGCGTCACGTCGTGATGTCGATTGGTTCGATCGTGGCCGGCAATCTCCTCGGTTGGGCAGCGGGCGCACCGGCGATTCGCGACGCGTGGAGTGTGGCGTGGGATCACCACGCGGGACTCGCGACCCCGGTCTACTTTGGGCTGCTGCTCGCGGGCGGGTACGTCAAGGCCTATGGCTGGCAGGCCTGTGTGGCGTCGATTGTCGTAGGCGCGTTGGTCGGCGGACTGTGGGGTTGGTTTTCCGGACGGCGCGGGATATAGCGACCGCGCTAGTGCGCCGGTTTGAAGAACGGCGCCAGCCGCTCGCTCCAGCCGCGCTGCATTTTCTCGAACTGGTCAGGGCAGAGCCGTGCGCGCTGCGGATGCACACCTGTTTCGGAGATGAGATAGGCGTACTTCTGGGTGTTGGAACCAAGCAGCCAGCACAGCAGATTGATCGACCGCTGTTCGTTGAATGAGTGTTCGTCCCAGAAGCGCCGCTCACTGGCGTTGCCTTGCAGCGCACTCAATCCGGTAAACGAATTCGCTCCCGAGACGATCGCATTCTCACCGGGCAGCGAGCCGATCATGAGCAACGTCGCCAGTTGATCGGCGACATCTTCCTCGTTGCCGGTAAAGGCGATCTGATGAACGTCGATCAGCGCGTGACCGACCTCATGCAGGAAGAAGAACCCGGTCGCTTCCATCGCCTGCCTGTCGCCTTCGGCAGCATCGAATCCAAAGTGGTCGCGAAAAACGAAGTCGAGTGTTTCGATGAAGCCGGAACAGATCGTGATTTGTTTGCCGTCCCACCAGGCGTTGACGTCAGCGCAGGGTGAGACCTGTACTGGGATATCGCGAGGCAATGCGACCACTTGGTTGAGCGCCTGCGAAAGGGCTTCGATGACACCGGAGCGGCGCGCGAGGTCTTGAGCCGCAGTCAGTTGAGTCAAGCCGCCAGGCCCACCCAAGGCGGGCGGGTACAGCACCTTGAAGTCACCGGTGTCCAGTGACCCGAATGTGGTGATGCGCGAGGAAGGAGGTGGGGGGATCGTTGCCACCTGGTCGTTTGAATCGCCACCAAACCAACCGCAACCGATCGCCAACAACAGCGAAGCAATCAGGCTCAGGCGGGCGACGCGGGTCAGATCGATCATGCGTACCTCCTTCAACTCGGCGACCAGAATTCTGGCCCAACTGCACACCCGGTGTCAGCCGCTGACCGCGCGCTTCCTGTGGTGTTGAAAGTTGCCGGCACGGCCGGATCGGGCAGATCCGCGGTGTACACTCCCGACCCAACTTGGAGACCGAGTGATGAAGCCGCTTCGTGGGTTCTCGTTGTCGCTGTGCATGGCTGCACTCAGCAGCATTGCTGTGAGTGCTGAGACTCCCGCGGCCGCGGTCGCTCCGGCGAGCCCTGCAGCCACGCAAAAAGCAGTTCTCGTTACCGGTGCCAGCACCGGGATCGGACGCAAGATCACTGAGACGCTCGCAGCACACGGCTATTTCGTCTACGCCGGCGCCCGCAAGGACACCGATCTGGCCGAACTTGCCGCGATCAAGAACGTGCAGTCGATCCGCTTGGATGTCACCAAAGCCGCCGATATTGCCGCTGCGGTCGAGACCATCACGAAGGCGGGCCGGGGACTGTATGGCTTGGTCAACAACGCAGGCGTGGCGATCGCTGGACCGTTCGCCGATACCAAGGAAGAAGACTTCGACTTTGTCATGGATGTGAATGTGTACGGTCCGTATCGCGTCACCAAGGCGTTCACCCCGCTGATCGTCGCGTCGAAAGGGCGGATCACGACGATCGGTTCGATCTCGGGAATCCTGTCGTCGCGCGATCTCGGTGTGTACAGCATGAGCAAGCACGCGATCGAGGCCTTCGCCGACTCGCTCGAACAGCAGATGGCTCCGCTAGGAGTTGGTGTGAGCGTTGTCGAACCAGGCAACTACAACTCGGAGATCGGCAAGAGTGCGGTCAAGCGCACGGGCGCGCCGGCACGGTTGGCCGATCGTTCGCAATACAAGCCGCCCGACGAGGTGGCGGCCGCTGTCGAGCTCGCGTTGTTCGAAGCCAATCCCAAGCATCGCTACATGGTGGTGCCAAGCCAGTACGAAGCCGAGATCACCATCAAGAAGGCGATCGAGGAATTGACGCAGCTCAACGAGCGGCATGCTTACAGCTACGACCGCGATGCACTGGTCAAGCTGCTCGATGAGGCTCTCGCAAAGACCCAACGTGCCGAGCCGCCAGCGGCCAAGGAGTGACGCGACTATCTGCGTAGATAGTCTTCCACCAAGACCATTGACGTAGAGTCTTCCGACCTGTTACTAGGTCGGGAGGTCTCGCATGCACTCGCTACGTGCCACGGTTGCCCAGACGCTCGTCAGCGCGAGCCTCCTGATGGTCAGCGTACTGGAAGCTCCGCCTGCTGCGTCTCAGTGTTATCCAACCTGGACTCAGGCCGCACCCGTTGGCCCCATTCCGCATCGGAACAACTACCCTGGTATGGCCTTCGACGAAGGGCGCGGGAAAGCGGTGATTTTTGGCGGACAGTACGAGGGTGGCGGCTGGGATGGTGAGACGTGGCAGTGGGACGGTACCTCCTGGTCGCGATTCATGGGGTTCTCGCCGCAGGAGCGTGCATCGCACGGCATGGCATACGACGTCGCCGCGCAGCGCGTGATGATCTTTGGCGGGCGAGTCGTCGGGCCGATCTACGATCTCAACGACACGCAGCTCTTCAACGGCTTTTCGTGGTCGCAGGTCATGACGGGCATCCCCGAGCAACGCAACAGTGCGTCCATGACCTACGATCGCTCGCGCAACCGGATGGTGCTGTTTGGCGGCGCCGATCGCTTCGTCGAATACCACGACACTTGGGAATGGGACGGCGCCAACTGGTCGCGCAAGGCAACAACCGGCCCGTCCACTCGCTATGGCGCAGGCATGGCATGGGATCCGAACCGCGGGCAGGTAATTCTGTACGGCGGGCGCGCCTCGACTCCTGCAGGCCTGGTGTACTACGACGAAACCTGGGCCTGGGACGGTGTCGCATGGACGCTGATTTCCAGCAACGGACCAGGCGCGCGCAGCAACATTTCCATGACGTATGACCCGGAGGCTGGTGGTGTCTTGTTGTTTGGTGGACTCGATTCTGTGAACAAGCTCAACGACACGTGGTTCTGGGACGGGGAGCAGTGGTCGCAGGTTCCCGTGACATCGGCGCTTCCCCCGGTGCGATCCAGTGGCGCCATGTCGGCCGATACAGTGCGACGCGAGCATGTGCTGTTCGGCGGTGAGGGGATCGGGAGTTGGTTCAACGACACCTGGCGCTTCAAGCACGGCCTCGCGGTAATTCGCGATCCGCTGTCGCGCGTGTTGACTCCGGGCGCAACCGAAGAATTTACGGCGCGTTCGATCAGCTATGGCGCGGTCACGTATCAGTGGCGCAAGGATGGTGTTGCACTCGTCGATGGGCCGACTGGAAGTGGCTCCGAAATCGCCGGTGCGGCAACCAATCAACTGGTGATTGGCAACACGTCCGAGGCCGACTTAGGGACCTACGACTGCGTTGCGACCAACACCTGCAACGAACTCGCGTCGGCCGGCGCCTTGCTGTATCGAACCTGGTATCTGGATAACGACGTCGATGGCTTCGGCGATGGTGGCATCTCGGTCAATGCCGTCTCGCAGCCCTTCGGGTACGTGGTCGATGCCAGCGACTGCAACGACTCCGATGCGGCGATCTACCCTGGCGCTCCGGAGTTGTGTGACGGCATCGATCAGGATTGCGATACGGTCGCCGACAATGCGCCGCCTGTGAGTTCGCGTCCCGTGCTCGAGGTGACCTCAGTCGGTGGCTCGGCGCGGTTGCAGTGGACAGTAGCGCCGTCGGCGTCGATGTACGACATCGTCCGCGGTGGCCTAGCGGCGCTGACGACGAGCGCGGGCGACTTCGCGGGTGCCACCGACGCGTGCCTTGCCGACGACCTCGCCACGACATCGGTCGTGGACGGCGATCCCACGGTGGCGGGCGACGGCGCGTGGTATTTGGTGCGCGGCACAACCTGCAGCGGAGCTGGCAGCTACGATGATGGCGGCGCTGGTCTCGCCGCGCCTCGCGATGCATCGATCGCGGCGTCTGCGAGCGCGTGTCCTTAGTGCCGCGACTCGCGCAGTACGCAGCGGGACACGCACGTCGTCGCAAGGGCCCTCTCCAGCCGGCAAGCACCGGCTGAACGAGTTAGAGAAACACGCCTGAATTCACTGATGCCACTGCCGAGTTGAGCTTTTTGAGATTGTCGAACTCGCTGGGGGCAAACTCGGTCTTCTCCAGGGTTACCGAAAACGATCCAGTGATCGTGTCGCCACTGACGCTGTACTCGCTCGCAACGCTCCAGCCATCACCCGTAACTCTCTTGCCCGCTGGAGCCGTGGTCCCTGCAGGAATTCCCTTGACGGTCGAATGGAACTCGAGCTGAAGTGGGTACTCGTAGACGACCGGTATCTTGCGTTTGGAAAGCGACACGCCCGGCAGCCACGCTCTGACGCCCTGAAACATCGAAACGATGCGCCGCTCGCCCGATCGGGGAAGCTCTTTCACTGTCCAGTCGAAGACCTCGCGCATGGCGCCGTCCTTGGTTTCCGGCTCGGCTTCGTATCCTGCAGGCTCGGCATCGATCCATGTTTCTTGCAGCCCAGTCAAGATCGACTTCTCTCGTTCCTTCGCTGAGGCCCGATTCAAAGCGCGCACCAGCCGGGCCGGCTCTCCGTAGTAGCGAGTCTCGCGATGAAATGTAGCCTTGCCTCCGGCGTCGATTGTGACCGTCAAGTCGCGGATGACCCGGTGCGCCGTCGACCGCTCACCGGGAACCGTGATGAGCTGAGATAACTGAGGCGCAACGAGCAACGCCCGCTTGCCGGCCAGCGGCCCTGAGACCGATCCGATCGAGTTCGTCTCATCCGTTGTGTCGATCAGCAACAACCGGCCGAGTTTCGGGGCCTCGAAAACGGCAGGTGAGTTGCTTACGGCCTGTGCGAGTTCGTCGGTAACTCGTACCGCGGTCACCATGTGATCGAAGGATGACAACGAGGGCACCTTCTCGGAAACCGAATGGCGTAACGAAGCGTTGACCAACAAGAGATAGCTCTCCACGTGCTGGCTGGCGAGCAAGGCCGAGAGCAGCGTCGCCTTGTCCTTGCAGTCGCCCCACAACGTCTCGCTGGTTTCCTTTGCGGGCCGCGCGATGTAGCCACCAATGCCCACTACCTTTGAGACGTAGCGCACTTGGTCGCGAACGTAGAGTGCGGCACGGAATGAAGGTTGCGTTGCATCTGTGTTCGTCAGCGTTGCGGGCATCGTCGCCAGGGCCGTCAAGCCTGCGCTTTTCTTTTGGTACCACGCTCCGAGCTCGGTCCAGGTGCGAAAGCCTGGTACCGGCGACGTAGAACCCTCGGCAGGAACGATGCTCACGAGCAAGCGCGGGGCACGGTCGAGCACACTTGCTGCAAGGTCTTCCTCTCGATCCATCGCGGGTAGATCGCGCATCTCCCAGACGTACCGGCTGCCGGCGATGAGCGGATCCGGACCGGCCGCTCCCACCCAGTCGTAGATCAGCTGCCAGCCTGCCGGAATGGTCAGGTCGACCACATGCCGGTCGACCGTTCCGCTTCCCAAGAACCACTCATCGAACTCGAGCGCGAACGGTTGGGTCACGGTTTCGAATTCGAAGAAGACGAGGCTGCCGCGTTTCATGCCCGTAAAACCGATGAAGCGAGTCTTTCTGTCGCTGAAGAACGAGGAGTCGAGCGCGATGTCTAGCGAGTTTTCTGCGGACGCCTTTTCGGTACTGCCCTCGGGCGGCTGATGCCACGCCTTCGAAGACTTGATCTTGGTGTTGCGCGAGAACCAGTGCGCCTCGAGTCCTGCCTGATCGTCGGTCTGTGACAAAGACTGGTTGGCGATGCGGATCGTTTCCTTCATGGTGCCATCGGCGCCCACTTCGATCGTGCGCTCATGCAGAAGCACGCGCATCGAGTGCTTGGAGACTCCCTCGGGCAGCGCGGGTGCACGCTCGGCAATCGCGTCGGCCCAACGAGGGAGCCGCGCCGCGATAGCGTCAGGTGCACTCATCAGCGCAAGCATAAGAACTGAGGAGCCGAAGCAGAGCCTGTTCATCACTCGGCCGCTGAGCGCGTGCGCACGAAGACAACCGGCTCCGCATCCGCCTTGCGCACTCGCTGTAGGAATCCAAGCAAGTCGGGATAGCCCTCGGTGTTCACGACAATGGGAGCCAAGACCAGCGTTCGCTTTATCAAGAAGCCATGTTCGTGGACGGTCACGCTTCGCTCGTAGCGGCCGTACTTGTAGTCGATCACCGTGTCTTCGAGTGGTTGGCCCGGTTTGAATCCGGGTGGCGCTTGGATGTCTATTTCCGCCACATCGGTACTTGGGTAGCGAAAGATCACCGGGTGCACGCGCTTCTTCGCGGTAAGGTCTGGCAGCCTTTCGACCCAATTGCCATCCCAGCTAAAGTGGAACACACCGATCTCCTCCGGAGGAGCCACATCGGAGGTTTCCGATTCACATGTCAAAGCAAATGAGGCACCCATGTCTTCGAGTGTCGGTGCTTCGTGTTTGAGGACTTCGGTCTCTGCCGATTGCCCGCACAGTTCGCCCAAGCGCGAGTCGCGATCCTCCGGAGCGAGCGACCGCAGGTAACGGCGTTCATCGTATCCCGATTGACCGGAGCCGCGGCGAGTCCAGACCGAACGCAGCGTTTGGTCATCGCTTCCGAAGGTCAGTGTGGCCTTGGTCTCGCTGCGATTGCGATCGGCCGTCGCGGGAGGAACGACGAGAGCGGTAGCGCCCTGCGCGGTTACGGCGATCCCGGTGACACCGGTGAAGTACCAAGGCACCTCACCCCACGGCAGCCCTGAACCGGGGGCCACGATAACCGGTTTGCTCGTTGGCCCGGTATCGGTACGGACCGCGACGAGAAACCCGCCGAACTGGGTAGGCGTCATGTATTCGCGCAGCCAATACTGACTTGTGCGATTGACGGCCAGGAACAGATTTGCCTCGGCTCCAAGGTAGCGCGCAAAGCCGATGAACAGTCGCGCCAGTTCGTAACCATTGGCTTCGCGTTGCTGCAAGAGCGTGGCGGGATCGTGGCGCTGCGTCTCGTCGTTCTCTTCGGCAAGCTCGTTCTCTTCGTTGCTCTTGAGCGAGGTGTTTTTGACGTTGGTCGCGAGCCATGTGTAGACGGTCTGCAGCTTGGTCGTCAGATCAGCTTGCGCAGGTAACGGGATTTGCGTGAGACCTTTCTCCCAGACCGACTTCTTTCGGATCCAGGTCGTGACCGACCGGTCGAAGCGCTTGCCTGTCTGTTTCCAGAATGCCTCGGCGTCTCGCTCGGAATCGAGATAGTAGTAAAGCAGAAGCTTGCCGCTGATCTCCCAGTCTGGTGGCGCGTACGGTTCGTCGACCACGGGTGGGAGGTTATCTCCCTCGAGCAGCACCGCGCCCGCCTCGTTGACCGCTCGAAGCGGCAACCGCTTTCCCGCATTGGTCACGGTGAACGCGGCGGCTATGTACGTACCCGAGCGCGGCTCCCAACGATAGCGGAAGTGTTTGATGGGATGAGCGCGTTGCAACGGGATCGGCGGAGTGCCGAAGTCGAGCGACGAGCGCGCCTCGTAGCCATAGTCGATGACCGCGCCTGGCACCACACCGGGCAGCGCGGCCTTGCTGCTCGAGACCAGGCGCCGGCCCTTGTTTTCCAAGTCGCTTTGATCGTCGATGCGGGTGATCGGCAGATCGAGTACCTGGCCGTCTGGCAACAAGACCTTGCCCCACCACTCCCGAATCTGCGCGCGGCTGAAGGGAATGGAAACGTTGGCGAGGTCCCGGCCCTCCGAAGAGAGAATCTTGGCGCGCATGTGGTAGTGCTGGACCGTGCCTACGGCACCGACATCCTCGTTGCGATCGGTCTCCTCGATCAAGATCACGGCGTGTTCGACACCGTGCTCCGGATCGGGCTGCATGGCTCGCTCTTCAGCCGACATTTGCGTGGGGCCCGGTTTCACTTCCAGCGACGTCTTGCCGGCGAATGTGATCGAGAAAGAAAGGACTGTCATGGCCGAGAACACGATCTGTCTCATCGACACACCCCCCGGAAACTCGTGATGGGTGGGGTTACGCAGCGAGGCGCCCCGACCCGTTCGGGACTCTATCACTGCCCCAGACGCGGGTTAAGTTGAGCTTGGTCATGAGGTGGGCGGTACAGTGGGGAGGCAGCGGATCAAGGAGAGCGGAGCGCCGGGCCCCGCCGCTAAGAATCGAGACGCCCTTGGATCGCTTTGCAAATCTCGCGTGCGTTTTGTACATCGCTACATGTCAGCGCTGCGCAGTAGATCGCGTGGTCATCGCGCAACCACTGCGGCACACAAAACACGGTAAAGGCGTCCTCCGGACCTAACGCCCGAAGGCTCTCTTGCAGCTTGCCTTGCAAGACCTCTCCGGACAGATTGCGCTCGTCGCGCTGGAGCGCGTCGGCCGCGGCCGCGAAGACTGCCTCGGAGTCGACGGGCCGGGGAGGACCCGCGAAGAACAGCGCCACGTCGACGAACTCCTCGTCAACGCGATCCTGCGGCGACACACCGAACTGTCGCTCGGTCTTGATCAGGTTGAAGCGCCACATCTGGAGCGCGCCGCTCAAGCTTTGCTTCGGGATGATTGCCGGCGCAGCTTCGGATCGAAGCACGTAGTCAGGGGCGGAGGTTTCGTCGCTGCTCTTTGCGGGATGGCGCAGTTCCTCGCCAGTGACGTGCCTCCCGCTACTACCGCCCTTCGAATAGCCCGTGGCGCCCACAGGCGCAGCCTCGCGCTCGATGTTCACGCCAAGGGGTAGAGGTGATGGGGTGGCATCGAGTTGCCGGACGTCGACCGCCAGTTCGACGCGCTCCTCGATGGAGGAAGCGACGGAGAATTCACTGGTCACCACATGGTCGGGTGGCCCACCAGAAAACGCTGCTCGAAGTGAGTCGCAGGCCGGTTTGGGATCGCGTGATCTGGAGGCGCCTCGACTGCTCTCGACCTCGGACTCGATTCGTTGCGCCACCCCGGCGGTGCTCGGGCCGTTGGCGCGTTCGATGCAATAGGCGAAGCGATACGATCCGACGCTCTTCGACACGTCGAATTTTCCGGCCAGATCATCGAGCCATTGGTTGTACGCCGAGTTGGGAAGACGTCCGAGACCGGCGAGCAGATCGTCGCGAAACGTGGTCCACGCCTTGCCGGTCTCAACCTCTACGGCGAGGTAAGCAGTGCCGCTCGGCTCGGAGCCCGATGCGGCCGCCTCCCCGACACGTGCAACGCGCGTATGCGTCGCGAGCGCTACCGCAATTGAGTATGGATATCGCACGCGTTCGCCTTTGGGGGCGTTGGCGACCTCGATGCTGGGCCCCAGGCGGTTCTCGACTTGCCCCCATTGGATGCTGGTTGGATGCGAGCGCGCATAGAGTGCGCGCCTTGGCGACTCTGCGAGTGAGGGAGTCAACACCGAGAGCATCGCCAAAGTGATTGCCGCAACAACTCGATCGCGTTTCATTTCAAGGCTCCAGCGCGTTGTGCGATCTGCCGGATCAGCCCGCTAAAAATCAACCCGTGCAGCGGATACAGCGCATACCAATACAGCCATCCAGAAAGACCCTTGGGAGCGAAGTAGGCTGTTTGCAGCAGCAGCGACTGGTTGCCGTCGCGTGGTTTGACTTGAAACTGCAACCACGCCTTGCCCGGCACTTTCATCTCGGCGCGCAGTCGCAACAGTTGACCCGGTTCCACCGCTTCCACGCGCCAGAAATCGAGCGCATCACCCACACGCAGGTTATCCGGATCGCGACGGCCGCGACGCAGCCCTACGCCACCGATCTGCCGGTCGAGAAATCCGCGAATCTCCCAGGCCCAATTCATGTAGAACCAGCCGTGCTCACCGCCCAAACCCGTGAACACCTTGAAGACGCTCGCCGGCGGGGCCGCGACAACATATTGGCGATGCTCGAGAATCATCCCTTCCTGCGTGGTCAGGAACAGCGGAGGAACGTCGCCCTGGCTGCTGATCAACGCATCACTCCAGGTTGTCTCGACGTTGCTAGCTTGCAGCCGATCGAGCGCTCGCCGCACCGAGGTGCGGTAGTCGACGGGCGTGATCTCTGGAAACAGCGCTTGGCCGCTCGGGTCGTGCACGACATTCTCGTTGCGCAGTCCTTCGATCAGCGGCCGCGCGATCGCTGCCGGAATCGGCGTGACGAGATTGACCCAGTACGACGACAAGCGCGGTGTGAGCACCGGAACCGACACCATCCAACGCTTCAGGCCGCGCTCCTTGGCGTAGATCGTCATCATCTCGCCGTAGGTCACGACCTGTGCACCACCAATCTCGATGATGCGTCCGATGCTCTGGGGCACTGTGAGCGCGCCCGTGAGGTACTCCAACACCTCGCGAATTCCAATCGGCTGGGTGCGCGTGTAGACCCAGCGCGGGCAGATCATGATCGGGACGCGTTCGGCGAGATAGCGAATCATCTCGAACGAGATGCTGCCCGAGCCGACGATCACACCGGCGCGGAACTCTGTGACGGGGATTCCGCAGGCGCGCAGGGCATCACCGGTTTGCTGTCGTGACCGAAGATGCTCCGAAAGTTCCAGCGACGATTCGGCGAGCCCACCGAGATAAATGAAGCGTTGCACGCCGGCGGCGCGGGCCGCTTGGCCGAAGTGGGTGGCGGCGTCGATGTCGCGCTGATGAAAATCGGTTCCGCTCGCCAGGCTGTGCACGAGGTAGTAGGCGGTGTGGACGCCTTGCAGCGCAGCGGCCAGCGTTTCCGGCCGCAGCACATCGCCCGCCACGATCTCGACATCGGCGTGCCAGTCGCGTCCTTGCAATCGAGACGGGTCACGCACCAAGCAGCGAACACGGTGGCCCAACTCGAGGAGCCGTGGCACCAAGCGGCCGCCGATGTAGCCGGTGGCGCCGGTGACCAGCAGTCGTTCGTTTCCGTTGGTCTCGTTCACTACGTGCGACCAGCGCGCCGAGCGGCGAGGACTTTGCGCAGCACCCATCCGCCAATCAAGAGCCCAATGCAAACCGAGATTTCGACCGCCACGATCGGGGGATACAGGCCTGCGCCGACACCAGCACCGGCAGCACCGCCAAGCAAGATGCCGGCGAAGATCGTGACGGCGATACGCGCTTTCTCGGACTTGTCCATGGGCTCGGCGCTCATTCTTTCGGCGGGGTCGCGTACGCAGTCTACATCGAGTGCGTCTCAATCATCCGTCGAGGTCGCGCTCCGGCAGGGACTCAAGAGGCAACGATCGTTGTTGCCCAACGGCAGCCCCATCACGGCGCGAATGCGCTGCTCGAATTGGCAGGTGACACGCGCTTCGATCGTGAAGTGGCCGGAGTTGTGAGGGCGAGGCGCGAATTCGTTGATCAAGAGTTCGCCGGATCGCGCGAGGAACATTTCGACCGCGGATTAAGTGCGGTGCGCGCCGTCCAAGCCGCGAACCACGACAAGGCCAACTCTTCCTCGATGTCGCTGTGCTTGGTTTCGAACGTGAAGAAGTCCCCGTCGAAACCACCGTCGCGCATGTGGAAGAGCCGGCCTTCGTGTCAGTAGTTCCACCCGTGCAGACGCTGCGTGCGGCGCCGACTCCAGGTCTTCACAACGAACTCGCCCCGCACGCCATTGGTGGCGCGCGGGGCGACTGGCTGAGTTAGGTAAACCGTCCCCGGATTAGAAGCAGGGTTGGGTGAGGTTTTGGGCGCGGGGGCAGGTGGTGTTGGTGGTGGAGGGGGGGCGTTGAGTGCCGTTGCTGCGTTTGCCGTAGGAGCCTTCGGCGGCGGAGTCGCGGCCGACGACCAGGAAGAAGAACGACGATGGGGAGGCGGGGTAGGTCCAGTTGTAGGTGCCGGTGGCGCCGATCGCGCACTGCTGGCCGGTGTAGGTGTAGGTCGAGACCTGATCGAGCGGGCCGTAGTAGATGGTGTTGTCGGTGGTCTGACAGGCGACGCCGTACGAAAGCGTCATCTGGCGTGTCGAAGCGTTGTGAGACACGACCTTTAGTTGCGCCAATGCTCCGCCCGAAGTTTCCCCTGGTGTCGCAGCAGCCAACGAGCACGAGGGATCGGCGGCGTCGAAGGTGCCGTTGCCATCGTTGTCCAAACCGAGTGTCGAGGCCGCGAAGTTTTCGCGGAAGCCCGGCGACGGATTGCATGGGTTGTCGGGGATGTTGGGATGACCAGTTCCAGGGTTGGCGTAGAACGGCGGCAGGATTTTTTCAGCGACGACAGTCTTGTTGGCTGGGTTGCTGTCGGAGTGACACGTGACGCAGTCGGTCACGCCTTTGCGGAAATGCCGCTGACGCAATCCTGCTGCATACCCTGTGGTGCCAGCACCCGTGCCGTCTTGTGAGCGGCCATGACAGCCCGAGCATGAATAGCCCGCCAGGCCGTTGCCACCAGGAGCTGTTCCGAGATCCACAGGAAAACGGCTCGAAGCGTGACAGGCCGAGCACTCGCCGCTGAGCATCGTGTCGCGATGCACATCGTGCAAATTGCTATTCCATCCCTGCCCATCGACCTTCGAGACGTAGTTGGCGGTGCGAAAGTTCCCATGACAGGTTGCGCAGTTGCCGGTGTTTCGATTGGTGGAGTACTGGTCGTAGGCCCACGAGTTGGGAATCCACGAAAGCGCTGCAACGATCGCAAGAAGTGCAACGGTGGCGAGAATGACGGTCTTGAGTTTGGTGAGCATAAAGACTCCTCCGCCGAAGCACTGTGTGCTCCGCGCTGGCCTTGGTTTTGTGCGAAAGCGGGTGCGGGTGCAGCCGTTGCTGTCCCTGCAGCTGCCGTGCGACGACCTCGGGCAGAGAACGCCGCTTCGTGAGGTGAGGTGCGACTTGTACTACGCCTAAAAGCGATAGAGCAATTGTGAAAAGTCAACTCGCAGTATGTGTGAGTTATGCGTTGGACGCCCATGAAAACTGTCGAGCGAGTGAATAGCGCGCTGGCGATCGGCAAGTGTGTGACGGAAGTCACCGATCGATGCAAAGAGGGTCGATGGAATTGCACGATGTTGCGGTTTCATTGCAACCATCAAACACGCGAACGTGCGTTGCGCCGGAGACCCTCTTTAGAACTGTGCCGCTCTGCCGGCAGCGAAACAAGGCCGCTAAAACGCCCGCCCGATGTAGCATGCGCGCCACTTTTGGGAGGATCGGGTCATGACCCGTAGGCGCCGCACCTGGTCGAGCTTTGCACAGTCTGCACTCGCAGTGTCTCTTGGCATTGTTACCGCGCTTGCCCTTGCGGCCCCCGCTCGCGCCGGTGACGAGCCCGGGCATTCTCAGCACGGTGTCGCCTTCGACAGCGGGATGCGTCAAAAGCCTTGGCACATGGAGGGCATCGGCAAGTCTCACTTTCCCATCTCGACGAAGGTCCCCGAGGTGCAGGAGTGGTTCGACCAAGGAAACACCCTGCTGCACTCGTTTTGGTTCGAGGAAGCCGAGCGCTCGTTTCGCTGGGCACTGAAACTCGATCCCGACTGTGCAATGGCGTACTGGGGGCTGGCGCGCACGGGACTCACGTGGTTCACGAGCGGCCCGGTCGACACGCCCGAGTTCAAGCGCTATCTCGACTTTCTAAAAGAGGCGGTTCGACGCAAAGACTCGGTGACCCCGCGCGAGCGGCTGTATATCGAAGCCTGGTACGCCGCGTTTACCGGTCCCGTGGATGATCGTGAGAAGCAGCTCGTCAGGGGACTGCAGCAGATCGTCTTGAAGCATCCCGACGACATCGAAGCCAAGTCGTTGTTTGCGCTCTTCTCAATCAGGCTCGGCAACGCGCTAGGCACCGAGCTCGTGCTCCAACAAGTGTTCGCAAAAGACCCCGATCACCCTGGCGCGCATCACTATCGAATCCACGACTGGGACGGCGTCGCTTCGGAGCAAGGGATCGAGAGTTGCCGGCGCTACGGAACGGCCGCTCCGAACATTGGGCATTCCAATCACATGCCGGGCCATATTTACAGCAAGATCGGCATGTGGAAAGAAGCGGCACGTTCGATGGATGCAGCCACTCGGGTCGAACTGAGGTACATGAACGAACGGCTCGCGTTGCCTTTCGAAACGTGGAACTACCCGCACAATCGAAACTACCTTTGCTACATCCAAGAACAACTCGGGATGCCCGAGACGTCGATCCGCGGCGCGCGAGACTTGCTGGCGGCACCACGCGATCCTGAAAAAAACAAGGACGACAGCTACAACGCCTTCGATCAAGGAATGACGGCGCTCGTGCGCGCGCTGATCAAGTTCGAGCGCTGGGATGAGATTCTCGAGCCAAAGGCGATCCCGTGGCGCGACCTCGACAGCGACAAGGACCTGCGTGGTTGGGCCGAGACGCTGGCCTTCATCGGACAAGGCCGTTTGGTCGATGCCAAATTCAGGCTCGACGAGTGGAAGACGGTCCTGCGTGCCGAAGCGGCGAAGGAAAAGCCCGGCAAGATCGACGTGCCCGACCTCGGACCGTTTGGCTGGTCGACGGGACGTGTCAATGCGGCCGAGGGGCTGTTGCTGGTAGCTCGAGGCAAGATCGTCGAAGGCACAGCCCTGTTCGGCGATGCGGCGACACGCGAGAGCAAGCTGCGCGAAGCCGAGCGGTACGCCACCGACCCACCGTTTGACCCTTGGCCTGTCACGCGCAAGCTCGGCGACGTTTACCTTGCCAACGGCGACCACAAGATTGCGATCGACGCGTACCAGCAAGCGTTGCAGTACGAGCCCAACGACGCGTTCTCGCTGTTTGGGCTGGCGCGCGCACATCTTGCACTGGGTGATCGCGAGAGCGCGGCGAAGTATTTCGGCCGAGTGTTCTACGTTTGGTCCAACGCGGAACCGGGCCTGAAGTGGAACAAGGGGGCCGATGCGTTCGGCCTAGCGTTGGCCTCTCTAGGCAAAGGTGCGAGAGCGACGAAGCTCACAGTGCAGCCGATTGCTGAGACGCCGGCACCGGAGCGGCCGTATACGCCCGAGACGCTCGCGTCACTCGGTCCGCTCAACTGGGAACCGTATGCGGCGCCGAAACTCGAGGGTGTGGATTCGGAAGCGAAGCCAGTCCGGCTCGAGGACTTCCGCGGCAAGAACGTACTGCTGATTTTCTATCTCAACGATGAGTGCGTTCACTGTGTCGAACAGCTCAAGGCGATCAATAGCAAGTCGGACGATTGGGACCGTGAGAACACGGTGGTATTGGCGATGAGCAGCGTGACGCCTGAGAAGAACAAAGAGTCACAAAAGCTCGGCAAGCTCGCGCTGCGACTGTTGTCCGACACCAATCACGAGAACGCGCGACGCTTTGCTTCCTACGACGACTTCGAGGAGTTGGAGCTGCACTCGACGATTCTCATCGACACCAAGGGCCGCGTGCACTGGAAGCGCACCGGCGGTGATCCGTTCACCGATGTCGACTTCTTGATCAAGACGGTCAAGCAGATGAACGGCAAGCCCTAGGCGGCTTCGACACCCTCGCAGCCGCCTATTTCGGCGTATCTTCCCGCCGTGATCAGGAGAACTCAGCGACATTGGCGGGCCATTGGCGTGGCGGCGAGTGTGGTGTGGGCGGCTGCCCTTGCAGTCGCAGCACCGCTCTCGCCTTACGATGCCGACGCCGATGGCGATCTCGTTCCTGATCACTCCGACAACTGCCCACTAATCGCGAATCCCACGCAGCTCGATGCCGACGCCGACGCCGACGGCGATGCGTGCGATTGCGCACCTGCGGTCGTGGGAGTGTCAGCGTCTCCTTCGGCGATTGGAAGCACGTTGAGGCTTTCCGGTACAACGGTCACCTGGGCGCGGCCGGCGCAGGGACATCTGTTCAACGTCTACCGCGGCACGATCGATGGGACGTTCGTGGCGAACGAGTCGTGCTTCGCGGGACAGCTGCTGCAACCGGCATCCGACGATCCGGAGAAACCAGCCGCAGGCTCAGCGCTGTACTACCTCGTCAGCACGGAGAACCGCTGCGGCGAGAGTCCCGACGCGCACCCAGCGGCAGTCGCGTGTGCCGGAATCAACGGAGATCGTGATTCCGACGGCGCCCTCGATCTGGACGACAACTGCGCCAGCGCTGCCAACCCCACCCAACTCGACCAGGATCACGACTTTCGCGGCGATGCCTGCGATTTGTGCCGGCTCGACCCAACCGACGACCACGACGGCGACAATGTATGCGCCACAACCCGTGGCCCGCTGCTGGCTTGGATCGACAGCACCGTGTACGTCCTGATCCCCGGAAAGTTCGACAACGGCGATCTCACCAACGACTACATGAAGAACGAGTACAGCCTGCCCAATCCCGCCTACGAAGGCGGATTCCTCGGCGGCGATCTTCAAGGCGCGCTCAATCGGCTCGGGTATGTGCAGAGCCTGGGGCTCAACACCGTCTTGATGTACCCACCGTTCGCCAACGATCAGCACGAGTTCTTCAGCTTTCTCCCTACGGGCTATCGCGTTGAAAACTGGCAGCAAGTCGACCGCAACTTCGGCAGCAAACAGCAACTGCGTCAGTTCATCGATGCGCTTCACAGCGGTACGCCGGCGATGCGCTTCATCATCGATCTCCCGATCGGCATGGCAGGGATCGAGCACCCGTGGAACACGCGGCAACTCGAGTTCGTCGATTACTTCCGGCCGTGGGGCACCGAGAACATTGGCAGTGAACCGGCACAAACGGCCTACGGGCCGGTCGACAACTCGTTCGGCATGGCGATCATCAACCACCTGAAAGGACGCAGCACGTACGACCAGACCTACAAGGTGCTGGTCGACGACGTCATGATCTGGCTGTCGCGCGAGTACGGTGTCGATGGCATCCGCTACGACTCGGTCCACAACTTCTACACCGACTTTTGGAGCAGTTCCGTCAACGACTTCCGGCGTCGTGTCAATCGTGTTAGACCCGACACCACGCAGTTCGGCGAGTGGGCCTGGCTTGGTCCGCTCTACAGTTGGCAGCGCGCCGAGCATGAGTTCGTCAACACAGCGTCGCCCACCGGAATTCGAATGACCGGGATCTACGACTTTTCGATGATCTCCGATATTCGACAAGTGTTCGGCAAGTCGGTGCATCCCAATCTGTTGGTCTTCAATCACGACTCACGCAAAGCGACCTTCGAGGACCCTCGCGTGCTCGCAGCCTCGGTGGACAACTACGAGGCCGATTCGTTCTTGAAGGCGGTCACCGACGGTCGTGGCAAACAGCGCCTCAAGTTGGCGCTCGCACTGCTGTTTTCGATCGATCGCGTGCCGTTCGTCTACAGCGGCAACGAGTACGGTATCGACTACACCCTTCCGGGCACGTTGTTTCAATCCGGGCTCGATACGGCGTTTCATCAGTGGTTCAAGCAGCTCGTCCAGATTCGCGCGACCCGTCCCACGTTGCGTCACGCCGCCGTTACCTGGCTGACCCGCAACGCCAGCTATCTTTCGTTTGCGCGTCGCGACGCGGACGGGACGTTGATTACCGCGCTGGCGATCGACAATCGATCCAACCGGCAAGAGACGCTCAACATCGGTGCTGCGGGTATTACCTGCAGCAGCGTCTCGAACCTGATCGACCCGGCCGACACCGGCAATCAGCTGCTTGGGTCTGGGGCCTCGCAGACGCTGCGCATTACACACGACCCGTGGGAGCCGAAAATCCTGCTTTGCCAGCCCTGAGCGGATTGACCAAGGACACATGCCGTGACCGCCTTGACGGGCGTAAAGTGCTGGCGATTTCGATCGGGTAAGACCGCGGAGGGTGCGCGATGTCGTTACCAGGTCTCACCGGAAAACAGATCTCGCACTATCGGATCGAAGAATTGATCGGCTCGGGCGGGATGGGCGTCGTGTACCGCGCCGTCGATGTCAGGCTCGGACGCCGCGTGGCGCTCAAGTTTCTCCGGCCGCTCGCCGACAGCGACACGAAGCAGCGATTCCTGCGCGAGGCACAGGCCGCCGCTGCGCTCGATCACCCCAACATTTGCACGATCTTCGAAGTCGGCGACGCGGACGAGTTCGGCATCTTCATCGCGATGGCGTTTTATGAGGGCGAGACGCTGGCCCAGGTCCTCGAACACGGACCGCTCGATGTGACGCGAGCGTTGACGATCGCCGCGCAGATCGGACGCGGACTCGCCGCCGCACACGAAGAGTTGGTGGTACATCGCGATATCAAGCCGGCCAACGTCATGTTGACGCGCGGCGACACGGTCAAGCTGCTCGACTTCGGTCTCGCCAAGTGGCTCGGTGACCCGCGAGTGAGCGATCCAGGGATCGTGGCCGGCACCCCGGCATACATGTCGCCCGAGCAGTTGACTGGCGCGCCGGTCGATCAACGCACCGACACGTGGTCGCTCGGCGTCGTGCTGCACGAGATGCTCACCGGCACATTGCCGTTCAAAGGAGACAACACTCCCGCGCTGATCCGCGCGGTGCTCGACGATCAGGTGCCAGCGATCACCGGAGTTCGTCGTGAGATCCCGTCGCGGGTCGACCGGATTCTCCAGCGCGCGCTGGCCAAGGACCCTCGCCTGCGGTTCGAGCATGTCGATCAAATGGTGGCGATGCTGTTGGAGCAGTTGGCGTTGATCGACTCCGGTGCGATCACCATCCGCAAGCCGGCGATCAAGACCAAATCCTCGATCGCCGTCTTGCCGTTTCAGGACATGAGCGCGGCCAAGGATCAGGAGTACCTCTGCGACGGCATTGCCGAGGAACTGCTGCGGGCCTTGGGCCGCATACCAGAACTGTACGTCGCCTCGCGGACCTCCTCGTTTCAGTTCAAACAGCGCGCCACCGACGTGAGAGAGATCGGTGTGAAGCTGAATGTCGAGCACGTGACGGAAGGGAGCGTCCGCCGCGTGGGGGACCACGTGCGCGTGTCGGTGCACCTGATCAGCGTCGACAGCGGCTATCGGCTTTGGAGCGAGCGGTTCGATCGCGATCTCTCCGATATCTTCGCGATCGAGGACGAGATTGCGGAGCAGATCGCGAAAGCGCTCAAGGTCGAACTGGTGGAGCGGGTCGCCAGGCCAGCAATGACAGCGAACACAAGCGCGACGGAGGTCTACGAGTTGTATCTGCAGGGCCGGCAGTTCTTCCATCAGCATCGCCGCAAGGCGTTGGAAATCGCGCTCCAAACCTTCTCGCGCGCGATCGAGATCGATCCGACCTTTGCCAAAGCGTATGCGGGAATCGCCGACTGCCATTCGTTTCTGCTGATGTATTTCGGTTTCGGGGACGAAGCGCTGGCGGCCGCCGATGAAGCCAGCGCCAAGGCCCTCGCGTTGGGACCGAACCTCGCCGACGCGCACGCCGCACGTGGCTTGGCGCTATTTCTGCGCAAGCAGACCGACGAGGCCGAGCAGCACCTTGCGCAGGCGATCGCGCTCGAGCCGCGTCTGTATCACCCGCACTACATCCTGGGGAGAGTTCGCTTTTCGCAAGGCCGCATGGATCAGGCGGCGACACATTTCCGGGAGGCGAGCGCAATTGTCCCCGAAAGCTACGACTCGTGGTATCTGCTCGGGATGTGCTATCGCAAACTCGGCGATTCAGTACGCGCGCGCAGCGCCGAGCTGGAATGCATGGAAGCGGTCAAGAAACGCTTGCGACAGCATCCGGACGATACCCGCGCACTGACGATGGGTGCTGCCGTGCTGGCCGAACTCGGAGAGCCGGAGCGCTCCGCCGAATGGGTGCAACGCGCGCTCGCGGTCGATGCCGAGGAGCCGATCATTGCCTACAACGCCGCCTGCGTTTATGTCTCGCTCGGCGATCATCAGCGCGCGATCGACTGCTTGGCCTCGGCCTTGCGAAGCGGCAGCCTGTTCGCCGACTGGGTCGCCAACGATCCCGATCTCGATCCGCTACGGGACAATCCTCGCTTTCGCGAGGTACTGGAAACTGTCCACAATCGAGCGATCACGCATTGACGGCTGCGGTTGACGAACTGGCCAGCCCTCGCTACGCCACTTAGCGAAAATCCACCGCGATTTTGATCTGTTGCGCGACAGGTTTTCCACGGTGGGTCGCTGGCTGATATCGCCACTGCTTTATCGCCGCGATGGCCGCGGCTTCGAACCCTTGATCAAGCACCGTCGATTCCACAACCCGAGGATTGTCGATGGTGCCCGTCTCGGTCACCATCGCGACGATCACCACACGAGCGGCGGAACTGCCACGCTGCGCTGTCGCCGGATAGGTGGGTGTCACCGAGGACAGCAATGTTGCCGGTGTCGCGCTGAGGGGCAGCGGCACGAGGATCTCGTCGGCGTCACCGTCCACACTCTCTACCGCAGGGGGCAAAACGGCCGCCGCCACGACGGGTGGAGGAACGGTTTCGGTTGGGTTGGGAGCGGCGCGCAGTTCGACGCAGAGTGCGTCGTCGGTCTGTTCCCACCATTCTCTCGAGCGACGAAACGCTTCCAACTCGAATCCGCACGCGGGACTTCTCCAGACTGTCGGCCCGCTCTGTTGAGCGTTCAGACCATTTTCGCCGCCGCTGACAGGCGAACCCCAGTGCTGTCCCGCGCTATTCAACAAGTCCGAGGCAAGCGTGCCTGGCGTGGCTGAGCAGATCCGGATCGAGAGCACCGTCGCTGACGATTGCAGCACGGGGTTCTGATCGAAGAGCACCGTCGTCGAGAGCGGCAGATTGAGATACGTAAGACTGGTCTCGGTGCCGAGCGTTCCTTTTTCTGCTCGCAGCGACCGCCACTTGGAGCCGAGCTTCTTGCGCACATCTTGAAACCGCTGTCCTGGACGCAAGTCGCCCAACAAGTAGGTCTGGCAGGTAGTGGCTGGGCCAGGCGTGGCGGCCGATCCTGGGGATTCCCCAAGCAGCGCAGCGACCCCTAGCAGACAGACCAACGCCCGGTGAGTTCTCATCTCGTCTCTTGGTGCACAAAGTACCGCGTTAGAACGCTGTATGTGGCCGAAGCTGCGGCCGCTGTGGTGGCGCACCGACCATCCCTCGCCGCGGTTTTATCAGAACCCGGGCACGGACGGCAAGAGTTGATCCAAGGTTGGGTCCAGCGTCCTTTCCATCAGGCGTCGTGCAGACGGGGCTCCTGCGGCGCGGCAATGCTCGTAAACTTGGGCGGTTCGCTTGGTGAACCGAGGGGGAAGGGCATGGTCGGACGAACCCGGTCAGTGATCGGCAGCGCACTGGCAGCGGTGCTCATGGGTGTGGGTTGCGGTCCCACAGCGGACGTGGTGACCACCCCGGCAACGGGAGCCCCGGCAACCCATCCGAATCCGCCGCGAACCGTCCAGGTCGTGCGGCCCGAGCCGATTGCTGCAGCCAGCGGTCTGGCGGCAGCGCTCTACGTTGAGAACGACGTCAAGCTCGCCGCCCGGGCGACAGGACCGATTGCCAAGGTCCTCGTCGACCGCGGCGCTCGTGTCAGCGCCGGCCAGACACTCGCGCTGATCGAGACCAGCGTTCCCGAACAGGTGCTGCACTTGGCCGAACACGAACTCGAGTTGGCACGCGAGGAGCGCGCGCGTTTGAAACCGCTGGAAGAGCAGAAGGTGGTTTCCTCGCAAGAATGTCGCCGTGCGGAGATCGCGGAAAATCTTGCAGCGACGAAGGTCGATCTCGCCCGTGCGCAACTCGAGCGCTATTCGGTGCGGGCGCCATTCCGGGGACAGATCGTCGAGCGCTGGGCCGTGGTTGGCCAACACATCGTCGAGGATGACGGCACCCCGCTGTTTCGGATCGTTGCCGATCAACCGCCTCGGGCGCGTCTCGATGTGCCGGAACGAGAGCAATCAGCGTGGCCTTTGCGCGCAGCGGTCATCATTCAAGCACTCGATTCCGGAGCGGAGGTAGCCGGGCGAGTGGTGTTCAAGAGCCCTGTCGTCGACGCCGCCAGCGGCACCGTTTCCGTCATTGTCGAGGTGGCGCAGGCCGGTCGAAATCTGTCGCCGGGCGCTGCGGTTCGCGTGCGCACGGCAGACAACCAACAGGCCTCAGTGCCGGCGTGGCGGATTCCCGCGGACGCTGTGTCCGGCGACGGCTCGGCGGCGTGGCTCATGCTCGTGCGGGATGGCGCTGTCAAACGCCAGCCGGTCGACATGATCGCACGCAGCGGTGAGAGCGCTCACGTGCGGGGACAACTTGCCAAGGACGACATGATCATCGTTGGTGCGGGTCCATCACTCGTCGATGGAGAGCCTGTGCGCGTCGTGCAGCGAAATCAGTAATGACACCAGCGGGGACAAAACCACCTTCCCGCCGCGGACCGGCGCCCGCCGGTGCGCCCGCCGTGCTGCTCGAACACGATCTCAAGAACCTTGCAGGACGGCTCGAGATGCTCGGCCAGAACCTCTCCGCGAATTTCGACGATCCGCTGTTCCGCACCAGTGCGCTCGGCGTTCTCAGTGCGACCGCGCATCACCTCGCAGAATTGGCGCGCGATCTTCGTCAGCACGAAGGCCGCGTCGTCGCCAAGCTGAGAATCGATCTCAACGACGTTCTGCAGCAGGCGCTCGGGGACATTCGCCCCGATCTCGCGGGGAGGGTCGAGCTGATCGAGAGTTACCGCGAGATACCAGCAGTCTGGGGCGACTCGTTCTTGCTGCGGCGAGCGTTTGCCTGCGCGCTGGAGAATGCGCTGCATGCGATGAAGGGGCGCGGCACGATTTCGCTGGCCACATGGCATGAGGTGCGCCATGGCCGCGGCCGCACCGTGGTCGAGATCGCCGACGACGGTCCAGGAATGACAGCGGAGTTCGTGCGCGATGGACTGTTTCGTCCCCACGCCAGCACCAAGCCCAACGGCCTGGGACTCGGCGCGTACACCATCCGGCAAGTGGCTCAACTCCATGGCGCGACGCTACGGGTGGCGAGCGTCGTCGGTGTTGGAACGCGACTGCGCTTTGGGTTTTTGGATGAGTGACACGGCCGACGCACGACCGCGCGCGTCGATTCTTGTGGTCGAAGACGACCCGGGTCTTGCCGACCAGTTGATGTGGGCGCTGCGCAAGCACTACGAGGTTCGTCATGTCGCGAGCCGCAGCGCGGCGATGGCGGCGTTGCGTGAGCGGCTGCCCGATCTCGTACTCGCCGATCTTTGTTTGCCACCCACGCATCAGATGACCGAGGGGCTGTCGATCTTGCGCGACGTGTCGGGGATGGGGGGCGACATTGTTGCCGTCGGCATGTCGGGGCTTGAAGATCGTGAGGCCGCCGTGCAGGCGATTGGCGCGGGTGCCTACGACTTCTTCATCAAACCGTTCGACCTGCCACTGTTGCAGACAATCGTGGCACGCGCGCTCGATCGGCAAGCACTCGCGCGCGAGAACATGCGCCTGAAGCGCGAGTTGCTCTCGCGATCGAGCGTCGCAGGCTTGCTCGGCACCAGTCCGGCGATGCAAGACGTGGCCGACAGCGTTCGGCGTGTCGCGGATGCGCCGGTCACGGTGTTGCTCGAGGGCGAGAGCGGTACCGGCAAGAATATTGCGGCGCGCGCGATTCACTTCACCGGTGCGCGTCGCGACGCGCCGTTCGTTGCGGTGCATTGCTCGGCGCTTCCGGAGTCGCTGCTCGAGGACGAGCTGTTCGGTCACGCCAAGGGGGCCTTCACCGGTGCGGCCGAGGCCCGCATGGGGCGTGTCGAGGCGGCCGATGGCGGGACACTCTTCCTTGACGAGATCGGCACGATCTCCCCCGCGGTCCAAACCAAATTGCTGCGCGTGCTGGAAGAGCGCGAGGTGCAGCGGCTAGGATCCAACGAGACGCGTCGCGTCGACTTTCGGCTGATTGCGGCGACCAACGATGATCTCCAGGACAAGGTGCGCCGCGGCGAGTTTCGCGAGGACCTGTTTTTTCGCGTGCATGTGTTCGCGATTCGCATGCCGGCGCTGCGTGAGCGCCGCGAGGACATTCCGCTGTTGGCGGAGTTTTTCCTGAGGGAACTCGGAGCGGGTCAGCGTGTTCAGCCGAAGCGCTTCAGCGACGAGGCGCTTCAGCAGTTGGCCGGGATGCCGTGGCCCGGCAACGTGCGCGAGTTGCGTAACGCCGTGGAGCAGTTGACGCTGCTTGTCGACGGCGACGTCATCAACGTCTCGAATCTGGAGCGCATCAAGTCGTCCCCACGCTTTCAGGTGGCACCGGTTCTCGAGCGCGTTCAGACCACCGACTTCTACGTGCGATGGATGCTTGCGAGAGGGAACTGCTCGAGGAGGCAATTCGCCGCGCGGGTGGTTCGAAGGCCGAAGCAGCACGCGTGGTCGGACTGCAGCCGAGCCAGATGAAGTACCTGGTTCAGAAGCACGGACTCAAAGGGTCGAAAAACTAGACTCGCGCTGGTCGAAAAAATCGACCGAGAGGTTTTGCTCGCATTGCTCTGTCTCTCGTGATTCCCGCAAACCCTCAGAAATAGGGCGTTGATCGGTGGCCAACGAGTTGGCACCGCACTTGCTTTAGAGAATGTCGAGGGTAGAAAGCCCCGGAGGAACGACGATGAGAAACAGCAAGAGCGTCACCATCAAACTGACCGACAAGCAACGCCAGCAAATCGCGAAACTCACCGGCGAGGCCCACGCAGAGATTCGCTTCGAGACGGTGGAGCCCGGTGCCGTTGCCCGCGTCGGCCTCTCTGGCAAGACCCCGCTCCGCGCCAAGGCGCCGTTGCGCGGCAAAGCAGCGTTGCGTGGCAAGGCCAACTTGGCCTCGAAGGCTGGTTTGGCGAGCAAGGCTGGTCTGGCCTCGAAGGCAGGACTCGCGAGCAAGGCCGGTTTGGCTTCGAAGGCAGGACTCGCAAGCAAGGCTGGTTTGGCTTCGAAGGCGGGACTTGCAAGCAAGGCCGGTCTGGCTTCGAAGGCAGGACTCGCAAGCAAGGCTGGCTTGGCTTCGAAGGCGGGACTTGCAAGCAAGGCGGGTCTGGCGTCGAAGGCGGGACTTGCAAGCAAGGCTGGTCTGGCGTCGAAGGCGGGACTGGCGAGCAAGGCGAGCATGCGCGGCAACATGCGCGGCTAAGTTTTTTCGAAGCACCAAGACAGACTCGAAACGGGTGGCAGAACAGCGCCGCCCGTTTCTGTTTCAACTACCAAACGAACGACTCCACCCAGCGACGCACGTGCCAAGCAATCTTCGACGCGACGCTGCGCGGCTTGGCGAGGAACTGCGCGCGCCCCGTCATCCCTGGCTTGAGCAGCCCATCGGTGTTGTTCACCTCGACCAGCACACGGAGCAAGCCGGTGCCGGGAACCAGGTCGAGCTTCGGCGCGTCTGTTTCTGGATCTCCTTCTGCGGCAGGTGCGATGGTCAGTACTTTCTCGCGGATCGTACGAAACGGAAGTGCCGCCACCTGAGCGCGCAACGGCATACCGGGGCCGATCTCTTCGAGATCGCGCTGCGAAATCGACACCACCAGACGCACCGAATCGAGTTGGTCGACCGCGCAGTACGCATCACCCGCCGCGAGGTAGCGGCCGGTCTGATGTTCGAGGCCGGGGGTGGCGACAACACCGTCGATCGCAGAGCTGAGTGTCATCGAGCGTTCGCGCCGGGCCGCGATCTCACCGCGTGCCATCGCCTCGTCGGCTGCCGCAGCGAACTGCAACTCACGCGCCGTATCGCGATTGAGGCGTGCGACAGCCGATTGCCGCAGCGCACGTTCGCGATCGGCGGCGGCACGTTCGCGCTCGGCACGCAGGCTTGGGTCTTCCAACACCGCGAGCACTTGCCCCGCCGCGACCGTGTCTCCCTCACGTGCCGCGACGCGCACGACAACCCCCGCCACTTGCGGGCGCACGACGTCGCGCAGCACCGGTTCGACGACGAAGGTTCCGTCCACGCGTGTCGCGGTAGGAATCAAGGCGAGCAACACGATCGCGACCGTGACGATGGCGCCGGCCATCACCTTGCCCGATGCCGACTGCAAGAGCTCTCGTTTGTCGAGCCAGGTGTGCTTCAAGAATCGAGTCAGCGTCAGCAGCCGCTTTCGCATTAGCCAGCCGACGATCGCAAACAAAAGCAGGTAACCAGAAGGACCCATTTGCCCCACCAACCAATGGCGCAGGAAGGTCACGAGCACGATCAGCACCAAGAGCGTGTAGCCGACCGCGGCGATGCCGTAAATCAGGTAGATCCGCCGCCGCCGTCTCGGGATGGGGGTATTGGGTACCTGCAAACGCAGGACGTGCTTCTTGAAGACGTTCCCAAGGTAGCTAAAGCTCTCTTCGCGAAGGTCGGGGACGTCGAGGAAGTCCATCAGCAGGTAATAGCCGTCGAGTTTGATCAACGGATTGATGTTGAGCACGATCACCGACAGCCCGGTAAAGAAGATCACAGCCAGCGCGACGCGGTGGATCCACAACTCGGCAGGGGTCGTGAGCCAGATCAGGGCGGCCACCGAGGCCATCATCAGCTCGAAATACGGACCTCCGAAGGTGCAGTGCATTCGATGGCTGCGCTTGGGGAAGAGGTACGAATCGTCGATACCGCAGTAGAACGCCGGTTGAAAGTAGAAAATCATGAATCCTATGTCGTGAACCTCACCGCCAAATCGCTTGCAGGTGAATCCGTGCCCAAACTCATGCCAGATCGAGACGATAAACATCAGCGCGAAAAACCCGACCCAATCCCAAAAACCTTTTGCTGGGAGATTCCACAACTCGAAAAATCCACTCCAATACAGGTCCCAGTGATGCAGCAGGAAACCGAGCAAGATGGTGAAGATTACGATCCACGGTGCCACGAACCACGGTGACCAAACCCAGCGGATGTACGGGATCACGCGATCCATCAGCTTGTCGGGATCGAACAACGGGATGTGAATTTGAAATAGTGTCGAGCGCTCGACATCGTAGAAGCGTCGCTTGACCTTCAAGCGATCCATCATCACAAGGTGACGTTCGCGTTCGGTACGCTCCATCAAACCGAGTGCACGCAACTCCTCGACGTAATCGGCCACCCACTGAGCGTCGACCGTTCGTAGCGGGTGCAGGCGCGAGAACTCGGCAGCAAGCTTGTCGAGTGAGCGCGAACCATCTAGCAGTTCGAGTAAATCGCCCTCCCAATCCTCGAACTTGAAGTACTTCCGCGCCTCGCTTTCTTTCACGATCGCATACGCCTCCTCCCCGGCTCGAAGGCGACTGATGGTGACCGTCGGTGCAAGGCGCGGGCGTGCGATCACGGCAGCCAACTCCACAGCGCATTCCAAATCCAGCGGGCCGGCCGTCGAAAGATCACGCGCGCCAACGATGCGCGGCGCGTGGTGATCTTGGCGCGGCCGGTCATGCCCGGCCGCAGATCGGGTGCCGCTTCATCGAGGCGCGTGCTCGCCAGGAACACGCGCTGACCGTCTTCGTCGACGGCCGCCACGCCGACCCGATCGACCGTTCCAGAAAACGATCGGGTGGCAAACGCATTGAGCTTGATCTTGGCCGTCATCTCGGGGTCGACCAGGCCGGCATCCGCTTCCGGCACGGCGATCTCGATGCGCAATGCATTGGGGTCCGCCAACTCGCAGAAAACCTCGCCCAACGCGACACGTGCGCCGGCTCGTTCCTCGATCCGCGGCGTCAAGACGACGCCGGAAACCGGAGCCTTGAGGCGCGTCTGTTCGAGCCGCTCCGTTCCGAGCGCCAGGTCGGCCTCGAGCCCGGCCAATTGAGCTTCGGTCACCGCGGCAGCACCGGTGTTGCCGCCGGCGCGCAGGCGTGAGAGCTCGCGGCGTGCGGCGTCAACACGCGCGGAGGCGTCGAGAAACCGCATCCGAGCGTCGCTATCGTCGAGCATCGCAATCGTTTGTCCGGCCTCGACGCGATCGCCTTCACGCACGAGGACCTGCGCGACGCGGCCATCGGCGCTTGCCGAGATCGGCCAACGCTGCAACGCGAGCACGCGCGCTTGACCGGCAACACGCAGCGGAAAGGGGATGAGCACGAGCGCCAACAGCACCGCTGCTGCGAGCGCTGGTTTGACCCAGCCGCGGCCTTGCGCCAGCCCATCGGCACGCTCCTTCCAACGCGATAACGGACGAAAGACGCGCATCATCGGGAGCTGCTTGTAGAGCGTCGCATTGCGAATCGCGACAGCCGCTTGTGCGGCCAGCAACCCCGCCATTTCCATCTGCCGTTCATCGAAGGCGTACGGCTGTGACGATTCCAGCGTGAAGACACCGAGGGCGCCCTGCTCG
>JANNUT010000073.1:0-81567 GCA_031395565.1 Acidobacteriota bacterium | reverse complement strand
GCCTACGACGGCCCGCTTGGCTCCGGCTGGGATTTCAGCGACAACATGCGGTTGGTTCGATCGGGTACCGATTTCGTGCTGATCGATGGCAGTGGACTGAGCGAGACATTCAAGGCCTCGGGTGCTGCTGGCTACACGGCGCCGCCGGGGTTGTTCGGCAAGCTTCTCAGTGATAGCGCGGGCGGCTACACGCTGCGTGGCAAAGGAGTCGTCAAAGGTATTGGGAGCGGCTCCAATCCGGTCTCCCTCGAATGGAAGGGGTGCCTTACAGACTCGTCGTGTCACTGGGATACGGAAGACAAGGCGGCAATGCGCATGTTCTCCGGGACCAACAACTTTGCGATCGGCGAAGAAGGCGTCCAGCGCTTCATCCACCACGATTCCGACAATGGCGGCATAGCCAAATCCTGCCCGGCAGACAAGGAACCGGCCTGTGGAAGAAAGTGCAGCCGGTGTCGCGGTGGTAAGTGGAGTTGCGAGAGCTGCGGCTTCTTCGACGTTTTTCTCACCAGTGGTGGGTCCGACAACGGCAGCGCCGGCGCCACCTCTTTCGAACTGTTCTTCGACGGGTACGAGGAAGGAGGTCGAAGCTACACCGTGCAATACAACGAGACCGACTTTGACTTCCTCGCGGTTGGAAAGTCGTGGGTACCGGGATCATCGAACGCGCCACGCGACCACGGCTCGGGGCTTGCGATGGGGCGCCGCGCGAAGCCTTGGCTCGTGTCGAACTTCCGAAACCGGGACTTCCACACCGATCCCTACGCCGAGGACGTGATTCGCTCCCGCGAGTTGCCCCACTTCGACTCTTCCGGCCGAATTCGCAAGGACATTTCGATCAATCTGCGATTCGATTCACGCGGCCGTCTGACCGAGGCGCAGGATCCGCTCGGCGACACCACCCGCTATCTCTACGACAAGCATGGTCTGTTGCGAACCGTGGTCGACACACTCGGTCACGCGCGGCAGTACGAATACAACGCCGACGGACGCATTACCACGGTCACCGATCATACTGGACGCCAGGTGCGCTACTTCTACAGCGGCAGTGGCAACGGCGCGCAGCTACTCGAAGTGCAACATCCGGCCGGAGGCGGACTCTCACCATCGCGCACGCTCTACAGCTACAGCTCTGGCAGCGCCGATTCGCGACTCAACAACAACTTGCTCACGATCACGACAGCAGCACAGGCGGCGATCGGCGGACCGCCCACGGTTCAACTGAGTTACGGCGCGCTGGGTACATTCCAAGCCGATCGCGTGACATCGATGACTGTCGGCGGCACCAACGCCAGCGGACTCCCCGCCGGTGGCACCCTTCAGTTCGCCTACTCCTCGCTCAACCCCGGCGCAGATCCAGCGCTGGTCGATCTGCCGCGCCGGCGTTGCTTGATGACCGATTCGCTGGGCAACGAGACAGTCTTCGACACCAACGCGCAACTCAATCTGTTGACGCTGGTCGAGCGCACCAATCGCGAACTCCGCCCGGGCGAGCCGGACTACACCACCGAGCTGCGCTGGAACACCGACGGACTGATTTCCGAGGTTCAGTTTCCGAAGCTCAACCGGCTGCTGTTCACCTATGACCAACCGGGAGCCGATCGCTATCGCGAAGGAAATCTGCTCGAGGCTCGCAGCATCGCCGACACGCAGGCAAGTGGCGGACGTGGCGATGGACACGGAGCCGAGTCGCCTGATCTGGTCTGGACCTATTCGTACGAACCGGTCTTCAATCAACTCGCGTCGGTCACGAGCCCGAAGGGGAATGACCCAAGCTACGTACCGCCGAATGGAGGCGTGTGGTCGCCGGCGCGTTACACCGCGACTCGGCAGTTCGACTATCAAGAAGGCAATCCTGCGACCAACGGCATGAGCGCATTGGCCGCGGAGTTCGGAATTGCGCTCGGCACGTTCCCGCTGAACGTGGGCGATCTCAACGGCGACGGCCGCGTCGATCAAGCGCGCGGGACTATGGTCCTCAACGATGATCGCCCAGTCGCGCTCGAGGCGGGATCGCAGCAGGCCGCGATCGAGGGATCGACGACACAGCCTTCCAGAACGCTGCTGCGCTACAACGACTTCGGTCAGTTGATCTCGGTTACCGACCCGGAGCGCAACGTGCACCAGTTCGTTTACTACTCCGAGCGCGATGCAGATGGCGATGGGATCCCCACACCCGATCCGCCCGACGGCCGCACGTTGTCCGATGTCGATGGCGGTCTGCGTCACTACGAGTTGTTCGATTGCTTCCCGGATGCGCTTCGCAACAATCACACCAACCCAACGCCGGCCTGTGTTCGGAATGACTTTCAGTACGACGCGCTTGGTCGACTGGTGCGGCATGTCGACGGACGTGGCGTCGCCACACGCTTGGTTTGGGACCCGGCCGACATGCTAACGGAGGTCGTTCACGCCGCAGCAACGGCCGATGCCTCGGGCCCCTTGGGCGACGCAGCAACCGGCCGCGGCGAAACCGGACTGACACCGTTTGCCTATCGCACCCGCTACCAGTACGACCGCGATGGGAATCTGCGCAAACTGTCGCTGGAAGATCGCGACAATACACGCGGTGCCGGGCCGTTCATCGAAACGACGATGACCTACGACATCCTCGGTGAGTTGCGACGCATCTCCTGGCCGCCCGTGCTTGGTGGGTCCGGCTTGCTCAGCCAGATGAACTACGACGCCAACGGGAACTTGATCGAAGCGATCGGCCCAGCCGGGGACACGCTCGCGCTCGAATGGGATGAACGAGGACAACTGCTGGCCTCGACCGAGGGCGCCGGCAGCACATCCAGCGGCCGCACGGGCTACGCCTACTATGCGAAGCACAAGCAGCTGAGCACCGTCACCGACGAGCTCGGTCACATTACGGAGTACGAATACGACGGCCACGATCGTTTGGTTCGCACGATCGATGCCGTGGGTGGCAAGCGCGAGCACTACATCAACCACGACAGCGACCTCGACGGTGTGATCGAATGGGGCCGCTGCGGCGGTCCGACTCCGTCCGATCGCAGCGGATCCGGCAACGTCAAGCTCTCCGACACCAAGTATCGCCACGATGAGCGCGGACGAGTGTTCCGGGTCGATCAAGAGTTGTTCGTGCCGGTTGGTTGTCCGACGACACGGGCCGCAGAAATCAGCGATGGCGGTCTCACCCCGGGCGACAATCACGTCAGCACCCGCTACGAACACGATCGCCAGGGTCGCTTGACCTTCACGACAAGCGACACGCTGAACACACGACGCAGTGACTACGATGGCCTCGACCGCTTGAAAGCAGGACTCGATCAAGCAGGAAGCATCGCGGTTGCGTACGACGCGATGTTCAATCCCAAGGAGTACACGGTCAGCAAGGTCTCCTCGGTTCCCGGGCCGCCGGCTCAGAACTACGTCACGACCTACTTCTACGACGCGCTAGGCCGCCGCACGATGTCGGTCAGCCAGACGGGGGAGACTCACCGTTTCGTCTGGAACAGCGCCTCTGATCTCGGTGCGATCAGCGACGCCAAGGGCCCTCCGGGTGGCACGATCAACCGCCGTTCCGAAGGCCACGAGACCGACACAGTGTCGATCAACGGCCACGGCAACGTCACGACGTACACTTACGACGCGCTGGGCCGACGATTGAAGAGCGAGATGATCCTGACGGCAAGCGGGCAAGGCGATGGAACGCTGACACCAACGCCCGACACAAGCAACCCACACAATCCAGACGGGCGAATCACGCAACAGAATGCTTACGCGACATCGCACTTGGTTCAGACCGTCGACGATAACCTGCACCACACCACGTTCCTGTACGACGCGCGCAATCGCGTCGTTCGCCGTACCGCAGATGATGACACCTTCACCAACTATCAGTACGACGCCGCTGGACGATCGGTCAGCGTCACCGACCCCAATGGATCGGTGACCAGCAACAGCTTCGACAATCTCGATCGCCCGATCCAAGTCACGTACAGCCGCGCGCCCGGCATTGGCGGCACTACCATCCGTAGCTATCAATACGACGGTCGCTCGCAACTGACGCGCGCCACCGACAACAACGATCCCATCGTCGCGCTGGACGATAGTGACGTAAGTCGGGTCTACGACTCGCTGGGTCGAGAACTCGAAGATCAACAGAGCCTCGGTTCTGGCGTTGCCGCTGCTATCACCAGCCGCGCGTGGCACGGCGGTTTGCACACGGCGACCACCTCCCCGGCAAATCGCAGGACGGAGTATCTGCACGATGCGTCCGATCGCATGGTCGATGTACGCGAGACCACCACAGGACTCGACGTGGAGTATCGCTACTTCGGCGACACGCAGGTACACACGATGATCACCAGCAGTGGCCTGACGTCGACGGCGCTCGATGACACCGGTAGCAACGCCGATGGAATCGATGGCGAGGGGCGCTTGACTCGCTGGCGCCAACTGTCCGGCCCAGACCTGGTGGCGGGCTTCGAATACGGTTATGACCGCAACGGCGCCACCACCTTCGAGCGCCGGCTCCACGACCCGAGCACGACCGGTGAATTCGTCGGTAAGCGCTGCGAGTACGACTCGGCCGGCCGGCTGAGTCACAGCTTCGAGGGCCCGGTCGACGCACTTGGCAACATGTCCGGCCCACCGACCGACGATCGCGCTTACACCCGTAATGGCGAAGGGCTCTGGAACCGCGTCACGCGCAACGGCGTGACCTACCAGTCGACTCCCAACAATCTCGATGAGTACGACGACAACCAAAGCGGCGACACGCGTGTCGACGACGGCGTTGCCGATGATTTCCTCGATCCAGTCAACGCGATTCCCGACGGCTGGAATCTAGCGCACGACAAGAACGGCAACGAAACCGACGCGGGACCAACATCGTTGCAGTTCGATGTCGACGGCCGCGTGGTCAGGGCAACCCGGGATCTCGATGGCTGGGTGGTGGGTCAGTACGCCTATGACGCCCTGGGCCGGCGAGTGCGTCGCGAAACATCTCAGCCCGGCATGGCACCCACGGTCACGCACTACCTCTACTCGGGCAGCCAACCGATTGAAGAACGAGATGCATCGAGTGCAGTGATCCGTGAGTTCGTGCTCGACAGCGCGAGTGGCAGCGCGCTCACACAGATTTCATCGGGTGGCGTGTATCACCTGCTGCGCGACGCCGCAGGCAGTGTGGTCGCGCTGCTCCAAGGCGGATCTTCCTTTCCTTCCGAGCGCATGGTCTACGACGCGCACGGCAAGCCCACTTACCAGACTAAAGACAACACCCCGAAACTCAATTCGACCGGTGCGCCGATCGCCGAGAGCGACTTCGGTGTGGCCGAGGGTTTGCAAGGTTGCCGCTATGACAGCGAGTTTGGAAATCGAGTCGCCAGTTCGAATCAAGACTGGGGCGGGATGTACAGCTGCAAGGGCATGTCTGGCGAGAACCCGCTTTACGACACCAACAAGGACTCCGTCGTCGCGCGCCCACCCAAGCGAAAGGGTTGGGACGGGGTGATATATGGCCGGAGTTCGCTCAGCACCACCCGTTCCTGCGGTGGTGGCGATGGCGTTGGCGCCGGAAGAGTGGTGACTTCCCCGACCGGTTCCGCAGCCAAAATCATCATCTGCTGGTACGACCAGTGGGGATATTGGAACTGCATCGTGGTCGAGGGGCAGGGCCCGGGGATGTTCACAGACTTGTAGCGTTGCTCCTCCGGGCGCATGGTTCACGGCGTCCTCGGCAGGCCCACCTACCAGAATGAGAACAACACTCTGAACTCGATTTGATCGGTGCACCGATCACGGGGATGTCGTGTGCTGCACTGGCTTCTTCTGGGGTGCCTGTTGTGCGAACCATGTCCCGCCTGCGTATCCCGGCGAAACGTGGTCGTGTAAGGAGTTCAATATTCTCTGGGGAGACCTATAACTATCCGCGCGCCTGCTAGACGATCTTCTAGTGACGTGCGAGTACCGGCATGCCGAGCACGCAGACCGTGTCGGGGTAGCGAAGTCGAGCGACTGAGTTCCAAGCGCTACCCTTCTATCTGCCCGGAGGCAATCCGGTGCGGCCCGCATTTCGGCCAGAATTTGCTTGTCGGCCACGCCCAATTCGCGAACATTCACCGCATGCGCCCGCCGATCGCTCTCTTACTGCTCTTGATCACGGCGATGATCTCGCCCGCGCGTGCGACCGACCCATGGCCTGCAGAAAGCGGATCGGAAGCAGAAAACCTGACATCGATCGAGGGCTCTGCGCCAAATGACTTCTACGAAGACCTTTCCGGCGCGTTTTGGAACACGAAGCAGCATCGGCTTTGGCTGTGCCGGAACGGCGGCGCGACCGGCTCGAAGTTCTGGGCCGTGGTCGAAGACGATAGCGGTTCGTTCCAAGTGGAATCACGGGCGGGCCAGCGTGGCGAGTGGACCGGTTTCGGTGACCTGGAAGACATCACGCAGGTCGATCTCGACGCCGACGTTTTGTATTTGTTGGTCGAGGGCCAAGAGCGCGTCAAGTCGTACAACGTCTCGATCTACGGCAGCGCGGTCTTGCTGCGCGACTGGAACCTCAGACCCTATCTGCCTCTCAACGGCGGCGAGGGTGCAGAGGGGCTGACGTTCGTCCCCGATCGGTTTCTGAGAGCGGCGGGATTCGTCGGTGGTGATGGAGCCCTGCGCACCAGCGCGCTTGGCATGGGCGGGTTGATGTTCGTGGGACATCAAAACGGCGGCGCGCTCTATGTCTTCGATCTCGATCCAAACAGCAACTCCTTCGCATTCGTCGGTGAGTACCGCACCGCTTACGACGAGACGGCGGCGTTGCACTTCGATCGCGGCAAAATGAAGGCCTTACGCTTGCGTCCATCGACGAGTGCTCCCAAGGCTTTCGCAATGCGTTTCTGACAACCGACGATGGTGCGGCCGAGTCCCTGACGTGGTTTTCGCACTATGCCGAAGGGTGCACGACGCTGCGGGTCGACAAGAGCCCTGCTTCCAGCAGCGTCCGGTTGGACTGGTCGGGGGGTGCGTCACCCTTCACGGTCCTGCGCGCCGAGGACCCGCTGTTGATCGACGGACGAGAAACTCTCGTCGATCAGTCACCAGTGATGACACTCTTCGATCCGGTGCTGAGCGACGGCAAGAGTTACTTCTACATGGTGCCGTAGGCTTCGATCTGGTTCGGTATTCGGGCCGCGGCGCCGCCTTGCAGTCATCCGCGGCTCTCATCGCCCGGGGTGTTACTAGTTTGCAAAGCCTGAAATCCCCGAGCCCAATGGGCGTTTACTCGGCGATGACTGGAGACGTGATCTGCACTGAACGTGTCTCGAAACTGTTTCGAGGCAAGACCGCTGTGCACAACGTCAATCTGCAGGTCGAACGCGGGAGTGTCTACGCGTTCCTCGGGCCGAACGGCGCCGGCAAGAGCACGACGATCCGCATGCTGCTGGGTTTGCTCCGTCCAAACGAAGGCAACATCGCGCTGTTTGGCCTCCCGCTCACGGCACATCGCGGCCAGATCCTTGCGCGAACCGGTTCATTGATCGAGAGTCCGTCTGTGTATCCGCACCTCACGGCGCGTGAGAATCTCGAGATCCCTCGCTGCATTCTAGGCGCGCCGAAATCGGACATCGATCGCGTGCTGAAAACCGTCGGGCTCGAAAACGCGAGCCAGAACCCGGTGAGAACGTTCTCGCTTGGAATGAAACAACGCCTAGGACTCGCACAGGCGCTGCTCGGCAAGCGTGAACTGCTCATTCTCGATGAGCCGACGAACGGGCTCGACCCGGCGGGCATCAACGAGATGCGGTGCTTGATCCGGCAGCTGCCGGCAGAACACGGAGTCACCGTGTTTCTGTCGAGTCACCTGTTGAACGAAGTGGAGCAGATCGCAACTCACGTGGGCATGCTCTCGCAAGGAGAACTGGTATTTCAGGGGACTGCAGCGGATCTCGCACAGCTGAGGCGATCGCGTCTGCGGATTCGAGTCGACGCGTTGGACGCGGCGTGGGCACTGCTGACTACGCGAGGCTGGCAGGTTGAACGGGTCGATGGTGCGTTGCTCGCCGCCGACATCGGTGCTGCCGCCGCGATGAACCGCGCGCTGGTCGAGGCCGGGCACGATGTCCTTCATTTGGCCGTCGAAACCGCGACGCTCGAAGACGCGTTTCTCGCGATGACTCTCGCTGAGGTGCTGTGACGATGATCTTTCGAGTGCTCTGGACGGAATGCCTGAAGCTAAAGCGTACGCTGGCCTTGTGGATGGTATTGGCATCGCCGATGGTCGTGGTAGTGCTTTACTTCCTGATCGGATACTTCGGCACGGACTCTCTGGCGGGCGGCACGACGGATGTTTGGCAGGAACTGGTCAAGAACACGGTGCTGCTCTGGACGCTGCTCATGATGCCGCTGTTCGTGACGCTCGAGACCTCGCTGCTGGCCGGGCTCGAGCATTCGGAAAAGAACTGGAAGAGCCTTCTAGCGCTCCCGGCACCGCGCTGGACCGTATACATGAGCAAGCTCGTTGTGATGATCGCGATGCTCTGGGCGGCGCATGCGCTGCTGATCTTGGGGACGCTGGCGAACGGTGCGGTGCTCAGCGCGTTGCGGCCGGCGTTGAAGCTCGACGCAATGCCCTGGTCTCCACTCTTGGTCTCGATCGCGAAGATCTCGGCGTCGGCAATGCTGGGCGTCACGATTCAACATTGGGTGAGTCTGCGATGGCAGAGTTTCACGGCGGCAATGGGCTTTGGAATGTTCGTGACGGTGATCGGATTCATGGCCGCCAACTCTAATGAATGGGGCCCGCGGTTTCCGTGGTCGATGTCGCTGCACACGCTCCGGGCCGGAGCTGCTGGGTGGGACCTGCTGATGGTCTCGGCCGGAGGCGCAGTTCTGGTGGCGGCGCTTGGCTGTTGGGGATTCTCGAGGCGCGAAATCGGCTAGCAGAAAAAGTACTGAACGCACAATTCGCGCCCACAGCGATCAACCACCTCCAGCTCCATGCATCACGCTGGCCTGCCCCAACGGCAGCTTCTCGAGAGTCTCCCCGAGAGCGCCGTCGCGCATCCGGAATTCGCCGAGCGCGATCGGGACGGCCACGCGTAGCATCAAAGTGAAGACCAAGAATCCGAGCGCGAAGATCCCTGCTGCCACGCGCAACTCCGTTAGCGTGGGGTAGTACTCATAGATTTCGCCGAGCGTATCGGGTGTCAGGCCGGGGATGATCAGTCCCATACCCTTTTCGATGTACACACCCGCGTAGGTCGCGAAGCAGCCGATGTTGAGCGTTAGCCAGTGACGCCGCGCCGCGGGCACAATGAACAAGAGGAACGCGATCAAATTGAGCGCCAAAGCGGACCAAGCGAATGGGACGAGCGTTCGATGCTCACCGATCCCCTGATACCAGTATCGTGTGTAGAGCAGATGATGCGTGTCGGAGTAGTACTCCTTGAACGCTTCTGCACCGTGCAGGAATAGGTTGAGAAACATCGCATACGCCATCAGCTCGGCGATCTTCCAGATGGCCTCGTCGTGGATTTCGAAACGCGTGAAGCGGCGCAGCAGCTGGAGCACGAACAGCAAAATCGCTGGACCGGAGCAGAACGCAGAAGCCAAAAACTGCGGTGCCAAGATCGAGGAGTTCCAGTAGGGGCGCGCGGCGAGTCCGTTGTAGAGAAACGCCGTGACGGTGTGGATCCCGACCGCCATCGGGATCGAAAGCAGCACCAGCGGAACCACGAGCGACTTCACGTAGGGCCGGCCGGTGAACGCTCGGTACAGAATATGCGTGACCACCACAAAGTTGACGATGAAGTACAGGTTCAACACCAAGACATCCCACGCCAAGATCGAACTGGGGAAGTTGAGGTGTCCGACGATCGGAAATAGATGCCAGAAGCGGTCCGGTCGCCCGAGGTCCACGAGCACGAACAGCAAACACATGATGATCGCGCTGACCGCTAACAGCTCTCCGTAGACGACGACCTGGCGGATTGGTTTCCAGTCGTAGACATACGCCGGAATCACCAGGATCACGGCGGCGGCGGCGACACCGACCAGGAAGGTGAAGTTGCCGATGTAGAAGCCCCAACTGACCTGGTCGCGCATCGCGGTAACGGCGAGGCCGGCCTGAACCTGATGCGCGTAGGCCAACACGCCGGACGCGATCAAGCCGACGAGGATCGCCAGCCAAGTCCAGTACATCGCGTTGCCACGCATCACCAACTGCGCGCTTTTCATCACGAACCATGAGAACGATCGCAGGGGGTTCACGTCGACCTCAGGTGCCGTAGAAGTAGAAGAACTTGGGCACCGTGTTCAACTCTTCCTTGAGCACGAGCACGCGCTTGTGATCGATGATGTAGCGGATCTCGCTATCCGGATCGAGCAGGTTGCCGAACTTGCGAGCGCCGACCGGACAGACCTCGACGCAGGCGGGATACCGTCCGTCGCGAACGCGCTGAATACAAAACGTGCACTTCTCGACCACGCCCTTGGGACGCGGCCGATTGCCCAGAACGTGCATTTTGGGGTTGACCTCGGCCGCGGGGATCGACGGTTCGGCCCAATTGAAATGCCGCGCGCCGTAGGGGCAGGCGGCGACGCAGTAGCGGCAACCGATGCACCAGTCGTAGTCGATCACGACGATTCCATCAGGTTCCTTCCACGTGGCGCCGGTGGGGCAGACCTTGGTACACGGGGGGTTGTCGCACTGCTGACACGCGGTCGGAAGGTAGAAGTGCCCTTCCTCTGGAACCTCAGGTGGACTGTAGTAAGGATCGGCATGCGAGAAGTCCACGCCCTTTTCCTTCTCCATCTGGAGCACACGGATCCAATGAATCTGCGGGTCCCGTGACTGGTTGTTCTCTTCGACGCACGCATACACGCACCGCCGGCATCCGATGCATCGCGAGATGTCGAGCGCATAGGCGAAGACGACGCCCGGTAGCGCGGGGCTGTCGCTGATCGTCGTCGGCTTGCCATACGTCGCGCTGTATTGGCGCTCGAGTTCGGCCAAGGACGCCCGCAACTGATCGCGCGGCACCTCGACGAGGCGTTTTGGACCGCAGGCGGTGAGGAGCATGCCTGCGGCTGCTGCAGCGGCATGCGACACGAAGTTCCGCCGCGAGAGATCCGCAGTGGTTGCACTTTCGCGATCATCAGCGGGCGTCATCGGTTGGCTCCAACGGATGCGTTCGGCCGGATTGGGGGGAGGGGTGCGGGCTTCGGAACGAGCGGAGCAAAACGCGGCTGATGTGGGTTGTGGCAATTCGCGCAGAGTAGGTAGCGCTTGTGGCCGTTCCAGTTGCCGGTTCGCCGCCCGTGAACGCCCGCCTTCCAGTCACGCAGTTTTTCACCGTGGCACTGGCCGCACAGCCGGTAAGACTCCTCGAACGAAACGCGCTCGCCGCTGGCCAGGTGCAACCAGTCGCGGTTTTCTGCGTCGTGGCAGTCCAGGCACCAGCGGTGCTGTTCGTCGTGTTTGAGTTGGATGTCGTCGTGCATCGCGGTCAGCTCGCGCCGCGTGCGGTCCACCTCTCCCGGCGTATGACACTCCGTGCACGGGAAGATCCCCTCCGAAAACGGCGGCGGTGGAACTTCGGGACGTTCTTCGATCGGCTTGGCAACAACCGGCGTTTCATCGCTGGATGTGCGCAGGCCGGAGACACACAGGGCTACCGCAATCGTGATCAGAGCCGCGTGTCGCATCGGATCGACTCCTCGATTACGAGTAGCGGAGTTCGACCACGCGTTGCATCTCGCGCAGCCACATCGTCTGGAACACAGCCAAGCGGTGACCGATAACCGAGGCGATGTTGCGTGTCACCGTGAAGCCGACGGCAGGCTGTGCCGCGAAGTGCGCGGTGAGCGCGTCGCGCGAGAACGCGAGCAGATCGCTATCGACGACTGCGGTCGCCTTCAACGTGAACCGGTGAGGCGGGATGAACCCGGACCACCCCAGCGTTTCGCCGGCGACTTTCTCTTCGACCTCCACATCTTGGTCCGCTCCGTGAATCTGGATCGGCAGAGTGAGTGTGACGCGTCCACGCAAAACCAGGAAAACACGGTCTGCCGGCTCACCGACGTGGAACAGGACGGTCCCACGGGGCACGCTGGTCGGGACGCCCAACGCCATCAACGGGGCCGCCTCCTCCGCAGACAGGTCTTTGACGAGATCGGAGTGGATGTAGGACATGAGCGTGCCTCGTCAGTGCAGCAGCGTTGACGCGCTGCGGGAATGAAGCCTATCGGTCGCGGGGAGGCTGAGGAACGACTCGGCGGCCGCCTGCTCGAGGCGCACATGATTCTCGATCTGACTCAGCAGCACTTCGATCGGCAGATGCGCTCTCCCTTTTGATAGGCCGACGGGGATGGCCATATCACCGGCGAAGAACTGAGGGGCCGGGATTCGGACCGTGGGTTCAGGCCGTACTTCGATCGATCGATCTGCCTTGGGCTCCAGGCCTGCGAACATGATCGAGCAGATGGCGAGGACGGCGAAGCTGGCAAAGAGGATCGTCAGGAACATGGCCATGTGAACTCCCCTTATCTGGTGGACGGTTCTTAGAAATGCACACCTCGTGCCATCACCGTCTGGATCACAGAGGGTTCTGCAAACGCTTCAATACCGACGACTTCGAAGGTGCGGCGGCCAAACGTCAGGGGACCCGCCTGACAACCTGGCAGTTCGCGACTGCCAAACCTGCAGGCGTTGACGCGGTTGGCAGGGGTGGAGGACCATTCCTGCGAATCGAGCCTGAAATGAAACTCCGCTCGAGCATGACCGTGGGATTGGCCGTCGGCGTTACTGCTGCCGTCGTGGTTGCCTGCGCGACAGGTGCATACCTCTACTCTGTGCACCACTTTCGCACCTTGGTTGAAGAGACTCGCAAGACCGCGCTCGCGCAGGGGGAGTTGATCCGCGTGGCGCTCGAGCACCAGATGCTCGAGAACGACCGCAGTCTGATCGGCCGGATGATCGAGACCTTCGGAAAGGTGCCGAACGTCGAGCAGGTCACGATCCTCGATCGCGAGGGGCGGCTGAAATTCTCCAGCGTACCGCCGGGCACAAAGAACGACCTCTCCATAGGATCGGCGACCTGTCAGGTCTGCCACCAACACCCACCCTCGCAACGGGACTCCAGCCATGTGATCGAGAGCCGCAACGCCACGCTGCTTCGGACCGTGATCCCGTTTCGCAACCGCGAGGCTTGCTATCGCTGTCACGACTCGACTCACAAGATCAACGGGATCCTGCTTCTGGACATCAACACCGACTCGGTGCGCGCCACGATGGACCAGGATCTGTGGTGGATGGTTGGCGGCACCGGCCTCTTGATGCTGCTGCTCGTCACCGCGATCGGAATCGTCTTCCGGTTGGTTGTGATTCGCCGGCTGAGGCGTTTCGAGACGACCGCGCGGGAAATCGTCGGTGGCGATCTCGAGCAACGCGTCCCCGCCGATGGGTCCGACACAATTGCGTGGCTCGCCCAAGAGTTCAATTCGATGGCCGATTCAATGGGCGGCCTGGTGCATGACGTGCGGGACCAACGCCAACGGCTCGAAACGGTGATCAACAGCATCGACGACGGGATCGTCGTGCTGGACCCTCAGCGCACGGTGATCGCTGCGAACGCAGCGTTTCTCAAGCGCACCGGCCAGGTACGTTCCGACCTGTTGGGATCGTCCTGCCAGCACGCGACATCGGGAATGTGCGGCACGGACGATTGCCCCACGCTGGCGTGTTTGGAGTCGGGCCAGCGGCAAGTGCGGATCTGCGAGCGCCGCACCGCTGACGGAGAGCTGCACTGGGAAGAAGTTCATTCCTCGCCGGTGTTGGATTCCGCCGGGAAGGTCGAGCAAGTCGTCGAAGTCTGGCGCGACATCTCGCGCCGGCGCGCCGCCGAGGCGCAGTTGGCAGAGTCGCATCGTTTGGCATCGCTGGGGATGCTGGCGTCGGGTTTCTCGCACGAACTGAACACGCCACTCGCTACGGTGCTGACCTGTGTCGAAGGGATCCTCCGCTCCGCGCCACAGGCAGATTCGGAGCAGCGGCCGGAGTGGGCCCAGGTGGGTGAGAACGCGCGGATCGCTCGCGAACAACTGCTGCGTTGCCGCGGCATTACGCAGCACTTCCTGCGCCTGTCGAGCGGCAAGGGGTCGCCGTTGGGGATTGTGGACGTGGCGCGAACATGCGAGGCCGTCGTTCGTTTGATCGCACCAACCGCTCAGGCGCAGTCGACGACGATCGTGATGGAGCCGATTCCCCCCGGCATCTCCGTGCGAGTCAACGAGGCAGAGCTGCAACACGTCTTACTCAACTTGCTGCTCAATGCGATCGAAGCGAGTGGTACCGCAGGTGAGGTTAGGTTGCAGGCCGAGGGCGGGCACCCCGTGCGCATCCGCGTGATCGACAACGGTTGCGGAATCGCACCTGAGGATCAGCGGCGGATCTTCGAACCGTTCTTCAGTCTACGAAAAGGGGGGACCGGTCTTGGGCTCTATTTGTCGCTCTACTTTCTTCGCCATTGGGGTGGCGAGATCACTGTCAAGAGCACGCTACAAGTGGGCTCGACGTTTGAGGTGACTCTGCCTGCGGCGTCGGCCAGCCCCAGATTGCCGGTGCACGCATGAAATCGGCCACCACGCTGCTCCTGGTCGACGATGACGACGCCTTCCGCTCAGTCATGAGCGGAGAACTCCGCCGCGCAGGGTTCGAGGTCGTCTCCGCAGCGACCGGCGCCGAGGCGATCGAGCGCGCCACAACACTACAGCCGGCGCTCGTGTTGCTAGACCTGCGGCTTCCGGACATGGATGGGCTAAGAGTGTTGAGCGCCATTCGCGAGGCCAGCCCTGGCAGCGAGGTGATCATGCTCACCGGCCATGGATCGATCGACGTCGCGATCGAATCGATCCGTATGGGCGCCTTCGACTATGTGAGCAAACCTTGTCCACTCGACGAACTCGAGGTGCGCCTGGGCAGAGCCATCGAGCGCCGGTCGTTGCAGCAGCGCGCGAGCTTGCTCGAACGCGGACTGACGCCACCCGATCCAGCCAACGCCTTCGTGGGCCAAAGCCCGGCGTTCCGTGAGTTGCTGCGCTTGGTGGAGCGTGTGGCGCCGAGCGATACCACGGTGTTGATTACGGGCGAGACCGGCACCGGAAAGGAGATGGTCGCCAAGCTGCTGCACGCACGCAGCCTGCGGCGTGGCCGGCCCTTCGTGGTGGTCGAGTGCGCGGCCTTGCAGGAGGAGCTGCTTCAGAGCGAGTTGTTCGGCCACGAGCGGGGATCGTTTACTGGCGCTGACGTCGCTAAACCCGGCTTATTCGAGGTGGCTCATGGCGGCACGATCTTCCTCGACGAGATCGGCGAGGTGAGTCAAGCCACGCAGGTCAAGTTGCTGCGCGTGTTGGACACCTCGACCTTCCGGCACGTCGGAGGAACCAAAGAGATTCGGGTCGATGTGCGCGTGCTCGCCGCGACCAACCGCAACCTGGCGGCGATGGTCCGACAAGGGTTGTTTCGCGAGGATCTGTTCTACCGGCTCAGCACGCTGCCGATCGAACTGCCGCCGCTACGAGAACGGCCGGAAGACATCGATCTCCTGGCGGTGCATTTCGTGACGCGACTTTGTGAGCGCTACGGGTTCTCAAAGAAGCTGGGCGTCGACGCGCTGACGTTGCTGCGCCGCCACGATTGGCCCGGGAATGTGCGCGAGCTGTTGCACGTGATCGAGTCCGCGTCGGTGGTCTGCGAAGGGGCGGTGATCCTCCCCGAGCACATCCCCACGTCGCTTCGCAGGCCGCTAACTACGACATCGCGTGATCAATCCGCCGAAGGCCGCCTGCCTACGCTGGAGGAAATGGAGCGCGAGCATATCGAACGCGCGTTACGCGAGACCGGCGGTCATCGAGGGAACGCCGCACGACTCTTGGGGATCAGCGAACGTAGCTTGTACCGGAAACTCGGCAAGCACCGGATGCTGTTTGGCTCCGATCGCCCCCAGTCCTGACAGCCGACGCTCATCGTTCGGGAATCCACGACATTGCGACGAGAAGCACCCTCGAGAAAATACTCGACCACCACCGCGAGATGCTTTCCCCACACCCTACGCGGTCTGCTCCTTGAACTCGCCCGCGAACCTGATGAACAACCAAAACACCACGACACCGAGCAACACGTGTGCGGCCAGGATGTACCAGATCCGCTCGGGTGCGCCGGCGTCGACCATCACGCCGGAAAGCTTGGTGTATTGCCCGCTGAACAATCCGCCGATCGCCGTGCCGAGGAAATTCGAGCCCATATATAGGCCCGCCTTTTCCTTGGGAGCGATCCAGGTGATGTACTCCTGGATCCGCGGCGAACTGATCATCTCGCCAATCGCGAACAGCAGAATTCCAACGAACACGAGCGATGCGGCCGAGCTGCGCGCCAAACCCATCACCACGAAGCCGAGCGCAATCATGACCATTCCGAACATGAACGAGGGGATGGCGCGTCGCTTCTCGAAGATCCGCGAGACCGCCAGTTGCAGAATCATAATGATGTAGCCGGTGTGTGAGATTGTTTCACCCAAGATTCGTCGCGTCCCATTGGCGTCGGCCTGCGAGAGGGAGTCGGCGACCGTGGTGCCGAGTACACCGCGAATGCTCTGGTAAAGCGCCGCGGTGTCGACGTTGGAATCGACGTACAACGCGCACAGATTGAAGAAGGCCCAAAACGGGATCCAGAAGAAGACACCGAGCAGCAGCAAGAACGACGAGAACTTCACGTCTTTCAGCGTCGTCCAAATTTCTGCCAGCTTGGATCCCAACGTAGCGCTGTCCTTGGCTCGCGCCGGCTCTTTGTAGAACAAGAGGGTGATCACGAACATCACCACGATCGCGATTGCGGAGGCGGCGAACGCATAGTTCCAAGAAATCGCTCGCAGCTTGCCCGCCACGATCGGACCGAACGACCCGCCAATGTTGACCATCGCATAGAAGATGCCGAAGCCGAGTGTCTTGTTGCTTTGGTCGGAGGTCACGCGCACGGTGCCGGCGATCAGCGGCTTGAAGATTCCGGCAGCGAAACCGATCGAGAGCATCGTGAGCGCGATGCCCGAGAACGACTTGGTCGCGATCAGCAGCAGGATCGTCGGCAAATAGGCGAGGTAACTGACCAACAGCATCGCCTTGAATCCGTAGCGGTCGGCGAGCGTTCCAGAGACGACCGGGATCGTGTACGACAACAGCAGAAACAGGCTTTGCACCGTCCCTAACTGATCGCGCGAGTACCCCAAGGAGGTCATGTAGATCCCAAAGCCGAAGTAGATCCCGTAGTACGCGAACCGTTCGAGCACCTCGATCAAATTCGCGACCCAGAACACCGGTGGAAACGCCGAACGCGGGGGCTGCGCCATGGGGTATCTCCTCGGGCGGATTCTAGTGCGGATAAACACACGTTGAACACGGATCGCCGCCCGACTCGCATAGATATGCGACTGGACGGCCTAACCCGGCCGGTCCACCGTGATGGCCCGGAGGCGTCGCGTGAAACAACCCTGGTCGCATCGAGTGGCTGTGCTGTTGATCGGTTCGGCGTTCGCAATCCCCGCAATGGCCAACTTCTCGCAGCAGCAGAAGATCACCAGCAACCCGCGCGGCGCCGGCGCTCAATTCGGCTACTCCGTCGCAATCAACGGCAACACGATGGTTGTGGGAGCACGATTCGACTCGACAACCGCCTCTCAAGCGGGTGCCGCCTTCGTCTACGTGCTCAGCGGAACGACCTGGACACAGCAAGCGAAACTCTTGGCCAGCGATGGCGCTGCTTCGGACAGGTTCGGTTACTCCGTGGCAATCAGTGAAGACACCATCGTCGTCGGCGCACCCGATGACGATGCTGGATTCTCCAACGCTGGCTCGGCCTATGTCTTCGTGCGCAACGGCACGACCTGGACGCAGCAGCAGAGGCTGACCGCCAACGACGGCACGGCGGACGACGAGTTTGGGAATGCCGTCGCCGCAGCCGGCGAGGTCATCGTCGTAGGAGCGCATTTCGCCGACCTGCCCAGCAACTCCGCGGCAGGTTCGGCGTACCGGTTCGTGCGCAGCGGAACGGTTTGGACGCAAACACAGAAGCTGATTCCCGTCGGTGGCGTCGTGCTGGGAGATTCTTTTGGCGAGTCTCTCGCGATCAGCGGCAACAAGCTTGCTGTCGGCTCGTCCACGGCCGATGTCCCAGCGACATCCGCAGGCTCGGTCTATGTGTACTCGGACAGCACCGGAGCGTATCTCTTGGAGCAAAAGGTTTCGATTAGCAGCGGCAACAACGGCGATTTCTTCGGCTGCTCGGTGGCGATCGAAGGCAACACATTTATCGGCGGAGCGCGTGAACATGCGCCGTTCGTCGGACAGACGGCCTATGGCGCGGCCTATGTGTTTGAGTTCAACGGCGCTACCTGGACGCAACAAGCAAAGCTGACGGCGCCTGACGGTGGAGCGTTCGATCGCTTCGGATGGTCGGTCGCGATCAGCAACAACGTCGTTGCGGTCGGCGCTCGCGAAGACGACACCGTTGTGGGGCCCGATGCGGGCTCCGTCTACATCTACACGCGAAGCGGCACGACCTGGGGCTACCAGCAGAAACTCGCACCGAGCGACACCTTCAATGGCGATCGATTCGGCTCCAGCGTCGCCTTGAGTTTCGGCACCTTGCTGGTGGGTGCTGCGGAGAAGGCTCTGACGAGTCCAAACGGTCAGGGTGCGGCCTACTACTTCATCTCCAATCCGGCGGGCGCGGGACGCGTGCCCGGTGACCTTGCTTTGGAGAGCCGGCTCAACGTCACCAAGAGTGGCAGCAATGTGACGTTGACGTGGAACTGGTCGTGCGTGACCACCGACACTGACTTCGGTGTGTATGAAGGACTGCTCACCAGCTTCACGAGCCATGTTCCGGTGCTGTGCTCGACCGGCGGGGCGACGACGGCGACATTCGCTCCGGCCGCTGGCAATCGCTACTACCTCGTCGTCGCTCAAAACGGAAGCGAGGAAGGATCGTACGGCTACGCGTCGACAGGAGCCGAACGCGCGGTGTCTACGGCGGCGTGCCGTCCACAGCGGCTTGCGAGTTGTCCGTGATTCACAATTGACGCAGCGCGCTCGGGCCCTGGTTCGTGAAGGAAGAAAGGGCGCCTCCCGGATCGCTCCGAGAGGCGCGCCTCGATCAATCGCTACTGAATCTCGACGGTGACCTTGTCCATCGTGAGCGGCTCGCTGGTTTGACCGCCCTGCGAACCGGCGGCTTCGAGCTTCTTGAGTACGTCCATGCCTTCGATCACTTCGCCGAAGATGGTGTGCTTGCCGTCCAGCCACGGCGTCGCGACGAAGGTAAGAAAGAACTGGCTGCCATCGGTGCCAGGGCCTGCATTCGCCATCGAGAGCATTCCGCCTTTGACATGTTTGACTGTGGGGTCGAACTCGCCGGCGAACTTGTACCCCGGACCACCCGTCCCAGTGCCGAGCGGGTCGCCGCCTTGGGCCATGAAACCGGTGATCACACGGTGGAACGACAGACCATCGAAGAAGCCGAGGCGTGAGAGGTAGATGAAGTTGGTGACGTGCATCGGCGCGACCTTGGGCATGAACTTGACGACGACCGTGCCCTTGTTGGTCACCATCCGCCAGAGGTAGGTCTTGCCCTCCTGAAACGTCATCATCGACGGCTTGGTCAGCGTCGTCTTCCAGTTCGGCTTGCTCTTGTCAACTTTTGCGATTTGCTCTTCGATCATCTTGAACGCCTTATCGGAGGAAACTGCGCCGGGTTTTGCGACCGCGGTGACAGCGGTCAACGTGTGAGTGTCAGCGGGCGGAATCTATCACGCGGGGAATCAGTCGGCAGGTTGAAGACTCGCCCCCATCCGCCCGGCGAGCGCGGTAGACTTCGCGCCCCATGCCGGACACCCCTATCGGAACTCGCTTCGGATCGTACGAAGTCATCGCGCGACTCGGTCAGGGCGGAATGGGGGACGTCTATCGCGCACGCGATGCGCGGCTCGGCCGCGATGTGGCGATCAAGGTCATGCCCGCGGCGTTCCTCGAGGACGCTGAGCGATCGATGCGCTTTCGTCGCGAGGCGATGCTGTTGGCCAGTCTGCAGCATCCTCAAATTGCGACGCTGTTCGGTATCGAGGAGAACTCGGGGCAGTTGGCGTTGGTGATGGAACTGGTCGAAGGGCAGACACTCGAGAAGCGGATGGCCGAGGGGCCGATGCCGATGAGCGAAGCGATCCCGGTCTTCGTACAGATCGCCGCAGCGCTCGAGGCCGCTCACGAGAAAGCGATCGTGCATCGCGACCTCAAGCCGGCGAACGTCATGCTCACCCCTGATGGCAACGTGAAGCTGCTCGACTTCGGATTGGCCAAGGCGGTCGATCCGGCGCCACGCGATGGATCGTCTCCCAGCCTCTCGCACTCGCCAACGATCACTTTCGCAACGGCCATCGGTGGGGCTTTGATGGGCACCGCGGCTTACATGGCGCCCGAACAGGCGCGCGGCAGGCCCGTCGACAAGCGCGCCGACATTTGGAGTTTTGGGGTGATGTTCTTCGAGGCGCTGAGTGGCCGCCGATTGTTCGAGGGCCAAACCATCTCGGACACGATCGCCGCTGTGTTGCGCCACGAGATCGATTGGGGTCTCTTGCCGCCGCACGAGCACCCCGGACTACGGCGCTTGATCGAACGCTGTTTGCAGCGTGATCCAAACGTCCGTCAGCGCGACATGGGCGACGTGCGAATCGAACTGGAAGAGTTGCGACGCGCACCTGCGCCGAAGCCGGTCGCGCGTTCGCGGTTCGCATCGCTGCCGTGGATTCTGCTGGCGCTGCTGTTGGCGTTGTTCGCGATCGAGCGGCTGGTACCAACGCGCAAGACAACACTGGAAGTTCCGCGCCCGATACAAGCCTCAATTCCGCTGCCTGGCGATCTTCAGCCGGTGTGGGGCGCCGAGAATCAAGAGCAGGTCGTGGCGATCTCGCCGGATGGATCGAAGCTCGCCTTCGTGCTTGGGAATGGCCCAGAGGCGCGGCTCTATTTGCGCGAGCTCGCGACGGCGGAAGCGGTGCCTATCACTGGAACGGAGCGCGCAACGGCGCCGGTTTTCTCGCCCGATGGCGAGTCGATTGCTTTTGTCAGCGATGGAAAGCTGCGACGGCGCGCGCTTGCCGGCGGCGTGACTCAGACCATCTGTGACGCCGGGCTGACGCGAGGAATTGCTTGGCCTGTCGATGACACGATCGTGCTCGCGGCCTCATTCAATGCCGGGCTGTCGCGCGTTCGCGCTTCGGGCGGTACTCCCGAACCATTGACCACGCTGGCTCCGGACGGTACTGAGCGAACTCATCGCTGGCCCACGGTTCTTCCCGACAGCGACACCGTGTTGTTTACGGTGGGTGAGCCGACCAAGGCCGGCAACTACGAGGACTCACCCATCGATGCAGTCTCGATCAAGACCGGCAAGCGTTGGAACGTAACGCAGGGCGCCAGTCAGGCGATTGCATTGCCCAACGGAGATCTGCTGCTGAGTCATCGCGGCACGCTCTCACGCGGCAAGTACGACATGACGAGCGGGAAGCTGATCGGCACGCCGCTTCCAGTCCTCGAATCTGTCTTCGGTGAGCCGCGCAGTGGCGTGACATATGCGGCCGTCGCGAAGAACGGCACACTCGCGTTCTTCAGTGGTGAGCGCGGAATCGTACGGAGGCGAGTGCTGCGCGCCGATCGTAGCAGCGGCAAGGCCGAGCCCCTCGACATGCCGGTGGCGGAGTACAAGAGCGTGCGGGTTTCTCCCGACGGGAGATCGATCGCGGTCAATGAAGGCCCAGGCGGCGGCGCTCGCAGCGACATCTGGATTTACGACTTGAGTCGCCGCAATGCGATTCGCCTCACCACCGACCAAGTACTCAGTCCACCGATCTGGAGGCCGGACGGAAAAGCGGTAATAACCGCGTGTTGCGACGGACAGTTCCTGTCGATCGACGCCGATGGACGATCAGCGCCTCGTAAAATCGTGAAGGTCGACAATCTGTTTGGCGACTACGCCGTGGCGTCGATCACGCCTGATGGATCGACGCTGCTCGTGGTCACCGCTACCGGAAAAACTCGAGGCGATATTCTTTCGATCAATCTCGCGTCTGGTTCGCAGGCACATTCTGTTTTCGATTCTGCGGCGGCAGAGTTCGAGCCCGCGCTGTCGCCCGATGGACGCTGGATCGCGTTCGGGACGGAAGCGGAGGGTGGGAACATCAACCTTCAAGTCGAGCCCTATCCCGACGGCGGTGGCCGGTGGCCGGTCAATGTAGAGGGCGTCAGACTCGTCACCTCACCGCACTGGGCAGCGAATGGACGTGAGTTGTTCTTCATCGCGAATCTGGAGATCTGGGGCGTTCCAGTAGAACCCGGCGCGAACTTCGGGATGGGGAAGCCATATCGAGTTTTGGAGCGTCACGAGATCATCGAGAACAATTTCGGTGACAGCCGTTACGACGTGACGCCGGATGGCAAGGCTTTCGTGATGATCGTCGAGCAGACGGACAAGGTGCGTCCACCTCGCCTGGAGATAGTGCTCAACTCGATCTCGAAGATCGAGGCTGTCGGGAAGTGAGCGGTATCCACCGATCGGGGCTGCTACTATTCCTGCCTTCGATCCCTTTACGTTTGCGGTGGAACGGTCCTCCATCGCCAGGAGCCAGACTCATGCACAAGTTAACCGCGTTGGCCGTGCTAGCGGCCGCCAGCTTCGCAGCCCCCGTGCTGCGTGCCGCAACCGCACCCGCGACCACTCCGGCCCCCGCAAAACCTGCGGTTGCCGCTGCAAGCACCACGCTGAGCGAGGCGCAGAAGGCGCAGATCATCGCCAACCTCAAGCTCAAGTTCCCCGATCTCGCGACGCTGAGTCCAACCATTACCGATGTCACCACGATCGAAGGTGTCCAAGGGATGTACCTAGGCACCCTCACCCTCACGACGCCGCAGGGGCCCAACGGCACCAAGTTCTTGGTGACCGCCGATATCAAGACGCTCTACCCGCTGCGATTCCCCGAACCGGTCGACGTCAGCAAGGACGAAGCCGCCGTGAAGGCCGAGGCTGCCAAGCTGGCCGAGGAACAGAAGATCGCCGAAGCCAAGAAGCTGGCAGAAGCCGCGGAAATGGCCAAGTCGGTTCAACCGGATCTAGAAGCGGCGGCGAAGGGCATGCCTGTTCGCGGCAACCCAAACGCCAAAGTCACGGTCTATGCGTTCTCCGATTTCCAATGCCCCTACTGCACGCGTGGTTTTCAAACAGTCGAAGCACTGCTCAAGAAGTACCCGAAAGAAATCAAGTTCGTGTTCTTCAACTACCCGTTGTCGTTTCATCCTTGGGCCAAGCCTGCAGCAATCGCCGGCTACTGCGCCGCTCAGCAAAACCCCGATATGTTCTGGGTGCTGCATGACAAGTTCTTCGGCAACCAAAGCGCGGTCAATCCGGAGAATGTCGTTGCCAAAGCCAAGGAATACCTCGAAGGCGAAATGGTAGAAAACCCCAAGACCAAGCAGAAAGAATTTCCCAAGGGAAAATCGTTCGACATGAGTCGTTGGGATACCTGCGCGGCCAAGCCAGATTCCGCCGAGTACAAGGCCGCCTCGCAAGCGATCGATGCGCAGGAAGCCTTGGGTGCGAAGCACGGCATCACCGGCACGCCTGGTTTCTTCGTCAATGGGCAGCGGGTGGAGGGTGGCGCGGTGCCGCCGGAAGCGTTCGACCCGATCATCGCCGCGGCGTTGCAGCCAGTTCCGTAATCGCAGCGGCTGGCAAGCTTGCAGGACTCGAGCTCTCGAAGCGCGAGTCCTGCTATTTTCCAGTCGATCCGAGCGCGGCTCTCGCCGCCTTGACGCGCGAATCGTCCTCGCCCGCCTCCGCAGCAAGAACGGCGACGCCTTCGTTGAGCAGCTTTCGTACCTCGTTACTGTTCACTCCCCACGACTTGAGCTTGAGGCCTAAGTCGATCATCGATGTGGCAGTGAGTCGATGTTTCTCGCCCAACGCGCTGCGTCGAATCCGCAGCGACTCGCGCAACGCCTCTTCAGAGCCCATACGATTACCGCGCTGGTCGAGCAGGCCACCGATGCTTGCGAGGACATACGCGACGTCCGGGTGATCCTTGCCCATCCCTTCTTTCATCAGCGTCACGCCCTCGCGGTAGGCTCGTTCGGATTCTTCGAGTCGTCCTGCGCGCCAAAGCACCGTGCCCATGTTGACGAGCGTGCGCCCTACGGTGGGGTGCTTAGGTCCGTACGCTACCTTGCGCACTGCAGCAGCCTGGTTGAGCATCTCGATGGTCTTGTCGAGGCGGCCTTGACGGAAGTAGACGTTGCCAAGGTTCTCCAGCGCAATCGCAACCTGTGAATGCATCTCGCCAAATTGCCGCTTCTGACTCTCGAGCATCTCCATGAGTAGTGTTTCTGACTCAGCAAACTCACCCTTCTGCATCAGGATCACGGCCAGGCTGTTCTTTGCGACGTCGATTTGAGGCGTGTCTTTGTTGTTCAGCGACTCCGTGATCTTGATCGACTCACGCGCCAGAGTGACCGCCTGCTTCAAATCGCCCTTGGTCGATACGATGTCAGCCATCAGGCTGAGGCTTTCGGCGAGCACGTAGGTGGGGCCTGCCGGCTGCGCGCGGCCAATCTCGATCGCCTCGCGCACCGGCTTCTCGGCTTCGTCAGGTTTGCCGGAATGGAAGTAGGCGAATCCAAGATCGTTGAGCCGCTCCCCGAGCCTGTAATGTTTCGGCCCCAGCGCGATACGCTGCGCTTCGATGCCGGAGAGCGCCGTTTGGATAGCGTCGTCGTAGCGGCCCACCAGGTGGTAGAGCCGGCTGAGCTGGCCCCACGCGGTGGCAGTGTCGGCATGGTTCTTACCGAGGTGCTCGATGCGAAGGTCGACAGCGCGGCGCAGGAACTCCTCGGCTTTTTCGTACTTTCCGAGATTGAGATACGTCGCGCCCAACGTCATTCGAACGGCGGCTTCGACGATCGGCTGATTGGCAAAGTCTTTCTGGATGCGAGCGGCGGATCGATCGACCGCTTCGAGAATCGTGACATCACGTTCGCCGCCCGCATTCGGATCGGCGCTCTCGAGTGTTTGTTGCAAGAACTGGTTGATGGCGGCCGATTTGTCCGCCTCGGCCTGTGCGCGATCGCGTTCGGAAGCGATGCGGCGCGCTTGGTAGGCCATCGTGCCCGCGAAGACGACGAGCAGTGCCAGCATGCAGACAGCGAAAGCGGTTGGCAGCGGGTTTCTGCGCACGAGCTTGCGCAGTTGGTACATCGTGCTTGGCGGCCGCGCGAGGATCGGTTGAGACGCGAGGTACCGTCGAACGTCTTCGGCGAGAGCGGCGGCGCTGCCGTAACGATCGTTGGCTTCTTTCTCGAGCGCCTTGGCGACGATCGTCTCGACGTCGTCGTCCAGCCGTTTCGAGCCACTCCACACCTCGCGGAGCGGTCGTGGTTGCGCTTTCTCGATGATGCGCAGCGACTCGATCAGCGAGTGCGAGGCGAGGTCGTGCGGCAGAGCTCCGCTCAGCATCTCGTAGAGGATGACGCCGAGCGCATAGACGTCGGTGCGCACGTCGATTTCGTCGGGGCGCCCGCGCGCTTGCTCCGGGCTCATGTAGGGAAGCGTTCCCCTGATCGTGCCGATCTCCGTGACGCGCGTTGCGGCAACGTCGACATCGGTAATGCGCGCCAGGCCGAAATCGAGAATCTTCACCGACGGCAGGCCTGCCTGCGATTCCCGGGCTTCGGCAGCGTGATCGCTCTCGCCCACGATCAAGTTCGAGGGCTTCAAGTCGCGGTGGATCACGCCGCGTTGGTGTGCGTAGTGCACCGCGTCCGCAATTCCGGCGAACATCGCCAAACGGTGTCGCAGTTCGGGAGTATCGAGGGGAGCCGTGCGACTGCGAAGGAACTCCGAGAGCGTGACGCCGCGGACCAGTTCCATCGCGAAGAAATGTTGTCCGTCGACGGTTCGGCCCGACTCGTAGATGCTCGCGATCATTGGATGCGCGAGTCGCGCGAGCACCTCGACCTCGCGGCGGAACATGGCGACGTGCAGATCGTCGACGGAGGCGTCGCCGCGGATCAACTTGAGTGCAACGACGCGCTTTGGGGTTTGTTGCTCGGCCTCGTAGACGACACCCATTCCACCGCGGCCGAGCACGCCGAGAATGCGGTAGTCGCCGATCCGCTCTGGGATCGTCTCGACGCTGCGCGCCGCCGGCGCATCGGAACGCATCGTTTCCCGCAAATCCGAGTCGTTAACGAGATCTCTGCCTTGTTCGGATGGGTCGAGAGCGTCGGGCATTCGATTTCCTCTGGTTCGTTCACCAAGAACCGCCAAGACTATAGGCAGTTCTGCGCCGCCGGCCGGCCGTCGAGCGAAGGAATTTGCGCCGACACCGACACAACGTCACTGCACGGGAGTTGCCGCGAGCGGCGGGACCGACGGTTCGCCGTTGGGCCGCCGCCGCTGCAGCTCAAGGACACAGCGGCGGGCGTTCCTGTCCATTGCCATCGGATCCAAAGCTGCCTGAACCGCCACACCCCGCGTCGCGCGCACGCACCAAATACAAGTAGCCGTCGCCCGCGGGCGGCGCCGCGAGATCGACGTAGCTGGTCTGAGTGAGGTTGGTCGCAAGACAGGCGCCATAGCCTTGCGTTGCCAGCAGCGATGACAGCGCCCCGCGTGACACGTCGTACCCATCTGCCTGCGCGTGACTGGTCCACAGCAATGTCACGTGATCCTGAAGGTCCAACGCGGCGACTTCGCCGGGGCGGCCCTGCGTGGCATCCAGTGGCGCGCAGTCGAGAGCATCGACGAGCGAATCGTTGTCATCGTCCGGGTCACAAGCATCGCCCAACGTGTCCAGATCGGTATCGGTCTGGGCGCCATTGGCCACAGCGGAGCAGTTGTCGTTGCGGTCGGGCACACCGTCGGCGTCACCGTCATCGAGCACAATTTTGGTAGCCGCGACCTTCAGCACCCAATTGTCCTCGTCGAACAGCAGATCGGTGGGTGCTTGTGTGGTGTCGAAGAAGAAGTCTTGATCGAGTTGGTCGTTGGTAACGGTGCGCCGTTGATTGCCCGATGGCAGCACCAGCGTCACCTGCAGCGGCATGCGAAACAGTCCAGCGTCGGTTTGGATCTGCCGGATGCGCAGCGTGGTGCGGAAGTTCCCGCTGCCACGGTTGGCGACCGCGAATCCATAGTCGTAGTTGGGACTATTGACGCCGTAGACCCACTGATCGAAAAACCACTGCAGCGATGAGCCATGACGCGCTTCGAGTGTGGCTTGATATTGCGCGGTGTTGCCGACGCCGTCCTTGTGCGTGGCGTACCAATCGCGCCAAGCCAAGAAAAACGCGCTGTCGCCAAGCACCCAGCGCGACATGTGATTGACCCAGGCTCCCTTGTCGTAAACCGTGGTGCCAAACAGATCGAGCGGGTTGTACACGGGCCCCGCAAAACTCGAGCGATAGAACGAGTTCATGTACGACTTGTAGTTGGAAAACCCGCCAATGTTTTCTGCCCACAGCGCTTCGGAGTAGCTGGCGAACCCTTCGTTGAGCCAAACGTCGCGCCAGGTTTGCGGGCTGACCGAATCGCCCCACCACTGATGCGACAACTCATGGGCAACGGTGTAGTCGTTGTTATGAGTGCCGTCGACCAAGAGGTAGCCGTAGCTGGTGTTGGTGCTGTGCTCCATCGCGCCGCTGAACGGAAAGGTCGAGTGGCCATACTTGTCTTCTACAAACGGGTACTCGCCGAACTTCTGCGCGTAGAAGGTGATCATTTGCGGGGTTGTATTAAAACTCTCTTGCGCTTCGGTGCGCAGCTCGCTGTAGACGTAATGTTCCAACGGCATCGATCCGCCAGCGATCGGCGTGTAGCTCCCGGTGACCTTGACGTAGATGGTGGCGGCGACGCTCACCAAGTACGAGGTCAGCGGATGTGTCGGCTTCCATTTGTAGCGCTTGCGACTGTTGGGGAGATTGTCGGTTCCGATCAATTTGCCGTTGCCCGTGGCGGTCCAGTTGGACGGGACGGTCCACCATTCCTCCACCATTGCCTTGTCGTCGGGGCGGTCCTTGCTGGGCCACCAAGTGCGCGCGCCGTCCGGTTCGGACAACGACCAGGCCATGTTTTTTTGGCTGGGCGGGAAGATGTACTTGTTCCACCCGAAAGAGCCGAAGCCGGTCGATTGCGGAACGCCCGAGTAGGTCACCTTGATATCGAACGGCTCGCCCGCGCCGAAGCTGCGATCGAGCGTGATATCCAGCAGGTTGTTGCCGCGCGAAAACGACAGCGGTTGTGTCCCGCGAACCACCTGCGTGACGTTGAGGTTGTCGAACAGGTCGAGCACCACGTGGGTCAGTCCGGCGTTGAGCGATGTTGCGCTGATCGTGACCGAGCCGGTGACGGTGGTCGTGCTCGGGATGAATTCCAAATCGAGGAAGTAGCGCGTGACGTCGTACAGATCCTGATTGGCATCGGCGTCGAGTTGCTTGGGTGATTGAGGCCCGGGTATCAACGGCGCATTGCTGCCGCCCTTGCGCATCGCATCGCGTTGTGCCGGGGTCGGAATGGGAGGCAATGGCGTCGGCGACTGCGCGCCCGTGATCGTCAATGAGGTCAGCAACGGAATGAAAAACAACCACGAACGAGCGCGGGAATTCATTGGCGACGGACCTCCAGAAGCGACACTGCACTATATACGCGCCTTACGTCGCTCTGCTGAAACCATTCTCGACGCCTCGTCTACACCACCTCCTTGAGCTTACCGAAGCGTCGTTCGCGGTTTGCAAAATGGTGGACCGCCGTTGTGAATCCTTCAGCATCGAAGTCGGGCCAAAGTGTGTCGGTGAAATAGAGTTCTGCGTAGGCCGACTCCCACAGCAAGAAATCCGAGAGACGCTGTTCGCCGCCACTGCGAATCAAGAGGTCGACGTCGGGAGCCGGGTCGTGCGCGCCGATCGCTTGGCCCAACGCCTCGGCGAACGCTTCGCGCGACGGAAAAGCCTGATGCGGCAAATTCCAAGCGGCGGTCAACAGCGCGTCGCGCGCCGAATAGTCGATCGCCAATCGCAGATGCAGCCGGCGGCCCGCCGACGTCGCCATCTCGCTGGTCGCAATCGCCGCTCGCAACAGCGGACCGAGCCGGTCGCGACGTCCGATCACCGACAGACGCACATCGTCGGCAATGCAACGATCGGTTTCGTTGGCGAGGTACAGATGAAACAGGCGCATCAATCCATCGACCTCAGCCTGCGGCCTGCCCCAGTTGTCGGCCGAGAACGCATACAACGTGAGTGTTTCGATTCCCAATCCAGGTGCGGCCTCCACCGTGCGCCGCAACGCATCGATCCCGGCACGATGGCCGGCCAAGCGCGGCCACCCGCGATTCGTAGCCCAACGTCCGTTGCCATCCATGATGATGGCGGTGTGGCGGGGAACAGTAGCATCCGGCATGGTGGACTTCTCCTGGTTGTGAAGAACTTTGAAATGCAAAGCTACAACTCAAAAAAAAGCAGGCTTGCCCAACTAAACACGCTTCATGGCGTCGATCAGCGCGCCCATGTGATCGAGATATTTGGCGAGCGCTTTGCGCCCCACAACGGTGAGCTTGAACTCGGTACGCGGTACCCGTCCCTCGAAACGCTTGAGGCAGGCGACGTACCCAGCCTCTTCCAACTTGCGCGCATGCACGCTGAGGTTGCCGTCGGTGGTCCCCAGAATCTGCTTGAGTTCGCCAAACGCCAGTGACTCGTTGGCGGCCAGAGCGCTCACGATCCCCAAGCGAATTCGCTCATGGATCAGGCGATCGAGATTGGAGGCTTCTGCCGCCGCTGCGACCGGAGTCGTGCGCTTGCTTCGTGCGCCACGCTCGCGCGCAGCCGGATGGGTCTTAGCCACCGTGCCTCCTTGCGATGTACAGCCCAAACGCGATGTGCAATCCACCGAAGCCCAGCGCCATGAACGCGTCACCCCAGGAGGGGGGACAAGCGAGTGCGGCTGCGCCGAGCAGCATGAACAACGCCCCCATGACAGGCACCGACGCGACCGAGTGCATCCCTCCGGTAATCACCGCGGCGCCGTAGAGCAACAACCAAACTCCCGGGATCGGAGCAAACAAGCCGGCGCGCAACAGCACCAGTGTAAGCAAGGCACCGGCCACCAAGGGAGGCGCGAGGCTCATCAAGAAGCGCCGGCCTGGGCCGCCGAACAATGGCAATCCGGCGGCGCGCGCTTTGTAGCTCATGGCGAGCACGAGAATGATGATCGCCAAGAGCGCTTCGAGTCCCCAACTTGCCAGCCAACTGAAGACGGATTCGCAACGTGAGGCCGCCAACGCAGCGAGCAGTGCTGTGGCTCCGATTGCGGCGCCGCCCCACCCTGGGACCGCGGTAAACGAGCCAGCGTTTTCCATAGTGCGCCGGATGAAGTGAAGATTTTCCAGCGCGTGACTGGAAAGCAGCGTGGGCGTCGCTCGTTCCACGGGTTGATCGTCGGCCTTCGGCATCGACAGGGAAGATACCGCCTTATCTAAGTATCATCAAGAACTTTGCGTCACAATGTGTAGACTCGCGGGGTGCGAATTCCCTTGGTAATAGCCAATCGTCGTGCTGGCCCGGGCTGGCGCAGGACGCGGGTCACGCGGCTGCTTTCGGACTACGCCGCCGCAGGACGGTTGGAGTTGGTCGAGACCGGCAGCCTCGAAGAGGGGCGGCAGACGGTTCGGCGCGCGGCGATCGAGGGGCGTCGCATCGTCGCCGTTGGGGGCGACGGAACCATTCAATCGGCCGTGTCTGGATTCGTATTGGCAGCGCGGGAGACCTCACCCGAGTCTCGCTTGGCGCTGGTACCGGCGGGGCGAGGCAACGATCTGGCGCGAAGTCTTCGCATCCCCGCCAAATTGGAGGCGGCCCTGCAACTAGCGCTAGAAGGCGAGGCGTTTTGCCTGCTCGATGCAGGGCTCGCGAATGTCGACGGCGTGCAAACCGTGTTCGCCAACGCGCTCGGAATCGGTTTCGATGCGGCGGTTGCGGTGCGCGCCAGGCGCGTGCCACTCGCCGGTTTCCCGGCCTACATGGCCGCGGCTTTGGCGTCGTTGGCGATTGAACCCGGACCTTGGCGCTTGCTGGCAACACTCGACGGTGTGCCTCGAACCGAGAACTTCACGCTGCTTTCTTTAGGGAACGGTTCGACCACGGGAGGCGGATTCCGATTGACGCCCGACGCCGATCCGAGCGATGGGCGATTGGATTTTTGCGCCGGCGTCGGAGCCGGGCGATGGGCGTTGCTCGGCCTGTTGCCACTGGCGCTCTTGGGGCGCCACCGCAATCACCCGCGGATCACACTCGGTCGCTGTGAGTCGGTGACGGTGCTGGCCGAGGGTGGAGTTCCCGTCCACGCCGATGGCGAGGTATTGTCGGCGGCGGCACATCGCATCGAGGTTCGTCTCTTGCCCGGCGCCGTGCGGGTCGTGACACCTGACCGAAGCAAGCTACGCTAGGCCCCGGCGTCGTGGGTGGAGAGTGGGAGGAAAGATGTCGCAGGACACACTGAGAGATCAGCTCGCGCGGCTGGTCATTTCGCGATCGCGCTTGAAACTCGAGCAAGTGCGCGATGACGACACACTCAACTTCGAGCTTGGCTACGACTCCCACGCCATGCTCAACTTGCTGCTGGACATTGAAGACGCCTTCGGTATCGAGGTTCCGCCCGAGCGCGTGCCAGAGTTAGTAGGCCAACGCTTCGGCAACCTGCTTGAAATGGTGAGACAGTTTCAAACCGCCCGGGAGCCGGCTTCATGAAGGTATCGATGGTGCGCGACGACGGGGCCGCGCCGGTGGGCCACTTGGCCGAACAAGTGACGCGCGCCCTGCTAGAGCAAGGTCATGTCCTGACACCGCTCGCCGATGACATCGACCTCGTGCTCAATTTGACCAGCGTATCGACCGCGCGCGTGAACTACGTGCGCCCCAACTCTTCGGTCTTCGTCGCTTCGTTGATGCGCAGCGAAGACGGCTCGGCCTGGGCCGATCTGGAAGCACTCAAGCGCACCACCTACGCCGTGTTGATCAAGACGCTTTCCAACGTGGTGGTGCACGAAGTCGCCTCCGGACCGCTGGGCGGGGCGGCCTACTTCATGACCCCCGAACTCGGGTTTCGCACGCGCGCCAACGACTCCTCGCTGGCAACAGCCATCGTCGATTACGTCACGCCGTTGGCCGGCGCGCGGATGGTGATCGAGAACCGCCTCGATGAGGATCTTGCTCCGGAACTCTGGAACGGCGATTCGAACGCACGCGCGCTGATGAGTTTTGGCCGGCGGCTTGCCGCCATGAAGCTGCTGCCTTCGGTGTTCGACATGCGCCAGTTGTTGGACGAACGCGAGCTGCGGCTGGCGATGAAGATCTTCGGCCTCAAACAGCTTTCCTACGGCAACCTCTCGTGCCGTTGCGATGCGCAGAGTTTCTGGATGTCCGGGCGCGGCGTCGACAAAGGCAACATGAGCGTCATCGGCAGCGACGTGTTGCTCGTCAAAGGCTACGAGCCTGAGTCGCAAACAATTCTGCTTTCGGTCCCACCCCAGACCGACCCAACGGCGCGCGTTTCTGTCGACGCGATCGAGCACTACAAGATCTACAAGGCGTTGCCGGAGGTAGGTGCGATCGTGCATGTGCATGCCTGGGTTCCCGGCACGCCAGCGACGTTGCAGAGTTGGCCTTGCGGATCGGAGCAATTGGCCGATGAAGTGCTTGGGTTGGTGCTGGCGGCCAGCGATCCCGCGCGCGCGATCGTCGGTTTGAAGAATCACGGCCTGACCATTACCGGACGCAGCCTCGATGAGATCTTCTCCCGCATCGAAGGCCGATTGGTGCAGGACATTCCAGCCCTGGATTGACACGCCGTAGCCGCGGGGAGTGTGTATGACGGGACCACACGATTTCAGGACAATGGTCGATCTCGTCGATCGCCTCAAGATCGCCGTGCCGGCTCATCGGCTGGTGTTGATCGATGCTCGCGGTGTGGAGACCGCGCTCACGTGGCGTGAGTGGCACCTGAAGATTCGTCATCACGCCGCGTGGCTAGCGGCGCAAGGGATCGAGCAAGGCGATCGAGTCTTGGTCTGCCCGACGGCCAACCCCGATGTACTCGCGAGCTTTCTGGCGCTGTTTTATCTCGGTGCGGTTCCGGTTTCCGTGAGTGGCACGCAGATGGGCCAAGCACCCGGCAGTCAGTTGCCGTTCGTGGCCGGGCTCTTGGCGCAAACCGGCGCGCGCGGTGTGTTCACACAGCCCGAGCTGGTGGGAGGGAGCGAGGATGAAGCGCTCATCCCTCCCTCACATCTGATCGATTTCGTGCCCAGCAGCTTGGCGCTGACGGAAGCGCCTGCAATTCAGCCGGCAGCCACCGTACGCGAAGACGATCTGGCGTTCGTGCAGTTCAGCAGCGGCAGTACGTCGCGGCCCAAAGGCGTCAAGATCACGCATCGCAACGTGATCAACAATGTTCGCCTGCTGGTCGAGTCGGGCCGTCGTCGCGTCGATGAAACGGTGGTGGCTTGGTTGCCGCTTTATCACGACATGGGATTGATGGGAACGCTCTTGGCGACGCTATGGCACTGCCCAGCAAACGCCGTGATCCTCAATCCGATCCGCTTCCTGATGCGCCCGATGAGTTGGTTGAGTGAGCTCTCCCGCTACCGCGCCCGCATTACCGTCTGCCCCAACTTCGCGCTCGATTTGTGCTGCGACAGGATTCGTGAGGAGGATCTTGTAGAGCAGCAGATCGATCTCTCGGGACTCGACATGCTGTTTGTCGGTGCCGAGCCGGTACGCCCCAATTCATTGCGGCGTTTCTACGAGCGATTCAGCAATTACGGTCTGCACCCCAACACGCTTTATCCGGTCTATGGATTGGCCGAAGCCACGCTGATTGTTACCTCGCCCGCGCACGGAGAACCAATCGTGACGCGCACGGTCGATGGTATCGAGGTGCCGTCGGTCGGTCGTCCGCTGGGTGACCTGGTGGTTCGCGTCGTGCGCGAGGATGGTTCCGATTGCGATACCGGCGAAACCGGAGAACTGTGGCTACAAGGGGCAAGCGTGAGCGAAGGCTACCTCGATACCGAAGCCAACGTGGAGTTGTTTCAGGATGGTTGGCTGCGCACCGGCGATTTGGGCTCACGCGATTCGGAGCAGCGGTTGTACATCACCGGACGCGTCAAGGACCTGATCATCGTCAACGGCAAGAACTACTACGCCCACGACATCGTGGCCGATCTCGAAGAGTTACCGTTTTTCGAGCGTGGCAAGGTGGCGGTCTTTTCGATGGAGTGCGGCGGCCGCGAGCAGATGATCGTGATGACCGTGCCGGTCGGCCGCATCTCGCCCGCGGTGCGGGTCAAGATCACGGCGCTGCAGGCGTTTTTGAAGGTCGGCGGGCCTCGCGGTTGGCTCAAGGGAGTTGCCGCCGACCAGATCGAGCCATGGGTCGACAAGTTGATCAGCTCCGACCGTGCCGACCTGATCAACGAGGTCAAACGCTACGTCCTGGCGCGATTCGGGGTTCCGGTCCACGACGTGGTGTTCGTGCGAAAAATTCCACGCACAACCTCTGGGAAACTCAAACGCGATGCGTGCGAGCAGCTTTATCTGGAGCAGTCAACCGGGACCGTCAGCGATTAGCAAAGCTCGCGACTTTATCAAGCCTGTCTGCGTTGGGTGTTGGTTGAGTCGCGTCAAACTCGGACGAGCATCTGTTTGGCAATGCGGCCGTGCAGCCACCCGATCCCGCGTGCCAGATGCAGCGTGACGAACAACGCCAGTGCCCCCACTAGCGCCAACAGGATTGTGCCCACCCAACCCAGCTCGATGGAAAAGAACTCGAAGTGAACGTCGACCGGGGGAAATATCAGCGCCGCGATCGGAGAGGCGATCAAACCGAGCGACAGCGACAGCAGTATCGTGATGACTGAGAAATACAGGACTCCGAGGGGCAACTGCAGCAGCATGTAAGCGATCGAGGACCAGGTACGGCTATCTCGTAACCACGAACCGACTCGTTGCCAAATCGATCCGATCGGGTGCGCGGTTTGCGGCCGGCGTGGCATGCGTTCACCGAGTAGCGCTTCGACCAAACGGCCTTCGACGAACGACAGCGCCCTCACCGCCATCAGGAATCCCAACGTGATCGGAATCCCGAGAATCAGAATTGCCGTTCCCACCGACAACGCCAATCCAAACACAGCGAACGTGAAGTAGAAGATTCCCGTAATCAACGCGAGCAACGCGTACAGCACCGCACCGTAGGTGCGTGGGTCGACGGCCACTCCAAAAAAGCGCGCACTCCAAGAACGCTCTTCACTCTGCGTCGTCGCAATCGGCGCCATTACCTTGGCGACGCGTGCATCCGCATCACGATAGGCGGCGGCGACTTCTTCGGGCACGCCGAAGCGTTCGAGGATCGACGGCAGTGACGTACCATCTTGGCCCTCCGCGGCCTCCGACAGCGCGACACGTAAGTGAGCCTCGGCATCGTTGAGCGCGTCTTGAATCAACGCTGGATCGCTACCGGAGAGAGCTCGGCGCAGTTCATCCAGGTACTGTTCGACGGTCGTCGGGTTCATCGGTTTTCTCCCTGATCAATGACAGCCATGCGGCCGGAGAGCACGGCGTCGACGAAGTCGCGGGTGCGGGTCCAAGCCTGTTTCCAGCCGAGCAGCGCTTCACGCCCTTTGTCGCTGATCGCGTAGTACCGGCGCGGCGGCCCGGCGACGGAAGGCTCGACGAGGCTCTCGAGCAATCCCTGACCCTCGAGCGCGCGAAGCACGGGATAGAGCGTGCCGGTCTTGATCAACGGATCGCGCCCCTCGGCGGATTCGAGTTGCTTGGCCAACTGGTAGCCATAGACCGGCCGTTGAGCCCGTTCCAAGAGCGACAACAGCACCAAAGAGACGGTTCCTGCGTTCAACTCACGCTGCAGTTTTCGAACGCTCTCGTCGCTATCCACGCTGTCCTCCCGGGTCGGCTGTAGTGCGGGAGTCAAGATACTGTGAAGTTGTTAGTAGTCAATAGGTATTACTAGTGAAAAGTGACAATTCCGCCCGACGGGTAGAATCCGCAACCTCCGATGCGGATCTTCCACACCGATCAATTCCCGCTGCCGCTGCCGCCGGGGCACCGTTTTCCCGAGTCCAAGTACCGGCTGTTGTATGAATTGGTGATCGGCTCGCCGGCCGTCACCGCCCATTCACGTCTACAAGTCCCCGCCGCGGCGATGCCGGCTCAACTCGAGCTCGCGCATAGCCCGGACTATGTGAGCGCGGTCGAGCGTGGTGAGGTCGAGTCGGCGTCGTGGCGCCGTGTCGGGCTGCCATGGTCGGTCGAGTTGGTAGAACGTTGCCGTCGCTCCGTCGGTGGAACGGTTTGCGCCGCGGCTGCTGCACTCGACGAGGGTGTCGCGGTTCATTTGGCGGGCGGAACGCATCACGCGTTTCGCGATCGGGGAGAGGGGTATTGCGTCTTCAATGACGTGGCGGTCGCCATTCGCCTGCTGCAGTCCGACGCACGAATTCGGCGCGCTGTCGTGATCGATGCCGATGTTCATCAAGGCAATGGCACCGCAGCGATCTTCGCGGGAGACGACTCGGTCTTCACGTTCTCAATCCACGGCGCGCGCAACTACCCGTTTCGCAAGGAGCGCAGCGATCTGGACGTGGCCTTGGCCGATGGTACGGGTGACGACGGATACATGGCCGCGTTCTGCCCGGCACTCGAAACCGCCTTGGAGCGCGCCCGGGCGGACATGGCTGTCTACATTGCTGGGGCCGATCCGTGGGAAGGGGATCGGCTCGGTCGCTTGTCGCTGACTGCACGAGGGCTGCTAGCGCGGGATCGTGTCGTTTTCGAGGCTCTGCTGAAACGAAGGGTCCCGGTGGCGATCGTGATGGGTGGCGGGTACGCACCAGCACCCATCGATACCGCACGAATTCACCTCGCTACGGTCGAACTGGCCTGCCAGATGTGGGGCTGAACCTACGTCAAATGCTTTATGGGGAGCCTGGCTCGACAAAGGGTCACAGCAGTCAACCCAGAGAGCGGAGGTCCTCATGCGCTCGGAAGCGAGAGTGGCTCATACAGCCGTACGCTGGACAGCACGAATCTTGGTGGCGGTGTTGGCGATAACGTTCTTGGTGATCGCCGTCGGCGAGGGATTGCCATCGCGCGCGGCCATGACGCCAAGCGTCGTACTTCAATCGATCGCCATGCTCGTGATCCTGATCGGTCTTGTGGCTGGCTGGCGCTGGGAGTTGGCGGGCGGCGCCACCGGGCTGGCGGGCACGGCGCTGTTTTGCGGTGTCGAGTGGTTCGTCAACGGCGGCCTGCCGCGCGGTTTCGTGTTTCCGCTCGTCGCGCTGACCGCCATCTTGTTACTGATCGCCGGTTGGTGGCATCGAACTCATGCGGCAACGACAAAGGCGCACCTGCACCGCTAGACTGTGCCGTTGCAAGGAGACGCGATGAACACCAAGACCGTACTCGTCTATTCACAACCTGGGTGACCCCCCTGTCGCACCGCGAAGGAGTTTCTTTCGCGACATGAAGTGGCCTTCATCGAGCGCGACGTGAGCCGCGATCGAACCGCGATCGATGAATTGGTCGCGCTGGGGTTCAATAGCACACCCGTCATTCTGATCGACGGCCAGGCCGTCGTGGGATTCAACGAGAAGCAGCTGCGAACCTTGCTCGGACTGGGGTGAGACGGGTTTATTGAGGCCTGTTTGCCAAACTGTTTGACAGCCTTCGCAGGCGACGGTACCTTCCCTCCGCCATGAAACGGTCGCTTGCCCGCACGCACCACACCCGCCATTACCACCATCACCATACGGTGGGGGCCAGGTAGCGTGTAGGCGCGAGCATCGCGACACACACGGCGCCGGCCCCGCGAGGCCGGCGATGTTGTTTTCAGGGTTAAGCCCACAACGCCCCGCCTTTCGTGACCGGCTCCGATCGAATCGAGGAGCCGATGTCAGACACGTTGAGAGTTGGATTACCCAAGGGCCGGATGGAAGCAGGCGTGCAGCAATTGTTGTTTGCCGCCGGGATTCACGTGACGCCCTCGGCGCGAAACTACCGCCCGCAAATCTCGCTGCCGCTGGCGGAAGCCAAGATTCAGAAACCGCAAAACGTGATCGAGATGCTCGCGATTGGACGGCGCGATGTCGGTTTTGCGGGGGCTGATTGGGTCGCCGAACTGGATGTCGACCTGGTTGAAGTTCTGGATACAGAACTCGACCCCGTGCGGTTGGTGGCCGCTGCGCCCGAGTCGCTGTTGGAGGGCGGGCGCCTGCCGCGCCGCGCACTGGTGGTCGCCTCGGAATACGAGCACCTCACACGCCGTTGGATGCAAGCGCGCGAACTGACCGGGAGCACATTCGTGCGCAGCTACGGTGCCACCGAGGTCTTTCCGCCCGAGGATGCCGATGTGATCGTCGACAACTCGGCGAGCGGCGCGACGCTGAGTGCCAACGGGCTCGTCGTGCTCGATCAACTCTTGAGCAGCTCGACGCGACTGTACGCCGCACCGCTTGCGTGGCAACAGCCGAGCAAACGCCAACGGATCGAGGACCTCGCGCTTTTGTTGCGCAGCGTGTTGGAAGCGCGGCAGCGCGTGATGATCGAAGTCAATGCTCCCGCCGATCGGTTGGACGCCGTGGTCGCTGTGCTGCCGGCAATGCGGCAGCCCACGGTCTCGCCGCTGTTCGGTGATGGCGGGTTTGCCGTCAAGGCAGCGGTGCCACGCAACGTACTCCCCACGCTGATCCTCGCGCTCAAAGCCGCGGGTGGCAGCGACATCGTGGTCGCGCCGCTCGCGCAGATCGTCCCATGAGCGGCATCGGGCCAGAACCGAGCCTGCCGTTGACAGCGGGATACGCAGCGCGCCACGTGCGTAGCGATCTCGTGCTGCTCGATCACAACGAAGGCCCCGAGCCATTCGCCGAGTTGTTGTCGGTGCTCGGTAGCGTCGGTCCGGAGTGGCTGCGCCGCTATCGAACGCCGATCGCGTTGGAGGCGCAGTTGGCGGCCTCGTTTGGTGTCTCGCCACAACAGGTCTTGGTGACCGCGGGCGGCGACGATGCGATCGATCGCTGCTGCCGCGCGTTTCTCGGCGCCGGGCGCACGTTGGTCTTGGCCGAACCGACCTTCGAGATGTTTGCACACTACGCGCGAGTGGCGCGCGCTGAGATTCGCAGGACCGTCTGGCCGAGCGGCTCTTTTCCGCTGGAGGCCGTGTTGAGCGAGATCGATGCGGCACAGGGGACCACGGCAATGGTGCCGTTGGTCACGCCCAACAACCCAACCGGTGAGACGGCGAGTGCTGCCGATCTTCGTGCGTTGTCGCGGCATGCTCCGCGCGCGTTGATCGTGGTCGACCACGCGTACGTCGAATACGGAGGCGAGGACCTGACCCAAGAGGCGCTCTCGTTGCCGAATGCGGTGGTGATTCGGACGTTCTCCAAGGCTCGTGGCCTGGCGGGTTGCAGGGTTGGCTATGTCTTGGGCTCACCGCCGGCGATCGCGGCGCTGCGCGCGGCAGGTGCCCCGTATCCAGTCGCTGGTCTTTCGTTACTACTCGCCGCACACCAATGGACCTACGGCGCCGAGGCGCTGTCGATCGCGATCCAACGCACGGTTCAAGAACGCGAGGAACTGCACGCGCTGCTCGCGTCACGCGGTATCGTGTCGCGAAAGTCAGTCGCGAACTTCGTGATCTTCGAGGTCGGAAGCGGGGTGCAGGCACTGGCTGCACAAATGAGTGCGGCAGGTTTTTCGATCAAGACGTTAGGGGGACCGCTGCACGGTTGGGTGCGTATCTCGATGCCTTGCAACGAAGCCATTTTCCGATCGCTCACACACGCGCTCGTGCAGTCGCTCGACTGTCGTGCTCAGGGAGAATTGGTATGAACCCTCGTGCTGCGTCACTACAGAGGCGAACCCGCGAAACATCGGTTGATGTCTCGCTCACCATCGACGGGGAAGGCCGCAGCGAGATCGTCACCGGGATCGGGTTTCTCGATCACCTGCTTGGCGCGTTGGCGAAGCACGCTCGCTTCGATCTCACGCTGCGCTGCGAGGGTGATCTTCAGATCGATGATCACCACACGGCCGAGGACTGCGCGCTGACACTTGGCGCCGCCTTGAAGCAAGCACTGGGCGAGGCGCGCGGCATCCAGCGATTCGGCTCTGCCTATGCACCGTTGGATGAAGCGCTGGCCCGCGCGGTCGTCGATGTTTCGGGGCGGCCGTCGGCGACGGTGTCGCTCGATCTGCGCCGCGAGCGGATCGGGACGATGTCCAGCGAGATGATCCCGCATGTGATCCGGTCGCTAGCCACGGCGGCGGGACTGACAGTGCATGTCGATGTACTGCGCGGGGAAAACGATCACCATCGCGCCGAGGCTGCTTTCAAGGCGCTCGCCCTAGCGCTTCGCGCTGCTGTGACGCGCGACGGCAGCGAGGACATTGCTTCGACCAAGGGCTCGCTCGATGGGTTCGCATCATGAGCCTCGTGATCGTCGATACCGGTGTCGCGAACGTCGCCGCCGTAAAGGGCGCCTTGGCGCGGCTAGGGGTCGAGCCGGTGCTCACGCGCGATCCTCGAGTGGTGCAGCAAGCATCCCAACTGATCCTGCCCGGAGTCGGTTCGTTCGCTGCTGGCATGCAGGCACTTCAGCGCGCGGAGTTGATCGAACCGCTTCGCCGCAGCGCTGCAGCGGGCGTGCCGATATTCGCGATCTGCCTCGGGCTCCAACTGTTGTGCGAGGGGAGCGATGAGGCTCCCGATGTCCCAGGCCTCGGCCTGCTCTCGGGGCGCTGTCATCGCCTTCCATCGACGGTGCGATTGCCACACTTGGGTTGGAACTACGTCGAGAGCGATCCCGCGGCCCGGGGGCTCGCGTCGGGGTACGCGGCCTTCGCCAATAGCTACGCGTTGATCGAAGCGCCAGACGATTGTCACGCAGCCTTCGCTCAACACGGAACCAAGTTTATCGCTGGATTGGAGCGCGGCCGGCTGCTGGCGTGTCAGTTTCATCCTGAACTCTCGGGAGCATTTGGTGCCGAACTGTTGCGCGCGTGGCTTGAAGACCGTCGCCCGAATCTGCCGCGCGACGCATCATCCGCGCGCGGCCTGACGCGTCGCATCATTCCTTGCTTGGATGTACGCGACGGCCGCGTGGTGAAGGGAGTGAAATTCGTCGAGCTGCGCGACTCGGGCGATCCAGCCGAACGCGCCGCGCTGTATGCCGCGCATGGTGCCGACGAGTTGGTGATGCTCGATGTCAGCGCGTCACCGGAGGGACGCTCGACCGCGCTGACGACCGTCAAGCGTGTACGCGCCGTACTTGATCTGCGGTTGACCGGCGGCGGCGGCGTGCGCTGCGTCGAGCACGCCGCCGCGCTGCTTGACGCTGGCGCCGACAAGATTGGCGTCAACACGGCCGCCGTGCGTGATCCAAGCTTGATTCAGGCGCTCGCCAAAAACTTTGGGCGCCAGTCGACGGTGGTGGCCGTCGACGCGCGGCGGCTCGATCGCGGCTGGGAGGTTGTCGTCAACGGTGGCCGCGAGTCAACCGGACTCGATGCGGTCGAGTGGTGCTCTGAAGCGGTCGGGCGCGGTGCTGGCGAGCTGTTGCTGACGAGCATCGATCGCGACGGAACGTTGCAGGGTGCGGATACCGCGTTGCTCACCGCGGTCTCGCGCGCGGTCCCTGTGCCGGTGATTGCGTCGGGGGGGATTGGTACGGTGGCTCATGCCTTGGCCGCCTTCGAAGCAGGTGCCGACGCGGTGTTGGCAGCGTCGATCTTTCACGACGAGACCACTACCGTCTCAGCGTTCAAGCAAGCACTCGCCGGGAACGGCGTGAGGGTTCGTCAATGATCGTGCCCAGCATCGATATTGTGAACGGTCGCGCGGTGCAACTGCGCGAGGGACGCGAGTTCGTCTTGGACGGAGGTGATCCGCTCGAGCGGCTGCAGCAGTTTGCGGTTTGTGGCGACGTCGCCGTGGTGGATCTCGATGCGGCACTGGGCCGGGGCGATAACAGCGCGCTGATCCGTTCGATGCTTCGCCGCGCACCCTGCCGAGTCGGCGGAGGCATTCGCAGCGTCGAAGCAGCGCGCGCCTGGCTGGACGCGGGAGCCACTGCCGTTGTGGTCGGTACTGCTGCGACGCCGGAATTCTGCGCAGCACTTCCCAAGTCGCGTGTGATCGCCGCTGTCGATGCGCGGCGCGGCGAGGTGGTGGTGGATGGTTGGCGCCGTAGCACCGGAGAAAACGTGCTCAGCGTGATCGACAGTTTGGCGCCCTACGTGGGTGGGTTTCTGTTGACGCAGGTCGAGTACGAAGGACATATGGGCGGCTTCGACCTGGACCTGCTCTCTCGTGCTCGCGCAAAGGCAGGTGCGTGCGCGTTGACGTCAGCCGGCGGCATCTCGAATGCAGCGCAGATCGCAGCGCTCGATCGTCTCGGGATCGACGCGCAGGTCGGGATGGCGCTGTACACCGGTGCGCTGACGCTGAGCGATGGTTTCGCAGCGCCCTTGGTCAGTGATCGTCCCGATCAATTGTGGCCGACGGTGGTTTGCGACGAGGCGGGCTGCGCACTGGGGCTCACGTACAGCAACGCCTCGTCGCTTTCGCGCGCGCTCGCCGAACGCCGTGGCGTGTACTGGTCACGCTCACGCGGGGCACTCTGGGTCAAAGGCGAGAGCTCGGGCAACACACAACAGCTGCTTCGCGCCGATCTCGATTGCGATCGCGATGCCTTGCGATTCACCGTGAGACAAGGCGGAGCGGGGGAGTTTTGTCATCTCGGCCGGCGCGGCTGTTGGCCCGGTCCCTTTACGCTGCGCGAGCTGCAAGCACAACTTGCCGTTCGCGGCTCGAGTCGCGATCGTTCATCGCGAACCGTCCAGCTGTTCGACAACCCGGCGCTCTTGGCGGCCAAGTTGCGAGAAGAAGCGAGCGAGCTCGGGCAAGCAAGCGAAAGAGACTCGGTCGTGCACGAAGCGGCCGATCTGCTGTACTTCACGTTGGTGGCGCTGGCGCGTCAGGGGCTCACGCTGAACGAAGTCACGCTCGAGTTACAACGACGCTCGCTAATGATTTCGCGCAGGCCGTTGACGCCCAAGGAGCCGCTCACATGACCCAGCCAATCCTGCCAGATCGATCGGTCGATGGGCTGTTGAAACAGCGGGTCGCTGCGGTTGACCTGGACGCGCTCGCGACGATCGAACCGATCGTGAGCGCGGTGCGCGCTGGGGGAGAATCGGCATTGAGGGCCAGCGCCGATTCATTTGGCGATCTGTCGGAGGACGGCGCGCTATGGCTCGAACCTCATCAGCTTCGCGTCTCGCTGGAAGCACTGCCGTATGAGCAGCGCGAACGGCTCGAGCGTGTTGCGCATCGCATCGTGCTGTTTGCAGAGGCTCAACGCGCCTCACTGTACGACGTCGAGTTGGAGATAGCGGGAGGGCGCGCGGGTCATCGGTTGGCAGCGATCGAGACCGCGGGGTGTTACGCGCCGGGCGGCCGCCATCCGTTACCGTCGACGGTGCTGATGACGGCGTTGACCGCGCGTGTCGCTGGAGTACGGCAGGTGGTGCTGGCAAGTCCACGACCCACAGCACTCACCAAGGCAGCCGCGGCGATCGCGCAGGTGGATGGGCTGTTGTGTGCGGGGGGCGCGGCTGCGATTGCGGCGATGGCGTATGGGACGCCGCCCGTGCCGGCCTGCGATTTGATCTGCGGTCCAGGAAATCGCTACGTCACGGCAGCCAAGTACTGGGTCAGTCGCGATGTGGCGATCGACATGTTGGCCGGACCTTCCGAACTGGTGGTCGTGGCCGATCGCAACGCCAACGTCGAGTGGATCGCGGCCGATCTCTTGGCACAGGCCGAACACGATACCGATGCACAACCTGTCTTGATCGCACTCGATGATTCGCTGGCCGATGCCGTTCGTGTGGCGCTGATGCGTCAGCTATCGACGTCGCTCAACGCCGCTGTCGCCCGCGTCTCGCTGTCTCGTGGTGGCGCCCTCTTGGCCAGCGATCTCGACCATGCCGCACGCTGCAGCGATCGCTTGGCTCCCGAGCATCTCGCGTTGCATCTGGACGACGCCGCGCAGGTCAGTGGCAAGTTCAATCACTACGGGGCGCTGTTCATCGGTGCCTCGGCAGGTGAGGTGCTTGGTGATTACGGAGCTGGACCCAATCACACATTGCCGACGGGCGGCACCGCTCGAGCGCGCGGCGGTTTGTCGGTGTTGAGTTTCTTGCGCGTGCGTACGTGGCTGACGATCGAGGATCGTCGCGCCGCGCGAGCGCTCTACGAGGATGCCGTTTGGCTCGGCGACGCGGAGGGGCTGCAAGGGCACGCACGCTCGGCCCAGTTGAGACTTAGCCCAGAAGCATCTTGAGTGCCAAGAGCACGGCACTCACGGCAAAGATGATGCGCAACACCCGGTCGCCACTGCGCAGTACGACTCGCGCGCCGATCCAACCGCCCAGTGCATACGCGAGGCTCAATACCACAGCTGCCGGAACGTTGATCGCTTCGCTGCCCACGAACACGGGAAGCGCCGCCAGCTGAATCGCCAGCACCACGACAATCTTGTAGGCGTGCGAACGCACCAAGCTGAAGCGCTCGAGCCCCGCGAGCGCGAAGACGATTGGAAATCCGACACCGGCCTGGATCAATCCGCCATACGCTCCGATCCCGAAAAAAGAGAGCAGCGTCAGCCAACGATAGCGATGCCCGGTTCTTGGCTCGACGGTTCCGCCCTTGGGGCTCAGCAGCACAACGGCGGTCATGGCGATCATCAAACCGCCCAATAGCTTTCGAAACGTCAGATCGGGGATCGAGACCGCCAGCCAAGCACCGAGCAACGCCGAGGGGACCGCCGCGAGCGCGACCGGGATTGCCAACCGCATGCGATCCACACCGCCGCTGCGAAACTGGGGAATCGCGGTCAGGTTTTGCACCACCAGCGCGACGCGATTCGTGCCGTTGGCAACCGCCGCGGGAAAGCCCAGAACGATCAACAGCGGAACGCTGAGAAACGAGCCTCCGCCGGCTGTTACATTGAAAAACCCCGAGACAATCCCGACGCCGAACACGGCGGCAACTTGGAGCGGCGAGAACGTGTCCAAAAGCGGCATCACACGCGGATCGTAACAGGCCCCCATTGCTCTCGTCGTATTGGTTCGTGCAGCATCACAGCCACAGGTCAGTTCGGGGGCGCGGTGTCGAAGGTTCTGCAACACGTCTGGGTCGTCGATTCACAGCCGGATCATGCCGCGCTCCAACGCGAAGCGCTGGAACTCGCCTTTCCGCAGCTCCGGGTCGAGACGTTCACGACGCTGCCGGCCGATCGAGAGATCAGACCCGACGTGATTGTGATCGACGAAGATGGCCAGGACCTCGATCAGCGTTCTTTGCAGCCGAACGGCGAGTCCGGACAACCTCTGATCTGGGTCGCTCGCAATGGCCGGGCACCATCCCCGGGACACGCGGTGACGCTCGACAAACAAGACGGCGGCATGTTCTTCGAGGCCCTGATTGCCGCCGTTGCGCACGCACTCGACGCGTCTTCGGCGACAAGCCACGTGGGCCAGTTGCTGGTGGAACCGGCATCGGACGACGTGCTCGCACGGCCAGCCGCTATCGCCAGTCTGCTCGCTGCGGCCCGTCACTCGCTCGACGATCTGTATCGGGTTCATCAGTTGATCGCCCAGCGGTTCGATCCCGATCAAATGGAAGGCCGATTGTCGCAGGCTCAGGAGGTTGCGCTACGCCGTACACGAGGTGCGCTGACACGTCTGGACGCGCTCTTGGAGTCGAGCCGGGAGACACGTGTGGAGTCCCTGCCGCTCGACAGCTGGCTGGCGTTGCGTTCCAATACCTGGCCCGTGTTTTTGGGATCCTCCGCTCCCGAGTTGACGATCAATACCGACGGCGGACCGTGGGTGCGTCTCGTCCCTTTGGTCTTGGGGCATTTGCTCGATGACCTGCTGCTTTGGTTTGCGCGCCACGCGGCGGGCGCACCCCGACTATCGACGTCCGTTTGTTATCTCGATCAGGACTACTTGGCGCGTCACCCGGGCGCCACGGCTGGGCGATATGCGTGTTTGGAGTTGCGCGCCCGGCAACCGTTAGCCACGCGATCACCGTCACCAACGCTCACGCATTCAGCGATCGCGTTGATGCGCGGGCACGGTGGGTATGCGGAGATCGAAGCGGGCCGCATTGCGTTGATGCTGCCCTTGGCAGTGCCCTCGCTTGCCGTCCCGGTACGTCCGCGTGTTTTGATCGGTGCCGCGGACGGCGATTGGGTTCTCGCGATCACGAGTGCGTTGCGCAGCAGTGGAATCGATGTTGCGACCTGCTCGTCGAGCGCGGCCGCCGAGAGCTTGCTGGCCGCTGGGTGCCGATACCGTGCCGTGCTGTTCGACCTCGATGAGGCGCACAGCGCCGCAGGAATCGTGCAGCGGTTGCGTGCCGCCGATCCTCACGCGCACTGCATTTGTGTGACGCCCAACTTGAGAATCGAGACGCTGCGCGATCTGATGTCGGCAGGCGCTCTGGGGTACTGCCCGCGATGGCTCAGTCCCACGATCCTCAGTTCTTGGTTGTGTCCAGTGCTGGGGCTGCCTCGCTGACAACCGCCCGGCCGACAAAAAGAGGTGCCAACGGTTGATACGGCGGCCGCCCGTCCTTGCCGCTGCTCGGGGACGAAGCCAGTTTCGTCAGCGCCTCCAACCCGGCGACGACACGACCGACCACCACCACTTGACCGGTCCACTCGGGACGCGGCGCGAGCAACAAGGAAAGATTGGGCCAACTGCCGCGGCCGCCCGGTCCGGTCAGCGACGGCTCGAGCACAACCGACCCGGCCAAGACGGGGTCGGTGCTCGGTTCGAACGGCACGATTCGATGCGTGGCCGTTACCGGTCCGCGCACCATGACCATTTCCCCTGCCTGTACCGACGGGATCGCGGCCCCATCGAAAAATCCCAAGCGCGCGAGATTCACCATGTTGCGTGCCGCCATGGGCGCCTTGACGCTATCGAGCGCGATTGAAACATCTCCGCCCACGGTGGCGAGCGTGAGGACGTAGTTTTTTGTGGGATCGAAGCCCGCGATGATCCTCAACGCTGCCGTGGATTCAAGCGCGCCGCTCTTGAACGTCAACGTGTAGTTGCCCGGTTGTTGCAGAACAGGAAAGAGCAGTGCTGCATCGAACGCGATACCGACGAATCCACCGGGCCCAAGCTCTTTGGACCTCGTGGCGGCGAACTGTTCCGGCTTGGTGGGCTCGAACGCCTTTCCATCGGGACCGGTCAACCGCAGCGATTTGGCCAACTCGTCACCCCCAGGAATCGGCGTCCACTTATCGCTGAGATTTTCGATCGTCAACTCGCCGCGCATGAGTTGCGTTGCTTCGTAGCTGGTTTGAGCCATTCGGATCGAGACGCGCAATCGTGGCGTGTCCGTCTTCTCTTGGGTGCGTGCCGAGACGGTGGACAACACGACGAGCAGAGCGGCCAAAGACAAGCGACCCACGAACGCGACCTGCATACGGCACCTCTCAGATGGAGAAAACGATCGGGCATGCTAGCCCGGATCGTTCACACGCGCCCCGCCCGGGTTCAACGGGGCGGCCGGTCATCGCGCGCGGGCAGCGGGGTGCGAGCGAAGACCAACACGCCGACACGCCGCGCTCCGGCGGAGCGCAAGGCTGTCGCCGCGGCCCTGAGCGTTGCCCCGGTTGTAGCGACATCGTCGACGAGCAACACCGATCGGCCCGCGACCTGAATTGCCGTCGCCGCGAAGGCGCCGCGTAAGGCGCGGACACGAGCGGGAGCATTGCGTCCAGTTTGCGGTCGCACGCTGCGTCGCTTTCGCAGTGCGCTCGCGCAAGGCACCCCGAGCCGACGAGCCACGGCACGCGCCAAACGTCGAGGGGCACGACGTCGTGGTCCCCAGCGCAACGGGTCGGGAGGGACCGGAACAATCAGATCGGGACAAAATCGACCACGCCAGCGCCACGCGATCGCCATCCGCGCGGCGAGCGGCTCGGTGAGATCGAGCGCTTCATCGAATTTGAACCGGCGATGCAGGGTGACTGCGTGACCTCGATACTGCGTGGCGGCTACGGTTTGAAGTCCGCGTGACCCGGCGCGATCGCGCCGGCAATCGGGGCAGTGCGCGGGTCCAACGGTTTGAGGGAGCGGCAGATCGCAGACGCGACAGGCGGGACCGCGATGCGGTGACAGGGCGCTCCAGCACGCGGGGCAGATCCCAGACACGACGCGCCCTGGCAGATCGCGTTCGCACAACGGACACGGTCCGGGGAACACAAGGGCGAGCAATGCGCGCCAGGCATCGCGGCATTGGCGCAACCACGACATCGCTTTAGAGACCGGGATAAAGAGGTGCGTTCGCAGCCGCCTTGCCGGTATCGATCGCCGACCAACGCGTGCGGATGGTGCCGAATCCGCTGCAGCGAGGGCAGCGCGCACTCCACTGAGTCACTTCAGTTCCGCAGGCTTCGCAGGCGGCGACTGGAACCGCGCGATCGCCACTATCGAGCACGCTGCGGAACAATTGCGCCGCGCGAGCCGTGTTGCCGCGACGCTCTTCGGTGCGAGCCAGGAGCACCGCGACCAGGGGTGGATGTCCTTCATTTTCGTAGATCTGTTCGAACCGCTGCGCCGCTTCGTCGAGCATTTCGAGTCGAAGATACAGTTTGCCCAGAGCCAGTCGTGCCGCGGACTGTTGCGCGCCTCCCGCGACAATGCCGCGCAAGGTGGAGATGGCGTCCTCGGGATGTTCGCGCCGGAGATCGATCGACGCGAGCGCATCGAGCAAGGCCGGTTCACCGGTGTCGTGAAAGCCGCGCACGAGAGTTTCGCGAGCTTCCGCGATTTCGTCGGCGTCGACATGCAACTCGGCCGCCAGCATTGCGGCCGGCACGAAGCTCGGATCGTCCTTTTGAATCTTCTTCACGATCCCCATCGCTGACCGCAGTTGACCAGCGGCGCGTCGCGATCGGGCCAGTTCGGTCCGGATGCCCAAACTGGTACGGCGATCGTCGCTGCTTGCGCCGCGCGCTTTTTCTCCGAGCGAGTCGAGCTTGCGTGCGGCAGCCTCGGCAGCGGCCCAATTGCCAGCCTTCATTTCGAGATTACGAAGGCGTCGCAGCGGGCCAACCGCCCCCTTGGGGTTGGCGTCGACAAGCGCCAGCAACGCTCGCCGCGCCTCTTCGAGATTCCCCATTTCGAGATGATCGAGAGCGAGCGCGTGTCGCGGTTCGTGATTCGCGGGATCGATGCGTTGGGCGCGTTCGTGAGCAGTGACCGCTTCTGACGCACGGCCGGTGCGGCGCAACGCATCGCCCAAATGCATCTGAGCGTTGTAGTCGCCGGGCAGCAGCGAGGCGGCCTCTCGAAACGAGGTGACCGCCTCGTCGAGCCGTTCTTCGCGCTCGGCTTGAATGCCGCGATCGAGCGCTCGTTGAGCCGCTTGTTGATGACGATTGGACCACAGCGCGACGAGCCGCGTGGCGGCACCACGACCAGCGCCGGTGAGTAGCGAGAAGATGCCGATTCCAATCCCTAACGAGAACGCGCCGAGCACCACACCCCAAATTGGGACGGATCGCCCGAGGACATCCATCGGCTGCTCCAGTGCGGCCCGATTGGGCAACAGCAGAAACACCAACAGCATCGCCAAGGCGAAGAGAAACAAGACGCTGAGAAAAGTGCGGAAGCGCATCGCGACGCGAGACTACGGCGGAGGCATATCAGGGTCAAGCCGAACGAGCTGCGATCCTGTGCGAAGGCGGGACCGGAAGGTCAGTGCCGCGCATACGGATGTCCGGCCTCGTCCGCCAACGCGCGGTACAACTGTTCGAGCAAGACGACCAACGCAAGTTCGTGGGGCAGGGTCATGGGACCAAGCGAGACGCTCGTCAGGCCGCTTTCGAGAATCGAAGGATCGAAGCCGTCTGGGCCTCCGACCAAGAAAACCACCTCCCCGCGTTCCCGCCAGCGAACCAGCCGCGAACCGAACTCGGCCGAGGTGAGTGCCTCGCCGCGACTATCCAGAGCGATCGGCACGCAGCGTTCAGGGATTGCGGCTCGCAGCAGGCCTGCTTCATCGCGCCTGCGCTCGACCGCCGAGCTTCGCTGGCTGGCCGGCACGGCGACACGTTCGATCGCTGCAAAACGGGAAATGCGGAGCAGATAGTCGTCTTCGATCTCGCGCAACGGGCCGCGACGCGTTCGCCCGACGCTGATCACACGAACGTTGCGGCTCACGCCGAGAGGTCCACTCCGAACTGTGTCAGTGGAACTTCCAAGGCGTCGCTCCAGAGGTGTTCCAAGCTGTAGTAGCTTCGGGCTTCATCGCTGAAGACGTGCACCACGAAGTCGCCGTAGTCGACCAACAGCCAGCCAGAACGCGGCGTGCCTTCCGACTTCAGGGGCTTGCGCCCCGTCGATTCGCGCACCTCATCAACGACCGTTTCGGCCAAGGCTTTGAGCTGGCGGTCGGAGCTGCCGTTACAGATGACGAAGAAGTCGGTGAAGGTTGATTTCCCGCGCAGGTCGAGCACGGTGATCGCTTCGGCTTTGCGTCCGCCAAGCGCCTTCACGGCCGCGGTGAGTGTTTGTTCGAAAGGTTCGCCGATCGTCATGGGCCGTTGTGTTCTCCGTGGTAGAGCCCGCGCTTGCGCAGATAGCGCAGCACCGCAGGGTGAATGAGGCCGTCTGCATCGCGGCCACTCTCGAGTTCTTGCCGAATCGCGCGTGCGGCGTGAGCGGCGAGCGGCATTTCAATCGCAACCGCGCGTTCACCCGGGCGTGGATTGAGCGCTTGCGGACCGTTTGCGCCCAAGCGCGGGACAACCGCGAGTTGTGCGACGGCGCGAATTTCAGCGGGCTCGCGCCAGTTATCGAGGTCGTCGTAGGAGTCCGCTCCGATGATCAGGAACAACTCGGCGCCGGCCGCTTCGGCGCGCAGTTCTCGCAGCGTATCGATCATGAACGACGAGCCGCCGCGCCGGATTTCGCGAGCCGACGGGATCATGGCCGGTTCGTCCAGGGTCGCCAAGGTCACCATTGCGAATCGATCGAATACGTCGGCAATGGGTGCCGCGCGATGAGGTGGTGTGGCAGAGACCACCCATTCCAACCGATCCAAGTTCAGCGCTTCGCGTACCGCGCGTGCCACCGCCGTATGTCCATGATGCGGTGGGTCGAACGTGCCACCGAATACACCGATGCGCCGCGCCGGCGTCATGAACGCCCTGCGCTGTCCGGTCGATGGACATACGAATCCATCAAGCGAATCAGGTCTTTGATCCCGTGACCGCTGGCGGATGAGATTTCTGCAATCGGCAAGCCTCGCTCGCGAGCGGCGGTGCGTAATCGTTCCAGACGGGTTGGATCGTCGAGCGAATCGAGCTTGGAGGCGACGATGAAACGGCTTCTCTCTGCCAGCTCGGGGCTGTAAAGCGCCAACTCGCGTTCCAGAATCTCTAGGTCGTTCACTGGATCGCGCTCGTTGCCCGAAGAAACATCGGCCATCATCGCGAGCGCACGGCAGCGCTCGACATGCCGCAAGAAACGATCACCCAGGCCCCGGCCCTCGTGCGCGCCTTCGATCAAACCGGGAATGTCTGCCACCACGAAGCTGCGGTAATCGCCAGCATCGACCACACCCAAGTGCGGTACCAAGGTCGTGAAAGGGTAGTCGGCAACCTCTGGTTTGGCGGCGCTGATCCGCGAAATCAAGGTGCTCTTCCCAGCGTTCGGAAACCCGACCAGGCCAATGTCGGCGAGCAGCTTCATGACGAGTTTGACGTCGAGGATCTCGCCCGGTTCTCCGGGTTGCGCGAAACGCGGCGCTTGACGGACCGACGTCGTGAAGTGGGCGTTGCCTTTGCCGCCACGCCCACCGCGGGCGACTTCCCAGCGCTGACCTTCTTCGACCAGATCGGCGAGCAGGCTGACATTGTCGACATCGAACGCTTGCGTGCCCAAGGGCACGTGCAGGATGAGATCTTGCCCATCGCGGCCATGACGATTGCCGCTCTCGCCATGGCCACCGGCTTCGGCGTCGTAATGTTTCTTGTGTCGATAGCGAAGCAACGTGTTCTCGCGGCTCGTCGACTCGAGAAACACGGACCCGCCCTTGCCGCCGTCTCCGCCCGCCGGGCCGCCCTTAGGGACGAACTTCTCGCGACGCCACGCGATCATCCCGCGGCCGCCGTCACCGGCGCTGAGCTTCAGCGTGACTTCGTCGATAAACATGTGTGGAAGGGGGCGCGAGACTCGCGCCGCGGGAAGAACGGGAGAACCGGCCAGCAGGACAGGCAACAACCCGAGCGCTGACGCCCGGGCCGGGTACCGGTCAAGCCTGTGCCGGCTCGACCGTGACGTACTTGCCGAGTCGTCCGCGGTCGCGGAAACGAACGGTGCCGTCGACGAGGGCGAACAGTGTGTCGTCGCTGCCGCGGCCGACGCCGTCACCCGCTTTGATAGGGGTTCCACGCTGGCGAACCAAAATGGAACCCGCGTTGACGACTTGCCCACCGTAACGCTTGGTGCCTAGCCGCTGAGCGTTGGAGTCGCGGCCGTTCTTGGATGAGCCGCCTGCCTTTTTATGTGCCATGAGTTCAGCCTTCGATCGCGTCGATGTGGACCAACGTGTACCACTGACGATGGCCGCGCATTTTGCGATAGGTCTTGGTCTTGCGTTTCTTGAAGATCATCACTTTGCGGTCGCGAAGCTCATCGATGACCTGCCCACGCACAACCGCACCGGCAAGCATTGGAGTTCCGACGCGAACGCCCGTTTCTGATCCGATCATGAGCACCCGGTCGAAAGTAACGGCCTCACCGGTGGTCTTGCCCAGCCGGTCGACTCGAAGGCGGTCGCCAGGCGCAACCCGATATTGACGGCCACCGGCCGCGATAACAGCAAACGCACTCACGGAAGTTTCTCCCAAACGGATGAGCCGAGGATTCTAGGGGGGGCTCTTCGGACTGTCAACGCAAACGAGGTGGTCTGTCGGATCGGCCCACGCGGGCGAGGAGGGGCAAGGCCGTTTGATGTCCCGCACCGTTCGGGACGCGCGTTTCAGATCAAACCGAGCCTGATGGGGGAACGGCGGTCGAAAGTGGGGCGAAATAGACCCGCGAGGAGTTTCGTCTCAGTAGCCGTGAAGTGGTTAGGCCGGTGTTCCAGCCCTCAGCCGAGTGAGAGCCTGTTTGGCCAAGGCTTTCAAGGTCTCCATGACCCCGACACCTTGCGGAGCGATCGCTTCGAAGACGGGCTCGGACTTCATGCGCAGTGCTTGCTCCAACTCTTCGCGCGGCATGGCGGTGGGCAGGTCGCGTTTGTTGAGTTGCAGAACGTAAGGGATCGACTGAAAGTCGAGTCCGTTTTCCTTCAGGTTGATGTGCAGGTTACGCATCGATTCCAAGTTGGCTTCGAATCGAGGTGCTTGAGAGTCAGCCACGAATGCGACGCCGTCGGCACCGCGCAAAATCAGTTTCCGCGAGGCGTCGTAGAAAATTTGCCCAGGCACTGTGTAGAGCTGGAAGCGAGTTTGGAAGCCGCGAATCGAGCCGAGATTGAGCGGCAGCAGGTCGAAGAACAGCGTGCGCTCACTCTCGGTGGCCAAGGACACCATCTTGCCCTTCGCTTCATTGCCGGTGTTTTCATAGATCCACTGCAGGTTTGTCGTCTTACCGCCCAGGCCGGGGCCGTAGTAAACGAGCTTGCATGTGATCTCGCGGTTCGCGTAATTGATGAAGGGCATCGTTTGGGCTCGTCAGTTGAAGAGGGAATCGATGTCTTCGTCGGTGATTTCGGACAGCCCGCCGGGGCCATCGCCGCCGCCACGGTGATCCCGTGAGCGCGTCAGCATGTCGTTAAATACCGACTCCATTTCGGGGGTGATTTGCCGCACTCGCAGGCGCACGAGCCCGAGCGAAGAGCGCTCATCGAACGCCACCAACAAGATCCCGACGTCGCCGACCGTCGAGAAGTACAGATGCTCGCGGTCGCCCTCGTGGTACATCGAGTTGAAGGTTCGTTCTCCGATCATTCGCGCCATACCCTCGGTGGCTGCCACATTGCCGGCTGCCAATGACGACAGGGCCGTGCGATCCACATCGGGCAAGTCGCCGGTGGTCGTAAGCGGTTGCCCATTGCGGTCGATCAGCGCGATGAAGTGCGCGTTCGACTCGCGTAACAAACGCTCCGCAAGCCGCGTAATGCGGCGGAACTCCTCTTCATGAAGAATCAGATCGCTCACACTCATCGATGTGCCAAGCGCTCCGTGCCGAAGGGGTTCCGGCATGTGCGCGGAATGTAGGTCCCAGAAAGTGCCGCTGTCCATCGCCGTTGTTCTTTACCGGAGCGGATCGGCCGAAAAGGGTTGCCTATAGTGGATTTCGTTCAGTCGGAAAGGCTGCGCCGGCCCTCCAAGGCGCGGCTGAGGGTGAGCCCATCGACGTAGTCCAGCTCCCCCCCTACCGGTAATCCGGTCGCCGGCCGCGAGATCGCAATCCCGGATCCCGCCAGCAAACGCGCCAGGTACAGCGCCGTCGCCTCACCCTCGACCGTTGGGTTTGTCGCCAAGATCAACTCTCTTGTTTCGCCGTTTTTCGCCCGCGAGATCAACGGCTCGATACGTAACTGATCAGGTCCGATTGCCTTGAGTGGAGAAATCGCCCCACCGAGCACGTGATACAGCCCGCGGTAGACGCCGGTACGCTCGATCGCCGCCAAGTTGTCCGCTTGCTCAACGACGCAGATGAGACCGCGGTCTCGCCGCGGATCCTCACAAATCGAACAAGGCTTTCCGATGGGGGCGAGGTTCCCGCAAATCAGGCAGGGGCCCAAAACGTCCGGCAATCGGGCAATTGCCTCAGCCAGCAAGCGGGTGTCCTGAGGTGCTTGCCGCACCAGATGGAACGCAATGCGCTGCGCTGAGCGACGCCCAATCCCAGGGAGCCGAGACAGCAGCGCGACGACACGCTCGACCGGTTCGGGCAGTTCGCTCACGCGGTTACAGTCCGAATCCGGGCGGGAGACCGAGTGAGCCCATCATCGCGCCCATCCGTTTCTTGGTTTCACCGTCAACCTGACGGCTGGCGTCGGCGAAGGCGGCGAGGATCAAATCGGAGAGCATCTCGGGGTCTTTCTCTTCCATGACCTCAGGCGCGATCGAGAGCGCGAGCAAATTCTTGCTCCCGTCCAGCGTCACCTTAACGGCACCACCGCCGGCGGTGCCATCGGCCTGCAGCGCCGCGATCTCGGCCTGCATTTGTTCCTGGGCCTTCTGTGCCTTGGCCAACATCTTGTTGAGATTTCCGGGTAACACGTCAGTCCTCCTGCGGGTTCAGCGGTTGTCCGTCGAGTACGACGGCGCCAAAGCGATCGAACAATTGACGCACGGCTGGGTCCTTCCGCGCTTTCTCCAGTACCTCACGTCGGGTTACCGAGGCCGGCGCCGTGGCCGCAGCGTTACCGGCGTCGACGACCAAAGACGCGATGCTTCTGCCGGAGAGGCGACGAACGGCTTCGTCGAGCACCTCGCGTGTGGTCGCGTTGAGCAACTTGTCTTTCCAAATTTCTTTGCCCGGAGCGAGCACCAACCGCAGAACACTGTCGGCGTCGAACCGTGCCTCGCGCACCGAAGCGAGATACGCCGCCATCGCGGGCCTGATTTCTCCGGCGAGCGTGATCAAACGCTGTCTGAACAAATCGCCACTGAATGGGTCCACCGCTTCGGCAGCGCCGGTTGCTTCTACAGGTTTGTCTGCGGGAGTTTTTGAGCTCGTTGGTGACGTGCTCGGCGAGCGGGTGGTGGCTGGGACAACAACGGACTCGGAGCGTTGCCGGACAGGTGGAGGCGCCGCGGACGCGGGCCGCGTTGGAGCTGGGCCCGCCCCGGGCCCGGTATCGAGACGATCGATCAGTGTTGCCAAATCGGTCAAGTCCGCGAGTTTGGTCATTCGTACGGCGGCCAGATCCAAGAGCGCGCGTGTCGGACCGTTCTGGCGAAGCCGGCTTTCGGTTTCATCGAGAACCTTGCCGAGCCAGACCAACTGCTCCACCGAAAACAAAGCCGCCGTTTGAGCGTCGATCTCGACAGGCAACTCGCACCCCTGACCGCCGAGCGCGTGATACACAGCGAGGCGCCGGACGCGCTCCAACGTTTCGGCCGCGAACGATCGTAAGTCCTGACCCTCTTCTTCAATCTCTCCGATGACAGCCAAGGCCGCGCCAGCATCACAGGCACCGAGCGCGCGCACGAACCGTCCGATAGCTTCGCCCGGGATCAACCCCAGTGCCTGCCGCACGGCAGCGGCGTCGATCGTGTCACCTGCCAACGCACGCACTTGATCGAGTGCCGAAAGGCCATCGCGGACCGATCCATTGGCAGACTCCGCCAGCAACTCGATCGCCGCGTCGTCGACGTTGAGCTTCTCGCGTTTCGCGACGCCGGAAAGATGTGTGCGCAAGAGCGCCGCGGGGGGGCACTTGAACGCGAAATGCAACGCGCGCGATTCGATTGTGGCTGGAATCTTGTGCGGCTCGGTGGTGCAAAACATGAAGACGCACCAGGCGGGCGGCTCTTCCAGCACTTTCAGCAGTCCGTTCCACGCTGCGGTCGAAAGCTGATGTGCCTCGTCCAGGATGAAGAGCCGATAGCGATCACGCGAGGGCGGGTACTGGGCGGCCTCGCGCAACTCACGGATGTCGTCGATACCGGTGTGAGTTGCCGCATCGAGCTCGAGCACGTCCATGTTTCTGCCCTCGCTGACCTCGCGACACGGTGTGCACACATCGCAGCAATCGATGGCGGGGCCTTGCTCGCAGATGAGGGCTTTAGCAAAGAGGCGCGCGATCGTGGTTTTTCCGATGCCGCGCGTTCCTGAAAAAATGTAGCAAGAAGCAACGTCGCCCGAGGCGGCGGCGCGACCCAGCGCGCGAACAGGTGTTTCTTGTCCGAGCACTTCAGAAAAGCGCTGCGGACGATAGGTGCGGGCAAGGGGTCTTCGTGCCACGACAACCTCCCGAGCTTCGATTGAGTGGGGCCCGCTGACCCCGACACACCCGACGGTCCGCTTACCGCTGCTCCCTTCCAGGCCTGACGGGGTTCACGGGATCGTGTCGCCGAGGGGCGAGCCCCATATGGTTAATTCTGAAACGGGAGCTACAGATCGAAAATTCTGGCGGAGGGAGGGGGATTCGAACCCCCGGTACGGTTTCCCGTACTCACGCTTTCCAAGCGAGCACCATAAGCCACTCGGTCATCCCTCCGCCGCGGATGATGCCATAGCGACGCCAAGCCGCACCAGAAGCGAGCAGGCGAGTCATCGTCGACGACGAAAGAATTCGCGAAGCAGTTCTGCTGATTCCTCGGCCAAGACCCCACCCTCGAGTTCCAAGCGATGGTTGAGTCCGTTCAAGCCCACCGGCACCGAGCTCCACAAGCTCGCGGCACCGACCTTCGGGTCGGAGGCGCCAAACACCACGCGAGCGATCCGCGCGTGCACCGCAGCACCCAAGCACATCAGGCAGGGCTCAAGGGTTACATAGAGCACGGTGCCTGGAAGTCGTGAGGCACCAACCTGCACGGCCGCCGCTCGAATTGCTTCGATCTCGGCATGCGCCGTTGGGTCGTTGGCAGTCATTGTTCGGTTGTGGGAGGCGGCGATCAACCGGTCGCCTTCGACGATGACCGCCCCAACAGGGACTTCGTCGAGACTCGCCGCGCGATTCGCCTCATCCAAGGCGCGCCGCATCCAGACGTGGTCGCTGACGGTCATAGCTTCTAGGCTCGGCGTCGCGAGAAGCGCGGCGTTTAAGAAGTGGTGCGCCCGAGAGGACTCGAACCTCTAACCTCTTGATCCGTAGTCAAGTGCTCTATCCAATTGAGCTACGGGCGCCTATGTCGCCCCTCCTACGACACAACCTGAAACCTCGCCAGAGGGTGCCCACTCGGCAAACCCCGCCCGAGCAGCGCGGTACTCTAGGCGAACCAAGCCGCCCGCGCAACGCGGAAACGCCTCGTCCAGTGAGCCGTCGGCGAGTCTTTGGCGTGACAACAAAACGGCCGCCCGAACGGCGGCCGCAGTTGATGACTACATCACAAGTATTGGCCTCAGCGCATTCCGACGATCACTCGACGCGGCCTGTCCATGTTCCCGCCCGGTGCTCCGGGGTGCGTGCCCGCGTTATAGCCCTGTGCGGGCCCAATGACGGCCAGAAACTCTTCCTGAGAGAACGTCTGGATCACCGGGGCTTCGTAGCCCTGCGGCTGGCCGTTTCGTCCGTCCGGCTGGTTGTTCATTTCGTCCACCCTTCCCCTAACTGCGTGTCTGCGCTTGACGATCCCCGATGTCCCTTCTCGTCAGCGCTTGCTCCGTGCCTCGTTCGCCACTTCATCAGAAACCCAGACGATGATGTCCTGCGACTCCATGGAACTCAGTGCTTGCTCCACATCCTGCCGTACTTGGCTTTGAGGCTGTTCCGGGAAGAGTCGCGTCACTTCCTCAGTGATGTCGTCCACCCGGTGCGTCCCATCGCACAACTGCCAAATTCGCCTTGCCGTCGAATTGAGGAGGTGGACGAGACGGCGCCGCTCATCGTAGATGAGCAATTCCGATTCCAGGTCCACGCTCTTCAAATCAACGCGAGCTTGGGGTCGCACCGCCGGGGTCCTCCGCCCAGGAGAATAGCCCGAAGTCGATACCAAACCCGAGTCACTTTGGGCCGGGACTTTTTCGTACCCCAAAAAAAGTCGAGATCCCAATGCGGTTTTCAGATACGCCGAAGGTCAGACGAAGGCAACCCAAAACATTGGCTCGCTGGTCTTCTTCGTTCGAATTTGACCGCTGTCTTGGCAGCGTATCGACTCTGAACGCGGAATTCCGCTGGCGTCGACCATCGGACACGCCATCCCTATGAGGTCGCGCCGGCCTCAGCCGGCTGCCTGGACCGCGAACCCTCCCCCGAAAAGCCTTGATCGATGAGGGTTTTCCGGTCCGTCATGGCATATACGGCCTTTGAAGGTATGCTTCGAACCACTGGGATTTGGTCGCTCGAAACCGAGAGGGAAGTGTCTAGGTCTTGAACACCGCGTCCGGTCCTCGATGGCAAGCTATCGAACAGGCCGAAACAAATCGAAATAGATCCGGTGGTCTTCGGAACTTGACTTTCCCGAGGCCGGGGCCTAGCCATCCACTCTGGAAGATTCGGGTTACTCGGACGCTTTACGGGGCAACTCCACACGCAGCGACAGGCTGCGGGGAGCAGGGGACGGAATAGGAGGGTTTTGGGAGATGCGGCTGACCTCGGTAGCCCGCGCTAAGGGCGCTCTGCGCTTGGCGCTCCCGTCGTTGTGTATTGCCTCGGCACTCATGGTGCTCGGGATGGGCGTCGTGTTTTCTGCAGACGCTCCGCCTGATAACCCGCCGGCCGCCGTCACCAATGCAAAAGCCGAATACCGGATCGGCTCTGGCGACACGCTCGGCGTCTACATCTTCGAGGACAAGACCAATCTGAGTTGTCTGGTTCGTCCGGACGGCCGCATCACGATCCCTTTGGCGGGAGACCTGATGGCAGAAGGCAAGACGCCCGCCGAGTTGGCCAACGCAATCACCGCGGCCCTCGCCAAGTACCAGCAAGCCAGCGTCACCGTTTCGGTAACCACCATCAACTCGTATCGCGTCTTCATGCTCGGCCAGCTCAACGAGCAGGGGGCGCTTGATTCACAGGTGCCCATGAGACTCCTGCAAGCCGTGAGCATGGCGCGCGGCCTCACTCCATTTGCCACCAAGAAAATTGTCGTGATGCGCGATGGTCCCCGAGGGCGCGAACAGATCGTGATCGACTATGAAAAAGTGCTTAACGGTAAAGCACCCGAAGGCGACATTTGGTTGATGTCCGGCGATGTCGTGGTGGCCCAATGAAGCCGCGCTTGATTTTGGTTTGCGCGATCGGCGTCGCGACGGTCGCTCACGCCGCGGAGTGGCGCTTCGAGCCGGTGGTCTCGTTCAGTGCGCAGGACAACAGCAACGTATTTCTGGTCGATGGTGAGCCGCAGTCCGACAAGCTCGCTTCCGTTGCGGTCGACCTTGCCGCATCGCGGCGCACCGAACGCGCCACGCTGACGATGAGCTACGCCCCCGAGCGCGAGCAGTACCAAGACTTCTCGGAACTTAACAACACCTCGCACGCGTTGCGAGTGGGAGCCGACTGGCGCTTCACACAGCGCAGTTCTTGGAATTCGAGCTTCTCGTGGGTACGTCGCGAGCGAGCCACTCTGTCGTTCAGCGACACCGCTCAGGACTTGGTGGCGTTGCCGCGCACGCAATACGACACGCTCGCCGCAAGTCTTAGTGGTACCGCCGAACAAACCCAACGGCTGCGATGGTTTTGGGGTGCTGCCGCGGCCTCGACGCGCTACGAGGATTCGAGCATAGCGACGACTGCGGGCGGACTGACGCTGGAGGATAGTCAAGATATCGGTGTTCGGGGAGGAATTGAAAGCGACCTTAGTGCGACATCGCGCGTTCGAGGCGAGCTGCGCGTCAATCGCATCGAGGAAGGAGCGCGTGGATCGCGCGACGTGCGCCGCGTCTTGGCTGGCTGGACATTCGGTCGCATCGAACGAGTTCAAGTCGACATCTCCGCGGGCGCGGCCTTCAGCAAACTTCGCGATACCGGTGAGTTGGTCAACGTGGAGAAGACGTCCGCTACCGATACTGTCGGCTCGGTCAACCTGCGCGGGCGCGTCGGAGCCACCGGCGAGATGTCCGTAGGTGTCAGCCGGGATGTCACCAACACGTTAGGTATTTCCGGCGCGTCGCTGACCGACTCGGCCACGATTGGCTATCGGCGCCCGCTCGGACGTTTCTCGGAACTCAACTTTGGTGCGCGGTATGCCGATCGCACCCCGCTGGACGACAACGAGTCTTTGGCGCGCACCAAGACCAAGGCGTATCGCGCCGAATACCGCGCAGCATTCAGCGCGCGCTGGGCGCTGGTCGTCGCGGCTGAGAAGGTGGATCAGTCCTCGCCTGCGAGTTCGAGCGTTACGAGCACCGATACCGTCCCTGCGATCGACTATCAGATCTTCAGTTTGGGTCTGCGTTGGTCTCCGCTGTCACGCGGCGGCTGAGGAGACGCAGTCGTGCAAAACAACAGCGCGGTGCTCAAAGAGTATCTGGACATCGTCTTCCGCCGGAAGTGGTGGATTGTCGTGCCGACGATCGTCGGGATCATCTTCTCAGCCGCGTTGTACATGAAGTTCCCAAAGCTCTACAAAGCGCAGACTCGCGTCATGGTACGAAGTCAGCAAATTTCCAAGGCGCTGATGAACCCCACGGTAGAGCTGTCCACTGAGCAACTCGTGACCGAGATCGGTGCGGCCATCACGTCGGAGTCGTACATGGAGGCACTCGACGATCAACTGAAGTTGGTCGGCTCCCCGGGTGGCCCTCGCGATCTGTCCGAACTCACCGCGCTGATCGACAACCGCAAGCAACTCGACATCAATATTCGCAGCCGCTACTTCGACTTGGGAATTCAGTGGGGCAATCCACGAACCGCAGCAGCGGTCGCCAACGAGTTGGCCAACATCTACATCCAAGCCTCTAAACAGATCCGCACCGATATTGCAAGCGAGGCGTTCGACAACCTCACACAGCGACGCGAGGAAATTCAAAAGAAGCTCGAAGAGGTACGCGGACAGACGCAGCGCCTGCGTGCGGAGCACGCGTTCGAACTGCAGGACTACCAGCCCGCGAACCTGCAGCAAATTCAGACCAACAACAACGAGATTACGCGGCTCGATCGCGAAATTCGCGACGCTGAGAATAAGATCGCCGAACTGGACCTGCAGTTGCGAGCGCCGGTCGTGGTGGCGCCTATCGAATCCTCGCGGGATGCACGCTACAACGAGCTAGCGCAGGCCGAGGCCGATCTTGCCGCGTTGCTCGACCAAGGGCGAACGGCGGAACATCCAGACGTCAAGAAGCTGGAGCGCCGCATCGCACAGTTGAAGGCCAACCTGGGCGTTGACCAGGCAGGGGGCGACAAGCAGATTTCGCCGTCGGAACTGGCGCGTCAGCAGTTGGAACAGCAGCGCACGGCGCAGATCGGTGAACGTGATGCGTATCGAGCTCAACGCCAGCGTCTGACCGAGCAAAACCTCACGATTCAAGCCCGGATTCAAAACACCCCGCGCTGGCAGGTGGAGTTGTCGCGTCTGGAAGCCGACGAACTGACGCTGACTCATGATTTCGACGACGCGCGAAAAAAGGAAAACGACGCGCTTACCGGAACCCAGGTCGAGGCCTACGAGTCGGCTGAAAAACTGCAGGTGCTCAACCAAGCTCAACCGCCGCGCGATCCGTTTTGGCCCGACTTGAAGCTGTTCCTGCTGATGGGCCTGGCGGTTGGCGGTGGACTGGGCATCAGCTTGGTGCTGCTGTTGGAAGTTTTCGATCAGTCGTTCAAGAGCGAAGAGCAACTCGCGGCCTCGATCGACCTCCCGATTCTGGCGGTGATTCCCGATCTCTCGCGCGCTGAGAACCTCAAGCGAGGTACTGGTATGCGCAATACCAAGCGCGCCGAAGCAGGGAAGGGAGCGGTATGAAGCGCGATCGTCCGCCGGTCGTTGGAATTCCGAGCGCGGCTGACACCGCCGGTGCGATCGAATCGTCGCGTCGTGCGCCCAAGGACTTGGCTCCGAATCCACTGCTCTTGCCACTCGTCGATCCGCGGTCCCCGGTTACCGAGCGCTATCGCCGCATGATGACCCACGTCGATCATCTGGGTGCTCGAGATGATCATCCGTATCGAATGATCGTGATGACCTCCAGTCGCGAGGCCGAGGGCAAGACACTCACCTCGATGAATCTGTCGTTGGTGCTGGCTGAGGATCGTGATCGCAAAGTGCTGTTGATGGACGTCGACCTGCACCGGCCGCGCGTGCACCACTTTTTGCTCTCAAAGCCAAAACTCGGCTGGATGGATGTTTTCGAAGACCGCGCCGAATTGGATGCCGCGTTGGTCGATCTCAACCAATCACGACTCAAGCTGCTGCCCGCAGGACATCCTCCGGACAAGCCTGCAGAGGTAATCAAGTCCGAGCGATTTCGCCGGCTGCTGCGCCAACTGCGCGATCGTTTCGACGCGATCGTGATCGACGCGCCGCCGCTGATGCGATTCGTCGATGCCAACATTCTCAACTCGTATGCCGATGGTTTGATCTTCGTGATTCGTGCCGGACTGACCTCGCGACAGATCGTGCGCAAGGCGCTGGGTCAAGTCACGACGGGCCGAGTGATCGGAACCGTGTTGAACGACGTTCGCTACACGCTGGTTGACCGCTATTACTACCGCTACGACGAGTACGGTGGGAGCTACTACGACCGTGAAGAACGTTGAAACCATTCCCTACGCCTTGCGCGTGGTGGCTCTCGGAGGAGGCACAGGGCTTCCGGTCGTGTTGCGCGGCCTGAAGATGCTGTTGTTTCCCGAGGGTACCGACGACAAGGATCGCCTTACGGCGGTGGTTACGGTCACCGACGAAGGCGGTAGCTCCGGCCGTCTGCGTGAGGAGCTGGGAATGATTCCGCCGGGCGATATTCGCAATTGCCTGGTGGCGCTATCGCACAACGAACCGCTGATGTCGCGGCTGTTTCAAACGCGCTACAAGAGCGGCGAGACGCTCGAGGGTCACTCGGTCGGCAACCTGATCTTGGCCGCGCTCGCGCAAGAAGAACCCGGCGGATTCCTCGCGGCGGTGCGCATGGTGGGCGAAGTGCTCAACATTCAGGGTCGCGTGTTACCCAGCGCCCTGACCCCAGCACGGCTCGTCGCTCAACTGTCGTGCGGCAAGCAGATCACGGGTGAAACCTCGATCGCGAGCGCCGGTGAGCGCGTTGAACAACTGCGCTTGTCGCCTGCCAATCTGGCGGCCACGCCAGGTGTCGTCGACGCCATCGAACGCGCCGATATCGTGGTGCTCGGTCCCGGCAGTATGTACTCCAGCATCCTGCCCAATCTGCTCGTTCCTGAGATCGCTGCGGCATTGAAGCGAACGGCGGCGTTGCGCCTGTTGGTGGTTAACGCCATGACCGAGCAGGGCGAGACGGGCGGCTACACAGCGGCCGAACACGTCCGCGCAATCTGGCGACATGCGGGTGACGACACGTTGGATGCCGTTCTATTGCCCACCGACACGATCCCCGCGACCACTCTCGAGCGTTACCGCGAGGAGCGTGCCGAGCGCGTCTCTCCCGATGATCAGGAGATCGATTCACTGGTCGCATTGGTGGCTCGGCGAGAGATGCTGCAAACGGTGCCGAAAGTCCGGCACGACTCGCTTCGCACGGCGAGCGGAATCCTTCAGACATATGCGGCTTGGCGCAGTTCTGTATCTCCTTTGGCGCGTGCTCGCATGCGCAAGGAGGCGTGAGCATGCGTCAGGGACTGCAGAGCGCATCGTTGGTGCTGGCCAAGGCGGGTGTCGACGCGCTGCTCTTCGCAGCGGCAATGACAGCGGCGTATTTTCTGCGTTTTGGAACGCCGTTCCCGCCCAACGCACTCGAGCAGCTGGTGTTTTGGCTCCCGATCGTGGTGGTGGTCAAGACGGCGATCTTTGCAGCCTTTGGCTCCTATGGAACGCTCTGGCGCTATGCCTCGCTGGACGACATGGTCCGGTTGCTGCAGTCAGCGGCGGTCTCGTCGTTAGCGCTCTTGGCGGTTTGGTACGGCCGCACCGTAAAGGTCCCACAAGGTGTCGTCGCACTCGACCTAATGCTGACGCTGATGTTGTGTGGTGCTGCGCGAATTGCGCCGCGCTTGATGCGCGAGCGAATGGGTACCGCGCAAAGCCGTTGGCTCTCGCAAGCCTTGGGTTGGATGCTGCCGAGCAGTCTGCATCGTGGCGCACGTCGCATTTTGATTGTCGGTGCCGGTGACGCCGGCGAGAGCTTGGCGCGCGAAATGGCGCGCAACCAAAAGCTCGGCTATCAGCTGGTGGCGTTCGTCGACGACGATCCGGCCAAGAAGGGTCTGCACATCCACGGCGTCAAGGTGCGCGGCACGCGCCACGACATTCCGCGGCTCGTCGAGCAGCACGAGGTCGATGAGGTCCTGATCGCGATTCCGTCCGCTACCGCGGAAGTCATCCGGCCGATCGTCGACATCTGCCGCACCACCAGCACCAAACTGAAGATCCTGCCCGATCTGGCGAGCCTGGTGCACGGCGCGCCGCGGATGTCGGACGTCCGCGATCTTCGCATCGAGGACCTGCTCGGCCGGCCCAAGGTCGAGTTGAACATCGAGGAAGTCAGCGCTTATCTGCGGGGCAAGCGTGTACTCGTGACCGGTGCCGGCGGTTCGATCGGTTCGGAGTTGTGCCGCCAGATCTTGCGTTTCCGCCCGGCCGAAATTCATCTGTTCGGGCGCGGCGAGAATAGCATCTATGCCATTCACCAGGAGTTGCAGCCCAAGCGCGGCGATACGCGGCTCGTCGAGGTGATTGGCGACGTCATCAACAAGCACAAATTGGTCGAGATCTTCCGGCGCTTCCAACCGGAAATCGTGTTTCACGCCGGCGCCGACAAGCATGTTCCGCTGATGGAACTCAATCCCGATGAGGCAGTGCTCAACAACATTCTCGGCACACGCAACGTGCTGGAAACCTGCGATCAGTTCGGGGTCGAACGGATGGTCTGCATCTCCACCGACAAGGCGGTCAACCCGACCAGCATCATGGGTTGCTGCAAGCGTGTGGCCGAGCTTTACGTGCAATCGGGCCGGTACCGCAACACGATCGCCTGCGCGGTGCGATTTGGAAACGTGCTCGGCAGCCGCGGCTCGGTGATCCCGATGTTCCAGGCGCAGATCGAGCGCGGTGGACCGGTCACGGTCACGCACAAAGAGATTCGGCGCTATTTCATGACAATTCCGGAGGCAGTCGCCCTGGTGATTCAAGCCGGTGCGATGGCGCGCGGCGGTGAGATCTTCGTGCTCGACATGGGTGAGCCCGTGTTGATCGACGACTTGGCGCGGCGAGTGATCCGGTTGCACGGACTCGAACCCGACAAGGACATTCCGGTGGTCTACGTCGGAATGCGCCCTGGTGAGAAGCTGAACGAAGAGCTGTTCAGTGGGCGCGAGCTGTCGCAGCCGACTGCACATCACAAGATCTTCAAAGTCCCGGCAACGACAGAAACCCCGCCGGATCTCGATGACAAGGTAGCGAAACTGATTCGCCAAGCCGTCGACATGGATGACCTGGCGATTCGCCACACGCTGCGTGAAGTGGTGCCCGAGTACCAGCCCTATTTGCCGCCCGAGGTCCAGTCGTGGACCGCGAAGCGGCAGAGCTAGGGGCGGCTGCGATGAACTGGCGCCGACACCAAACCGACCTGCCATGCGGCCAACCAAGCCGCGATCACCGCACGTTTGCCGGTGACCAGGAGCCTGCGCGACAACGGTGTGCCCAACGCAGCCAAGCGCGCGCGCTCGAACCGCGGATTGGCGATGAACTGTGTGACGACATGCAAGCGTCGCTGCAGCAGCCAGTAACGAACGATGTGACGAACGGGACGCCAATCGGCGGGCGGATCGTGCCAGGGGAACGACCGCACCCCAATCGCATCGAGACGCTGGCGAACCGGCCCCAGCGGGGCGATGGCGGCAGTCGCCTGACCGACATCGGTGCCCAGCAGCTCGGCGCAGAGGTCCAAACTCAGGCGCAACGCAGGGGAAAGGCCACGCTCACTCGCCAGCCCAGCCACACGCTCCCAACGAATGCTTGCCCCGCTTCGGATCAGCCGGTCGAGGTCGATCAGCCGCTTGAGCTCGGTGAATCCGCTGCGCAGCAAGCTGGAGGCGACGTGAAGCACGTGGCCATCGGGATGCGGACACGGAAATCGATTGATTCCGGCGATTTCTTGGGCCTCGTGCAGAAGATCGTCCGCGCTGAGCCGATACGGTTCATCGGGGCGTACGAGACTCCAATGCAATTCGACGCGCGGACGACCAAGGCCTTCGAGAATGAAGTGAAAATGATGACGGCGGTAAACCTCGACCAGCGCTGGCGGCACGGCGTCTTGGTAGCCCAACGTCAACAGCAGCCGATGTGCGTCCTCGCGTTGTGCCGGCCGCACCAACAAGTCGAGATCGCGAAAGGTGCGCACTCCGGGGCGAGGGTAAACGGTACGCGCCAAGGCCGCGCCCTTGAGTACCACCGACTCGATCCCGCCTGCAGCGAGCGCGGCGCAAAGCCGTTCCGCCTCTACCAGACAGAGCGCTTGATGACGCGCCTCGCGGGTGAGGTGCAAGTCGAGTTCGCGTTGTACCGCAACCGGCGCGCCAGCGGCTTCGGCAGCGAGCGCTATCAATCCGAGCGAGTCGGTATCGCCGGCGCGTTCGATCAGCGCAGGCCACGCCTCGGCAGCCACCTCGAGTGGCGTTTCTCGATCGTTCCGAACCAGGGCTTGCAGAGTCGCAGCAACGAACACGAATTAGCTCTTCGGAAGGGAAGGGCTTTATAGCACGAACTATCAACGGGGAAGTCCGGAGCTGCCCGCTCCGGCAACAACAAGGAAGGGAGATACCGCGTATGTCCACGACCGAAATGATCGACCGCGAGGAAGAGATTCTCACCAGCCGTGAGGCTCAGGAGTTTCTCAAGATCGGCCGCACCAAGCTGTGGGAGTTGACGAAGAGCAAGCAGCTTCCGGCCTACCGCGTGGGTTCGGGACGCACCTCGTCGCTACGCTACAAGAAGTCCGAGCTGTTGGCTTGGTTGGAGCGCAACCGGGTTCAGGCGTGAACCAAGGGGTGACGAGTCGCTACAGAGCGAGGCTCACACCTCGCCAGGGAAGAGGTGCGTCATGACTCGGATCGGCGTGATCGGCGCCGGCGCGTGGGGCATGAACCACGTGCGCAGCTTCGCAAGTGTGCCGGAGTGCAAACTCACGGCAGTCGCCGACGCACGGCCAGAGGTGCGCAGTAGTTTGGGGCGCAGCTACCCCAACCTGAAACTGTTCGAGGATGGTGCAGGGTTGATCGCGTGTGAGGACGTTGACGCCGTCGTCATCGCCACACCGTCTCCCTCGCATGCACCGTTGGCGCAAGCCGCATTGCATGCCGGAAAGCACGTCCTGGTCGAAAAGCCAATGGCGCTCTCGGTGGCCGATGCGGAAGCGACCGTCGCCGCTGCCGAGAAAAGTGGCAAGGTGCTGATGACCGGCCACTTGCTGCTTTATCACTCAGCGGTGCTGTACCTGCGTCAGTTGATCGACGACGGCACGCTGGGTGAGCCGCGCTACGTCTACTGTGAACGAGTCAACCTGGGCACGATCCGCAAGGACGAAAACGCCTTGTGGTCGTTTGCGCCGCACGATCTCTCCGTGGCGGCGTTTCTGTTGGGCACCGACATCGCCGACGTTTCGTCGCGGGGTGCCGCATATTTGCAGCCCAACATTCATGACGTGGTGTTCACCAACGTGCGTTATCACGATGGACGAATGGCCAACATCCACGTTTCCTGGCTGGATCCGCACAAGTCGCGTCGAATCGTGCTCGTCGGCACCAAGAAGATGGCGGTGTTCGACGACATGTCGGCCGAGAAGGTGCGCGTTTACGACAAGGGCGCAGATCGCGTTCCGGCTGCGGTGGGTTACGAGGAACACCTCACCGTACGCTCGGGCGACATTCTGATTCCCAACATCAAACTCGAAGAACCACTGAAAGTGGAGGCCAAGCACTTCTTGGCCTGTATCCGCGACGGCAAGACACCGCGCAGCGACGGTCAGAACGGTCTGACCGTCGTCAGGATGCTCGAAGCGGCGCAACGCTCGCTGGACAAGGGTGGGGCACCCATCCAGATGAGTTCTCTGGAGGTCTTACTGTGAGTACCGCCACGACGGGGTTTGGTAGCAGTGTGGTTCACCCCACAGCGCAGGTTGGTCAAGGCACGACGTTCGGTCACGGCTGCGTCGTACACCAAGGCGTGAAGCTCGGCAAGAATTGCCAGGTGGGCAGCTATGTCGTGATTCACGCCGACACGGTGCTCGGCGATGATTGCCGCGTCGACGATCACGTCGTGTTGGGCAAGACGCCGATGCGCGCCGCCGCGTCGGCGATAACCACGATCAGGGAGTTGCCACCGCTGACGCTGGGGAACGCGTGTTTGGTCGGCGCACATGTCATCGTCTATCGAGGCGCCGTCATTGGCGAAAAGGTGATGCTCGCCGATCAAGCGACCGTGCGCGAAGACGTAACGATCGGCGAGATGACGATCATCGGGCGCGGGGTGACGGTCGAGAACAAAGTCAGCATTGGCCGCAGGTGCAAGATCGAGACCGAGGCCTACATCACAGCGCTCTCATCGATCGCCGAGGGTTGTTTCATCGCTCCCGAGGTGACGTTTACCAACGACAACTTCCTCGGTCGCACCAAAGACCGCTTCAAATATCACAAGGGCGTGACGATGGAACGCGGCGCACGCATCGGCGCGAACGTCACGGTACTCCCGGGCAAGACCATTGGAGCCGATGCGCTGGTTGCTGCGGGTTCACTGGTGTCGCGCGATGTGCCGGCCAAGACCATCGTGATGGGCTCGCCGGCCAAGCCGCTGCGCCCGGTTCCCGAAGACCAGCTCCTGGATAACCAGGAAGGCTGGAAGTAGTTCCGAAGGAGCCCGTCGCCATGTGCGGTATTGCCGGGATTCTCGACCGCCGCGGCGACGCCGTGCCGCAACCGCACGAGTTGGCCGCAATGATCGCCGCAGTGCGTCATCGCGGGCCTGACGGTTTCGGTTTGCGGCGCGATGGACCGTGCGGCCTGGCGCACGCGCGCCTGTCGATCATCGATCTGTCGACCGGCGATCAGCCGATGTGCAACGAAGACGGTTCGGTTTGGGTGAGCTTCAACGGCGAGGTCTTCAACTATCTCGAACTCACGCCGGTTCTCGAAGCACTCGGTCATCGCTTTCGAACCAAGAGCGATACCGAGACGGTCGTTCATGCCTACGAACAGTGGGGCGACGCTTGTGTCGAACGCTTCAACGGGTTCTTCGCGTTCGCGCTGTGGGATTCCAAGCGCCAACGCTTGCTGATCGCTCGCGATCGGCTTGGCATTCGACCGCTGTTTTGGACCGAGCGCGGCGGGCGCCTGTATTTCGGTTCGGAATTGAAGTGCCTGCTGGCTGCCGGCGTGCCTGCGAGCTTCGACGCCAAGGGAATCGATCAAGCATTCACCCTGTGGACCACTGTCGCGCCGCGCACGGTGCTCGAGAACGTTCACGAGTTGCCGCCCGGTCATCTGTTGATCGTCGAGCCGGGCCGCGCACCACGCGTGGTGCGCTATTGGGACTTGCCCGAACCCGCGTCGCCGCAAATGCAGATTCGCGATGAGACGACGGCGATCGCTGAATTGCGCACGCTGCTCGAGGATTCGGTCAAGCTGCGGCTGCGAGCCGATGTGCCGGTCGGCGCCTACTTGTCGGGCGGTCTCGATTCGACGGCGGCGGTGGCGATCACTCGTGCCGTTACCGATGCGCCGCTCGAGACGTACTCGGTTGCCTTCGCCGACAAGGACTACGACGAACGCGCCGAGCAACAAATCGCCGTGCGCGCCTTGGGTACGCAGCACCATCAGATCGAGGTCGATTACCAGCAAATAGCAGACGCCTTTCCCGCCGTCGTGGCTTTGGCCGAAAAGCCGTTGATGCGCACCGCACCGGTGCCGCTCTATCTGCTGGCTGGATTGGTACGCCAGAGCGGCATCAAGGTGGTGCTCACCGGCGAAGGCGCCGACGAGGTTTTCGGCGGCTACGACATTTTCAAAGAAACCAAGATCCGCGCCTGGTGGTCACGGCGTCCGAGTTCGCAGCTGCGGCCTGCGCTGCTGCACCGCCTCTACCCATTCGCGCCCGGTGCACAGGATCGAGCCGGAGCTTTCTTCGAGGCCTTCTTCCGCGAAGGCATCGAGGACATCGACGATCCCGGATTCAGTCATCGGCCGACGTGGCGAAACGGCGCGCGCAACCGCGCCTTCTACGGCGAACTGCTCCGAGGCAGCCTGCAAGGCTACGATCCTGCCGCCGATGTTCTGGCCGATTTCGCGTCCGCGCTCGCGGCGCGCACACCTTTGGAGCGAGCCGAGTACCTGGAATTCAAGGTCTTTCTGGCGGGACATCTGCTGGCCTCGCAAGGCGATCGGATGAGCCTCGGTCACGGTGTCGAAGGCCGGTATCCGTTCCTGGACTATCGCTTGGTGGAGTTTGGTCAGCGCCTCGCGCCCAGCCTGAAGATGCTGGGCTTACAGGAAAAGCACCTGCTTCGCCGCGCGGTTGCCGATGTCGTTCCGCCCGAGGTGTTGTGGCGGCGCAAGCGCCCCTATACCGCACCCAATGTTCGTTCGTTTTGCAGCGGATTCGGTCGCGAGTTGGCGATCGAGATGTTGAGCCGTGAGACTGTCGCCAAACTGGGGCTGTTCGACCCAGTGCGCGCACAAACGCTGCGCGACAAGGCCTTGGCCGGCAGCACGCTGGGGGAACGCGAGAACATGGCCTTCATCGGTATGCTCTCGGCGCAGGTTCTGGCGCACACTTGGTCGCGCCCGGCGGCTGCCTACGACTACCATCCAGAGCAGTTCCCAGAGCGAACGGCAGGAGGCACGGCCGTCAATGCAAAGTGACACTACGGAGGCAATGGTGACGATTCAGCAGGAGGTCGAGCAGTTCATCCGCGACAACTTCTTCTACGAAGGGGGCCCGCTGGGTGCGGACACATCGTTTATCGAAACCGGTGTGATCGATTCCACAGGTGTCCTCGAGCTCGTCGCGTTCATCGAAGACAAGTACACGATCAAGGTCGGCAACGACGAGATCACACTCGAGAACCTGGGGAGCCTTGGCCGAATCGAGGCGTTCGTCGCACGCAAGCGTGCGCATGCCAAGGTCTGAGTTACTGACGAGGCCAATATGTCACGCCCTGGTCATGATCCCGATCGCCGCCGGTTCTTGGCGCTCAGCGGACTCACCGCAGTGGCGGCGGCCGCGTGCGGTGACGACGGTGACAGCGACGTGTTGAAGCCCTGTGGCGATTCGCCCGCGACCGGTGATGCGGTTGCCGCGGCGCGCGTCACGCTGGCCAAGACCGGTTCACCCGAGCGCAATGCACAAGCGACGCTCGATGCGTGGGGTGGTGTCGAATCGCTGATCGGCCGCGACGATGTTGTGGTGCTCAAGCCGAATTCGCAGTGGCACGCCCAAGGCATGACCAACACCGACGTGCTCGTCGCGTTGATCGAAGCGATCTTGGCGCGCCCCGGTGGTTTCGCGGGCGAGGTGATCGTCGCCGATAACCATCACTTTCGCGACGATGACGCGCGCGGCTGGACCACCGAGACGCCCAACGGCCGTTTCAATCTCAATGGTGTCGTGGGGTTTTTTCGCGCGCGCGGCGAAACGCGCGTCGGCAAAGCGCACTGGCATGACGCTGGACCCAACCCCGAGCCATGGCAGTTCGACGCCGGCTGGGGAAACAAGGTCTTGGCGCCAGGTGCTGGCGATGGTTATCGCTGGCAACTCGATCAGTGCCATGTCACCGAGGCTGGCAACAAGTGCGCCATGACGTGGCCGGTGTTCACCTCGCCCGTCAGCGGCGATGTCATCGACCTGAAGGACGGTGTGTTCCACGCTGGAAAACTCAGCGGCCGCCCATTGCGGCTCATCAATGTGTCGTCGATCAACTACCACAGCCGCTACGGTGGTGTGACGGCGGCCGTAAAAAACCACATGGGGCTAGTGGACATGACCTGTGGCTTTCACGGGCCCGAGCCGGAAGGGTTTTGCAATACGCACTACATCGGGTTGAAGAGCTCGCATAGTCTGTGGCGCTGGGCCGACAAACGAGTGTCGCCGATTCGCCGGCTCGTGCATCGTGTGCTCCCCGAAGAAGACGCACTCGACTTTCATCACACCGGCGGCGCGCTCGGGCACTGGATGCGCACTGTGCGCATGCCCGATCTGCACATCGTCACGGCGGAGTGGATTGGCTGGGGTTCGCGCACGCACCCAGACCTGTGCGCTCGGCCCGGTATGACGCTGGCCTCGAAGAACCCGGTAACGGTGGATGCTGTGGCGGCGCGCGAAGCTCTGCTGCCCGCGACGGTGGCAGCGGGCGCCGCCGGCAAGACTTTCTTGCCCTACAACGACGTCGACAATCATGAAGGTCCGTTTCGCAGGTTTCTCGAGGCGACACGCCGGGAGATCGGCGGCACGCTCGAGCCTGGCGGTGCCCAACTCATACGGCTGAGCTGACCCCACGATGCGCATTCTGTATTTCGTGCAGTACTTCAATCTGCCGCATGAGCCAGGTGGCTCGCGGCCGTATCAGTTTGCACGCGCGTGGACCCAAGCCGGACACGAGGTCACGGTGGTGACAGGCGCCGTCAATCACAAGACGCTCACGGTTCCAGATCAGTACCGCGGCAAGTTTTCCGTAGAGGAAGACGTCGACGGAATTCGGCTGCTGCGCGTTTGGTCCTACGCAGGAATTCGCGGCAGCTTCAAAAAACGCCTGTTGAACTTTGGGAGCTACGCCGTGTCAGCGGCGTTGGCGGGGCTGTTCAAGGGCGGCAAGCCCGACTTGATCTACGCCTCCACCACGCCGTTGTTGGTGGGGCTGCCGGGTGTCGTCACCTCGCACTGGCGCAACGTCCCGTTCGTCTTCGAAGTGCGCGACCTGTGGCCGCAGTCGGCGGTCGTGGCCGGAATCCTGAAACCCGAGAGCCTCGCAACACGTCTCGCCTCCGGGCTCGCGCGCTATCTCTACGACAGCGCAGCACGTTGTGTGGCCGTTACTCAAGGGATCGCCGATGGACTCGAGGCCGAAGGCCAAGCTCGCGAAAAGCTGCTGTTCGTGCCGAACGGTGTGGACGACTGGATGGTCGAGGAAGCGCGCCGTGGCGCCGCCGCGCGCAGCGAAGCCGGTCCGTTTGAAATCGTCTACTGCGGTGCGCACGGCAAGTGGAATGGTTTGGGGCAAATCCTCGACGCTGCGACGCAACTGAAAGACGATCGATCGATTTGTTTTCGCTTCATCGGCGATGGGGACGAGCGCGAGGCGCTGATCCAACGCGCGCAGCACGAAGGACTCAGTCAGTGCCGTTTCGAAGGCGCAGTCCCCAAGCAATCGGCCTTCGAAGCGATTCGGCGCGGTGGTGCGAGTGTGGTGGTGACGTGGGCGCATCCGTTTCAGCGCATGGTGCTCGCCAACAAGATCTTCGACTACCTTGCCGCAGGACGTCCCGTGATCGTTGCGGCCGAAGGCGAAATGAAAACGCTGGTCGATGCCGCGGGTTGCGGCATTACCGTTAGGCCCGAGCAACCGCAGGAGTTGGCCGAAGCGATCCAGCGGATCGCCGCGCTCTCGCCCGCTGAACGCGACGCCATGGGAATGCGCGGTCAGCGTTACATCCTGGAACGCTATCAGCGCGCCGATCTCGCCGATCGGCTGCTCACCGAGTTCGCGGTGCTTACCGGTCAGCCTGCACGATTGCGGCCTCGCACGGCAGCGGTCGATGCGAACGCGCCGCAAGAGGTGCGCGCATGAGTGCGGTGAAGCTGCGCTGGAGCGCCTGGTTCGAGGAAAGAACCGTCACGCTGCCGCTGCCCCCAGGATGGAAGGTCGATGTCTGCGACATCAACGATCATGAGCGCGGACCATCCTTGGGTGAGGCTCTCGCCCACCCGATCGGCGTGCCGCTACTCGGCGAGATGGCGCGGGGTTCGCAAACGGCTGCGATTGCAGTGGAGGACATCACGCGACCCGCCGATGCCGCGCCCGCGCTGGAGGCGTTGCTCGATTTGCTCGCAGCGGCCGGGATCGCTTCCGAGCGCGTCACCGTGGTGATTGCGCTGGGCGGTCATGCGCCCATGCGATTGGACGAGTTGCGTTCGAAGGTGGGCGAAGCGGTGCTCAATCGCTGCGACGTCATCAATCATCATCCGTACGAAGGACTCATCGACTTGGGTGTGTCCAAGAGCGGTATTCCGATCAAGATCAACCGGCGCTTCTACGAAGCGGACATAAAACTCGCGGTCGGTTGTGTGCTGCCGCATCCGTACGCAGGGTTTGGCGGTGGGGGCAAGATCGTATTGCCCGGGATTGCCGGTATCGAGACGCTGGAGATGAACCACCGGCCGGCGGTGACGGGTCTATCGGGCGCAGGGCTGGGTGTGGTCGAAGGCAATCGTGCGCGCGCCGAGATGGAGGAAATCGCGCTTGCTGCAGGGCTGCAAGCAGTGGTCAACATCGTGCCCGGCAGTCGCCGACAACCGCTGGGATATTTCTATGGTCATCCGATCGACGCTCATCGCGCTGCAGTAACACTGGCGCGTCGCGCGTACGCGGTGACGGTCGAGCCGGGCGCCGATGCGTGCGTCTTGAATGCCTATCCGAAGGACGGCGAGATGCTGCAGGTTGGCAATGCCTTCAACGCCTACCGCGGATGCGATCCAGCGCCGGTGCGCGAGGGTGGAACGGTGATCGTGACGGCAGCCTGTCCGCACGGTCGCGGTCATCACAGCCTGCATGGCCCCGGGATGCGTTTGTATCGCGATCCCGTCAAGCGCAGCTACCTCGATGGACGCGAGACCATTGTTTACGCTCCTAGCGTTTCCACCTTCGATGTGCGCAAGTCGTTTTGGCCCGGTTACGCTCACGCGAAAACCTGGGACGACGTCGTGGCAGCGCTGAAACAACGTCACCCCGACGGTGGCCGCATGGTGGTTTTTCCCAACGCACCGCTCGCACTTCCGGTAACGGTCGCCAAAACGGTTCTCCGGTAGCTCATGACCAATCCGCAGATCCAAGCCTCACTCGCCTCGTTTTACGCACGCTTTGGAAAGCGCGCGCTCGACTTGTCGATCGCGGTCGTGGTGTTTGCCGTCTTCGGTCTGCCGATGTTGCTGATCGCAGCACTGATCAAACTCGAAGACGGCGGACCAGTGCTGTACCGCCAACAGCGTGTGGGCAAGAACGGTGTGCCATTCGCGCTGACCAAGTTTCGTTCGATGTGCCTGGGTGCCGAGCACAAGGGCGCAGGAATCTTGGTCGAGCGCAACGACAACCGCATCACGCGCGTCGGCAAGTGGATCCGCAAGTTGAGCCTGGATGAGTTGACGCAGATCTTCGATGTCGTACGCGGTGACATGAGCATCGTCGGACCGCGTCCAGGGCTTTCGTATCAGGCCGAGTTGTACGACGAATTCCAACGGCAACGCCTGTTGGTGCGGCCCGGCATTACCGGCTGGGCTCAGGTCAATGGTCGTAACTCGATCCGCTGGCCGGAGCGAATCCAGCGCGATGTCGAGTACATCGAACGTCTATCGTTATGGATGGACCTCAAGGCGATCGTCATGACGATCCCGTCGGTGCTGGCGGGCAGCAATCAAATTGCCGACGCCGACTACTGGAAGCAGCGCCGCGCCGAACTCCAGCAGCAAAAGGACAAGCAAGACAGTCCCGAGCGGGTGACGCAGTGACCGGCCTGTTGATCGTGGTGGGCGCGGGGGCGCATGGCCGTGGCACGCTCGAGATCTTGAAGGCACGCCGCGCCGCAGGGCTAGACGCTCCGAATGTCATCGGCTTCGTCGACGACGATCCGGCGCGTCACGGGACGCAGGTTGACGGCCTGCCTGTATTCGGCCCGCTGCAATGGCTCGTCGAACGCGTCCACGAACGGCCACTGGTGATCTTGGCGTTGGCGTCAGCGCGCGCCAAACAGGCTCTCGCAGGGCAGCTCGAACCGCTGGGCGTTTCATGGGCTCAGGCAATCCATCCCTCGACCCAGGCCGCATCCGGCGTCACGTTCGACGCCGGGGCCATCGTCAATGCCGGCGTGTGCATCGCGTTCGACACGCGAATTGGCAAGCACACCACGCTCAACTTGGGCGCGACGGTGGGTCACGATTGCGTGGTGGGGGACTACTCGACCGTCGCGCCGGGTGTGAATATCGCAGGCCGTGTCTCTTTGGGTGTGGGCGTTGAAGTCCAAACCAACGCGACGATCGTGCCAGCAATAACTCTGGGTGCGTGGAGCAAAGTGGGCCCCGGTAGTGTGGTGTTGCGTGATGTTGCCGAACACGAAGCCGTGTTTGGAAATCCGGCGCGGCGTGTACCGTCCACCGAAACCAGCGCGAGGCAGATATGAGCGCGCTGACGCAAGGACTCGGCGTAGGAATGGTTGCGAGCCTCGGTGCCGCCGTTGCCGCAGCAACGGGCGCGGGGCCGTTTGCGCTGGGTGCTGTCGCGGCTGCGTCCGGTTTGGCACACGCGGCGCTCTGGCGCATGCACCCCAAGAAGACGCCGGTCGTCATGTTGCACAGCGTGGCGGGCGATCGTGCCGGCCGTCCTGGCAGCTTCAGTTTGTGGTGCCCGCCCCCGATGTTCGAAGCGTACTTGCAATACTTGAAGCGTCGCGGCTATCACACGGTGACACTCACGCAGTTGTACGAACACTTGCAGCATGGCACCGGCTTGCCTTCCAAGCCGATCGTGCTCACGTTCGACGATGGCTACCTCGACAATTGGGTCTACGCAGCACCGCTCCTGAAGAAGTACGGATTCACGGGCACCGTTTTCGTGCCGTCCGATTTCGTGCAACCCGATGAGAGCGTCCGCCCAACGATCGAGGATGTCTGGTCCGGGCGAGTGAGAGAAAGCGAGCTGAGCCTCTACGGGTACATGAATCGCGCCGAGCTGCGCGAGGTCGCACAAAGCGGCGTGCTCGATGTGCAGTCGCACGGCCGTACCCATACCTGGCTGCCGGTCAGCGAGACGGTGATCGACTTTCATCACCCCGACCTCAAGCTGCGGCATCTGCGCCCCACCTGGTGGAATGCGTTTCCAGAGCGCAAGCCGTTTTGGTTCGAGAGCATCTCGGTCGACGACCTGCCTTGGGGGGCGCCGATCTATCAAAACAAGCTCGCGCTCGCGTCACCGTCGGTTCAACCCGATCCCAGTCTGTCGGCACACTTGATCGCGTTCACCGCGGAGCATGGTGGTCGCGATTTCTTCCAGCGCCCCGATTGGCGACGGCAGTTGGAGCGTCAAGTCGACGGCTACCGTGCCGAGTGTCCAGCCGTCGCTGTGCCCGAGTCTCCCGAGGCGTTTCGCTCGCGCTTGCGCTGGGAACTGGAAGGCTCGCGCCTGGCGTTGGAAGAGATGACGGGCAAGCCGGTTCGCTTCATGTGCTGGCCGAATGGCGGCACTTGCGATCAGGCGTTTGAGCTTCTGACGGAGTGCGGCTACTGGTCCGCCACGTTGCCCAGCCGGGCCAAGCAACCCAACAACAACATCGGCACCAGCCCTGACCGGATTGGGAGAATCAGCGCGACCAGCTTCTTCCGCGGCGCCACCACGGCACTGCCATGGGTGACGAGTTTCGCGCTGAAGGTCGAACGCAATCGCGGCAACGGCTATATGGAATTGCCGATCAAAGCGATCTGGCTGTATCGCCAGTTCGTCAAACCGGGCGGTGAAGTCCCGCCGGGGGCGGAAGAATGAGCCTGCGACATCCCATCGCGAGTTTCGTCGATCGGGCCGTGGCGTGGCGCAGCAAGCGTCACTTCCCACAGTACCTAGCCGAGTTTCGCGCCATGGAGCGTTGGGATCCCGAGCGACTGCAAGCGTGGCGCTTCAAGCGGATGCAGGCGCTGATCGAGCACGCCTACAAGACGGTGCCGTATTGGACTGAACAACTCGACCGGCTGAGCGCCAAGCCGGGAGACTTCACCGCGCCCGAGCATGTGCGGTTACTCCCCGCGCTTACCAAGGACCTGATCAACCAGCAAGGCGACGCGTTGTTGTCGCGCGAATCGGCGCGAGGTCGAATCAGCTTCAACTCTACCGGTGGATCGACCGGAAAAAACGTGTGGTTTCTGCTCGATACCGAAACACAAGATCGGCGTCGCGCCGCGGGACGGCTGACAGAAGAGTGGGACGGGATCGAGCCCGGCACACGCATGGCCACGTTGTGGGGTGCGTCGCTCGACGCCAAACCATCGCGCGCCGCGCAGTGGTACGACAAGCTCACCAACAAGCTGTTCCTCTCCGCCTACGGTGTCGGGCTCGACAAGGTGGGCGAGTACTACGCAGCGTTGGCGCGTTTCAAGCCGGGGGCTATCTCGGCATATCCGTCGCTGCTGCTGCACTTCGCGCGACAAGTTGGGAAAGCCCGTTGCCGCGCGCTTGGCGTCCGCGTGATCTACACCTCGGCCGAGGCGCTGTACGAGCCGGTGAGAGAGGAACTGCAAGAGTACTTCGGTGCGGCAGTCCGCAATCGCTATGCATCGCGCGAGTTCGGCATGATCGCCAGCGATTGTCCGCAAGGGGGCGGGCTACACCTGATGGACATGCGCTTGTGGGTCGAAACTATTCCGCCCCACTCGATCGACACGCCAGGTGAATTGGTGATTTCCGATCTGGACAACTATCCGATGCCGATGATCCGCTACCGGATCGAAGACACGGGGCGCTTTTCGGTAGAGCCCTGCGCCTGTGGGCGCTCGTGGACCAAACTCACGGCGGTCGACGGACGAGTCTTGGATGTCATCGTCACTCCCGATGGCCGTGCTTTCGGCGGCACATTCTTTACGCTGACTCTGCGTCCATTCGACCGCTCGGTCGCGCAATTCCAAGTGATTCAGGAACGTGTCGATCATCTCACCGTGAAGATCGTGCCGGGCCAGTCGTGGGACCTGCGCAAACGGGCCGAGATCTTGGAGACGCTCAATCGCCAACTGGGCGGCGGACTACAGATTGACCTGATCGAAGTCAGCGAGATCTCGCCGTTGCCCTCCGGCAAGCGGCGGTTCGTGGTCTCGCAAATCGACCCAGCGCAGCGGGCGACACCGGTCTAGGCACTCCCTCAACATCTTGCCGTCGATGGCGGCTACACACGGCGCGCTGAGCGCCCATTCAGGAGCAGCACATGGAACGTCAGGCTTCCGCCCTCTGGTTGGGCGATTTGAAAAGCGGGCGTGGCACGCTCACCAGCGATAGCCATGTACTCAACGACACACCTTATTCTTTTACTAGCCGCTTCGATCATGGCTCGGGAACCAACCCCGAAGAGTTGATCGCGGCAGCCCATGCCGGCTGTTTCACGATGGCCACGTCGGCCATGCTCGGACGGGCCGGCTTCACACCGGAGTCGCTCAGCACGAAGGCCACGCTCAACCTCGAGCAGGTCGACGGCAACTGGACGATCACCACGGTTCATCTCGAGCTGACAGCCAAGATCCCTGGGATCGATGCTGCCAAGTTCCAAGAGATTGCCGCCGATGCCAAGCTCAACTGCGTGGTCTCGCGAGCACTCAAGGCGACGCTCACGCTCGAGGCACACTTGACCCACTAACCCACGCGGCCGCGGGCAGTGCTGGTTCGATCAAGCCGCCCGCCGCCGGGGCCGGAGCCCCGCAAACCGGTCCGGGCTCGCAGGTTTCGAGAACCGGACATAGATTCGTGAACGTGCTGAGACCGGCCCTGAAGTCACGAATGCCCGCGAACTGCGGCGAACCCCTATGATCCCCCGATGCCTGTTCGCATTCTGCTAATCACAGGCAGCCTCGGTCCCGGCGGGACCGAGCTTGCCGTCGTGAGTTTGGCCCGCGGCCTCAACACAAGAGGCCGAGCGGTGCCGCATGTCGCCGTGCTCGGTTCTGCCGGAAGTTACGGCCCGCTGCTTCGCTCCGAGGGGATCGTCGTGCATGAGCTCGGAATCCAAGGCGCGTTGCGCACGCCCGGCCGCATCAGGACCTTGTTGCAACTGGCCGACATCGTGCGGCGCGAAAAGATCGGGATCGTGCATACGTTCCTATTCGACGCCGATGTCTACGGCATGCTCGCCGCTCGAATGGGTGGGCCGTGGAGCGTGGTAACCACGCGCCGCGCCATCAAGAAAGACCGGCCGCTGCATCTGTTGGGGTATCGTCTCACCAACGGGTTCGTCGATCGGATCGTGTGCAACTCGGAAGCGGTGCGCGACTTCACGTTGAAAAAAGAGAATCCTCCGAGCGACAAAGTCCGCGTCATCCCCAATGGCGTCGATCTCGATCGCTACGCCGGCGGTGGAAGAGACTTGTTTCGTGCACGCCTGGGGGTAGGCGCAGACACGCTGCTCGTGGGTGCGGTAGGAACCATCAAGAAGGTCAAGGGGCAGGCGGTGCTGTTGGACGCCATGATCCCGTTGCTTCGTCACTATCCCAACGTGACCCTCTGTCTTGCGGGCGAGGTGACACGTGGATACGGCGAGTCGCTGCGGGCGCGGGCCGAGTCGGAGGGGCTCGCCTCTCGGGTGTTGTTTCCGGGCGT